>JAILLY010000076.1 GCA_024692905.1 Lachnospiraceae bacterium | reverse complement strand
TATATAATGAGGGACTCAGGGAACTTGCTGATGAGGGAAGGATCGAGCTGCCGTTTGTTCCCGGTGAGTGCACTCACAATGCACACATGTTTTATATAAAACTCGCCGATGTTGCGGAAAGAACGCGATTTATCGAGTATATGAAGAAGAATGAAGTATGGACCGTATTTCATTATATCCCTCTCCACAGTGCGCCCGCAGGGCGTAAATACGGAAGGTTTAACGGAGAGGACAGATATACTACCAAAGAAAGTGAGCGCCTTGTAAGGCTGCCGATGTATTATGGACTGTCTGAAAAGGAAGCGGATATGATAGTAGAACTGGTCAGGAGTTTCTATGGCAAGGGGTATTAAGGAGGGGCATTTGAACGTTTTAGTAACCGGCTCAAATGGATTTATAGGAAATCACGTTATTAAATATTTCAGGGACAAAGGCGAGTATGTAATAGGTTTGGGCAGAAGCAGTGAGCCTGCTGATGCAGACCGTGTGGATGAATATGTATCCTGTGATATGGGTACCGGCCGTGTGTCGGAAATAATGGATCTCATCAAAGCGGATCATATAGATGCCGTAGTTCATCTGGCGGCGGATATGAGGAAAGAGCCATATAATACGGAGGTTGTCATTAATAACTGCGGTGGAACGCAGCGTATTCTTGAATTCTGCGAGAAGAACGACATAGGAATATTTGCTCAGCTATCAAGTCTGCCCGTCATAGGACATCCGGTTGAACATCCCGTCACAGAGGATCATCCGCTCGAGCCATATACGGTATACCATATTACCAAACACTGCGAGGAGATGCTTGCGGATTATGCATTCAGATACAGGGGAATACGAACGTCCAGTTTCAGGATATCCGCCCCTATAGGTCCCGGGGTTAATCCTGCTACTATTTTTCCCACGTTTATAAGAAAAGCATTAAACGGCGATGATCTTGTATTATCAGGTAAGGGTACACGGCGGCAGAACTATGTTCATGCCGAAGATATAGCGCAGGCTCTTTATAAAGCGGTATACAGTGACAGGTGTCATGGTGTGTATAATCTCACGGGTGACCTGCTTGTTTCAAACAGGCAGTTGGCGGAAGATGTTATCGCTTTATTGGGCAGTGATTCTAAAATAGTATTCAGCGGACAGGATGATCCGATGGATGATTATGTGTGGGACGCATCTCTTGAGAAGATTAAGAGAGATACCGGTTATATGCCCTTACGTAAGATGGACGATGCGATATTGGAGTATGCGAAATGGCTTCAGAGCAGATAAGGGAGCAGGATAAAACCGATTGGATATATATATTGAAATTTGCCGCAGCTCTGCTTATAACCAACAGTCATTGCCGCGATATATATCCCGTTTCGTGGCTTGCTATAGGAGGGGGATTCGGTAACTCTCTCTTTTTTGTTATTTCAGGTTTTTTGCTTGTAAAAATTCATCTTTCTTTCGGAAAGTGGTATTTAAGGCGGTTAAAAAGGATTTTGCCTGCAACCGTCATCTGTCTGGTTGCCAGGATACTTCTTAATCCCGATCTTAGAGCATATCTGCCCCATGATATCATCGCGTTTGTGAAGGGAGTACTTGATGCCTGCTGGTTTGTGTTTGCGATTCTGATCTATTACATATTCTATTACTTAGTGTTGGTACGAAATAATAAGATTAGATCGGTCATGACTGCAATTATCATATGGCTTGCCGGCTATATAGTGCTGTATTGTCTGGTGCTTGACAGGAGCGTATTTTCGGTTGAACTCGGTGGATTCGCGTGGTTTAAAGTATATTTCTATTTTGGAATAATGCTGGAAGGAGCGCTGTTAAGGTTGATATATTCCGGCCTTTTGGATAGGATCGGGTTATGGCAGGCGGTTATTGCAGCCTTGCTCGGAGTGATACTGTGGTTTGGAGAATATACGGTCATTACCTTGACGGGACGTCTGCTTAATATGCAGTTCGTCATACATCTGGGGCTTATCATCTTTGCGTTTTTCACGGTAATTGTCTTAATGCTGACAAAAATGCAAGCGCCGCGTTATTGCAGGATAGTTGCCGATTCCACGCTCGAGATATATCTTGTACAGTCTACATTTGCATTCATACCTCATTTGTTCGGTTTCCCGGTAAACTGGCTTGTTCATTTCGGTATAGCATTTATCGGCGGAATCATGTATCATTATTTGATAGACAAATTTTCAGTACCCCGGAAGACTGTCCGGGATCATATTTAGTTCAGAGGTAAAATACAATGCCGAAAAAAATGATTTCCGTCGTTATACCCTGTTACCGCTCTCAGAATACCATAGGACAGGTCATAGAACGTGTTAGGGCAACAATAGAAAAGGACGGCAGGTATGATCATGAGATAATATGTGTTAACGACTATTCTCCGGATAATGTACTTGAAGTTTTAAGGGATATCGCGAAGACCGATGACAGGGTCAGGGTGATATCATTATCACGTAACTTTGGCCAGCATGGTGCGCTTATGGCTGGGTTTCATTATGTGCGCGGCGATATAGTGCTATGCCTCGATGATGATGGTGAAACTCCTCCGGAGAATATGTTCATGCTTATTGATAAGCTTGTTGAAGATGATTACGATCTGGTTTCGGCCAAATATCCGAGTGATAAACGCAAATGGTACCGTGCTATCGGTTCTAAGATCAGTTTTGCGATGTCCAGCATATTGGTCGGTAAACCCAAGGAGATTGAACTCAACAGTTTTTACACGTTCAGGAGTTATATTCTGAAGGAAGTATTAAGATATAACAATCCGTATCCTTTTGTGCATGGATTGATCCTCCGTGTTACCAGGAATATGGCCAATGTTGAGATGAAACGCGCTGAAAGGCTCGAAGGAGAATCCGGATATACATTCAGAAAGCTTATACGTCTGTGGCTTAACGGATTTACCGCTTTTTCGGAAAAACCTCTCCGCATAGCCACTTATCTGGGAGTCATATCTTCCATAGGAGGTTTTCTTGCAGCGATCATTGTACTTATAAAAAGGATCCAAAGGCCGGATATGCCGGTCGGGTATGCATCAACGATGATAGTAATGCTGTTTCTGTTTGGTATTATGATGCTGACTTTGGGCATGCTCGGAGAATACATAGGAAGGATGTATATTTCTATCAATAATGCTCCGCAGTTTGTTGTCAAGGAAGAGATAAATGTTAGAGAAAAGAAAGACGAATAGCGAAAAGAGAGCACTTGCGATCCTGTATTCACCCAAGACCCTGATTGACTTTACCTGGTATTACCATACATATGGCAGGGATTATAAATGGGATGTTCTTATCATTGCCTGTGATCTTAAGATAAAGATCAAAACACAATGTGAGAGGTCCGGTATGTTTGAAAACATCTTCATTGAGGATGTTAATTACGATAAGATATCGAGATCCGGGCAGGCACTGATGTTCCTTGATATGTTTTTTTGCTGGATGTTTGGAAGGAAAAAGAAATATGTAAGCAGGTTTTTTAAAAAAAAGGGCATTATTCTTGACTATAGCCTGCATCTTATATGTTCAAATTATGCCAGTCTGGTATCCGGCCTTTTACTGTGTTATTCCGATGAAATAGCTACAGTGATACTTGAGGACGGGATGACCGATTATCTGGACAGGACCATGAAGTTTGATAAGACCGCTCCGCATACGCTTGATGCATTTATCGCATATATCATGTGCAAGATGAATTATGCGTCATTGAATACGGGTGACTGTGCCAGATATATTACCCGGAATTCCCTGCTGTGTGATAAGTTTTCCGTTCGCCCGGAACTGATGAAATATAAGGGATACAGATCCATTAACCAGTTGGGTGATAATTCTCATACCGATGTTGCCGGGTATAAAGCCTGTGTTGACCGGATGTATGAAATAGAAGACAGAGAGAAATACAAGGCCGATGTCATATTGTATTCCTCTGTTTTGAATTCTTTCGTGAAAGATGATAAAATCGATTTTGCAGCAATGACCGTCGAATATATAATGAATACCTTCAACCCGTCGCGGGTTCTCCTGAAAAAGCATCCGCGGGATGAAGCGGAATATGTTTTTCCGAAGGGTGTTGAAGTAAGTGTGATCCCGGCTGATCTTCCGGCTGAACTGATAGCGGATATTGTGGATGCCGGCGGGCATGTTTTTATGTACACAAGTACCATGCTTATGTCATACAGGGATTATGATAAGGTGAAGATCCTTGTATACAGGGCCATAGCCGAAGAAAACGAAGTATATGCCGGTGTCATTGCCAATTATTTGGAGATAATGTCTTTACCAAAGGCATGTATAGCGGAGGTTTGAATCTGTTAAGTGGAGCCAAAGAGGAATAGGTTTGTCACGAATGCTTTCTGGAGTGTATTCGGAACGTTTTTGGTCAGGGCAATCAACCTGGTCAGTATCCCTATATTTTCCAGGATCTTGAACAGCGCAGAGTATGGAGATGCAAACATTTTTCTCACCTATGTCAGCATATTCACGATAATTGTATGTCTTGATTCATACGGAACGTTTGGTAAGGGAGTCATAAGTTTCAAGGATGATATCCCGGGATTTCTGTCGGTTGGGCTGTCTTATACCACGGGAATCTCATTATGCATGTTGGCGGCTTTTAATATATTTGCGGATCCTCTCGGAAGGCTTATGGCCATGAGCCGTTCGGAGCTTAATGCACTTATCATCTATAGCCATGCAATGGCGATAGTTGCATTTGTCAGCCAGTATTATCTGTTTAATTTCAGATACAAGGCAAATGCCGCATTAAGCCTGACTGCAGGCCTTACGAATCTTCTGCTCTCGATATTGTTTATCCTTACGGTATTTAAGTCTGACAGGGTATCGGGAAGGATATGGGGTGCAACGCTGCCCACTGTTATCATGGCGATTATCCTGATCGTTTATTATCTGCGGAAGGGTAAGAAGATTGTAAATGCGGCATATATTAAGCATTACTTAAAGGGGATCCCGCTCATACCGCATAATCTGTCCCACTTTATTTTGGGCAATTCGGATAAGATCATGATAAAGTCGATGATAGGGTCGGCTGAAAACGGTGTGTACAGTTTGGTATATAATGTCGGCTTGATGGCGGCTGTACTGATAGAAGCTTTTAATAACGTATGGAATCCGTGGATGTTCCGTAAGATGGATGAAGGCGATACCAAGGTCCTGAAAAAGGCATATGTGCTTTATGCGCTTGGTTTTTCGGCTGTTATCATGGCTGTGGAGGCCGTAACTCCCGAGGTCATCAAGGTTTTTGCTCCACAGGAATATTGGGAAGGTAACAGATTCGTACTTTGGATTGTTTTTTCCACGTATCTGATATTTATTTATCAGCTGTACGTTAATATAGAGTTCTATGAGTTGAGGACTGAAATGATCTCTGTCGGAACCGTGATCGCCGCGGCTGTCAATGTGGTGCTCAATGTTTTGTTCCTGAAAAAAAACGGATATGGTTTTGCTGCTGTATCAACGATCATAGCATATTTTGCTCTGTATATATTTCATATGCTTATCTGCACATATGTCCTTGACAGGCATATCATCAATAACCTTAAGATTGGAGTAATGGTCCTGATAACATTTCTGGTGACGGTCGGGCTGCAGATGGCCATTGATATGTGGATACTGCGCTGGATATTTGCACTGATCCTCGGAGCATTCATACTGATAGCGGGATACGGGTTTTACAATAACATGATCCGGCAGGACGCAGTGAAGGGAACCGATAAAGACATAAAGGGTGATAAATGAAAAAGATAATCGTACTGAATGGAAGTTTTTGCGAACAACCTATCATCGTTAAGGCTAAAGAGATGGGATTTTATGTTGTTACTACCGGAAATATGCCGGAGCTTATGGGACATGCATATGCCGATGAGTATATCCCATGTGATTATTCGGATAAAAAAGCCGTCCTTGATATTGTGAGGGAAAACAACATCGAAGGCATAGTGAGCTGTGCCAACGATTTTGGAACATTGACAGCATCATATGTCGGGGAAGCGATGGGATGGAGCGGCCATGACCCGTATGAAACAGCATCCATAATCCACCACAAGGATCGGTTTAAGCGTTTCTGTTATGAAAATGATATACGTTCGCCTTATTCACGCGTGTTTTATTCAAGAGAAGAAGGATACGAATATGTTAAGGGCGCAGAATATCCCGTTATAGTCAAGGCCACTGACCTTACCGGTGGAAAGGGTATTTCAAGGGCTGATAATGAGGAGGAAGCAAGGAAAGCGATAGATAATGCCATAAGAGCTTCCAGACGGGACGATTATATTATTGAGCCATATATAACCGGTAAGCAGCAGGCGTTTGTCGTTTTCATTGTTGACGGGAAAGCCGTGGTGGATTACAGCACAAGCTGCTTTTCCCCGGTCAATCCATATCTTATCCAGTATGAGACAATGCCTGCGGAAGGGATTGAATATATCAGGGATGAACTTCTTGAGGATGTACGTATAATGACAGATAAGCTGAAACTTGTCGACGGTATCATCTGCCTTCAGTATATAGTCAAGGATAATAAACCGTATGTGATCGAATCCATGAGAAGATGCTTTGGGAACCAGTTTCTTACCCTTGCCACCGCATTTACCGGTTATCCCTGGGAGGAAGCATATATAAGGGCATCCTTGGGAGATCCCGGGGTTGCAGGAATAGTTCCTGATACGCCTAGATTCAAAAACTGCGGCTATTTTGGCGTGATGAGCGGGAAGAAAGGATTACTTACACGATATCATCTGCCGGATGATATAGAAAAGCATATATTTAACCGGGTCAGGATGATAAAAGAAGGTGAACGCATCAATGATCATCTCCAGCAAAGAGTGGAGTTTCTTCATTTTCAATACGACGATTATGATGAGATGTGCAGAGAAGTGGCGCGATATAATGACAGGATTATCGTGGAGGTAAAGTGAGATAATGAGCAAGGTTTGTTTATTGGATTGTACATTAAGGGACGGTGCCTATATCTGCGACTCGATGTTCGGGACGACCGCTATCAGGGGCATCATACACAGACTTCAGGATGCGAATGTAAAGATAATCGAATGTGGATGGTTAAAAGACAGTGAGCATAAGGAAGGCAGCAGTTTTTTCCACGTTCCTGAGGATGTTAAGCCTTATCTGACGGACAAAAAAGATGATGTCACATATGTGGTGATGATAGATTGGGACAGATACGATGTGTCGGCACTGCCTGTGTATGATGGTAAGAGCATCGATGCAGTTCGGGTTGTATTCCCTCATGGGAAATGCAAAGAGGGCGTTGCAGTAGGAAATAAGATAAAGGAAAAGGGGTACAGGGTTTATTTCCAGGCAGCAAATACTCTCGCTTATTCTGAAGATGATATAAAGGAACTGGCCGGCGTGGTAAACGGGTCCGGGGCAGAAGGTTTGTCAATGGTCGACACGTTTGGAGCGATGTATCCGGAAGATGTTGAAAGGATTGGTCGTCAGATTGACAAATACCTCGACAGGGATATCAGGATTGGATTTCATTCTCATAATAACCAGCAGCTTGCTTTTTCAAATTCCATTACCTTCTGCAAACTCATGAGTGAGCTTGACAGGGACTGTATCGTTGATGCGACTCTGTGCGGGATGGGAAGGGGAGCAGGTAACGCCACCACGGAATTGGTAAGCAATTATTTAAACAACCATTTTTCCTGTAATTATGATATGAATTATATAATGGATACGATCGATATGTACATGGAGTATTTTCAGGAAAGATATACATGGGGTTATTCCACTCCTTATTTTATCGCCGGTATGTATTGCTGCCATGTAAACAATATTGCATATCTCCTTAAGAACCATAAGACCAAGGCAAAGGAGATGAGGAATATCATAGAGTCACTGACGCCTGATCAGAGAAAAAAATATGATTATGATCTTTTGGAAAGTAAATATATAGAGAATCAGAAACTGATAATAGATGATGAAGAAGCACTGAACGTATTAAAAGAGAAACTTGCCGGAAAAGACGTTTTGTTTATTGCGCCGGGAAAGACTTCATTATCCGAAAAAGAAAAAGTTGACAGATTTATAGCAGGGAATGATCCGGTAATAATACAGGTTAATGCCGTGAATATGGAATATGACGCCGATTATATTTTCCTTACAAGTAAGGTAAGATTTGATTATGCGTCTGAGAATTATCCTGACAAGTTTGCGGGATTAAAGAAGATCATGCTTTCAAATGTTAAGACCACCGCCTCCGATAATGAGTATATCATCAACTACACCAGACTCACAAAGAGAAACTGGGAGTTTTATGATAATGCTGTTATATATTGTCTTCGTTTGATGGATGTACTGGAAGTAAATTCGGTGGCGATCGCAGGTTTTGAGGAATTCAAGAGTGAGTATAACGAGACTTATGCTGATAAATCGCTTCCTACGATAATAACAGGGAATAACTGGATAAAGATCAATTCGGATATCCAGGAAATGTTTACTGATTTCCTTACAACGAAAAATAATGTCAATAAGGTTGAGATTATAACAAGTAGTAAATTTCATTGAACTATGCGAATAGTGGCAGAATCAAATGAACAATAGGGGGATGATGCCGTGGGACGTTATTGTAATGTATATGCGTTGATACCTGCAAGAAGTGGATCTAAGAGTGTAAAAGATAAAAATATCAGGATTATGGATGGCAAACCTATGATAGCCTATTCGATTCTTGATGCATTAGGTTCGAAGTATATCGAGAAGGTAATAGTAAGTACTGACAGTGAGGAATACGCTGGAATTGCCCGGAAATGGGGCGCAGAAGTTCCGTTTTTAAGGCCGGCCGATATTTCAGGGGATAATTCCATGGATATTGAGGTTTTTCAGCATTTTATAGATTGGATGATTTCACAAGGTTATGATCCCCCGGAGATTATTGTTCACCTTAGACCGACACATCCTATAAGGAACATTGAGGATATAGATAAAATGGTCTCCATCATGATAAAAAATCCTGAGTTGGACGCCATCAGAAGTGTTGCACCGGTTAAGGAAACGCCTTATAAGATGTGGCAATTTAATGAAGATGGTATATTAACCCCGTTAGTTACATGCGATATACCAGAAGCTTATAACGCGCCAAGACAGATTTTGCCGCAGGTTTATATGCAGAATGCCTGTATAGATGTAATAAGAACTTCTACAATCATCGACAAACATTCCATGACCGGTAGTAAGATTGCTGGATATAAGATGAATTATGATTTCGATATCGACACGGAAGATGATTTCATAAGAGCCGAGCAGCATCTTGCAGCCCGTGAGAAGTTAAAGTCCGGTGGGAAACTGAAAATAGTATGTGATATTGATGGCGTGATTGCTCAAAAAACGCCTGGAAACCATTATGATCAAGCGGATCCCAATTACACGAATATTATAATATTAAAAAGGTTACACGAACTGGGGCACAGAATTGTCCTTCATACAGCCAGGGGTTATTCCACGGGAATCGATTGGGTGGATTTAACAAAAAAACAAATGAATGATTGGGGGGTCCCTTATGATGATCTGGTATTTGGTAAACCTGATGCAGATTTTTATATTGATGATAAACTGAGTACTTTAAATATATTAGGGTCTTTATGTGAGTAAGGATTAAGCAAAAGGAGATAAAAACTATGAGCAAATTGTTTGATGATCTGATCATATTTGAAATGGCAAATAATCATCAGGGAGATGTGGAACATGGAAAAGCCATTATTAAAGAGTTGGGTGATGTTACAAGAAAATATAACATCAACGCCGCTGTGAAGTTTCAGTATCGTGATCTGGATACAATGATTCATCCGGATTATGTTGGGAGATCGGATGTTAAACACATTCCCCGATTTCTTTCAACAAGACTGACGGGTGATGAGTTTTTGGAAATGGTAGAATGCGTCAAGGCCAACGGGATGCATACGATGTGTACCCCATTTGATGAGAAGTCGGTTGATCTAATCATGGATCATGGCATAGAAATCATCAAAGTTGCCAGTTGTAGCGCAATCGATTGGCCTCTTCTTGAAGAAATAGCAGTTACTAAGAAACCGGTTATCATCTCTACCGGAGGAAAGGATTTTGCGCAGATAGACAATATATATAATTTTATGTCTCATAGGGATGTCGATTTTGCGATGCTTCATTGTGTGGGACTGTATCCTGTTGGAGATAAGTATTTACAGTTAAATTGCCTTGATAAAATGATCAAACGTTACCCGGATATCACCATAGGATACTCAGGTCATGAAAACCCGGACGACTATACTATCGCACACATGGCGATAGCAAAAGGTGCCAAAATACTTGAAAGACATGTAGGAAAAGCAACAGATGAAATAAAACTCAATGCTTACTCGACGGATGTTAAAAATGTTCATCTTTGGATTGAGGAGATTCTAAGAGCGCGTATTATTTGTGGGGATGTAAATAAAAAGTACATTTCTCCCGAAGAAATACAATCTATGAACGAACTTGCTCGTGGTTGTTATGCGGCTTCACCGATAAATAGAGGCGAAGTGATCACAAGGGATAAGGTTTTCTTTGCCATGCCGTGCGTGGGACAGCAAACTACCAGCGGCCAGTATCAGGAGTCGATGACAGCATCTAAGGATTATGCAGTTAACGAGCCAATTTTCGAAAAAATACCGGTTTCTGCCACAAATAGTCTTAGAGGCGTGATCCATGATGTTAAGGGTATGCTTTACGAAGCAAAAATTGTAATACCCAAAGAATTTGATCTGGAAATTTCTCATCACTATGGGGTGGAACATTTTCGCCATTATGGATGTACCATAATTAACATTATAAACCGCGAATATTGTAAGAAGATTCTTATTGTTCTTCCGGGCCAGATTAATCCTACTCATACACACAAGATAAAAGAAGAAACGTTCCAGGTCCTTTATGGTTCTCTTGAATTGACAATAGAAGACAGGACGGTTCATCTAGGAGTCGGTGAGATATTTACCGTTGAAAGGTATATGGCTCATTCGTTTACATCTGTAGATGGATGTGTATTTGAGGAGATTTCCTCAACACATGCACGAAAGGATTCATATTATGCAGATCCCAAGATTCAGTCAATGGATCCGATGGAAAGGAAAACCATTTTGAAGGATTGGTAGTTCATATAAGACATCTCGGAAGGTGCGTTGATTTTACATAGGATACGAAGGGATTTGACAGTTTATTCACGTTGACAATATAAATTGTAGGCGTTGATAAACTGACAGTACAGCGACAATTACAATAAAAAGGAAGTACCGGATTACAGGGGACTTCCTTTTTACTGCTTTTTTCCCGGGAATACGGAGCGGATCACACCGGTCTTTTCTTTATTCCCAAAATCTGTTATAATATGTTGATTATTTGTTTAAAGAGTTTCTGAACCGGCCCTTTAGGGGCGGGTTTGGGGAGGCGCATTTTGAACTACGGAAGACATGGTGCAAGAAAAAGGCGTAAAGCCATCACATCGCCGGTCCCGAAATTCGGTAATTTCTTCGGTACGCTGCTATTTAAGATAGTCGTGCTTGGCGCAGCATGCGCCGGGGCAGCAGGATTATGTGCCGCGGTCGGCCTTTTTATGGGCGTTATCGATACGGCCCCGGATGTTTCCGACATTGATGTTTCGCCTGCCGGTTATTCCACTACTGTATATGATGCCAAGGGAAATAAGATAACGAAGCTCATTGCCGAGAATTCGAACAGGATATATGTCACGATAGATAAGATACCGGATCACCTGCAGAATGCGTTTATCGCTATAGAGGATGAACGTTTCAGGACGCATAACGGTATCGATATAAAGGGTATAATGCGTGCCGGCGTGAAGGCCCTTACTTCGGGCGACTTATCGCAGGGTGCATCTACCATAACCCAGCAGCTTCTTAAGAATAACGTGTTTACCTCATGGACGTCGGAATCGAGCAAGATAGAGAAGTTCAGGCGAAAGTTCCAGGAGCAGTACTGCGCGGTCCAGCTTGAGAAGATGATGGATAAGGACGTGATCCTTGAGAATTATCTTAACACGATCAACTTAGGACAGGGTACGCTCGGTGTTCAGGCGGCATCCAACAGATACTTCGGTAAGCCGGCTTCGGAGCTGACCATATCCGAATCGGCGGTCATTGCCGCGATCACGCAGAATCCCACGAAGTGGAATCCCATATCGCATCCTGAGAATAATAAGGAAAGACGTGCGGAAGTCTTAAGGAAGATGCGCGATCAGGGTTACATAACTCCGGAAGAATATGACGATGCCATCGAAGATGATGTATATTCAAGGATCAAGATAGTAGATGAAACGGTCGAGAAGGAATCGATCTATACATATTTTGTCGATGAACTGACGGAACAGGTCATAACCGACCTTCAGGAGATAAAGGGATATTCCTATACTCAGGCTTATAACGCCCTGTACAGCGGAGGCTTGAGCATCTTCACGACCCAGGATCCCGCCATCCAGAGGATATGCGATGAGGAATTCAGGAATGAAGAGAATTTCCCGAAGGACGTAAGGTGGTATCTTGCGTACGAACTGACCTTTGAAGATGCAGACGGGGAGAGGGTGAATTTCTCGACCCAGCAGTTTGAAGCTTATTTCAAGCAGGAGAACAAGAAGTTCAACAGCATCTTCAATTCCCAGGAAGAGGCCCAGGAGAAGATAGACGAGTACAAGGCTGCAATGCAGAAGCCGGGATACAAGTTCATTGCCGAGAACATATCCCTTACGCCTCAGCCGCAGGCATCTGTCGTCATCATGGACCAGTATACCGGTGAGGTAAAGGCAATAGTCGGCGGACGCGGTGACAAGACGGCCAGCCTGACTCTTAACCGCGCGACTGATACGAAACGTCAGCCGGGATCCTGCTTTAAGGTACTTGCGGCATATGCTCCGGCACTTGACAGCGCAGGCTTTACACTCGCTTCGACACAGGTTGACGAACCGTATAATTACTCAAACGGCCGTCCGGTCAAGAACTGGTATAAGGGCTACAGGGGCGTTCAGACGTTAAGGAAGGGAATAGAACAGTCACTCAATATAGTTACGGTCAAGACGCTCACCGATATAACACCGCAGCTTGGTTACGATTATCTGCTTAACTTTGGTTTCACGACCCTTGTAAGCAGAAGGACCGAGGCGGACGGAAGCGTTTCTTCGGATATAACCCAGGCGCTTGCGCTCGGAGGCGTTACGGACGGTGTTACCAACTTAGAGCTTACCGCCGCCTACGCTACGATCGCGAACAAGGGAGTTTACAACCGCCCTTCATTCTATACAAAGATCATAGATCACGACGGCAACGTGCTGATAGATAATACGCCAAAGAGCCGTCAGGTGCTCAGGGATACTACGGCATGGCTGCTTACATCGGCTATGGAAGACGTTGTTACCAAGGGAACCGGTACCAAGGTCAATTTCGGAAATATGGCGATCGCGGGTAAGACCGGTACCACGTCAAGCAACGTTGACGTATGGTTTGCCGGATTCACTCCGTACTATACCTGTGCTACCTGGTCCGGATACGATAACAACGTTCATATGGTAGGTAATGAAACAAGTACATCCAAGCTTTTGTGGAAGTCTATAATGGGCAGGCTCCACGAAGATCTCGAATACAAGGATTTCGTAAAGCCTGAAGGCGTGGTAACGGCTACCATTTGCCGTAAATCAGGCAAGCTCGCTGTTCCGGGGCTGTGTTCTGCTGACGGAAGCGCCGTAACGGAATATTTCGATGAGGCCAAGCTTCCAAAGGAATCCTGTGACTGCCATATACTTGGTAAGGTATGTGCGATGACGGGACTTCGTGCAGCGGATTCATGTCCTTACGGAATACCGGGTGTAATAACGGTTGCACCGGACGGGAACCAGAATGCTTCAATGCCTTTCTGTATACACAGTTATCTGAACGGAATGCCTTTGTTTGATGCGAGCAATCCGCTCAACGCTGCGGCACTTGCAGATCCTGAGGCGGCAGCGGCAGCGGCTGCTGCGGCAGCTGCGGGAGCGGCACAACCTGAGGCGCCGGCCGTTCCGGAAGTTCCGCCGGCACAGTAAATGTTTGAATAAAGATATCAGATCAAATGATTTAAGGAGGAAGGTCATGGCTATTTTCAAAGGAGCCGGTGTTGCGATCACAACACCATTTAAAGAGAACGGAGATGTTGATTACGATCTGTTCAGGGAGCAGATCGAATACCAGATCGCAAACGGTACTGACGCGATCATCGTATGCGGGACGACCGGAGAGGCCTCATGTCTTTCGCATGAGGAGCATCTTGACTGCATAAAGTTCTGCGCTGAGGTGGTTAACAAGCGTATACCCGTCATTGCGGGAACCGGTTCCAACTGCACGGAGACGGCGATATATCTGTCGACCGAAGCCGAGAAGTTCGGCGTCGATGCTCTTCTTGTCGTAACGCCTTATTACAACAAGGCTACCCAGAAGGGACTGATAGAGCATTTCACCATGGTTGCAGACAGCGTGAAGCTTCCCATAATCCTTTATAATGTACCGAGCCGTACAGGCTGTAATATCCAGCCCGAAACTGCGGCTTATCTTGCAAAGAATGTTAAGAATATCGTCGCGATCAAGGAAGCGAGCGGAAATATGTCCCAGATAGCGAAGCTCATGCAGCTTGCCGACGGGGCCATCGATCTGTATTCGGGCAATGATGACCAGATCGTTCCGATACTTTCGCTCGGAGGACTCGGCGTCATATCCGTTCTTTCGAATGTTGCGCCGAGACAGGCACATGATATAGTTGCATCATTCCATGAAGGAGATGTTAAGAAGAGCCTGGAACTCCAGCTTAAGGCACTTCCGCTTTGCAATGCGCTCTTTAGTGAGGTCAATCCGATACCCGTCAAGAAGGGCGTGCAGCTTCAGGGCAGGGACCGAGGTATACTCCGCCGTCCGCTTTCGGAAATGGAGCCTGAAAATGCAGCAAAGCTTGAGAAAGTCATGAAGGAATTCGGGGTACTCTGATATGGTTGACATAATATTACACGGCTGTAACGGCCGGATGGGCCGGATGATAACGGATATCGTGGCCGATGATAAAGATGCACAGATCGTTGCCGGTGTAGATGTTGCCGGAGGGCAGCTTGCCGGTTACCCGGTGTATGCCTCGATAGATGACTGTGATATAAGTGCGGATGTTGTGATCGATTTCGGAGCGGCTGCTGCGGTGGACCATCTGCTCGACTGGTGTGTGGAACATAATGTTCCCTGTGTAGAGTGCACTACGGGTTTAAGCGACGATCAGATCAAACATCTTGAGGAATGCAGCGGAAGAGTCGCGATACTTAAATCGGCAAATATGTCCCTCGGGGTAAACGTTCTTTTAAAGCTTGTAGCCGAGGCGGCAAATATCCTTGCGGATGCCGGATTTGATATCGAGATAGTCGAGAAGCACCACAGGACAAAGGTTGATTCTCCGAGCGGAACGGCGCTTGCGCTTGCGGATTCGATCAATGAAGCAAGGAATAACGAATACGAATACGTATATGACCGGAGTCAGGTAAGACAGAAGAGGGGCGAAAAGGAACTCGGGATATCTGCGGTCCGCGGAGGAACGATAGTCGGTGATCATGACGTTATATTTGCGGGTCAGGATGAAGTCGTTACCTTTTCACACCGTGCATATTCAAGGGCCGTGTTTGCCAAGGGAGCCGTGCAGGCTGCGAAGTACCTTAAAGGTAAAGGCGCAGGACATTATGTCATGGCTGACGTGATACGTTGATATATGTTTTTTGATCATGATCCCCTCATCATATATGTTTTGGTGAGGGGATCATGGTATAAAGGTCACCCGATCAAAGCTTATGAGAAATAAGGAGCACCCTGATGAGATTCAGGCCATGTATAGACATACATAACGGCAGGGTTAAGCAGATAGTGGGCGGAAGCCTGACCGATGACGGTAAGGGGACGAAGGAAAACTTCGTTTCGGATAAAGGTGCCGCATATTATGCCGATATATATCGCAGAAATTCTCTTTACGGCGGGCATATAGCAATGCTTGATGCGGCGGGAAGCCCCGGATATGAAGCAACGAGGTCCGAAGCTGTAAGCGCTCTTAAGGCCTGGCCGGGAGGGCTTCAGGCAGGCGGAGGCATAAATGCCGGAAATGCCGCCTCATTCATCGAAGCTGGCGCATCACATGTTATAGTGACTTCGTATGTGTTCAGGGATGGCCGTATCGATATGGACAGGCTGTCAGAGCTTGAAGCGGCGGTCGGAAAGGAACATATAGTCCTTGACCTAAGCAGCAGGAAGCGCGACGACGGATATTATATAGTGACGGACCGGTGGACAAGATTTACCGGACATAAGCTTGACAGGGAGCTGTTTGATAAGTTTGCCGGATACTGTGATGAATTCCTCGTTCATGCCGTGGATGTAGAGGGGAAGAAGGCCGGGATCGATGAAAATGTTATCGGGATCCTTTCCCGGATACCGTATAAGGTAACCTATGCGGGAGGTATCTCATCCCTTGATGATATAAGGCTTATCAGGGAACTGGGAGGCGGACACATTGATGTGACTGTGGGAAGTGCTTTGGCACTGTTTGGCGGAAGCCTTGAACTGGCGGAGGTTATTGAATGTACTCTTTGATGATACTTGAAAGCAACGAAATAGAACTTGTCATGCTGCAGAAGGCGTTTGAAAAGGATTATAACGTTATCGTTATGAATAACCCCAAGCAGGCCCTTACGAGGCTCAACAAGGCCAATATAATGCCCGATATCATGATAATGGATATCATGTTCCAGGGCTTGAGCGGCATGGAAGTGCTGACGAGGCTTATGACTCAGGAGAAGACCAAGGAGATCAAGGTTATCATCATCTCAGGTGATAAGGATATTTCCACGGAGCTTGAAGCATACAGGATCGGCGCCGCCGATTATGTCAAGAAGCCCATTAATACACAGATACTTAAAAGGCGTGTAGATATGCAGGCCGAACTCCTTGAGAGCAGGAAGCAGATAGGAACCTATCTCGGCCAGCTTAAACAGTCACTCGCTTCCTCGGATCAGAATACGCTCAAGCTTGAATATTTCATCATCGGTGTGATCACGGATCTTATCAAGGTCAAGGATACCTATGCGGGTATGAGTTCGCTCGCGGTTTCGAGATATATGGGACTTATCTTAAGGGAGATGCTGATGTCCGGGATAAATTACGGCATAGATCCCGCCGACTTTGAACTGATCATACTGTCTTCGCAGCTTCATGATATGGGTAAGATCGGTATTCCCGATTCGATCCTTCAGAAGGTGGGGAAGTATACGGATGAGGAGTTTGAGACGATGAAGAAGCATACGACGCTTGCCGCAAATGCTATCCAGAATTACTCTTATCTGATACCTAACAGCAAGTTCTTAAATTATACCTACCAGATGGCACGTCATCATCATGAGAGATATGACGGGACCGGTTACCCTGACAGGCTCATGGGTGCAAATATACCGATACTTGCCAGGATCCTCTCGGTGGCCGATACCTATGATGCGCTTGTATCCACGAGATCATACAGGCAGGCCAAGACTCACGAGCAGGCATATAATATCATAACCCAGGCCGCCGGACTGCAGTTCGATCCGACCGTTGTTTCGGCTTTTCAGAGGGCGCATATGGATATTTATGAGATGTCCAAACAGCTTGAGATGCTTGAGATGCAGCACCGTCAGCAGCTGGCCACCGTACAGGCGATGTCAAAGATGCCTCCGTCTGGTGCTAAGCCTACCTGATCGCGGCTTCGGTCGTTGAATTTCCATGTTTACAAGACCGTTTAAATGTGATATCATTCTATCGATGTTATGTTCATCTATCAATATTTTCTATTTGGAGGTACTACAATGAAGGGTACGGTAAAGTGGTTCAATAACCAGAAGGGATACGGTTTTATCTCTGACGAGCAGGGTCAGGACGTATTCGTTCACTATTCAGGACTTAACATGGAAGGCTTCAAGTCTCTTGACGAAGGAGCTGCAGTTGAGTTTGACGTAGTCCAGGGT
Source organism: Lachnospiraceae bacterium (assembly GCA_024692905.1). GTDB lineage: Bacteria > Bacillota > Clostridia > Lachnospirales > Lachnospiraceae > UBA2868. Next base: position 66,554 of record JAILLY010000076.1, on the reverse strand, counting down.
GAAAAGGGACCTCAGGCAACCAACGTAACAAAGTTATAATCTGAGTTACTACTTGTGCCTTTTCTTTATATATACATCAATTAAGGACAGCACATGATCTTACATGAATGATATGTTGTATTAAGGTGTTTTGTATTAGGGGAAGTAGCAATCGTATTAACTGGGATTAAAGTCAGGAGATGCCAAGTGCATCTCCTTTCTTTACGTCAACTTGAAAAAGGCAGATGTATCATGTAAAATTAAATATTGTGAGAAATCTGAGCAACCGTACCAAATTATATACGACGCTGGCCGCTCTTGCGGCAGTCATCTTCCTGATCGGGATAGTCGTGGGATATATGATCGGCAGCATGCGCTCACAGGGCGGAGCAGGTACGAAGGGCGCTTCCGATGCGGCCACGGTCAATAAGCCCAATATAATCGTTTCCGACGATGTCGGCTCAAGGATCGTTAATTTCTACTTCCCGGACAGGAAGCGTGTTCTGGGGCAGATCCCCATAAATTCCTATGATCCGGAAAGGTTCTATACCGATGATAACGGGTTCATGGCTTATCATGACGAAGAGGGCAACACGATATCCCATATAGGGATCGATATTTCCTACCATCAGGAGCACGTTGACTGGGATCAGGTCAAGGAATCAGGGATAGAGTTCGTAATGTTAAGGTGCGGTTTCCGAGGGTACACCGAAGGAGCCCTTAAGGAGGATGAGAGGTTCAGGGAATATGCTCAGGCCTGCAATGACAGGGATATCCCGCTCGGGGTTTATTTCTTCACTCAGGCCGTCAGTGTTGAAGAGGCTGTGAAAGAAGCCGAGTTTACCCTGGATCTTATAAAGGATTATAAGATAAGCTACCCGGTGGCGATCGATACCGAATATGTTTCGGATTCGGGAGCCCGTACGAATCTGACCGAAATAGAGGAGGAACTTCGCAGCAGCATGTGCAATGCATTCTGCGAGAGGGTCAGGGCGGACGGTTATTATCCCATGATATACGCTTCCGAGAACTGGATAAGACGCGAACTTGATTATGAAGCCGTCCAGGATTATGATATCTGGGCTGCCCAGTATCTTGAAGAGAACGATTTTTTATATGATTTTACGATATGGCAGTATACCCCCAAGGGAAGGATCAAGGGTATAAATGAGGAAGTCGATCTGGATGTGAGTATGGTCGATTATGCCTCGTTCGTGCCGGCACTGCGCGAAGCCTATGTTTCGGGCGGGACGGTAAACGGTGTGCCGGTAAGTGTAAGTTCCGGCCGGACCGGGAGCTTAAGTTCGGACGGTGCGGCAGATGTCAGCGGGAACAGTACTTTAAGCGGGCCGTCAGCAGGCGGAGAGTAACCGGATGTATAACGAGTTTGAATTCAACGAAATGCCGGCAGGGCAGCGCCTGTCGCCGGAAGACTTTATCGAGCAGGGATATAACGTACCCCTGCCGCTTGTGATGCCCGAAGATAATATGGGGGCAGTTAACGCCGAAAGACCCCTTCCCGCAAAGGGCGATCGTGATGACGGAAGCCTTGAGTTCCTTGAACCCTCCGAGATGATCGTTAAAAAGGAGAAGGAACATACCGAAGGGAAGAAAAGAAAGCGTAAGAAGAAAAGCACGCATAAGAGCAGTGAAAAGACGCAGGCAGCGATAACCGAACCGCCCAAGGGCGACTGGAGTGAGTTTGCTTCCGCAAGAGTCACCGATGAGGAGCTTAAACTCAAGAGCGCAGAGGTGACTGTTCAGAAAAAGGATGAAAACGCCGGTGACGGTAACCGGAGCTATAATATAACCGATGCCTATACTATGACCGAGAAGGCCGAATACGAGAAGATAGATATCTCGAGGGCCGAAGCCAGGGGAACGATACCGTATAACGAGCTCAGGGATATGTGCGTCCAGTTCGCCAAGATAAACGAATCCGGTGTGAGCGTGGTCGATACCGTAAGGATACTGATCGAGCAGACTCCGAACGAGGAACTGAAGTCGGCTCTTGAAAGGATATATAACGATATCAAGGCAGGTGAGGATCTTTCGACAGCCATGGGTAACTGCGCATGCTTCCCGTTTGCATTTACCATAGCCGTATCCTCGGCCGAGAAGAATGACATGGTATCCACTGTTTTCAAGCGTTTCGGAGATATTTTCGAGCGGGAGGTTGAAAGAAGCGGAATGAACCGCAGCTTCATATTTTATCCCGCCCTTGTTACCATATGCTCACTTATCGTCATGTGTATCATGATGCTTGTGGTATATCCCGGATTTGTCGATATGTTCAGCGGGATGGGGACGGAGCTTCCCGGTTTGTCCAGGGCTCTCCTTTCCCTTGCGGATTCGTTCAGGGCCGTATGGTGGGTCATCACGATACTGATCGTGCTTATCCTTGCCGCAATACTGCTATGGCGTAAGGCAAGCAGTGCCGATATCCTGGGCCCGAGGCTCGGTGAAAGATCCCTGCCGGCCGGTACGTATAAGCGGATGAACGTATATGCCAAGTTTGCCCGTTACATGAATGCCCTTTTGGAGGTGGGAGTGGCGACAAAGGATGCGCTGTTCGTTACCGCCCATTCATTTACCGAATATCCTTTTCTGACATACAGGCTGCTCGATGCGGCGAACGCTTCGGCAGCAGGCTCCACGCTTTCAAATGCACTGTGCGTGTTTGACTTTTTCCCGATCATGATCCTTCAGATGATCTCGGTCGGTGAGGAAATGGGTGACACGCCCAAGATGCTCATGCATATAGCTGAGTATTATGAGGAGGAGGCAAGGAGAGACGCAGAAAAGAGGATGGCGCGCAGAGAGCCCGTGGCGATCGTCATAATGGCTGTTGTTGTGCTGTTCCTGCTCCTGTCAATGCTGCAGCCCGTGCTGCGGTTCTATGATCTTGTGAAGAGCCTATGAAGACAAAACAGGCGATAGTCGCATTATTCCTGCTGGCCATTACCGCTATGTCGGTAGTGTTCGTATACGCCCAGACGGTTAACATAACAAAGGATCTCATGAAGAAACGTACCGGAGTCCGCGTTGATAACAGGCTCGAAGAGGCTGCCGGTATAGTGGGAGAATCAGTCGCCTCAGACTGCAAACGCATTTCCGAAGATGTTTATTCCCTTATGCTACTTAAACTTAGGAGTGAAGAGGGGGCCGATGTTCAGGCACTCAACGCCGGAAGAAGGGACGCATACTTTAAGCAGTACATCGAAAATCTCCGTGCCGTATACGATCTTGACGGGGCTTCCCTTGCTGCGGTCCTTGAACCCTATCTTCCGAAGGAGGAAGGCGGAGTCATGAAGATCGCATCCGACCCCGGTCCCGAATTCATCCTCGATTATGACGAATCCGCCTGCGAGATAAAGCAGTGCTTTATAAACAATATAGTGATCCGGTATTATATTGATGATGTGGCGGTCAGTGAACGCACATGCATCGCAAATATCGGAGCGCCGGATGTTGCCTTCAGTGATGAGACGGTCAATTTCTATGATTACAGTCTTGTCGCGATGAAGGGTATGTATATCACGGGGCAGACATCTTCATTTGTCGGCAGTATGTATGCAGGTGTCCATGAGTTTGAAGAGGGAAGGGAAGCTGAAGTCATATTCGGTGAGAAGGATCCGTACGGCGGCATTAATTTCCTTACCACCCAGGCCGGTATTTTTGCCGACAGCATAATAACCACCGGTGACATTAACATCAAGGGAGCATTTGTAGTCTTCGGCAGCGAAGATGATAAGATATCTATCTATGCCAATACCATAAATGATATAGAAAACTATCCTTCAAAGACCGAGTATACGATAAACGGTGACAAGTTCTTAAGGGACGGATCGGTGGAGTTTACGAACGATGAGCATTACGAGGAGATGATCCGCCTCATAAACAGCACATCAACGCGCGTCCGCAGTATCTCATCGTATTATTCCAGTGATGACGATGCCACGTATACGGGACGTTATTCCAAGATAATAGCCAATACGGATGTGACTCTTACGGAAGATTTCATCGGGGTTATCATCACTTCGAGGAATGTGATCATCGAGGACGGGTGCAATTTTGAAGGGCTTATCATAGCCGGCGACAGGATATATATCTACGGAAACAATAACATCGTGTCGAACAGGGAAGTGATCCGTACGTTCATAAACGAAGAAAAGGCAAAGGATACAAGTGTCAGCGGCAACAGCATCAGGGTAACCGATTATCTTGAGGGCCTTTCGGATCACGGAGTCATTATATTGCAGTAATATATCCCCATATCATCAAAAAAGTATAAAAAACTATTGATATTTCAATCACCAAGTGATATTATCATAATTAGTTCTATTTGTGACATTTTATTCGGCTGGAGGTAATTATGACATCTAATGTAAAGATCACTTTATTCGGTAAGTTTGCTATCTACAAGGACGGCAAACCAATTCTTGAGAATCTGTCCAATACCAGAAAGACCAAGTTATTTCTGTGCTATCTCCTTCTTAACAAGGATAAGGCTATCTCACATAAGGAATTGTTTGAATTGTTATGGTCCGGTGAAGACTATGCAAATCCCGGGACCGCTCTGCGTACGCTCTTATACAGATACAGGGCTATGATCGATTCTTCGGATATACCGGCTCTGGAGAACTCCATCATAAGCAGGAGAGGAGCATATCAGTGGAATCCGGATCTTAATGTATCGATAGATATCTATGACTTTGAGGAAGTCTCAAGCAGGGCTATCGAGATGATAGAAAGTGACGGAAGAAGGGAGAAAGCCCTTAAGGAAGCGCTGGATCTTTATACCGGCAATCTGCTCCCGGATTCAAATGCGGAGCATTGGGTAGTTCCCAAGGCGGTCAAGTTAAGGGATATGTACATCCGTGTGGCACTCGAATATATCCAGGCTTTAAAGGAAAAGCAGGATCATTCGGGGATAATAGATGTGTGCAACAAGGTCCATGAGTTCATTCCCGTTTCACTTGAGATCGAGAACGAAATGGCCATTGCCCTGCAGAAGGGACTTGAATCCGAGGAGATGAGAGGCCAGTATCATATGTTCCGTTCCGCCGTAAAGGATATGGATCGTATAATCGGCGGTGTCAGGGAGGAAATGGAAGCCGATTCCAGCGAGAACACGGCATTTGTATGTGAATATGATATGTTCCGTGAGGTATACAGGCTTCAGAGAAGGCTTCTTATGCGTACCGGTGAGACGATGTTCCTTACCATGGTGACTTTAAGGAATAAGTTTACCGACAGGCACGATCCTCTTAAAAACGAACGTGCAATGTCCGCTCTTCTTGAGTGCTGCAAGCACGAACTGAGGATGGGTGACAGTATCTGCAGGTATTCCGAGGACCAGTATGCGATCATGTTCCCGGTCGACTCTTATGAGAATGCAGTCAAAGTCATGGAACGCGTACGCATGAGCTTCTACAGGAAGTCAAATCTTAACGAGTATATTATGGTTTATAAGATCTGTCCGCTTAAGAATTCCAAGGAATGATAAGCAGGTTTTGAGATAACGGCGGATCCTTTTATGCGGATCCGGGGAGCGGTTTTATGGTCAGCAGACGTAAGCGTATAGGCATCCTTATGGGGAGTGCCATTTCCACATATATGAAACGTATCATGAGAGGCATGTCTCAGGCGGCAAATGATCTTGGCGTCGATCTGGTCATGTTTGCGGGATCACAGCTTGCATATAATTTCATGGACGGAGGCAAACTGGATAATAAACCGGATCTTATGAATGCCGTTATAAGGGAGCATGTTAAGCGCAACCGTCTTTCCGGCCTTGTCATCGTTTACGGGTCTCATACCGTCTTTATGAACAAGGAGGAGAAGAAGCGTTTTCTCGACGGATATGAAGGTGTTCCGTATATCCTGCTTGAGGAATTCACCGACAGGGATAATACGGGATACATAATCAATGATAATTACAACAGTATGCGTACCGTGGTCGAGCATCTTGTTAATTACCACGGATATAATAAGCTGCTGTTTGTTGAGGGATGGGCCGATAACAGGGAATCGATCGAAAGAAAAAGAGCGTTTACGGATGTCCTGTTTGAGAATGACATCCCCTTTGATGACAATATGGTCACAGAAGGCAATTTCGGGGAAGATTGCGAGAAGGAGATCGAGGAACTGCTGGACCGCAATGAAAAGCCCGATGCCATCGTATGTGCCAATGATCTTATGGCCTACGCCGTGTACAAGGTATTAAGAAGGCGCGGTATAAAGATCGGAAGCCCGCGGCTTGATAAAAATGCCATCGTAGTTACCGGATATGATGATGATGTAAGGGCCGTATCGAGCGATCCGCCCCTTACGACGGTTATGCAGGACTTCTATTATGAGGGATATTCGGCAATAGAGAAGCTGCTCACCCTGCTGCGTGACGGTATAGTAGACGGAGGCATCATCCCGACCGTTCTCCAGAAAAGGGCATCCTGCGGATGTAATTTCGGCGGGCGACACAGATATCTCCCGATGAACGAGACCGAGCGTTCACAGCCTGAATTCTATGCAGTTAAGGTTGCCGAACTGATACGCGAGGATATACTGATCTCAAATGTCAGGGATGAGATCGGAGACAAGATATACGATCTTCTGTATGAAGCGATATATAAGGACACGCTCATCGCAGGCGGTTACATCAAGGATACATTAAACGGTGAAGTGGTCGTTGGTCAGCTTCGCGGGATAATTGACTCTCCCTACGGTAAATACATATCACCGTATTCGCTGATGAGCGCATTTTCGGAATATCTGTCAGCCCTTATCCATGCATCGGACGATCAGACTACCATGGTAACTCTGTCGGATATAATGGTAGAGGGTATGAAATATCTGCAGAATCATATATTGAACGATGTGGATCAGAGGACACTCCGTTATGAGACCGAGGCACTCCAGCTGTCGCTGATCTCAAGAAATATGAGTTTTGTTTCCGGGGATGAGTGCGAGATGTTCAGGGTTGCGCTTGAAAAGATGGATTTCTCCGACAAGTCGGATATATATATATTCCTGTATGATGAACCTGTCAGCATTGATGAAGGGATCGAGGGCCTTGTCGGCAGGAAGCTTAAGCTTGCTGCCAAGAAAACAGGGCAGGGACAGATTGAGACATATCCTGCAGGCAAACGCCCTGTGATCGGTGATGGAATGGATGAGCTGTCCTTTGCTTCGGAATTTGAGGATGATAAGAGCAGCAGATACTGCATTGCGGATATCCATCATGCCGACAGGATATACGGTACAGCCGTAAGCCGTATGGAGGGCTTCGATATCATGTATATCACGCTGTTAGCCCTTCAGATAGCGATGATCCTTTCTTTTAAGGATTAAGCCCCGGCCTTATCCGACGACCGGTCCCGATATAGGAATTTAAGTACTATCGGGGTTGCGATCGATGATACTATAATGAGCAATATGACGCTGGTGAAGTATACTGGCTTGAGTATGCCGACAGAAAGTCCTTTCTGGGATACGATAAGTGCGACTTCACCTCTTGTCATCATACCGACACCTATCTTCAGACTGTCGCCTGATGGGAAGCCGCATAGTTTTGCGACTGCACCGCATGCGACTATTTTTGTTATAAGGGCAACTGCGACAAAGGCTATGGAATACCACAGTATCTCGGTTGAGAAGTCCGCGATATCGGTCTTAAGGCCTATACTCGCAAAGAATATCGGCCCGAACAGCATGTACGAGTTTATATCCATCTTTTCGGCTATATAGTCGGAATCATTTATCGAACACAGGATTATTCCAGCAAAATACGCACCGGTGATGTCAGCTATGCCAAAGTAATGTTCGGCGATATAGGCAAACGCGAAACAGTAGGCAAGTCCGGCTATCGGGATACGTCTTGTATGCGGCCAGCGTTTGTCGACCCACTTGAAGGCATGGTAGGACAATATTCCGATGACGATGGAAAAGACGAAGAACAAGAGCGTCTTGAGTACTACACCGCCCATGCTCGAATCGGGGGTCTTCATGCTTATAACGAAGGTCAGCACTATGATGCCTATGATATCATCGATTATCGCCGCCGCGAGTACCGTGGTACCCACCCGGCTCTTAAGATATCCCAGTTCCTTCAGGGTTTCGACGGTTATGCTGACGGATGTTGCCGTCATGATGACGCCGGTGAACAGTGAAGTGATAAAGCCCGGATCGCCTATCGGATTGAAGCCGTAGAAGCACATATGCATGACGCATCCGCCAAAGAGAGGAACAAACACTCCCGCGCATGCAATGAGAAAGGCAATTGGACCGGTCTTTAGAAGTTCCTTTAAGTCGGTCTCAAGTCCTGCGGAGAACATGATAAAGACAACACCTATCTCTGCCATCTGGGCAAGAAAGGCGGTGGGTTCCACCAAATGAAGTATGCTCGGCCCGACTATCAGGCCCGCGATAATCTCCCCGACTACCTGAGGTGCCTTTAACTTCCTTGCCGTGATACCGCATACCTTGGCAAATATGATGATTATTGCAAGACTTTTGAAAACCGCATATGCTTCCATGATCGTTTCCTTTCTTTGTATCGTGAACCATTATAATAAGAAGCCGGGGTTTGTTCAATAGCGTAAATGACGATTTTAGTGTCACATACCGGGTGGTTTTTCATGATTTTTTTCGACCGGCAGGGACTTCAGGCATTGCTTGAAGGATAAAACTATGATAAACTTGTTTTATATTTTTATTTAGTAAAGGAGCATCTATGAGTACTTACGAAGGCTATAGCGATATGCAGATAGATGTGCTCAGAGAGATAGGAAATATCGGCTCGGGCAATGCATGTACCGCCTTGGCCATGCTGTTGAATACGTTTGTCGACATGTCGGTTCCGAGCGTGAGGCTACTTGATCTTGATTCCGTTAAGGAGTTTCTCGGGGGTCAGGACAGTGAGGTTCTTGGAATAAGGATCGGAGTCAAGGAAGATCTCACGGGCATGATGATACATATAGTCAAGAAACCGTTTGCCGAGAAGATCATAAATACATTTTATCCCAAGGAGCTTACTTCTCTCGGTGAACTTAACGATATGGATCTGTCGGTCCTTGCAGAGATGGGCAATATCACGTCCGGGGCATATGCCAATGCACTGGCTACCCTCTCCGGGATGAAGGTGGACATCTTAACGCCTGACTATCACGTAAATACTGTGGGCGAGATACTTCAGATCCCCCTTAAGGAGTATGCCGAGATCGGAGATAAGATACTTGTTATAGACGAGCAGTTTATTATGGGAGACGAGAAGATGACCAGCCATATGCTTCTTGTTCTGGATAACGCTTCTTTGCAGAAGCTGTTTTCAAGGCTGGGAATCACGTCATGAGGGGTGGTTTAAATGAATCCTAAGATCAGGACAGAAGCTGTCGATCATCTTTTTAATGCGATCCTGCAGTTAAAGGATGCGGAAGAATGCTACATCTTTTTTGAGGATCTGTGTACGATAAATGAGATCATATCTTTATCCCAGCGTTTTGAGGTGGCAACGATGCTGAGAGAGAAAAAGACCTATCTTGAAATAGCCGAGAAGACGGGAGCATCAACGGCAACGATAAGCCGTGTGAACCGTTCGCTCAATTACGGCAACGACGGGTATGATATGGTACTTGGACGGCTTAAGGAACAGGACGGAACGTGAAATGAGCAGTGTGACCGATAAACTTAATGATAAGCAGAAAGAGGCGGCTCTTCATACCGAAGGACCGCTTCTTATATTGGCAGGAGCAGGTTCGGGCAAGACCAGAGTCATTACAAACAGGATCGCTTACCTCATAGAGGAGTGCGGCGTTAATCCGTGGAATATCCTTGCGATCACCTTTACGAACAAGGCGGCCGGAGAGATGCGCCAGCGTGTTGACGATCTGGTCGGTTTCGGATCGGACAGTATCTGGGTAGCAACCTTCCACAGCACCTGTGTCAGGATACTGAGGAGATATATCGACAAGATCGGATATGATACCAATTTTTCGATCTATGATACCGATGACCAGAAGGCGGTTATGAAGGCCGTGTGCAAGAGGCTTAAGATAGATGTCAAGCAGACACCTGAGAGGGCTTTCCTTGCGGCCATATCGCATGCCAAGGATGAGCTTATGAGCGCATCCGACATGAAGCTCGATGCGGCCGGGGATTATGGAATGGAACAGGTAGCCCGTGTCTATGCGGAATATGAGAAGGAGTTAAGGAAGAGCAACGCGCTTGACTTTGACGATCTTCTGCTTAAGACGGTCGAGCTTTTCAAGGCATGGCCGGATATACTTGAATCCTATCAGGAGAGGTTTAAGTATATCATGGTTGATGAATATCAGGACACAAATACCGTCCAGTTTGAGTTTATAAGGCTGCTTGCTGCAAAAAACAGGAATATATGCGTTGTCGGTGATGACGACCAGTCCATATATAAATTCAGGGGTGCAAATATACGCAATATACTTGATTTCGAAAAGGTATACCCGGATGCAAAAGTCGTTAAACTTGAGCAGAATTACCGTTCCACCCAGAATATTCTTGATGCCGCAAATGCCGTGATAAGCAATAATGCGGGCAGGAAAGCAAAGGAACTGTGGACGGACCGTGGTGAAGGCGCAAGGATATGCTTCCGCCAGTGTTTGAGTGCGTATGAGGAAGCCGAGTTCGTGGTCGATTCCATAGTACGCCGTAAACGGGAAGGTAAATATGATTACCGTGATTCTGCCGTTTTATACAGGACCAACGCCCAGGCAAGGCTTTTGGAGGAGCAGTTCATAATGAACGGGATCCCTTACGATGTCGTCGGCGGGGTCAACTTCTATTCAAGGCGTGAGATAAAGGATATACTTGCCTACCTTAAGACGATCGACAATGCAAGGGATGATATTGCGGTAAAGAGGATAATAAACGTTCCGAGGCGAGGGATAGGCGCAACTTCGATCAATAAGGTGCAGGAATATGCCGATGCCAACGGTATGACTTTTTACGAAGTGCTCACAAAGCTTGACGAGATCCCCGGAATGAATAAGCTTGCGGCAAAGTTTAATCCGTTCGTGGATATGATAAGGGTATTCCGCAGCAAGCAGGAATTCTTAAGTATCGAGGAACTTGTGCGGGATGTGTTAAGTACGACCGAATATATCGAAAACATGGATGCCGAAGATAAAGAGGATGCAAGGCAGAGAGAGGAAAATATAGAGGAACTTATAAACAAAGTCATTGCCTACGAGGATGAGCACGGTGATGAAGAGGAAGAAGAAGCGAGCCTTTCGGGTTTTTTGAACGAGGTTGCGCTGGTTGCCGATATTGACAGCGTTGCGGCTGATGACAACAAGGTTCTTCTTATGACTCTGCACAGTGCCAAGGGTCTTGAGTTCCCGAATGTATATATAACCGGGCTCGAGGACGGGCTGTTTCCGGGATACATGAGCATTACGGCCGATGATCCGTCCGAGATGGAGGAGGAGAGGCGGCTTTGCTATGTCGGGATAACCAGGGCAATGGATGACCTGACCATAACCTGTGCAAAGCAGAGGATGATAAGGGGAGAGACCCAGTATAACGCACCTTCGAGGTTTTTAAGGGAGATACCGCAGAATCTGCTGGATCTTAAGATACCGGGGGTACGTCTCATTCGGGATGATCAGAAGGCTGAGTCTCCATCCATGAATTTCGTAAAGGCGGCACCGTATGCATCCGTTAAGCCTTATGCGGCATCCGCGCGTGAAAGGGATGCGAAAGTCAAGCCGTATATCGCGTCGGCCGCCGGAAAAGCCGTTGCGCTCGGGAAGGATATAAGTGCACCTTCAAGCCTTGATTATGAGGTCGGAGACACCGTAAGACACGTTAAATTCGGCGTCGGTAAGGTCCTTAAGATAGAGAAGGGCGGCAGGGATTATGAGGTCAGTGTCGATTTTGAAGGATACGGTGTCAAGCGTATGTTCGCAGGCTTCGCAAAGCTTAAGAAGACAGACTTGTGACATGCGTTAAAATATAGTATACTTTACATATAAATTCATTCAGAAAGAGCGGGGTATGGATATTATGAATTTTGATTGTTTAAATGATCTTTGCAGTACCGTTAAGGCCGGTGAAGCAATGGGGAAAGCCGGAGAGATCCTTAATGTCGTTAAGGCCGGGGAGATACTCAGGAAGAAAGAGGAAGAAGAGAAGAAGACCAACGTAGTGCTCATTGTCTGCACGATACTGGTTGCGGCTGTTGCCATCGCTGCCATCGTATATGGCCTTTACTGCTATTTCACGCCGGATTATCTTGATGATTTTGATGATGATTATGAAGATGAATTCGACGATGACTTTGATGATGATTTCTTTGAAAATGAGGATGAATAGCCTCGTTTGATACTGCAGGAGGTTAGCGGTTAAGGAGCATGACTATGGCGTAACAGACCGGTTGGTGTATTATGTAAACCAACAGGCTTTTTGTGCCGAGTTTTGAAAGGAACGGGATCCTTTTCTTAAGGAATTCCGCTCTTAATCCGGGGAGCATCTTTCCTGCGTGATATCCTGAAAGATACATGAATATCCATGGTATGACCGGGAAGTAATCTGCCGATGAGAAGGCGGGATCCGGTAAGCCAAGGATGGCCAGACAGCGGAATCTGTAGATCGTATCGGGAAGGTCAAATATCCTGTGGTATTCCGTCCCGATGTACCCGTTTGGGATATGCTTTGAAACCGCAAAAAGGAGCAAACATATAAGGATATGAATAAGTTCGGTAAGGACGAGGGTGTTCTTACCGGATTTTTGGTTATAGCCAAACAGCTTATCCAAAGGGATCATGAGCAGGGTAGCGCAGCCCATAAAGGTAAGGATGCCGTAGTAAATGGCCTGACTTGGCATGAATCCTACAGTGACAAGTGTGACGGCCGTTCCGAGTGCAAGCAGTATGAGGCCCCGCTTTACAGCATGTCTGCGGCCCATGCACCATACCATCCCGGATATGATGATGAATGAGATGCAGATCGACTGCTGCCATATGAAGGCGCCCCGGTTAAATATCCATCCGGGATTATGGCCAAAGGCTTCAAACCAGTCATAACATGAATGATAAAGGACCATGCTTATCATCGTGAAGCCGCGGAACGCATCGATAAGGTGAAGCCTTCCGCCGTTTGATCTTTGATCATTATTCTTTGTGGTTTCTGGTTTGTATCCGGTATCCATACTGGAAAGTTTAATATACATTACGTGGTGCAGTCAAGAAAGGTTTATATATGAAAAAAGGACAGGCTTATACCGGCACTGTGGTTGACATAAAGTTTCCGAATAAAGGTATCGTCAGGGTCGATCCGTATGATACGGTTAACGCTGACATGGCTGTACCTGACAGCGAAACCTGTATAGTAAAGAATGTTGTACCGGGACAGAGGGTTTCTTTTACGGTTAATAAAAAAAAGGGAGGCAGATGCGAGGGCCGTCTTAACGAAGTCCTTGAAAAGTCACCGCTTGAAATAAGCCCGGCCTGTCGTTACTTCGGTATCTGCGGCGGCTGTACGTATCTTAACCTTCCGTATGATGAGCAGCTTAAGCTTAAGGAGAGTCAGGTAAAGTCACTCCTTTCCCCTGTAGTTAAGGACCTTGAGGATATATTCGAGGGCATAAAGGGAAGTCCCGTTCAGTTTGGGTACAGGAATAAGATGGAGTTCTCGTTCGGTGATTCGTGTAAGGGGGGAGAACTGGAACTTGGTTTACATAAAAGAGGGAGCTTTTACGATATCCTGACAGTTAAGGACTGCAGGATAGTGGATGAGGATTACAGGATGATCCTAAGCGAGACTCTTGCGTATTTTCGCGGTAAGGACACTTCATATTATCATAAACTCACCCATGAAGGATATCTTCGTCATCTCCTTGTACGCAAGGCGGTTAAGACAGGAGAGATACTGGTCGATCTTGTGACTTCATCACAGGAACCGGCTCCGACTGTGTGCACGGAAGTATCCCTTATCGATGACTGGAAGGAAGTTATGTTAACCATCGAGAAGTCCGGAAAGCTTAAGGGAAGGTTCGCGGGGATACTTCATACGGTTAACGACTCGCTGTCGGATACGGTGATCAATGACAGAACCGATATATTATACGGCAAGGATCATTTCTTTGAGAAACTTCTTAACCTTAAGTTTAAGATCTCGCCGTTTTCATTCTTCCAGACCAATTCCCTGTCAGCGGAGGTCCTGTATGATACTGCGAGGGAATATGTACTTTCGTGTGCGGCTCATGCCGGTGAAACTAAGGGTGAGGGATCGGTGGGTTTACATAACGCAAGAAGAGAACCACACGATTCAAGTTTACATAATATTAACAGTGGCGTAATTTACGACCTCTACAGCGGGACCGGCACGATCGCCCAGCTCCTTGCCCCTGTTGCGGATAAGGTAGTCGGAGTTGAGATAGTGGAAGAGGCCGTGGAAGCAGCCAAAGAGAATGCAGGACTCAATGGTTTACATAATTGCGAGTTTGTTGCAGGTGATGTCCTCAATGTGCTTGATGAGATTAAGGACAAGCCGGATATGATAGTACTCGATCCGCCCCGTGACGGAGTAAATCCCAAGGCGCTTAAGAAGATAATAAACTATGGTGTGGACAATATACTCTATATCTCCTGCAAGCCCACATCTCTTGCCCGTGACCTTGAGATGCTTACAGCCTGCGGCTATAGACCGGTAAGGATCTGCGTCATCGATCAGTTCCCGGGAACTGTGCATGTCGAAGTCTGTTGTCTGCTTGAAAGAATAAGGCCGGCGTAGGAGCATGTCCGGATAGGAGGATAATCCATATGAATGATTATTTACGTGAAAGTTTCAGTTATTTCGGGTTGTATAGGCGTATGTTTGCCGTGAAGAAGAAGTATAAGCCCGAATCGGTTTCTTTCGGACCGGATAAGGACCGGTATTTTCTGTTTTATGAGCCTGAGAACCCTGTGAGTGACAAGATCATCGTCTGGATCCACGGAGGCGGCTGGAATGCCGGCAACCCTAAGATTTTTGATTATGTGGGACAGTGTGTGGCAGGTCAGGGATACCGTTTCGCGTCCATTGGATACCGTCTGTCGCCAAGGAATAAATATCCTAAACAGCTTGAGGATGTGTGTAGCGGCTTTAATCGCGCGGTCGCCTACCTTAAGGATAAAGGGATCGATACATCGAAGATCATAGTCGCGGGACCTTCGGCCGGTGCGCATCTGGCATCCATTCTTTGCTACAGTCACAGTGCTCATGAGGAATACAATGTCGATGTATCCAACGTTATCGGGTTCATAGGCTCGGGCGGACCGTACAGTTTCAGGGATGATCAGTCGCTGACTGTAAGGCTGCTGCTCGGACAGCTTTTTGAAAAGGGATATGACAGACAAAAGGGCGAACCGGTGGCATTGATGTGTAAAAGTCACATCCCCATGCTGCTTATCCAGAGCAGGCATGACGGACTTGTAAATTATGCATGTGCTGAGGACTTTGAAAAGAAGGCACGCGAACTCGGCAATCCCTGCGAACTGTACAGTGTTACCGACAGGAGAGATACGCATTCCTGGTATACGGCGGGAATGTTCCTTGAAACGAGGGATGAAAACAAGGGACTGGATAAATTTTTTTCATGGATAGAGGAGAGGCAGATACAAAGATAATGACCGAAGAGAGGAAAGATCTTATACCCGTGGTGATCGTAGGGCTTAGGACCGATGAAGATGAAGAAGGGTTCGATCGCGGTATGAAGGAATTAAAGAGCCTGTGCGAGGCCTGCGATCTGTTTGCGGAAGGTGTGATAACGCAGACGCTGCCTCATCCTGATAATGCAACCTGGATAGGCTCGGGCAAGGCAGAAGAGCTTAAATATCTTGTAAAGGCAGCAGAGGCCGAACATGTCGTCTGTCTCGGAAACCTTTCCCCGGCGCAGATGAAAAACCTTCAGAAAGTCATTGATGTTCCGGTATGGGACCGGACAAACCTTATCCTTGAGATATTTTCAAGAAGGGCAAGGACCAAAGAGGCGAGACTTCAGGTCGAATCCGCATATTTACAGTATATGCTCCCGAGGCTTACCGGAATGTGGAAACATCTGGGACGTCAGAGCGGAGGCGGAGGAAGCAGGGCCAACAAGGGTATCGGGGAAAAGCAGATCGAGCTTGACAGGCGCCAGATATCCCACCGGATAACCGAACTGAAAAAAGAATTAAAGCAGATTGACCGTACACGCGACGTGCAGCGTAAGGGCAGGACCCGTGACGGATATCCGCACGTGGCGCTTGTCGGATATACAAATGCCGGAAAGTCATCCCTCATGAACAGGCTGCTTGACTTAAGTGAAACGGGAACAGAAAAAAACACCGAAAAAAGGGTGTTTGAAAAGGATATGCTGTTCGCCACGCTTGATACATCGGTACGCAAGATCGCGATCCCCGGGAGAAAGCCTTTTCTTTTGTCGGATACCGTGGGATTTATAGAGAATATACCCCATGACCTTATAAAAGCGTTCAGGTCAACGCTTGCCGAGGTTAAATACGCCGATGTCATACTTATAGTCATGGATTCATCCGACCCTCACCATCCGCTTCACAGGAAAGTCACCGAAGATACGTTAAGGGATCTTGATGTAGAGGGGATCCCGAGGCTGTATGTATACAATAAGGCGGATCTAAGGGACGGCGGGCTTACCGTATTAAACCGGCCTGGCAGCGATCACTGTTATATTTCCGCCCGGACGGGATACGGGATCGATGATCTGCTTGACTCTCTTAAGGATATTTTCGGTGCAGGAAGCCGTATGGTGGATATATGCGTGCCTTATACCGACGGAGATATCCTAAGCCGGATCCACAGCGAGGGTGAAGTGGAAGAGGAAAGCTATGAGGCTGAAGGGACGCATATAAGAGCCGTGTGTCCGGCACCGCTTGCGGAACTTATTTCCGGTAAATATTTATAACGGAGGACGGATATGTTTTTTCTTATCGGAGAATTACTGAAGGAAGTATCAAAGGAGGAAATAAAGGGAACAGATAAGCAGTATGTTGCGGTCATTTCTTTTGAAGAATGGAAGGAAAGCCGTGACAGCTTTGAGATGGGTATCGATCTGGAACCCGATATTTCCGAAATATATACGACAAAGGCCGAGGTGAACTATGATTCACTGACCGGATCCTTTTGTATACCGAACAGGACGGATTTCTCTAAAGAGGATTATAAATTCGCGTTTGCGCTGGATGAAAAGGGGATAGTTTTTATCGATGACAGCGGTAAAGCCCTGGAGATAATCAACCATATCCGCAGCACGAAAAGATGGAAGCTGCCTAGCCTTGAGAGGTTTATTTATGATTTTCTGGATCAGATAGTCATAGACGATCTGCGCCTTATGGAGAAGTACGAACGTGAACTTGACACGATCGAAAAAAAGATCATGGACGGAGAAGAGGGATTTTCCTCGGGCAGGATCAATGATATAAGGAATGATATCCGTGACCTGCGAATACATTATGAACAGCTTCTGGATCTCGGACAGGAACTTGAGGAAAACGAAAATAACTTCTTTAAGCAGGAGAATCTCAGATATTTCAGGCTTTTCTTAAACCGGATGGCCAGGCTCCATGACAATTCGACATCCTTAAGGGACTATACCATGCAGCTGCGGGACCTTTATAAGGCCCATATAGATATCAAACAGAACAGGATAATGACTGTCCTTACGGTCGTGACGACTATCTTCATGCCGTTAACGCTGATCGTAGGATGGTACGGGATGAACTTTAAGTTCATGCCGGAACTCGAATGGAGATGGGGGTATCCCTTGGTCATCGCAGTAAGTATACTGATAGCCGCAGGAAGCCTGCTTTTCTTTAAAAAGAAAAAATGGCTGTAAAACAGTTGTTGACAAAATGATCTTTTATGATATCATAATGATATCAAGATGATGTTTGTGAGCCGTTACTCTTACACGGCCATGAAAGGAGAAAGATCATGAAAGAAAACAACAGTATAATCGAAAAAGAGATACAGGGGCATAAAAACGGCGGATTTATGCTGCTCTTGGTAATAGTGCTTTATCTGGTAGCTATCCCTGCAATGATCATTACCGACGGTATGGGATTCTTCGGAACGATAGTCAAGGTGGTCGGAGCGTTATTTCTCCTTGCCGGATGGATACTGTTTCTCGGGCTTAAGGTGTTAAAGCCGGGCGAGGCACTGGTACTTACCCTCTTTGGCAGGTATGTCGGAACCTTAAAGGGAGACGGGTTCTTCTGGGTAAATCCTTTCTGTACCGCATTTAATCCCGCAGCCATGACAAAACTCGGGCAGAGCGGTGATATCATGGATTCAAAGGATGCGTCGGGATTGGCATATCAGGCAGGCGGTGCACGCGTCAAAACGGACACACTCCCTTCAAAGAAGATCTCACTTAAGGTGATGACTCTTAACAACAGCCGCCAGAAGGTTAACGATGTGCTCGGTAATCCGGTCGAGATAGCCGTGGCTGTCATGTGGAAAGTAAAAGATACCGCAAAGGCCGTGTTCAACGTGGATAACTATAAGGAATACCTGTCTCTTCAGTGCGACAGCGCCGTCAGGAACGTCGTTAAGCTTTATCCTTATGATGTGGCCGAAAATGTTGACACTACAGGTGACGGAGTAGCCGATGACGGATCGCTGCGCGGATCGACGGATGTTGTTGTAAACCGCATAAAGAACGAGATAGCGGAAAAAGTCAGTGAAGCCGGACTTGAGATAGTCGATGTCAGGATAACCTATCTTGCATATGCAATGGAGATAGCTGCGGCCATGCTCCAGAGACAGCAGGCAGCTGCCATGGTAGATGCCAGGAAACTGATCGTCGACGGAGCTGTCGGCATGGTTGAGATGGCACTTGAAAGGCTTGAAAAGACACAGATGGTGGATCTTGACGAAGAAAGAAAGGCAGCCATGGTATCCAACCTTCTGGTTGTGCTCTGCGGTAATCATGATGCTCAGCCGATAGTCAATACCGGAAGTCTTTACTGACGATCCAAAGGATGTGACCGGGGTTATCCGATATGGCAGAAAAAAAACAGGTGCCGCTCAGGCTCAATGAAAAACTGTATAATTCCATTGCGGAGTGGGCAGAAGACGATTTCCGCTCGATCAACGGCCAGATAGAATACCTTCTGACAGAGTGCGTGCGCCAAAGGAAGAAAAACGGCAGATATGTATCCGATTCACTGGATGAACCGCCAAAGCTTGATATTTGATCTTCAGGGTAAAGGAGGAACGATATGTCAATAACCGGTGCTATAATGGTCCCTCATCCGCCGATAATACTTCCGGAGGTCGGAAACGGCGAGGAGAAGAAGATACAGGCGACGATTACGGCATATGAGGAAGCTGCGCGCTTTGTGGCATCACTTAAGCCCGAAACGATAATACTGACATCCCCGCACAGCGTCATGTATGCCGATTACTTCCATGTTTCTCCGGGACAGGGTGCCCGGGGCGACATGGGTGCTTTCCGGGCCACGGACGTTAAGTTTGACGTAACATACGACAACGCTTTTACTGACAGGCTTGCCCGAAAGGCTCTGCACGATGACTTTCCGGCCGGTGTTCTCGGCGAAAAGGAACCAAGGCTCGATCACGGTACCATGGTGCCGCTTTACTTCATAAATAAATATTACACGGATTACAAGCTCGTCCGCATCGGCCTGTCCGGACTGACTCTTCCCGATCATTACCGTTTCGGGCAGCTTATACAGCATGTATGCGATGAACTTGATCGAAACGCGGTGTTTGTCGGAAGCGGAGACCTGTCGCATAAACTGCTCGCAGAAGGTCCTTACGGATTTGCGAAGGAAGGTCCCGAGTATGATGAGCGGATCATGGATGTCATGGGAAGTGCTGATTTCGGCAGGCTTCTTGACTTTGATGATAATTTCTGTGAGCGCGCCGCAGAGTGCGGCCACCGCAGCTTCTGTATAATGGCCGGAGCCCTTGACGGGTATGACCTTGATGTTAAGCGTCTTTCCCACGAGGGCACCTTTGGCGTCGGTTACGGTATATGTACATATAAGGTTAAGAAGGCAGCAGACGATCCGGTAAAGCGGGGTGCTTCTGACGGACGCGGCTTCCTTGCCATTTGGCAGGAGGAGCAAAGGAAGGTGCTTGATAAGAAACGCGCGGCGGAAGATCCTTATATAAGGCTTGCCCGCAGGACCATAGAAACTTACGTTAATGAAGGCGTTAAGATCGAAGTCCCGTCCGACATTCCGGATGAGATGAAGAGCCGGAAAGCAGGCGTGTTTGTGTCTATCCATAAGGAAGGAAAGCTGCGCGGCTGCATCGGAACGATATCATCCGTATATGCGAATATAGGCGAAGAGATCATAGAGAACGCCATCTCGGCCTCGACAAGAGATCCGAGGTTTAATCCCATAAAGCCAAACGAACTTGAGTCGCTTGAGATAAGTGTTGATGTATTGTCGGATGCGGAGGATATATCCGGCAAGGATGAACTGGATGTAAAGCGTTACGGAGTGATAGTGACCAAGGGATATAAACGGGGGCTTCTGCTTCCGAACCTTGATGGCGTCGATACGGTTGATGAACAGGTTGCGATCGCACTGCGCAAGGCCGGGCTTTCGGAAAATGAAAAGAACTATAAGCTTAAGCGTTTTGAAGTCATAAGACATGAGGTACGGATTTGAATGATATAAGGCTTAAATGTCCCGTCTGCCCGCATGCGTGTGAACTGGCACCCGGCGATGTCGGAAGGTGCAGGGCAAGGATACATATGATCCGCGATGCAAAGGGCAGGATCGCATCCCTTAATTACGGGGTGATCACTTCGCTTGCTCTCGATCCCGTCGAAAAGAAGCCTCTGGCACGGTTTTATCCCGGGAGTTATATCCTGTCAGTTGGCAGCTTCGGCTGCAATCTTGCATGCCCTTTCTGCCAGAATCATGATATCTCGATGAAGGGAGCGGATGATTTCGCGGTTGCCGAACCGTTTACGGAGGCCGATAATCATCTTACTCCCGATGAACTCACAAGGCTTGCCGTAAATACCGTAAACCGCGGTAATATAGGGGTTGCGTTTACGTATAACGAACCTCTCATAGGATATGAATATGTACTTGATACGGCGAAACTGTTAAGGAATGAAGGCCTAAAGACCGTGCTTGTGACCAACGGCTGTGTAAATGAGGGGGTCGCCCGGAAGGTACTGCCGTTTACCGACGCATTAAACATCGATCTTAAGAGCTTCGATCCGGATATATACAGCCGTACCCTCGGCGGCGATCTTGAAACGGTAAAACGCTTCATATCCATGGCAAATGAACAGTGTCATGTGGAACTGACCACGCTAATAGTCCCGGGCATGAACGATACAAAAGATGAGATAAAAAGGATAGCATGCTGGATCGCATCCCTGCCCGACGGTGATGAGATACCTCTTCATATAACGCGGTTCTTCCCGAGATACAGGATGACCGACAGGGAGCCGACGGACGTTAAGCTCATATATGAACTTACGGATACGGCATCGGAATATCTTAAGTATGTGTATCCCGGAAACGTACCCTGACCGCAGATGCCCGTAAATACGGTAAAATCATGCTTGCATTTTTTATAAATA
This sequence comes from Lachnospiraceae bacterium, assembly GCA_024692905.1. Classification (GTDB taxonomy): domain Bacteria; phylum Bacillota; class Clostridia; order Lachnospirales; family Lachnospiraceae; genus UBA2868. Next base: position 44,965 of record JAILLY010000076.1, on the reverse strand, counting down.
GGTGGTATTGTATATTTCGATAGTTAGTGTTACAGAAGTGGACTTGCAGGAGTCCACTTTTCTTATGTATTAAAACAGGGAGAACTTGATGGGCAGGCGTGCGGATCATGAAGCCGGGACCGAGGCTTTGGTACAGCCGATACTTGACAGGTACGGTTTTGAACTGTGGAGTGTCGAATATGTAAAGGAAGGCGACGAGAACTACTTAAGGGTCTATATCGATAAGGAAGGCGGGATCACGATAGACGACTGCGTGACCGTAAGCCGTGAACTGTCGGATAAGCTTGATGAGAAGGACTTTATCCCCGATGCGTATATACTTGAGGTGAGTTCGCCGGGACTTGGGCGCATACTTAAGAAAGACAGGGAACTTGAGCACAGCATCGGAAGGAATGTGGACGTCAAGACCTATAAACCCCTTGACGGTTCCAAGATGTTTTCGGGAACCCTTCAGTCCTTTGATGAAGATAAGCTTAGCATTGAAACTCCGGACGGAAGCACACGTGAGTTTGCAAGGGCGGATATAGCAAAGATCAGTCTGAGCATCGATCTGTAAATGATAAGCCGAGGCTTATAAATAATAAATAATTAATAAATCTTAACATTATGTTTCAGGAGGAACGAAATGAACAAGGAATTATTGGAAGCGCTCGATGCGCTGGAAAAGGAGAAGGAGATAAGCAAGGATTCGATATTTGACGCTATCGAAAATTCCCTTATCCAGGCATGCAAGAATCATTTTGGCAAGTCCGACAATGCCAAGGTCGAGATCGACCGTGAGACGGGCGACTTCAGGGTGTATGCGGAGAAAACAGTAGTAGAGAGCAAGGAGGATATCACCGATCCCGTCCTTGAGATAGCACTCGCTGATGCAGTGCTCATCGACAAGAAGGCAAAAGCCGGTGATGTTGTCCAGGTCGAGATAAAGAGCAAGGAATTCGGACGTATCGCGGCGACAAATGCCAAGAACGTCATCCTTCAGAAGATCAGGGAAGAGGAAAGGGCTGTTCTGTATAACCAGTTCTATGACAAGGAAAGGGATGTTGTCACCGGTATCGTACAGAGATATGTCGGCAGGAACATAAGCATAGATCTGGGCAAGGCCGATGCGCTTCTTTCCGAAAACGAGCAGGTTAAGAGCGAGCACTTAAGGCCTACTGACAGGGTTAAGGTATATATATACGAGGTCAAGGATACCACAAAGGGCCCGAGGATACTCGTAAGCCGTACTCATCCCGAACTTGTAAGGAAGCTTTTTGAATCCGAGGTTACCGAGGTACGCGACGGGACAGTCGAGATTAAGGCTATAGCCCGTGAAGCGGGAAGCCGTACCAAGATAGCGGTATGGTCAAACAATCCGGACGTGGATCCCGTCGGAGCCTGCGTAGGTATGAACGGTTCGCGTGTAAATGCGGTAGTGGATGAACTCCGCGGCGAGAAGATAGATATCATCTGCTGGGATGATAATCCCGGTATCCTTATAGAAAATGCACTCTCACCTGCCAAGGTAGTGTTCGTTATAGCCGATGGCGATGAGAAGACCGCAAAGGTAGTGGTTCCCGATACCCAGCTGTCGCTCGCGATAGGTAAGGAAGGACAGAACGCAAGGCTGGCCGCAAGGCTTACGGGCTTCAAGATAGATATCAAGTCCGAGACCCAGGCCAAGGATGCTCCGGGCTTCCGTCTCGAGGATTACTACGATGATGAGGAAGAAGAATACTACGAGGAAGAGTATCTTGATCCCGATGCGATAGAGGATGAGGGATACGTTGAAGAGGAAAATGAGGAAGTAGAGTATCTCGAGGTTGATGAAATACCCGAGAACGAGTGACTTTTATAAGGATCGGCGGTGAAGGTCATGGAAAGAAAAGTTCCCATGCGAACCTGCGTCGGCTGCGGTGTATCTAAGCCCAAGCAGGAGCTCATAAGGATATTAAAACGCCCCGAAGGCGGGATATGTCTTGATGAAACCGGAAGGATGAACGGCAGGGGAGCTTATCTGTGCAGCGATCCGAAATGTCTTGAGGCGGCCGTAAAGAAAAAAAGCCTTGCGCGTGCGTTTAGGACGGAAGTATCGGAGGATGACCTTGACGCTTTAAGGGAGGAGATCATTGCCCATGCGTGATAAAGCGTTTGGTATGCTTGGCCTGGCTCAGAGGGCCGGCGCCGTAAAGAGCGGTGAGTTCATGACCGAGAATACGATCAAGGCCGGCAGCGCCCGGCTTGTGATAGTGGCCGGCGATTCCTCCGCAAATACAAAAAAGCACTTTACTGATATGTGCGATCACCGCAATATCCCGATAAGGTTCTTTTCGGACATGGAGAACCTGGGGCATTGCATAGGCAGGGAATTCCGGGCATCGCTTGCGGTTACCGATGAAGGACTTGCCGGTAAGATATTGAGTATCATAGATCAAGGTAAGAAAGACGAGGTGTTGTAAGGTTGGCAAAGATGAGAATATACGAATTCGCAAAGGAACTCGATGTGTCGGGAAAGGATATCATTGCCGCGCTTGAGGAGCTGGGTGAGGGTACGAAGACCTCATCATCATCAATTGATGACGACCAGCAGGATAAGATAAGAAAGAAGCTTTCAGGTGCATCATCCGGTGCCGCTGCGTCAAAGACCGCGGCAGCTAAGGAAAAGCCCGCAGGCGAAGCAAAGGCAGATGCCGTCAGGGAAGCTCCAAAGGCAGAAACCGCCGATGACAGTCAGGCCAAGGCAGCCGCCAAACCGGACAAGCCCGAGTCTCCGGCAGGTGCCGGGGCAGCACCCGTCAAGAAAAAGAAGCCTAACATCATCATCGTAAACAGGCATAACAGCCAGGAGGCTCCAAGAGGCAGCAGGCCGGGACAAAGGGACGGGGCCCAGGGAAGGCCGCGCGACCCCAGGCAGGGTGGCAATACCTTTGTAAGGCCGGGGCAGAAGCTTATCAAGCCGAACGTTCCCCGTACGGCCAACATGATGATGAACAGGGAAGAAGAGGTCAGGCCCAAGCCGGCTGAGGATGTAACGAAACGCCCGGCAAAGACGAATGAGCCTATACCTTCGGGAGGAGAAAATGAGCAGGCGGCAGTTAACACCGGTACAGAAAGCATTCAGAAAAGTCAGGAAAACGTACAAAGCAGTGCTCGTCCTAACAGGACTGGTGGCAGTGGCACTGGCGATAGCAGAAGAACTTTCGAACGTAGGGAAAAGACGGGCGGCGAAGCAGGAAGAGCTCCTGCCGGAAGAAGCGGCGGACAGGGAAGAGATAACCGCAACTTCAGAAACAGTCGTGACGGAGTCAGAAGCGGAATAAGCATTGCCTTCGGTTCCGATCAGAAGGGAGCCGGCAAGGATAACCGCCGCGACGATTCAAAGAAGAGCAGGGATAAGAACCGCAAGGATATTACCTATCAGAACGAGGACGGTTTCAGAGGCGGCAAGCAGGTTAAGGGAAGCAAGGCAGGAAAGTTCATAAAGCCCGAGAAATCCGCCGAGGTTGTCGAGGAGGAGAAGATCAAGGTAATAACCCTTCCCGAGAGCTTGACGATCAAGGAACTGGCCGAAAAGATGAAGGTCCAGCCTGCCGTGATCATAAAGAAGTTGTTCCTTCAGGGCAAGGTGGTTACCGTCAATCAGGAGATCACATATGAACAGGCCGAAGAGATTGCGGTCGAGTTTGATATCCTGTGCGAGAAGGAAGTAGTAGTAGATGTTATAGAGGAACTCCTTAAGGAGGAGGAAGAGGATGAGAGCAGGATGGTCAAGCGTCCTCCCGTTATCTGTGTAATGGGACATGTTGACCACGGTAAGACTTCGCTTCTTGATTCCATCAGGGAGACTCATGTTATAGATCGTGAGGCAGGCGGTATCACGCAGCATATCGGTGCATATGTTGTTAAGGTCGGTGACCAGAAGATAACCTTCCTTGATACTCCGGGTCATGAGGCATTCACGGCAATGCGTATGCGCGGTGCCAATTCAACGGATATCGCGATCCTGGTCGTTGCCGCCGATGACGGTGTAATGCCCCAGACCATTGAAGCCATCAATCATGCCAAGGCTGCAGGTATCGAGATCATAGTCGCGGTCAATAAGATAGATAAGCCGAGTGCAAATATAGACAGAGTCAAGCAGGAACTTTCGGAATATGACCTTATCCCCGAGGACTGGGGCGGAAGTACGGTATTTGCTCCGGTTTCCGCAAAGACCGGTGAAGGTATCGAGAACCTTCTTGACATGATCCTGCTTACGGCCGATATCCTTGAGCTTAAGGCCGATCCCAAGCGTAAGGCCCGCGGTCTCGTCATTGAGGCCCAGCTTGACAAGGGACGCGGCCCAGTCGCTACGGTCCTTGTTCAGAAGGGTACGCTCAAGGTGGGTGACTTTATCGCTGCGGGAGCCTGCTACGGCAAGGTGCGTGCGATGATCGATGACAAGGGAAGAAGGGTCAAGGAAGCAGGTCCTTCAACACCCGTTGAGATACTCGGTCTTAATGACGTTCCGAATGCGGGTGAGATATTCGTATCACCCGATAACGATAAGGAAGCCAAGAATTTCGCGCAGACCTTCATTTCGCAGAACAAGGTCAAGCTGCTTGACGATACCAAGAACAAGATGTCTCTTGACGATCTGTTCAACCAGATACAGGAAGGCAACTTAAAGGAACTCAACCTTATCATAAAGGCTGATGTCCAGGGGTCGGTCGAAGCCGTTAAGGAAAGCCTTGTCAAGCTTACGAATGAGGAAGTCGTGGTCAAAGTCATCCACGGCGGCGTAGGTGCGATAAATGAATCGGATGTCGTCCTGGCATCGGCTTCGAATGCGATAATCATCGGATTTAACGTACGTCCGGATGCTACGGCCAAGAACATAGCCGAAACCGAAGGCGTGGATATAAGGCTTTATAACGTAATCTATAAGGCTATCGAGGATGTCGAAGCGGCGATGAAGGGTATGCTCGATCCCGTATTCGAGGAGAAAGTCATAGGACATGCCGAGATAAGGCAGATATTCAAGGCTTCGGGAGTCGGGAATATCGCAGGTTCTTATGTGCTTGACGGTACGTTTGAGCGCGGATGCAAGGTAAGGATCAGCCACGAGGGCGAGCAGATATACGAAGGAGCGCTCGCATCCCTTAAGCGTTTCAAGGATGATGTCAAGGAAGTCAAGGCAGGCTTCGAATGCGGTCTTGTATTCGAGGATTTCAATGACTTTGCCGAGCTTGATATCGTTGAAGCCTACAAGATGGTCGAGGTTCCGAGATAACCTTTAAGGTCTGTGCGCCGGCATAAGTAAACTTCAGTGAAAGAGTAGATACATATGAGAAAGAACAGTATTAAAAATACAAGGATAAATACCGAGGTCCAGCGTGAACTTGCGAACCTTATCCGTTCGGAGATAAAGGATCCGCGTGTGGGTCCGATGACCTGCGTGACGGATGTTGAGGTGGCGCCCGATCTGAAGACCTGTAAGGTATGGATATCGACTCTCGGCGACGAGGCTGAGAGGGAGGATACCCTTAAGGGTTTAAAGAGCGCCGAAGGGTTCCTTCGCAAGGAACTTGCGCATAACTTAAACCTGCGGAATACTCCGGAACTTAAGTTCATACCGGATACGTCCGCGGAGTACGGAATGAACATGAACAGGCTTATCGATGAATATGTGGGAGACGGGAGACGCTAAATGATAAACGACCTGCTTGAAGAGATAGGCAGCCCCGAAACGATCGGTATATCCGGGCATATCAGGCCCGACGGTGACTGTGTCGGCTCTGTACTCGGAATGTATGCCTATCTTACAAATGCATATAAGGATGCGAAGATAAAGATCTTTCTTGATCAGCCTCCTGCGATATATTCGTATATGAAGGGATATGACGAAGTTGATACGACCTTTGCATATCCGGGGCAGTTTGATGTGTTCATCGCCCTTGATTCGGGAGATGTTGAGAGGATCGGAGACGCAGCCAAGCTGTTTCTTGGCGCCAAAAAGTCGATATGCATCGATCACCATGTAAGCAATTCAGGCTATGGTGACGTATTCCATATCGAGCCGGATGCAAGCTCCACATGCGAGATACTCACCAGGATGTTTAAGGATGAGTATATGGATGTCGAGGTTGCCAAGGCTCTTTATACGGGCATTGCCCATGATACCGGTGTCTTCCGCTACAGCTGTACGGGACCCGATACTTTTGATGCGTTAAGCAGGCTCGTAAAGTACGGTTTCGATGCAACTAAGATCACGGATGAGACCTTTTATCAGAAGAGCTATGTGCAGAATCAGCTGCTCGGGCGCACACTGCTTGAGAGCATCATCTTCATGGACGGAAGATGCATTGCCGGATATGTCGACAGAAAGGCAATGGAGTTCTATGAAGCGAAGCCTTCGGATTTTGAAGGGATCGTAAACCAGCTCCAGATGACCAAGGGTGTCGAGGTTGCCATATTCATGTATGAGATCGGGACGCTGGAATTTAAGGTCAGCATGCGGAGTAACGGTAAGGTAAATGTGGCGGAGGTAGCCGAGTATTTCGGCGGAGGCGGCCATGTCCGCGCAGCCGGCTGCAATATGAACGGCACCTTCCACGATGTACTTAATAACTTAAGCCTTCACATAGAACGACAGCTTGATGCCCTTGAGGAGAAAGACGCTCAGGCACCTGTCTGAGTAAGGCTTCCGGAAGATAAGGTGAAATGAACGGGATACTTAACATATATAAGGAGCGCGGATACACATCACATGATGTTGTGGCAAAGCTTCGCGGTATCTGCAGGCAGAAGAAGATAGGGCATACCGGAACGCTCGACCCGGATGCACAAGGAGTCCTTCCGGTCTGTCTGGGGAGTGCGACACGTGTGTGCGATATGCTTACCGATAAGACCAAGGAGTACGAAACAGTACTCCTTTTTGGTATTGTTACGGATACCCAGGATATCTCGGGGACAGTACTTAAAAGAAACGAAGTCAGCCTGTCTGCCGGGGATGTCACTTCGGTCATAAAGGATTTTACCGGTGATATTGAACAGATCCCGCCTATGTATTCCGCAATAAAGGTCGGGGGTAAGAAACTCTATGAGCTTGCCCGCGAGGGTAAGGAGATTGAGCGTAAGCCGCGACCGGTCACGATCCATTCGATCGATATAATAAGTATCGATCTGCCGCGTGTGCGGCTTCACGTAACCTGTTCCAAGGGAACCTATATACGCACGCTCTGTCATGATATAGGAGCAAAGCTCGGATGCGGCGCTGCGATGGAGAGCCTTATAAGGACGCGCTCGGGTGACTTTACCGCTGATTCGGCAGTAAAGCTTTCGACCGTGCAGGAGTGGGCGGATGAGGGAAGTCTTGAGGAACATCTGATACCGGTCGAAAAGCTGTTTGAAGACTGCGGAAGTATAGTAATGAGTGAGGGAGCGGATAAACTCCTCATGAACGGAAATCCGTTTAAGAAGAGCGATGCTGCAGCGGTAAAGGTATCGGATGTGAAGTCGCTTAGGTTCCGCGTATACGGCTCAAACGGTGACTTTGCAGCATTATATGATCTTGATCCTTCTTCAGGTCTGTATAAAGTATTTAAGATGTTCATTTCCTGACAAACCCCTTTAACGTAATATGGACCTCTCCTCCTCTGTATTGGAAATTCCCCCGGGATGTGATAATATTTAGTATGTGCCGGCTTGTTTTCATGCGTCCGGGATACGGATAAACCGTTCATAACGGCAGCGGCCGTCATATATGTCATTTTGGAAAGAGGTGGATATCATGTTTTGCAGACAGTGCGGAACCGAGTGTAAGGATGGAGCCATGTTTTGTAAGTCGTGCGGAGCACCGCTTACAGGACAGGCAGATGAGTCGCCCCAAGTTGAGCCTATAAACGGGAATACATTTGAAGAGTCAATATCTGCTTCTGATGATACAAAAGGAAACTATGATGTGTTCATCAGTTATTCGTCACATAATAAAAATGTTGCTGATGCGATAGTGGCGAATTTCGAGCATCATGGTATCAAATGCTGGTACGCTCCGAGGGATATAATGCCCGGACAGGAGTGGGTATCCGCGATCAAATACGGTATTGCAACTGCAAAGGTTCTTGTCCTTGTATATACCGATGAATCCAACGCATCCAAGCAGGTAATGAATGAAGTTGCACTGGCTTTCAACGCGGGCAGGACAATAGTTCCTTTTCGGTTGACCAAATCTGATATGAATGATGAACTTGAATACTATCTTACACGTGTTCATTGGCTTGATGCGGTTTCCAATCCCCTTAACAAACATATCCATGAGCTTCGCGAATACATCACAACGATCCTGCAGCATCCGCAGATGAATGATGAGGATCTGGTAAAGAAGATTGAGGACAAAAAGCGTTCAAAAAAGAAAAGGAAAGCCATATTCGGTATAGCAGCCGCAGTGCTTGCTTTATGTCTTGCCGCGGCCGCTTTTATTATTTTGCGGCCTGATCATATGGCCAGAGGACTTGAAGCATTCTATTCCGAGTACCGCGGGACTGAGGATAATGATAAGGCACGGGCGGAATTTGAGATCGCAGCCCGGCACGGATCGGCAGATGCGTTTTATTATCTCGGGTTGCTGGATGTAAGGGATTATGATTATGGATCAGCCGTGACACATTTTCAGAATGGAGTGGATAAGGGGAGTGATCTGGCACGTATCGGGCTTGCTTCCCTATATAAAAACGGATATGGGGTTTCTGTGGATCTTGATGAGGCCGGAGCACTTATTGACGAGGCACTTGCAAACGGATGCCTTGAAGCGAATTATTACAAGGGATTGATGATAAAAGACTGCATTTCCGAAGAGAAACCCGATACCGATGAGATCATAGGATATTTGGAAAAGGCCGAATCCAGCAGTGTACGCGATATTGCGTCCGCTGCAAGCTCCACTATAGGCGATATTTATAAGGACGGTTACGGCGGTATAGATAAGGATTATGAAAAGGCTTTTATATACTATGAAAAACTGACCGCACTGGATCCCTTTTATGCAGGCAATTCAAATCACTGCATAGGTGAATTGTATGCTCTCCAGGATAAAGACGTAAATGCCGACAAGGCATTTCGTGACTCGCTTGATCATTACAAAAAGGCCGCAGAGGCCGGAAATATAGCCAGTATGAATATGGCCGGATATATGTATGGCAAGGGTGAAGGGATCGAGCCCAATGCGCATGAAGCCCGCAGGTTTTACGATAAGGCCGCAGATCTCGGCAATCCGGTAGCGATGTATAATATAGCAATTCAGTATGAATACGGTAACGGGGACGTGGTAGAGGATATAAACGAGGCATATAACTGGTATACTAAATCGTCTGAAGCCGGATATGCCAAGGCCTATTGGAAGCTCGGGAACCTCTTCCGTGACGGAAAGTACGGAACGAAGGATGGTGAGCCTGATTATACACGTTCAATGGAATACTATGAGCTTGCCGCAGAACACAGTTATGTAGATGCATATGCCAGTATCGGTGAGATGTATCTTAACGGATATGGAGTAGAGACCAGCGAAGACAAGGCACTTGAATATTTCAATAAGGGAATGGAGATGGGGAGTGTAGAGTCGGCATTCAGACAGGGCAGGTATTTTTTTGTTAACAGCAGGGACGAGGAAGCGCTGCAGTATTTTGAAAGGGCAGCCTGGTCCGGAAGTGCCCAGGCGCTTGATTTTATAGGATTAATGTATGAAAACGGATATGGAGTGAAAACGGATTACGAGGCCGCAAAGGACTACTATATGCAGGCGGCTCAAAAGGAGGATGATAACGGGGCAGGAATGTATAATGTGGGCAGATTGTATTATGAGGGTCACCTTTCTGACAAGCCTGATTATGAGAATGCCATGAAATGCTTTAAGAAGGCAGGGGAAAGCGGCAGCTTCAAGGCAAATAAATATCTTGGAAACATATATTATGAAGGCCTTGGGGTTGAAGCGGATAGGGAAAAGGCACGGGAATATTATGAGCAGGCCGGTTCGGATGACGGTGAGGTATTATTCCGGCTCGGCTCGATCTGTTATGATAATGATGATAATGATACAGCATTGGATTATTTGATGAAAGCAGAGGAGGCAGAGTATGTTTCGGCTGACATGTATCGGATGTTTGCAGAGATCTATTATGACGATAAAATGGATTATGCCAATGCCGCCGGATATTTAGAAAAAGCTGCAGCTGAGTATATCAAGGAGAATACACAGGGCAGTAACTGGAGTATGATAAAAACCAGCTACAAATATGCTGCCGATTCATACAAAAGAATTGGAGATTATGAAAATGCGGCATATAGTTTTCTGTTTATGGTTTGCTTTGATAATAATTCCGAGTATCTGGGGTCTCAGGAATTGTCGGATATGCTTATGGAGATCATGACCGGAGGCAAATACAGTAAAGAAGACATACTTGATGGAGCGGCAGCCGCTACTGATCTATATATTGAAAAAGGTATCCTGACAGAGAAGGACAGGCAGAGGATTGATGAAGAAATACAATCACTCCTTCCGGATGATTGATCGTTTATTATTGTTATTACCCCGGGAGGTTATATGGGAAGTATTTCAGTAATCTTATTATCAATGGCAGTGTTCCTTGCTCTGATCCTTGCCCTTGCGATCGATGCGGACCGTAACGGGAGATGGACCGGAGTGGCATTTACGGTAGCTATCGCCGGAGGACTTATCATATACGGATCGATAAACGCATCCTCATATTCCGGCGAGCCGCTGATAGCCGTGCTGAGGACGGTCGTGGATATCGGCCGGATGTTCGGCAATGCCGGAGGCAATAACTATTCTGCCTATATGCAGATAGCAGGAAAGACCTTCTGGACTTCCCTGTATTACTGGACCATACATTTCTTTGCATATTATTCACTTGTGAGCGTCGTTATCCTTGTCCTTGGCCAGAGCCTTATCCGAAGGCTCCGTACATGGCTTTTGTATATCAACGACGTTGAGCTCATATACGGTATTGACGATAACTCGATCGCGCTTGCACGTACTCTTTCCGGGAACAGTCATACGTCGATAGTTTTCGTCGGGAACGGGAATGCCTATGAAGCCGAGATAAGGCGCATGGGCGGTTTATGGTATTCTGACAGTGCCGCGACAGGGCCGGAGCTCTCATTCTTAAAGAGCCTGCATATAGGTAAGGGAAAGTGCAGGTTCCGGTTGAGTGCGGTTTCGGCGGATGATAACGGTAACCTCGTATATGCACTTAAGATGCGCGAATGTCTTAAGCAGTACGGCGTCGATCCTTTGCGGACCGAGCTTGTGATGTTTGCTTCAAGGGCTGAGGCAGGACATGATCTTCAGGCGCTCCATGATCATTACGGATACGGTACGGTAAGGATCTATAACAGGGCCGAGCTTGCCGCAAGGCTTCTGATGAAGGAATATCCCATATGCAGGAGCATAGATTTTGATGATAAGGCAAAGGCCGTAAATGATGTCGATATACTCCTTATCGGATTCGGATGTATCGGTCAGGAGATACTCCGCAAACTCGTTGCAAACGGTCAGTTTTACGGAAGCACATTTCATGCAGCCGTGTTCGATCCCGACGTGGATAAAAGGAACGGCTTCTTTATATCAAGATATCCCGGTATAACCGAAAACTATGATATATCATTTATGCCTTATGACGGGCGCAGCAGGGAACTTACGGATTACTTAAGAAAGAAAGCCGGTACACTTACGGGACTCATGGTTGCGGTAGGAAACGAGGATACCGGCAGTGAGATAACCTACGGCCTTACGGACGTACTTAAGGCATCCGGGCATAAGCTTCCCGTATACTGCGTCTATAACGATAAAGTCATATGCACCCGCATTGACGGCACGAACGTTGAATCAAGTGTCTTTGACATAAACATACTGTATGGGGACGGAATGGATGTTCTTGCCCGCAGGATAAACCATTATTACTGCGGTGAGGACGGCTCGTCAGAAGAACAGTGGCTTGACTGTGATTATTTCAGCCGGATGAGCTGTCGGGCAAGTGCGGATTATCTGTCGGCACTTCTTGAAAGACTGGACATGACCGATCCTGAGAGGTTAAACGGCAAAACGCTTGATAATCTCGGAAAGACAGAGCATTTAAGGTGGTGTGCATTCCATTATACGATGGGATATACGCGCATGAGCGACGAAGTCCTTAAGGAACGTATACGGATGCACGAAGAAGACCAGTCGGTACGCATTTCCAAGGATCCCGTATCAAGGATACATGCATGCCTTATCCCCTGGGATGAACTTGATGCTCTTTCACAAACGGAGAATACCGTCACCGGCAAAAATCTTGATTATAAACAGATGGACAGGGATAACGTAGTTGTCACCTGCCGGCTGTTTAAGGATATCAAAGATAACGGCGGAAAGATACCTGAAGTAAGGAACAGGACCGATCGAAGGAAGTATATCCTTATCATACTTCTTCTTATACTCATACTCGGGCTTGTCTGGGCGGCTGCGTCCGGCCGGAAGGCCTTAAAGAAGGGGTCACATGTTCCGGGCTTTAAACCGGCTCCGTATACTGACGAGGTAACGGCGGTCTCGGATTCGGTTTCCTATGAGGAAATAAGGTCTTTGCTCGGGGACGGGATGATAAGGTTTGTGCCTGATGCCGATTATACACCTCCGGCGGCTTATCCTTTAAGTTATGACGATCCCATGCTTTCCAAAACGCTTGAGAGCATGTATCCCGCCACAAGGGATCAGGGAGATCTTGGAACATGCTGGGTTCATGCGGCAGTGTCTCTGGCTGAACTGTCGATGCTTAAGCAGGGACTTGTTGGTACGGATGTCGATTACAGCGAACTTCAGCTTGCATATGCCACCTATCATAAAGGTGCATCGCCCACTATGGGTGATACCGGCGACAGCCTTGAATATGCCGGTAAGGACGATCCGTTTCTTGATGCGGGAGGAGACCCCAAATATGCGGCGCTTGCACTTATGAAACGCAGAGGGATAGTGGATGAGGAACTCATTCCCTACGGTACTGCCGGTGACATACTTAAAAACGGACTCCCCGAGGGATATGAAGGCAGGGATGCCGCCCATCTTCGTAATGTTATGTTCTTAAACATCCGTGCCAATCCTTCGCATGTCAAACAGGCCATAGTCGAGAACGGCGGTGCGGGGATCATTTATTACGGTGACGGGCGTGGAAGGTATTATAACGCGGGAACGAATGCCCAGTACACCTATGATCTTGATGATTCCTACGGAGATCATGCGGTGGTCGTGATAGGCTGGGATGATGATTTTCCAAAGGATTATTTTTTTGTGGAGCCCGAAAGGGACGGTGCCTGGCTTGTAAGGAACAGCTGGCAGGATAAGACCGCACTTAAGGAAGAATCATACTTCTGGCTGTCCTACGAGGATCCAACGATCGTTCCGGAAGCCTATGTTATCGATATGCAGGCTTCCGATGACGGCTTTGATAATCAGTACTGCTATGACACCCAGATGACTGTTCCCAATATACGCTGTGATTTTCTTAATGAGGGAGCCAATGTTTTCTGCGTCAGCGGACAGGGCGGACATGAGGAAGAGCTCCTGCGTGCGGTAACGGTATATGCGGGGAAGATGCGGCCGGACGGTGCGGATTATACGGTCAGCATATATAAAAACCTTACGGATCCTTCGGATCCCGGATCCGGAGTGGAAGCGGGATATACCGGTGGGAGGCTTTATTATGACGGATATTATACGATAGATCTTTCGGAACCCGTGACTCTTAAAAGAGGTGAGTATTTCTCGGTGGTCGTAAAACTTGACGGAGGGAATATAGGGATCGAACAGGACTGTGATTATAACGGATATCTGCTGAGGGCCGGCTCGCATCCGGGAGAGAGTTTTTATAAGGATATAAACTACGGATGGCAGGACGTTCACAGGGTAATAAATGCTCAGAACGGCAAATATCATAATCTTATGATAGGTGCGTTTACGGAGGATATGTAAGGATCATTTATCAAGGAGGGTGAAAATGAAGAGGTTCAAACTTTTATGTGCAGCCGTTGCTGCCGCTGTGTTACTGGCTTCATGTGCTCCGCTTGCCGAAGCGGACGGACTCAGCCTGCCCAATACGGTAAACATAAATATCAATCATGTACCGTCCCGCGGGGCGGATGACGGCATGGCGGACGTGGATGATACCGTGGCGGAGGCTGCCGGGGAGGATGTGGCTGCCGAGGATGAAGAGGATAACGCAAGCGAAGCCGTTCCCGACATTACTCTTGAACTTGAAGAAGAGATACCCAAGCCGCCGGCAATGAAGAAACCGTCCGGCAACGAGGCGCTGCGTACCCTTATGATATATATGGTCGGAAGCGACCTTGAGAGCGGAAATGATAAGTCGCCGGGAGGATATGCTACCGCCGACATTAAGGAGATGCTTGATGCGACGATCCCCGACGGTGTTAATGTGGTGCTTGAGTGCGGAGGCGCCAATGACTGGCAGAACAATCTCATCCCCGACGGTGAAGTGACCCGGTATGCCATTGATAATGAAGGTATATATGAAGTCCAAAAGCTCGGAAGGACTACAATGACGAGCGAAGGAGACCTTTCGGATTTCATCAAGTTTGCATCAGCCAAATATCCTGCGGCAAATTATACTCTGGTGCTTTGGGATCACGGCGGCGGTGCACCCGTAGGGTTCGGAATGGATCAGCTGGGCAAAGGGTTCAGGGATTCTGAAGGAAATACCTTCGGCTGGATGTATGACTATGAAATAAAGAGGGAGCTTGATAAAGCGGGAGTTGACTTTGATGCGGTTATCTTCGATGCCTGCAATATGTGTACTCTTGAGATGGGTATGAGCCTCGGTGCGCATGCCACCTATATGGTCGGAGCCGAGAGCACAGTCAGCGGTATAGGCATGAATTATACGCAGCTCCTTGAACTCCTTGACAGGGAACCGCAGAAACTGTGCGAGAAGGCTGCTCAGGGATATATGGCCGCGATCCATGAGTATAAGGCGGTCAGTTCGATCTCAGTGATCCGTATCGACTATATCGAGAGATTATATGCGGCATATTCCAATTATATTTCCTCGATCGCCGCTTCAGTTAAAAAAACGGAGGGCTATGAAGAGTATGTCAGGGCACGCAGCAACAGTATGACCGTGGCCGGTGAATATAAAGGATCTGATTCCATTGACCTTCAGACGCTTGCCATCAATCTTTACACTGATGCATCACCTGCCCTTATAAACTGGGTCAACAATGCCGTGGTATATACGGACAGCGATTATCCCTTCGGACACGGCCTGCTCGTATACAGTCCCTTCGATGCGTTTTATGCATATGAAGACGGCAGGGAATCAATGGTAGGCTTAGGTTATGATAAGAATGTCATTGCCTTTTATGATAACCTTATGTCAAGGCGCCTCGCGCATGAAGGTGAAGAAGTCGTATCCCAGTACGGGGGAAGCTGGTATATAGAATCCTACGAGGAAGTTGCCGAGACGGAAGCTGCGGAAATGGAGTCGGAAGCCGCAGTCGAGACGGCAGGAGATGATGAGACGGATGAGTATAACGAGACCGCAACCTATACGCTTGAAGCAAAGAAGACGGAAAACGGTTATTATGCGGTCAGTCTTTCGAATGATGCGTGGGATCTTATTGACCATGTCGAGCTAACCCTCATGTTTACGGATGAGATAAACGGAGAGGAACTGCTGATACTCATGGGAAGGGATTATAACTGCAGTGTTGACGGAAAGAACCGCCTTGCGCTTGTTAATCCGACGGAATGGTTTTCTATAAACGGTTATACGGTTCCTTTCTATGCCACCATGATGCATGAAGATCCGGGTACCGGTGAAGTTGCCAAGTTCGGACGCATTCCGGTCCTTATAAACGGAAGCGAGGCGTTCATTTATCTTTATTATGATGATGCGCATAAGGACGGAGTGATCCTGGGATACTGTTTCGGAGATATAACTTCCGGTGAAGATGAGGACACGGCATACTATCTTGAGGACAGCGATGAGATCGAACTTTTGCTTGAATACATGGATGAAAAAGGAAACTGGGATTATGATACATACGGTGATGTCTATAAGGCAAAGGACTTAAAGCTTAAGAGAAGCAGGGCGCCGTTTGATAATCTTGATACATACGGAAGGTATATCGTATACGATATATACGGAAACACCTATATGACCGAGGCATGTCCTCTCGGCAAGTCGGGTTCCGTGAAGTGATCTTTATATGCAGATAATATGTGATACCGTAAATTTTCATATCGGGGATCCGACGGTTGTGACCATCGGCAAGTTTGACGGGATACATAAGGGGCATGCCGGGATCTTCTCAAGGATGAATGAATACCGCAGGCAGGGATTAAAGCTTGCGGTATTCACCTTCGATGTTCCGACCTCAACGCTTCTTACGGGTGAAGAGACCGGAGTACTCACGACACGTGCGGAAAAGCGGCGTATATTTGAAGAACTCGGTACGGATATACTGGTCGAGTTCCCGTTCAATGAAAAGACCGCATCGATCGGTGCCGAAACGTTCATAGACGAATATCTTACGGGCAGCCTTAACATGAAGGCCATCGTCATGGGCAGTGACTGCCGGTTCGGACACAGGGGACTCGGTGACGGTGAAATGTTAAGAAGGCATGCGCACGAGTACGGATATGAGGTCGAAGTGATCGGCAAGTTAAGGTACTCCGATCGTGAGATAAGCTCCACCCTGATCCGTGAACGCATAGCAAAAGGAGATATCGCCGGAGCCAATGAAATGCTCATTCATCCGTACTTCTTTTACGGCGAGGTCGTGCACGGACGAAGGATAGGACGTTCGCTCGGTATACCGACAGTCAATCTTATCCCCGACAAGTTAAAACTCCTCCCGCCGAACGGTGTGTACTTTTCTTCGGTCGACCATAACGGCACAAGGTATGATGCGATCACAAATATCGGCCGTAAGCCCACGGTAGAAGGGGAAGTTTCCCCCATCGGTGTTGAGACGTATATATATGATTTTGATGAGCAGATATACGGTGAAGAACTTACGGTAAGCCTGTATGAGTTCCTGCGGCCCGAGATGAAGTTTGATTCGCTTGAAGCACTTAAGGCTCAGCTTAAGCATGATGTGGCAGAAGGGGAAAAATGGCATAAAAACCATCCCCAAACCTGAATACCCTTGTTATTTTTCAACAAAAATCCATAAACACCTTGTATCTTGAAAAATCATACACTAAAATCATAATTGTGAGAAAATAGTGAAACGGATCTGATGATGACTGCCCGTGAAACGATCGTAAGGGCAGTAAAGGTAGGGAGAATTATGATAGCGACGACGTTGCTTACATTGGCCGGAGGCCTCGGACTGTTCCTGTTCGGTATGAGCCTCATGAATTCGGGGATCGAGAAGACGGCGGGAGCCAAGCTTCGAAATATCCTTGAATTTTTTACGAAAAACAGGTTCATGGGGATGATCGTAGGTATAATCTTTACCGGTATCATCCAGTCGTCAAGTGCCTGTACCATGATGGTCGTTACCTTCGTAAATTCCGGCATCATGACTCTTTCCCAGGCAGTAGGCGTTATACTCGGTGCCAACATAGGTACCACGGTAACCGCCCAGCTCGTTTCTTTTAACCTTTCCGAATACGCCCCCGCTTTTGTGTTCTTAGGCGTGATAATGTTCTGCTTTATCAAAAAGGATATGATCCAGAAGGTCGGTGAGATACTTACCGGCTTCGGTGTATTGTTCATGGGTCTTGCGATAATGTCGGAAGCCATGGGCAATGTTAAGGATATCCCGGCCGTGCCCGCATTCTTCGGGTCACTCACAAGCCCCTTTCTTGCAGTACTCATCGGTACGGTAATAACCGCGATAATCCAGAGCTCTTCGGTTACGGTCAGTATCATCCTTGTAATGGCCAACCAGGGCCTGCTTGATATCCGTATATGTCTGTTCATCATACTCGGATGTAACATAGGCGCCTGCGCGACTGCGTTGATAACGTCTTTATCCGGAAAGAAGAACGCCAAGAGAGCAGCCCTTATACATCTTCTGTTCAACGTGATCGGTACGATCATCATGTATATAATTCTCGTATTCGGTATGGAGTGGGTGGTTTCGCTCCTGCACCGTGTATCGGGTGATAACCTGGGACGTCAGGTTGCTAACGCGCATACCATCTTCAAGCTGTTCCAGGTTGCGATACTGTTCCCGTTTGCGGGTCTCCTTGTTAAGATCACCTACCTTATCGTTCCGGGTGAGGATAAGGCGATCGGATACCGTGCCAATCTCCAGCTTGAATATATCGGCGGCAAGAATATATTCTCTCCGGCTACGGCTGTGTTTGAAGTTACAAAGGAGCTTGAGAGGATGGCTCTTTTGGCAAACGAGAACTTAAACCGTGCAATGAATGCACTGGTCACCCTGGATGAAGAGGATATAGAGGAAGTATATGTGGTCGAAGAAAATATCAACTTCCTTAACCATGAGATAACAAATTACCTTGTCAAGATAAGCCAGACCAATCTGCCCGTTGACGATGCCAAGAGCATCGGCGGACTGTTCCATGTGGTGAATGATATAGAAAGAATAGGAGATCATGCCGAGAACGTGGCGGATTCGGCAAGGCAGAGAAAGGAAAAGGGTATCGATTTCTCGCGTGACGCCATGAAGGAGATGGGTGAGATGCTTGATATGGTAAACACCCTTATACGTTTTGCGATAGATATGTTCTCGACCGGAGCGGATGAGCATCTGCGCGATATCCTTTCGCTTGAGGATGCCGTTGATGAGAAGGAAAGGGAACTCCAGCGGCAGCATATAGCCAGAATGACAAGGAACGAATGCACTCCTGAAGCCGGCATGCTGTTCTCCGATGTGGTATCGGGTCTTGAGAGGGTTGCCGATCATGCGACTAACATCGCTTTCTCTGTACTGGATCCGGATCCCGATAATGCCAAGAAGGTATCGGTAGCTGATAAGAGGATGGTTCAGGCATCGTAGGAAGCGTTTCGGATAAATGTAAAGGACTCCGGTTCAAACCGGAGTCCTTTATGTTTCATCCCATTTTACGTTTTGATGAGAATCAAAGATAAGGAGCAAGCTTAACCTTGGCTGCTGCAAGATCTGCTTCAACCGAAGCGGTGATCGCTGCGGCCGAATCATATTCAGCCTGGGCAACTGCAACCTGCGGAGCCCATGAAGAACTTACAGCATAGAGACCCTTGAAGTAGTTAAGCTGGTTTAAGCGGGTTGCTTCAACCTTCTTTGCATTATTAAGCCTGGTATTAAGGAACTGGATGTGATTCTGCGAGCATTCCTTGTTTACCGCAGCTATCTGTGAATTAACGATAGCGGTCTGCCTTGCTATGGCTGCCTGAGCCGAAGGGCCTGCCTGAACCTTGGCATATTCATTAAGTGCGCCTGTAAGCTTTGCCTCATTTCCCTTTAACAGGGTGATAAGATAATCGGTATTCTCGGAAGAGAAGCTTACCTCCCTTGCCATAACGGGCATTGCAAACAGTACGGTCAGTATTGCGGATATTACCAGAAACTTAGCGATCTTTCTCATAGTCATACCTCCTTGGTGTCGCATTTTTTATTCACCCATATGATCTGTACATAAGGGTAATATATATCATATTACATTTTGACATAATAATCAATCGCAGGCGGTGCAGTGGGATCGTTATGTAAACCGGTCGGGATTGATACTTGCAATGTCCCATGATATAATAATATTCGTAAAAATGGGCTTATCTGCGGCTTTTACGGATAGTATTTCAGGGGTACATATTATATGAGAACGCATATGGTGAATGATAAAAAGACGAAGATGATAAGAAAGATAACCGCAATGGTACTTGCCGGTGTGCTCATTACGGGGATGCTCCCGGCAGAGCTTTTCGCCGCACATGTATGGGCAGAGGACATATTGCAGGATGAGACCGGTGTGGATATGACCCGCGACGGTAACGGCGCATACGACAGAAGGGTGGTAGGAGTGCGGACCAATGCACTGTGCAGGCCCGATAAGGATAACGGCGGCGGGTGGTGTTATGTGTATTACGGCAGGTACGATACTGACGGAGATGATACTCCTGATCCCATAAGATACCGCGTGCTTGACAAGTATTCGGATATTTTCGGTGTTGAGGGCGGAAGCCTTTTGCTTGACTGTGATGTTTCGGTTCGTCAGATGCAGTTTGATATCTTTAGTGAAACCGACTGGAGGACAAGCTCTGTCAAGAAGTTCTTAAACGGTACGGAAACTTACGGTACCGGAGATTTTACGCAGGATTTTACACAGCTTGAGATATCTTCCATTGCGTCAAGCAGCAAGGCGGCACCCGATGAGAATGACGGCAGTCCGGACGGTACAGTGAAGAACCGTTACTGCCCTCTTGATAATGACAGGATATTCCTCCTTGACGGAGTTGAGGCCGTCAGGCCATCGTACGGATACGGTACCACGGCACCCCGGAGCAAATACTCCCCGGCACAGGACAGGTGCTGGTACCTAAGGTCCCCGGTAAATGACAACGGCGCTATCCTTAACGGGATAATCGGAATGAATTATACGGTGGCAGGCAGAGCACCCTCGGTTATGGCGAATGTCTGCCCTGCATTTAACATAGGGATCGATTCGATCGTTTTCACCTCGCTCCTTAGCGGAAATGCGTCGGAAGCGGGATCGGAGTATAAACTGTCCCTTCTTGATGAGGATATTGTCGTAAACCCCGTGGAGATCACTACGGACGACGGCAGTAACATGAATGTACGATACAGCTTAAGCGGGGATCATTCGGGAAATGTCAATCAGGTATCCATAGTCATGCTGGACGGATATTTCGAGGATTATGATTCTTCCGTTAAGTTTTATCAGAAGTTAAGCGGCAGTAATGTGAATGCCGGTTCCGGCAGTTTCAGCATTCCCATCGGATATGATCCGTCATGGATAACTTATCTTGTCGCCGAGACGGTAAATGAAGGCACGGAAACGGATTATGCGTCTTATCCGGTAATGATAACGATGCCTTCGTCGGTAAGGATATATGACCGCCCTGTTGCGGTATCGGGGCTTGTGTACGACGGTACTGACAAACAACTGGTCACCCCCGGAAGGGCACCTTACGGGATAAAGTACGCACTCGGGAATAATGCTTCCGATGTGCCGGCTGACGGGTGGAGTGATGAGATACCTGCCGGCCGGGAAGTGGGTACCTACTATGTCTGGTATTACGCCAACGGTTATGGTTCGCTTGCCAATTCGGAAGCGGGGTGCGTCACTGTTGAGATCAAAAAGGCGGGTATACCCGGCGACCTGGTATCGGAAACGGGACTGGGGACCGGGCTGTTATGTGCACCTGACAGCGTAAACGGCGGGGGCTTCAGTTATGTTTATTTCGGAAAAGACTTAGCCGCTCCGTCGTCGGGACCGGGTAAGTTCAGGGCCCTTGATCCCGCTTCCGGTGATTTTTCGATCGACGGAGGAAGCCTCCTGCTTGACTATGACGGTGTATATAAGAGATCCGGTGTTGAAACCGCCGATACATGGGCAGAAAGCAGTTCTAAGGCTTTCCTTAACGACCCGGTTAACGGATACCTTTCCTGGCAATGGTTAAGATACTTTGAAGCGGACGCGATCGGCGGAAGTACAAAAACGCAGAAGGCGGAAGGTGACGAAGATACGGAGGAATTCTCAGCACTTTCGGGTGAGAAGGTATTTTTGCTTTCGCCGGGAGAGGCGGCGAATGCCTCCTACGGATATGGGGAGGATGCTTCAAGGATCAAAGAAGGAGCAGAGGGTGCCTCATGGTGGAACCTGCGGGCAGCGGGCGAACAGGGATCGGGCTTTAACAGCGCGGGCCTTGTTTCGGATGCCGGATCGATCAGGATAAACGTTGATCCGAGGGATGCGGGGCAGAAACAGTATATGTATTTAAGCCCTGCGCTTAACGTAAAGCTGAACAGCATACTCTTTACGAGCCTTGTGAGCGGTAAAGCCGGGGAGCCCGGAGCGGTATACAGGCTCACGGTGATCGCAGACAAAAAAGGCGAAAATGTCGATGAGATAATCCCCGATCAGGATGGGATCGTGCAGACGTATGATTCCGTAAGCATTCCGTATGAGATAAAAGGTGATATAGGCCGCGGATCCTGTGATGTGCTTATTCTGATACTTGATAAGGAATATGCGCCCGGGAATGCCAACAACGCAGAGATAAAGCACCTGTTTGCATATCAGCACCCGGAAGGAGCCGCTAACGGGACTGTATCTTTTGATATACCATCAGACTTTGAAGACGGATGGAAGGTATATCTTGTGGCCAGATCGGGGGATGACGGGCAATACGGAACCTACCTGGCAAGTGAGCCGACAGAGGCTCTGATGCCCGTGAGGGCAAGGATCATAACGGCGCCTGAGGCGGTACCCGGACTTAGCGCGGACGGGACCCTTAAGGAACTTGTGACTGCCGGAGAGGGCGATCCGGGCATCGAATACTGTATATCAAAAAGCGGTAAGGATGTGCCGGCAACGGGCTGGAGTGAAGATGTTCCCTCTGCGATCGCGCCGGGAACCTACCATGTATGGTACAGGGCCAAGGGAGACGACAGTACCGGCCGCGGACAGGCTTATCGTGTGACAGTCACAATGAGCGGTTCGGATAAATATATCGCGGGCCTTGCAGCTTCGCCTATAGGAAATCCCGACCCGGTCCATGGCGGCGGCTGGGATTATGTATATTTCGGAAGGTATGATACCGCGCTTAACGGCACTCCGGATCCCGTTAAGTACAGGGTCCTTGATCCTTCTTCCCGGGATTTCGGCGCCGAAAACGGAAGTCTCTTCATGGATTGTGACAGGATACTGGATTACAGAAGGTTTGACAGCCGGAATATGGACTGGAAGGGGAGCGCGCTGCAGAAATGGCTCAATTCGGAGAGCGGCTTGGGTTTCCTTAACCGGGATAATTTCACCGGGAAGGAGATAAGTGCCATCGCGGCGAGCGTAAAAGGCAAGGATTCCGGCCGGCCCGAAGATAAGAGCGTTCCGCTTTACGGAGACAAGGTATTTATCCTGCAGGTACATGAAGCGCGTACTCCTGCTTACGGATATGTAAGCGATCCTGACCGTATCAAGCGGTATGATACGGAGGGAAGGACCTGGTGGTTAAGATCCGTTGATGATTTTACTACATTTTATTCTACAATGGGTACGGTGCAGCCCGACGGCCTGATAGCACATGACTGGGAAATGATAACGGATGACGGTATCGGAGTCAGCCCCGCCTTAAACATTGATCCCCAAAGAGTCGTCTTTTCAAGGCTTGTCTGGGGAGCACCCGGAATAACCGGATCGGAATACAAGCTTGAGGTCGTCGATGATGATCTGGAGATTTGGATGCAGCACGGAAGCTATGCGGTTAAAAACGGTGACCGGGTGACTGTTCCCTATTCCGTAAAAGGCCGGGATGCCGGTGAGGCTGACCGGATCGCGGTAATGATCCTTGATAAGCAGTATACCCCGGGGAATGTTAACAGCGCGAATATAAGGTATCTGCAGGAGTTTGATATCGGGACGGAAACTCAGGGAAGTGTGACTTTTACCCTGCCGGAAGACTATAAAGAGCGCTGGAGGATATATCTTGTAGCTGAGGATACGAGTGATACCAATGATACGGACTACGCGAGCGTTCCCTTTGAGATATGCCTGCACCAGTCTGTCAGGATCGATGGTGATAAGGCTGCCGATTGCTGCAATAAAGGGTACAGCGGTGATACTTACTGCGGGATCTGCGGTAAGTTAAGGTGCAGGGGTGAGGAACTCCCCGTCGATCCCGGCAATCATGTTGATGAGCGGGAATACGAGATCGTTAAGCCGCCTTCGGCCGAAACTCTGTATATCGGCATAAGGAAGGTTAAATGCGTATGCGGTCATGAATTTGGGGACGAAACCTATAAAGAGGAAGGCACAGGTGATGATAGCGGCGACCTTTCACAGCTTTCGGAAGATGCCGGCCTTGATCCGGGAAGCATAACGATCGGAGAGCAGAACGGTCAGGATGAGGACGGGAATCCGACTACGGAGACTGTCATCAAGGTCGGGGATGAAGAGGTCCAGAAGACGATAACGGATAAAGACGGCGAGCAGACAGTTGAGACCGATATATGGATCGGCGGGCTCCATGCGTCATATCCCTATACCGGAGAGGCGCAAAAACCGGTGCCGCATGTTTACGATGGCATGAAGCTTTTGACCGAAGGCAGGGATTACAGCGTTGGCTACGCCAACAATAAGAATATAAGCGATGAGACCAAAAAGAACGGTCTTGCCACTCTGACGGTCACGTTTAAGGGAAATTACAAGGCAACGCCAAAGGAAACGGTGAAGTTTAAGATAGTACCTTCAATCCTCGGAAATGCCGGAGAAGAGGGTGCGCAGGCAGCGGCGGAGGATATGATCATCGCAGCAACAGGCAGGCTGATAAAGCCTGTACCGGCCGTCACCTTCGTTTCCACGGGGCGGGTCATGGATAAGAGGAATTTTAAATTCGAATATACTAAGAACGGTGCCCCCGTGAACGGCATAACCGGTGAAGGCGATTATCAGGTGACCGTTAAACCGAATAATGCAAACTTCTCGGGAAGCAGCACGGCAACGATACATGTCGTTCCGTTGAGCGATAAGGGCAGGCTCCTGTCAGGAGCTTCCGTTAAGATAAAGTCATTTACCTATACCGGGCAGGGAATAGTTCCCGATGTGGATGATTATACGGTCACGCTGAACAGAAAGAAGTTAAGGTGCGGTGTTGATTTTAAAGCAACGATCACCGGAAACAACAAAGATCCCGGCAAGGTCACCGTGGTGCTTACGGCCATGGACCAAAACCCGGAAGGCTATATAGGGAGCACGAAAGGGGTCTTTACCATAAATGCAGGCAGGAAGCTTATGCCCGGAGTCGAAGGTTCGCCTTTTTCATATACATTAAGCAGTACCGATGTACCTTATGCAAAGGGCGGGGCGAAACCTGAGATTACCGTAAAAGACGGAGACAATATCCTAGTACCCGGAGTTGATTATACCGTAAGTTACAGCAAGAACACGAAAGTGACCAACGGTTCGCCGACTGCCGTGGCCACGGTCAACGGAAAGGGCAAGTACAAGGGGAACAACAAGCTGTATTTCACTGTGAGGCCGCAGGCCCTTGAGGATATCATTGCAGGCGGCGGAAGTGCTTCGGCAGCCGATAAGATCATATCAAGGAACGGGTTTAAGAATCCTGCGATCGTCATTACCGATACCGACGGAAAGGCTTTAAGATCCGGTGCGGATTTTGCGGTCGACCCCGGCATTTATGCCTATACGGTCACCGGTCCGGACGGAAAAGAAAAAGAGCCCGAGGATATATCCGCGGGGGATACGGTTACGGTCAGGGTAAACGGAAAGGGTAATTATACAGGGAGCATATTGTTAAAATACCGTTATATAGCCGCTTCGTCGCAGCTAAAAAAGACAGGTGCAAATAAGATAGAAGACAAGGTTTATACCGGAAGGGAGATAAAGCTTGGAAGGGCCGATCTTAAGCAGCTTTTGTTTACCGGAAAAGCCTCGGCACCCGATTACCTGATCCCTGCCGGGAGTACCGGCGATAATGATTTTACGGTATTATACTACAGCAATAACATAAATACGGGAACCGCCGGTGTGACTCTTGCAGGCAGGGGGAATTGGGGCGGTACCAGAACGCTTACTTTTAAGATAATATCTAAAAAACGGGATTACAAAGGTGCGTTCATTGACGGGACATGGTATGGCCTTAACCCCTGATATTAAAACTTTACAACGGTTATGCTATGTGTTAAAATGTGTAAGTTGCGTGACCTGTGCCAGGCTCAGGGAATTCCGGCCCTCGGCTTAGCATATGGCTGATAGCCGCGGATGCAGATTTCGTGATGCGTCCTGCAGGCGAATATTCATAATAGGAGGTAATGAAATGATCACGAAAGAGAAGAAGACTGAGATCATCAGGAAGTATGCAAGGACCGAAGGCGATACAGGTTCACCGGAGGTTCAGGTTGCGGTCCTCACCGAGAGGATCAAGGAACTTACCGAACATCTTAAGGCCAATCCGGGCGACCATCATTCGGCACGCGGTATGTATAAGATGATAGGTCAGAGGCGCGGATTACTTGCTTATCTTAAGAAGAAGGATATAAGCCGTTACCGTTCACTTATCGAGAATCTGGGTCTGAGGAAGTAATAAGGAGAATCAAATGTATAAGAGTTATTCGATCGAGATCGGCGGACGTACCCTTACTGTTGATGTGGGACGTGTTGCCAAGCAGGCTAACGGCGCAGCCCTGATGCATTACGGTGATACCACCGTGCTGTCAACGGCTACCGCATCCGAGAAGCCGAGGGAAGGTATCGATTTCTTCCCCTTAAGTGTTGAGTTTGAAGAGAAAATGTATTCGGTGGGTAAGATCCCCGGAGGATTTAATAAGAGGGAAGGCAAGGCGAGTGAGAATGCAGTACTTACGGCACGTGTCATCGACCGTCCCATGCGCCCCCTGTTCCCGAAGGATTACAGGAATGACTGTACCTTAAATAACCTTGTATTATCGGTCGACCCCGAGTGCCGTCCGGAGCTTGTTGCAATGCTCGGTTCCGCGATAGCAACCTCGATCTCCGATATTCCGTTCTGCGGTCCCTGCGCTACGACGCAGGTCGGCATGATAGACGGTCAGTTCATCATCAATCCCAGCCAGGAGCAGTGGAAGACCGGTGATCTTAATCTTACGGTCGCATCAACTGCCGAGAAGGTCATAATGATCGAGGCCGGTGCAAATGAGATACCCGAAGCTAAGATGATCGAGGCCATCTATATGGCACATGCAGAGAATCAGAAGATCATCGAGTTCATCAATAAGATGGTAGCCGAGGTCGGTAAGCCCAAGCATGAATACGAGTCTTGCGCTATCCCCGAGGAACTGTTTGCAAAGATGAAGGAGATAGTACCTCCCGAAGAGATGGAAGGTGCGGTGTTCACGGATGAGAAGCAGGTACGTGAGGAGAACATCCGCAACATAACCGCCCGTCTTGAGGAGGCATTTGCCGATAACGAGGAATGGCTCGCAATACTCGGCGAAGCTATATACCAGTACGAAAAGAAGACCGTACGCAAGATGATCCTTAAGGATCACAAGCGTCCCGACGGCCGTGAGATCACGCAGATCAGGCCTCTTGCCGCTGAAGTCGATCTTATACCACGCGTACACGGTTCCGCAATGTTCACCCGCGGTCAGACACAGATATGCGATATCTGTACTCTTGCTCCTCTTTCCGAGATGCAGAGGATCGACGGTCTTGATTCTAACGAAGTAAACAAGCGTTACATGCATCATTATAATTTCCCGAGTTACTCGGTTGGCGAGACCAAGCCTTCAAGGGGACCGGGACGCCGCGAGATCGGCCACGGTGCGCTTGCAGAGAGGGCTCTTATTCCCGTACTTCCTTCGGAAGAGGAATTCCCTTATGCTATCCGCTGCGTATCCGAAACCTTTGAATCAAACGGCTCAACTTCGATGGCATCAACCTGTGCTTCATGTATGTCTCTTATGGCAGCAGGTGTGCCCATCAAGAAGATGGTTGCAGGTATAAGCTGCGGTCTTGTTACCGGAGATACCGATGATGATTTTGTACTCCTTACGGATATCCAGGGTCTTGAGGATTTCTTCGGAGATATGGACTTTAAGGTAACCGGTACTACCGAAGGTATCACTGCGATCCAGATGGATATCAAGATCCACGGACTTACAAGGCCTATCGTAGAGGGAGCTATAGCACGCTGCCGTGAAGCAAGGCTCTTCATCATGGATAACTGCATGAAGCCTGCCATAGCGGAGCCCAGGAAGACCGTTAACGAATATGCTCCCAAGATCATACAGATCAAGATCGATCCCGAGAAGATCGGTGATGTTGTCGGCCAGCGCGGTAAGACAATCAATGCGATCATCGACGAGTGCGGTGTTAAGATCGATATCACTGATGACGGTTCGGTATCGGTATGCGGAACCGAGAAGGAAGGCATGGATAAGGCGATAGAGTATATCACGATGATCGTGTCCGAGTTCGAGGAAGGTAAGATCTATACCGGTAAAGTCGTAAGCATCAAGGAGTTCGGTGCGTTCATCGAATTTGCTCCCGGCAAGGAAGGCATGGTACATATAAGCAAGATCGCCAAGGAGAGGATAAACCGTGTTGAAGACGTACTTACCCTCGGCGATGTTGTTAAGTGCAAGTGCCTCGGTAAGGACAAGATGGGAAGGATAAGCTTCTCGATAAAGGATGCTAAATAATTAATTTAATCGATCTGCTTAAGGGATCAGGGGACCGGGGGACGGTTCTGTGGTCCCTTTTTAATTCGTAAAAGGGACCGCAGAACCGTCCCCCGGTCCCTTAATATGTAAACTGAGTTGTCTGACAATTTTATATAAAATAACACCTATTCCAAACAAATCCTGAAAAAAATACTTGACAAATAAAAGTGCCATAATAACAGTATTTGCCGACTTATCCACAGCATATACAAACATTAAATGAAAATTTACACTTTTGCAAAATTATGTAAATCGACGCGTGAAACGCCGATAAACTGTACGTTTAACGGTTGTTAACATTGTGGATATCTATAAAAACGAATGTTTCAAAATTGAAAATCTCCCGGATGTGGACAAGTCTGTAAATATAATAGGGGCATACGTTATTGATACACAAATGGCAAAATTATCTGACAACATAAACTTTGCCAACTTAAGGTGACAATTAACCGGTCTTATGTCGGAAAACGTGGAAATAAGACGCTGTCTGTGGTATCATTAATTAGTTTACGAAGGAGGGCGACCATGGCTAAAAGAGTGATCCTTATTGTAATGGACAGCTTCGGGATAGGAGATGCTCCCGATGCGGATAAGTTCGGCGATGCAGGAACGGATACGATGAAGTCCTGCTATGGCAGCAGTTATTTTAATGCAGACAATCTTCGCAGGCTCGGTATATTCAATATAAACGGCATAGACTATGATGACGGCACCGGTTCGCCTATAGGGGCGTATGCAAGGATGAGGGAAGCTTCCGCCGGAAAGGATACGACGATCGGTCACTGGGAGATCGCCGGTATTATTTCAGATAAGCCGCTTCCGACGTTTCCCGACGGGTTCCCCGATGAAGTCATTGATGCGATAAAGAAAGAGACCGGACGCGGTGTGCTTTGCAATAAACCGTATTCGGGGACAAAGGTGATAAACGATTACGGAGACGAACACGTAAAGACGGGCGATCTTATCGTTTATACGTCGGCGGATTCGGTCCTTCAGATAGCTGCGCATGAGGATGTTGTCCCCCTTGAGGAGCTGTATGAGATATGCAGGACCTGCCGCAGAGGCCTTAAAGGCAAATACGGGGTAGGCCGGGTCATAGCCCGTCCCTTCATTGGTTCAAACGGCAATTATACAAGGACGAGCAACCGGCATGATTTTTCGCTGGTACCGCCCGGAAAGACAATGCTCGATCATATAAGAGGAGCGGGGAAGGACGTCATTGCCGTCGGCAAGATATTTGATATTTTTGCGGGAGCCGGTATTACGGAGCATACATATACCACGGGTAATCCCGACGGGATAGATAAGACGATAAGTTTTATGGATAAGGATTTTGACGGGCTGATGTTCGTCAACCTGGTCGACTATGATATGCTGTACGGACACAGGCGCGATATAGACGGATATGCCAGGGCCGTGGCGTATTTCGACGGCAAACTCCCCGAAATATTTGCCAAAATGAGAGATGATGATGTTCTCATGATAACCGCCGATCACGGCTGCGATCCCGCCTTCACAAAGACTACGGATCACACGAGGGAATGCGTACCTCTCCTCATATACGGAAAGAGCATTAAACCCCGCGATCTCGGAACGCGCAATACATTCGCGGATATCGCCGCCACCGTGCTCGATCATCTCGGCGTTCCGGGAGATACCGAGGGAGAGTCACTGCTGTGAGCACAATGACACAGCCGTAAAATACCCGCCAAACCAAGGAAGCGGTGATCCCGCAGGCAAAAACGGGAAGAAGAAAATAAAAATCAAGGGATATTTAAAATGTTTGAAAATGAGATCAACAGGCGTCGGACGTTTGCGATAATATCGCATCCCGATGCCGGCAAGACCACACTTACCGAGAAATTCCTTTTATACGGAGGAGCGATAAATCTCGCGGGATCAGTAAAGGGCAAGGCTACCGCAAGACATGCGGTATCCGACTGGATGGAGATCGAGAAGGAGAGGGGAATATCCGTAACCTCATCCGTACTGCAGTTTGAGTACGGCGGGTTCTGCATCAATATACTTGACACGCCGGGGCACCAGGACTTCTCGGAGGATACCTACAGGACGCTCATGGCTGCCGATTCGGCCGTCATGGTAATAGATGCGAGCAAGGGTGTTGAGGCCCAGACGAGGAAGCTCTTTAAGGTATGCGCCATGCGCGGCATACCTATCTTTACGTTTATCAATAAGATGGACAGGGATGCGAATGATACCTTTGAACTGCTTGATGATATCGAGAAGGAACTCGGGGTTGCGACCTGTCCCGTAAACTGGCCCATAGGATCGGGTAAGCGGTTCAAGGGTGTATATGACAGGAACGAGAAAGCTGTCATGACTTTTTCCGATACGGAGAAGGGAACAAAGGAAGGACATACGGATATACTTCCCATATCGGATGAAGAGAGGCTGCGCGGATTTATAGGCGATGAGGCCTGCGATACGCTGCTTGAGGAGATAGAGCTTATAGACGGAGCAAGCGCGGAATTTGACATAGATGAAGTCAGGCGCGGCAAGCTGTCTCCGGTTTTCTTCGGCTCCGCACTTACGAATTTCGGCGTTGAGGTATTTCTTAAGTACTTCCTTGAAATGACGACCACGCCGCTTGCAAGAAAGGCCGATACCGGTATCATCGATCCCTGCACGAATGATTTTTCCGCATTTGTATTCAAGATCCAGGCAAATATGAACAAGGCTCACCGTGACCGTATAGCATTCATGAGGATATGTTCGGGGCGGTTCGACGCCGGCATGGAGGTTAAGCATGTTCAGGGCGGCCGCGTGATGAGGCTTTCCCAGCCCCAGCAGATGATGGCTGATTCAAGACATGTGGTCGATGAAGCATATGCGGGCGATATAATAGGCGTGTTCGACCCGGGCGTCTTCTCGATAGGGGACACGATCTGCATGCCTTCGGAAAACTTTGAATACGAAGGGATACCGACGTTTGCCCCCGAGCATTTCGCAAGAGTAAGGCAGGTCGATACGATGAAGCGCAAACAGTTTGTAAAGGGTATCAACCAGATAGCCCAGGAGGGCGCGATACAGATCTTTCAGGAGCTCGGCGCCGGTATGGAAGAGATAATAGTAGGCGTCGTCGGTGTACTCCAGTTTGAGGTGTTAAAATACAGGCTTGAGAATGAATACAACGTGGAGATAGGGCTTGAGAACCTGCCTTATGAGTATATCCGGTGGATAGAGAATAAGGATGAGATCGACGTTGATAAGATCACCGGGACTTCCGACATGAAGAAGATCCAGGATCTTAAAGGAAATCCGCTCCTTTTGTTCATAAACAGCTGGAGCGTGGGAATGGTACTTGAACGTAACGAAGGGCTTAAGCTTACGGAGTTTGGCAGGAATTAAGGCATACCGGAATGAAGATGAAAAAGACCGTAACGACCATTATATCCCTTGTCATGTGCGTGACTCTCACCGCATGCACTCTTCCGGGCTTCATGCAGGATATAGCGGATGACATCAGTTATCTGCTCGATGACAGCCCCGAGGAGGAGTATGCCCTTCCGAAACCGGTGGATGAGGATGATTACGCGTTTGATAACGGCATTGAGGTAAGTGAAGAGGTCATCGAGCTTGATGATGACGAACCCGATCCGGACGACAGTGCACAGAGCGGGGATGAGGACGGCTCCCTTGACAGGGTGCTTAAGGATGAGCGTTATTTTGCTTATCATACGCTCAAAGAGGGCGAGCAGAAGATGTATAAGATGATATATACATCTCTGTTTGACTTTGGCAGCAGGATATCCATGCCGACGAGGGACCCGGCGATGATCGACAAGGTTTTTAACTGCGTGCTTGCGGATAATCCGGAACTGTTTTACGTAAGGGGTTATAATCTGATCCGTTTTGAACGGGGAGGCAATGTCGAACAACTTTCGATCTCGGGGATCTATACGATGACCCGCGCGGAAGCCAAGGAGCATCAGGAGAAGGCCGACAGATATGTTGACGAATGCCTTGCGAATGCCCCTTCCGGAACCGATGATTATGAGGTGATAAAGTATCTGTATGAATACATCATAGGTCATACGGAATACGATCTTAATGCCCCGAACGGCCAGAATTATCTGAGTGTTTTTGAGAACGGGCGCAGCGTCTGCCAGGGATATGCCTCGGCGATGCAGTATATGATGACAAAGCGCGGGCTTTTATGCACCATAGTCCGCGGAGTTACCGGTGATAATGAGAATCATGCCTGGAACCTTGTTAAGGCCGACGGTGAGTATTATCATATCGATGTGACCTGGGGCGATATGTCTTATGACTTAAGTTCCGAGAGCGATCTTTCATCGCTGCCGGAGCTTCCCGAGATAAGTTACGAATATCTGTGTGTCACGACGGATTCCATCGAACAGTCACACACGACGGATAATCCTTTCCCGATACCTGTCTGCACATCGATGGCGGATAACTATTATGTTAGGGAAGGCAATTATTTTGAGACCGTGGATAAAGAACAGTTGATGCGGGTATTTGACAAGGCATATGACAGCGGCATGACCATGGTTTCCGTAAAATGCAGTGATGAGCAGGTATATTCGGCGATGACCGATCACCTGATGGGCGACGGACATGTATTCGATTATCTGCGCGGAGCGGGGAACGTTAATTACGTGACTCTTAATAATCTCAACGAGCTTATATTTTACCTGTAGCGGCGGTATCTTGGTCTTTTCTTTTAAGGCCGTATTTGGTATAATTATACATTATATGTCAGGGAGGGATAACATGGCCAGGGAAGCGGATATGCTCAATAATATAAATGCAGGCTCCTACGGGGAGGTTCGCATCGCAGATGATGTTGTAAGCAATATCGCAGCGATAGCGGCGGCGGAGATCGACGGTGTCGCAGGGACCGTTTCCACCATTCCCAAGGAACTCATGAAGAAGATGGGGATCAGATACAGGTCCCGCGGCGTCAGGGTAGTCATTGACGACGGTGCCGTAACGGTCGATCTTGCGCTCATAATGAAGTATGGTTACAACATACCGATCACGAGCAAGCAGGTCCAGGAGAGAGTCAAGACTTCTGTTGAGAATATGACGGGACTGACCGTATTAAACGTCGGGGTCAGGATCGTAGGTATAGACATGACCAATGAGGAGTAATGCGCTGATATGACGAGGAGTGAGATAAGGGAGCATATTTTCAGGCTTGTGTTCAGGCTTGAATTTGCAAGTGCTGAAGACGTAACGGCGCAGCTTGAGGGGTATTTTTCGAACGGATATGACGAAGGACTTCCGGGAGATGAGGATGAATGCATATCCCATTCGTTCAGCGAGGATGATAAGGGCTATATAAGGGATAAGTACAACAGGATCGTTTCGCGTATAAGCAGCCTTGATGAGACGATCAACAGCAATTCAAGATCCTGGGATACAGCAAGGATGGGCAAGGTCGATCTTGCCATATTAAGGCTTGCGGTATTTGAGATGATGCATGATGATATTCCGGTAGGCGTGGCCATAGATGAGGCCGTGGAACTGGCCAAGAAATATGGTCAGGACAGTTCGGCTTCCTTCGTGAACGGTGTTCTTGCCGGAGTCGCCAGATCCGTCAGCGACCCTTCACAGGATCGCGAAGGAACTGAATAGATGAAGAATGCTTATTCGGTAGGACAGATCAATTCATATATCAAGAACATGTTTGCGCAGGATTATATGCTGCGTTCTGTTCACGTTAAGGGAGAGGTTTCAAACGTCAAGTACCACTCCTCAGGTCATATTTACTTCACCATGAAGGATGATACAGGTACCCTTGCCTGCATTATGTTTGCAGGGAGCCGCAGGGGACTTGCATTTACGCTCAGGGAAGGTATGCAGATCATCACGTCCGGACGCATAGACGTATACGAACGTGACGGCAGGTATCAGATGTATGCTTCCTCTGTCGTACTTGACGGTGAGGGGCAGCTGTACGAAAGGTACGAGCGGCTTAAGAAGGAACTCGAGGAAATGGGGATGTTCTCGGCCGAGTATAAGAAGCCGATCCCGCCGTATATAACCACTCTCGGAGTTGTTACCGCTCCCACGGGAGCAGCCATAAGGGACATAATCAATATAACGGGGCGCCGTAATCCGCATGTCAGGATCATACTGTATCCGGCAAAGGTACAGGGCGAGGGCGCCGCAGAGAGCATTGTCCGAGGTATCAGGGCTCTTGAGGAAGCCGGGGTTGACGTGATGATAGTCGGGCGCGGCGGCGGTTCGATCGAGGACCTGTGGGCCTTCAATGAGGAAGAGGTCGCAAGAGCGGTGTTTGACTGCAGCATTCCGGTCATTTCAGCTGTCGGTCATGAGACCGATACCACGATAACCGATTTCGTTGCGGATCTTCGCGCACCGACACCATCTGCGGGAGCCGAACTTGCGGTATTTGATATGGCTTCGTTTGAGGATATGCTCACGCGAAGGCAAGGTGAACTCAAGGATCTGCTGGTTGAAGCGGTAAAGAGGAAAAGAGACAGATACGAACGGCTTATGTTAAGCCTGATGAACTTAAGTCCGGGCCATAAGTTAAGAGAGCAGCGCATGAGATTTATTTCCGCAAGGGAGCACCTTGAAGATGCGATGAAGCGGGCGATCGTTAACAGAAGGCATATGCTTGATATAAGGGTCGAGAGGCTTGAAGCCCTGTCTCCGCTTAAGAGGCTTGGCAGCGGATATGCATTTACCGAAGGCCGGAACGGAAGGCCGGTAAAGAGCGTTAATGATATAAGCAACGGAGATGAGATCACCCTGTATTACAGGGATGGCAGGGCAGGAGCCCGGATCACAGAGGTGGTATATGACGAAAGAGGAAATGGAGAAGCTGACTCTTGAGGAGGCACTCGGTAAGGTTGATGAAACACTTGATAAGTTGACGGAGGATGTACCGCTCGAGCAGTCCTTTGCCCTGTACAAGGAGGGGATGGAACTGCTTAAGTTCTGCGATGAGCGGCTTAAGGCAGTTGAAGGTCAGGTTATGCTTTTAAACGAAGAAGGTGAGCTGAATGAATTTCAATGAAGAATTAAGGGACAGAGTCAGAACCGCGGAGGAGATGGTCATAAAGTACGGCGTCTCCGGCGAGGAGGGTTATCAGAAGACCGTGCTTTCCGCCATGAATTACAGTCTGTTGTCGGGAGGAAAGCGGCTGAGACCCGTGATGATGAGGGAGGCATGCCTGCTGTTTGGCGGGGAACATCCCTGTCTCGGTGCTTTTATGGCAGCGCTTGAGATGATCCATACATATTCGCTTGTTCATGACGATCTTCCGGCAATGGATAATGACGAGTACCGCAGGGGCAAGAAGACCACACACATCGTTTACGGTGAGGATATGGCTATCCTGACGGGTGATGCATTGCTCAATAAGGCTTATGAGACAGTCGCACATTCACTTGACTTGTGTATCGACGATCCGGTACTCACCTCAAGGGCATTAAAGGCATTTAAGATACTTGCCGACAAGTCCGGAATATACGGTATGGTCGGAGGCCAGGTATATGATGTTGAGGCTGAAGATAATAATATCGCATTAAGCGAAGACAGCATACTGTTCATATTCAGGTTAAAGACAGGGGCGCTCATCCAGGCGGCGCTTACCATAGGAGCGGTTCTCGGCGGCGCGACCGAAGATGAAACCGATATCATGGAGGGCGTCGGTGAAGCCGTGGGGATCGCATTCCAGATAAAGGATGATATCCTTGATGTTACCGGCAATCCCAAGATACTCGGCAAGCCCGTCGGCTCGGACAGCAAGAATCACAAGACCACATACGTGACCATAAAGGGGCTTAAAACAGCGACCGAGGATGTAAACAGGTATTCGCAGAGGGCAATAGAGCTCCTTGGCAAACTTGATAAGAAAAATGAATTTCTGGAGGAACTGATAAAGTTCCTTATTGACCGCGACAGGTGACAGTATCGCGCCATGAAGCGCAGGCACCCGTCAAGAGGGATACACAGTGGTACTTGAGAACATAAAAAAAGCCAATGACATAAAGGATATCCCGCCTTCCCAGTATGACGATCTTGCAAGGGAGATAAGGGAATTCCTTATAAACAAGATAAGCGTGACCGGAGGCCACCTCGGCTCGAACCTCGGTGCGGTGGAACTTACGATGGCTCTCCATCTTGTGGCCGATCTGCCGAAGGATAAGATAATATGGGATGTCGGGCATCAGTCCTATACCCATAAGCTGCTCACCGGAAGGCAGGAGGGCTTTGAAACCCTGCGTAAGTACGGCGGCATGAGCGGATTTCCCAAGCGCAAGGAGAGCCGCTGCGATGCTTTTGATACCGGCCACAGCTCAACATCGGTCTCGGCCGGGCTCGGGCTTGTAAAGGCAAGGGATTTAAAGGGCGGTGACCATGCGGTATATGCCGTGATAGGAGACGGCGCACTTACCGGCGGTATGGCTTATGAGGCACTCAATAATGCCGCAAGGCTTGATACCAATTATGTGATAATCCTCAATGACAATAATATGTCGATCGCCGAGAACGTCGGAGGAGTCAGCAAATATCTGCGTAAGATCCGTACGGCCGACGCATATAAGGATTTCAAGATAGGACTTGAGAACACGCTTAACAAGTTTCCCAGGGGACCGCAGCTTGTTGATACTCTTAAGCGTTATAAGAGCGGTGTTAAACAGCTTGTAGTTCCCGGCATGTTTTTTGAGGATATGGGTATTACGTATCTCGGGCCCGTGGACGGTCATGACGTTTCCGCGATGGTCAAGATGTTAAAGGAGGCCCGCAAGCTTCCCAAATGCGTGCTCGTCCATGTGATAACCAAGAAGGGAAAGGGCTATATGCCTGCGGAGCGGCATCCCGCAAGGTTCCACGGAGCGGAGCCTTTCGATATCCGCACGGGACTTCCGATAAAAAAGAGGAAGCCGGCGTATACCGATATATTTTCAACCGTTATGACCAAGCTCGGAGCCAGGAACGATCAGGTGGTCGCGATCACTGCGGCAATGCCTGACGGAACCGGCCTTAAGAGATTTTCCAATATGTATCCCGACAGGTTCTTCGATGTCGGTATCGCCGAAGAGCACGCGGTTACGTTCGCGGCAGGACTTGCGGCAGGCGGACTTAAACCTATAGTTGCGGTTTATTCCTCGTTCCTGCAGCGTGCATATGATCAGATACTGCATGATGTCTGCATCCAGAACCTTCCGGTCATATTTGCGATAGACCGGGCCGGCCTTGTAGGAGCTGACGGTGAGACGCATCAGGGGATATTTGATATTTCGTATCTGTCTTCGATACCGAATATGACTGTGATGGCACCCAAGAATAAATGGGAACTGTCCGATATGATCAAGTTTGCCGTGGCCCTGGAAAGCCCTGTGGCTGTAAGGTATCCCAGAGGTGAGGCATATGACGGACTTGAGGAGTTCAGGATGCCTGTTGAATACGGCAGGAGTGAGGTCATTTATGAGGAAAACGACATCGCCCTTTTTGCTCTCGGAAGCATGGTCGAGACTGCCGCAGAGGTAAGGCTTGACCTGAAGGAAAGGGGATATCCGTGCAGCCTTGTAAACGCAAGGTTTGCAAAGCCCGTAGATACCGCAGTCATAGATGATCTGAGCCGGACTCATTCGCTGATCGTGACTCTCGAAGAGGGGGTTAAGGACGGCGGAATGGGCGAGAAGATAATGGAGTATGTATTTGAGAACAAGCTCGATACCGATGTGCTCGTGATAGCACTTCCGGATGACTATATAGAACACGGCAATGTGGAACTCTTAAAGAAGGAAGTCTGTATCGACCGTGAATCAATAGTCAAACGGATCATTTCCTCGTATATAAGCTGGGGAAACAAGCATCGCAGGGATTCCGGGACCGTGTTTGACGGGAAGCAGGATTAAGGGGAGGCGCATTATGAAGCAGAGGCTTGATGTGATCCTTGTTAATCTCGGCTATGCGTCTTCGCGTGAGAAGGCCAAGGCGATAATAATGTCCGGGAATGTGTTCATAAAGGGCCAGAGGGAGGATAAGGCCGGTTCGGTGTTTGAAGAGGAGGGTCTTGATATCATGGTCAAGACCGATCCGCTTAAATATGTGAGCCGCGGAGGGCTTAAGCTTGAGAAGGCGCTTGCCGAATTCCCTCTTTTACTTACGGGATGCATCTGTATGGATATAGGCGCTTCGACGGGGGGATTTACAGACTGCATGCTGCAGAACGGAGCTGCAAAGGTATATGCCGTGGATGTCGGACACGGACAGCTTGACTGGAAATTAAGAAATGATGAGCGTGTCGTATGCATGGAGAAGACCAATTTCAGATACGTTGTCCCGGGGGATATAGACGACGTGATCGATTTTGCCTCATGCGATGTATCGTTCATATCACTCGACAAGATACTCCCGGCGGCATATCCCCTGCTCAAGGACGGAGCATCAATGGTATGCCTTATAAAACCCCAGTTTGAGGCAGGCAGGGAGAAGGTCGGTAAGAAGGGCGTTGTAAGGGACAGAGCCGTACATGAGGAGGTCATACGCAAGGTGAGGGCCGATGCGGAAGGAAACGGATTTACGCCCCTGGGCCTTACCTATTCGCCCATTAAAGGCCCGGAAGGGAATATAGAGTATCTGATCTGGCTTAAGAAGAACCCGGAGGGTTATGTAAACCAAAATGAGCCGGAAGTTACGGATGAGATCATTTCCATGATCACGGAGAAGGCAAATGAAAAATTATCTGATAGTATCAAATAAGGAGAGGGATCCCGATAACGAGGTATCGTATCTTATAAGGGATCATCTTAAGAAAAACGAATGTAACTGTACCCTTATTCAGGTCACGCACGGAAATGTACACGCCCGTAAACTTGAAGAGGCGATCGACGCCGGTGCGGAGTGCGTTCTGGTCCTTGGAGGTGACGGGACCCTGATACAGGTCGCGGGTGCCCTTGTTGACAAGGATGTTCCGCTTCTTGGTATCAATCTCGGGACACTCGGTTTTCTTGCCGAGGTTGAGAAGAATAACATCATCCCGGCTCTCGACCTGCTCATAGCGGATAAATATGACGTAGAAGAGCGCATTATGCTCAAGGCTTCCACCCTGGGTGATGAGCATACTGCGCTTAATGATATAGTAGTAACCAGGCACGGATCGCTTCGTGTTGTAAGATACCGCCTGTATGTGAACGGCAAGTTCCTGACGACCTATGATGCCGACGGTATAATAGTTTCGACTCCCACGGGTTCCACCGGATATAACCTGTCTGCGGGCGGCCCCATTGTGGAACCGGGGTCAAACATAATGCTGATAACTCCGATCTGTCCGCACAGCCTTAATATCCGCCCCGTTGTCCTGTCGGCTGATGACGAGATTATGATAGAGGTATGTGAGAGCAGGTATAAGCTTGAGATGGAAGCATGCGTATCCTGTGACGGATATGCTACGATAGATCTTAAGGCCGACGATAAAGTCATGATAAGCAAGGCTGCGGGAGTGACAAGGATAATCAAGATAGGCAGCGAGGGCTTCCTTGAGATATTAAGAAGGAAGTTTAAGAGGATAAACTGATGAGTGTGGACAGACGGAGTAAGATCCTTGAGATAATATCGAATAATGTGATACAGACACAGGAAGAACTTGCCGACCGCCTGAACCGCGAAGGATACCAGGTTACTCAGGCTACCGTATCAAGGGATATCAAACAGTTAAACCTTATAAAGATACCTGCCGGTGACGGACGTCAGAGATACGCGGTCCATTCGGGTGCGGGTGAAGGGACCGATGAGAAATATGTGAATGTGTTGAGGGCCGGTTTCAAGTCAATGGACATGGCGCAGAACATTCTGGTGATAAGGACCCTTTCCGGTATGGCAATGGCGGTGGCGGCATCCATTGATGCGCTTGATTTTCCGCAGATAGTCGGGAGTA
The DNA here is from genome assembly GCA_024692905.1 of Lachnospiraceae bacterium. Classification (GTDB taxonomy): domain Bacteria; phylum Bacillota; class Clostridia; order Lachnospirales; family Lachnospiraceae; genus UBA2868. The sequence continues at coordinate 4,673 of JAILLY010000076.1, read as the reverse complement.
TCGCAGGGGATGATACCGTAATGTGTGCCGTAAGGACCACGGAAGATACGGTAAAGGTTATGAATGAGATTGATAAGTTGCTGGTTTAAGGGGATAGAATGCTGCTGAATTTACATGTGAAGAATATTGCGCTCATAGATGATGTTGAGCTTGACTTTGGCGAAGGACTCAATATACTTACGGGTGAGACAGGTGCGGGAAAGTCAATTCTTATCGATTCGATCAATTTCGCCCTCGGAAAAAGGATGAAAGCCGATACTGTCAGAGATGATGCCGAATATGCCCTGTGTGAGCTTACTTTTTCGGCGGATTCCGATGAAGTAAGGGCCAAACTTGATGAACTTGATATACCGCGGCAGGATGACTGTGTCGTGCTCCAAAGAAGGATAATGAAGGGCAGGAATACGATCCGTATAAACGGAGAGTCAGCCTCGACGGCAGTTCTTAAGGAGCTTGCGGGAGTTCTTATAGACATACACGGACAGCATGAGCACCAGTCGCTGCTGTATCCGGACAGACAGCGGGAAATGCTTGATAATTTCTGCCGGGACGAACTTGGGGATCTGCCCGAAAGACTTGCAAAGGCGTATGATGAACATGCTCTGATCGAGAAGGAATTAAATGAGGCCCTTGCAAAGGAAGGCGGGATAGACAAGGAAAAGGAACTTGCCGGGTTTGAGGTGGATGAGATATTAAGTGCGGCGCTCAGTGAAGGTGAGGATGAGATACTTGAGGCTGAATACCGGAAACTTTCAAATTCCAGGGCGATCCTTGAGGCCGTGGAATATGCTCATTCATGCAGCGGCTATGAGGGTGATTCGGGCGCCGGTTCCCTTATAGGGCGTGCATTGGGTAAGCTTAAGTCGGTCGAGGCATATGATGAAGCGCTTGCCCCGCTCATACGTGAACTTACGGATATTGACGGGCTGTTAAATGACTTTAACCGCTCTGTTGCGGCATATAATGACGATCTTGATGATTCGCAGGGCAGGTTCGAGGAGGTTGAGCAGCGTCTTAATATCATAAACCGTATCAAGGCACGGTACGGGGGAAGCATAGAGAAGGTTAACGAGTATCTTGAAGAGAAGCAGAAGATGCTCGAGCGTTATCTTGATTACGATAATTATCTTCTGGCGCTTAAGGAGAAGCATGATAAGGCCCGGGATGAGATGACCGGACTTGCGGATAAGATCTCTGCGATCCGGAAGAAGGAAGCAGCGGTCCTTTCCGGCAAACTCAAGGAAGCCCTTTATGACCTTAATTTCCTTGATGCCCGCTTTGAGATCGGGGTTTCACAGGATAAGGATCATATAGGCCGCCACGGATATGATGGTATAACTTTTCTTATAAGCACCAATCCGGGCGAAAAGTTAAGGCCGCTTAAGGATGTTGCCTCCGGCGGAGAACTGTCGAGAGTCATGCTTGCGTTTAAATCCGTACTTGCGGACAGAGATGATATAAAGACCCTGATATTCGATGAGATAGATGCGGGTATAAGCGGGCGGACCGCTCAGAAGGTATCCGAGAAGCTCAAGCGTCTGTCTAAGGATAAGCAGGTCATATGCATTACGCATCTTCCGCAGATAGCGGCGATGGCGGATATGCATTTTGAGATAAGCAAGGGTGTTGAGGGGACACACACCAGAACCGAGGTTAAGCTTCTTGACGGGGACGAGGCCGTGATGGAGCTTGCCAGGATGCTCGGAGGAGCAATGATAACAGAGAGTGTGATAAATAATGCAAAGGAGATGAAGATGCTGGCAGACAGCATCAGGTAAGGGGAAATGAAACGTATTTTGTTATTTGTACTGATACCGCTGATAGCGGTTATTGCGGGAGCGGCCGTCTTTGTTGCCGTAAATGCGACCGAAGGTGACACGATCGTCTTAAGCGACTATTTTGAGGTCGCTTATGAAGGATACAATGACAGCGGGACCGTGGCCATAAGCAGGAATGATGACAGGCTGTTTTCGGATATAAGAGCGATAATGGCTGCGCGAAGCGGCGCCGTTATAAAGGATAAAAAGGTCACGGATGATGATTTCCTGAGGTTTGCTGCCGGTATAGAGGCAATGAGCACAGACGGCGGTTTTCTAAAAAACGGTGACGAGATCACGGTATCATATCTGTTTGACGAGGAACTTGCAAGGCGCCTTAAGATTAATGTCAATGCATCGGAGGCTGTATATACGGTGAGCGGTCTTTCGAATGCGAAGCCGCTTGGAATAGACGATCTGTTCAGGGATCTTTCGGTGACGTTTGAAGGCACCTCGCCATCGATAACGATGACTGTCACGAATAACAGTTTAAACCCGCTGATCCACTCGCTTAGGTTTGCGCCGGTGGAGGAGAAGGAAGTTTACTCACTGGGAGATACCGTAAGCATAAGATGTTATTTTGAGGATGGCGTGAAGCTGAACGACAATTATTATATCGATGCCGCATCGGCTGACTGTGTAAGGGATTATACGGTTGAAGGATGCGGAAAGTATGTGACGGATATTTCCGAGATCCCCGATTCGGTGATCCAGGAAGCCGTGAACGAAGGACGTAAGGCGTTTGTTGATGCCAATGAGTACGGGGTCAGGATCTTCTGTGAGGCTCATCTGGTTCCGGTTTACATAAATCAGCAACCAACCTTCCGTTATGTATCGCCTTCGGTCGAGGAGATCTATTTTAAAACAGTCAATCCCGATGAAGCCGGCAAGACCGGAAATGATTATAATGAGCTGGATATCATGTATTCCGTGCAGATAACCCAGGCTGACGGGGTGACCTGTCCCTGCCATGCGGTAGTCAGGTTCAGTGATTTTAAGCTTAATGCCGAAGGGATACTTGTATATGATATGAGCATGCCCGAGATAATGTCTGCATCCTATAACCATTCATCAGTGATAAAGAATGTAGTCTCGAAATATGAGGATTCTTATGACATCGTTAAGCTTAATGCGGCCGGATTCAGATAAAGAACGCGCAGGGCTGAAGGTGTGACCGTAATATTGGTGTGGTATTTTTGGATGGGATTTAGTATAATATGCATGTAAATGTGACGGTTTTTGGTATTTTGGAGGGCCGCTGTCAATGAAAAAAATCTTGTTTGTTGCATCCGAATGTGTACCCTTTGTCAAGACGGGAGGACTGGCAGATGTAGTCGGTTCGCTTCCCCAGTGCCTTGATAAGAAGTATTTTGACTGCAGGGTGGTGCTGCCCAAGTATATGTGCATCCCGCAGGAATACAAGGATCAGATGGAATATGTCGGCCATTTCTATATGGATATGGATAACAAGACCCTGTATGTCGGTATCATGAAGCTGGTTTATCTGGGTATTACATATTACTTCGTTGATAATGAGCATTATTTTGCAGGCCCCAAGCCCTACGGTGATGTTCTTTGGGATATCGAGAAGTTCTGCTTCTTCTGTAAGGCAGCTCTTTCCATACTTCCCGTAGTTGATTTCAGGCCGGATATCGTACACTGTCATGACTGGCAGACGGGCCTTATACCGGTTTATCTTAAGGAACGCTTCCACGAAGGTGACTTTTACCGTAATATGAAATCCATAATGACCATACATAACCTGAAATTCCAAGGCGTATGGGACGTGAAGACCATAAAGGCATATTCGGGGCTGCCGGATTACTATTTTACTCCCGATAAGCTTGAAGCTTATAAGGACGGCAATATGTTAAAGGGCGGTATCGTGTTTGCCGATGCTATTACCACAGTATCCGAAACCTATGCCGAAGAGATAAAGATGCCGTTTTACGGTGAGGGACTTGACGGACTTTTAAAGGCCCGCAGCAATGACCTTCGCGGAATCGTGAACGGTATCGATTATACGGATTATAATCCGACTACGGATAAGTTTATCGAGTTCCCGTATGAGGCGCGTGACTTCCGCAAAGAGAAGGTTAAGAATAAACGTGCCCTGCAGGAGGAGCTTGGTCTTGATAAGGATGATAAGAAATTCATGCTCGGTATAGTTTCAAGGCTTACCGATCAGAAGGGCTTCGACCTTATCGCTTACGTTATGGATGAACTTTGTCAGATGGATATCCAGATCGTTATCCTCGGTACCGGTGAGGAGCGTTACGAGAATATGTTCAGGCATTTTGACTGGAAGTACGGGAACAAGGTATCCGCAAATATTTATTATTCCGAAGGCCTGTCGCATAAGATATATGCAAGTTCCGATGCCTTCCTTATGCCGTCGCTGTTTGAGCCCTGCGGCCTGTCGCAGCTTATGGCACTGCGTTACGGGACCATCCCGATCGTCCGCGAGACCGGAGGTCTTAAGGATACGGTAGAGTCATACAACCGCTATGAGAGTACCGGAACCGGATTTTCGTTTGTTAATTACAATGCCCACGAGATGCTCGGGACCATCCGTTATGCCTATGACGTATATACCAATCACAGGCGCGAGTGGAACAAGATGATAGACCGTGCGATGGCGGTTGACTTTTCATGGAAAGTCAGCGCCCTTAAATATCAGGAGATGTACGACTGGTTGATAGGGTAATCGGAAGATGCATAAACACTGGATTTATTGAGACTGCAACAGTCATTTGACCACAATTTGACCACAAAAACAACAGAAACGTGATGTAGTCAACTACTAATTCTATAAGGATAAGCATTAAAGACACTTTCTTAGGAAACACTGATTTC
>JAILLY010000070.1 GCA_024692905.1 Lachnospiraceae bacterium | reverse complement strand
CGCGAGTGATTTTTGCCGAAATAATAAGTGAAGGAGTAATGACAGCAACATTTGGGAAATGAGGTGATTCTTATGAAGAGAGGGATCTGCTTTTTCAATGTTGACGGATTGCTTAACAAAACCAGCGACTGGAAGAAACCCTTTACTATCGATTACGGGCTTGCGAATTTCTTCTGTTTCTTCCTTGCCAAGAATAACCTGATACCGGTGCTCGCATCGTCATGGAGGATTGGATTTATAAAGCCGGGAGATCCCGGAAATGCACCGTATATAAAGGAACTTGAAGAGATATTTGCTTCATATGGCCTTAAGATATATGATAAGACACCGATGTTAAAAGGAAGACCTCGCGATAAGGAAATCGAGAGGTTTTTATATTTTCACAGGACAAAGGATTATATCGTCATAGACGGAGATCCCGATGAATATGAGAACGTGAGCAGCCATGTATATTTCATAAACCCTGAATCGGGATTCACAAAAAAAGACGCACATAAAGCGGGTAAACTGCTAAAAAAGCTCGTAAAAGAGGCATAAAAGAGTACATATCAATTGACGTTTCTGTCTGAAATTCTTATTATATAATCGGTATATAAAAACAAAAGCAAGGACTTGTTATGACTGTTTGTTCAAATTGCGGAGCCCAGATCGATAAAGACATTGATAAGTGCCCTTATTGCGGATATATCAATAAAGAAGGCGCGGAAAAGAAATTCCGGTCCAAGCTCAATAAGATAAAAGATAATATCGAAGATACCAAAAAAGAACCGGGCAGGGCGCTCGTTAAAGGAGTCTTCTCGGGCGTTCGGATCATACTGACTGTGCTCGGTATATTGGTGATCCTTGCGATCCTTTTCGGACTGGAACTTGCAAGAGAGATGAAGAATCACCCGAAGGAGTTTCTGTCCGCAGAAGAGCAGGCATATGCTTCGGCGTATAAAGCCAAAGCGGCCGAAGAACTTGCAAAAGCATATGATGATAAAGATATAGAGAGCATGGCCCGGATTTTTGATAAGGCATATTCCGTAGACAGGGTCAATCTGTGGGGAGTGGATCATTATGAGACGGGGCGTGCTGCGAGTTACTATATGAAGCTTAAACAGTGCCTGCCGAATCTTGATAAGACCAAGATGAAAAAGACGGAAGCCGAGCAGATAACATACTACTGTTTCTATTTTTATTACGGAGCATACGGGGAAGACGGTGCGCAGATATTCGATCCGATAAGGGACGAGGAGATCATACCGATCATAACCGGCAGGCTCGGGTTTACCGTTGAAGATATGGAAGGTTTCAGGGATAAGGTATTCGACCCGCCATATGTGAACAGATCCAGGGTATATAAGGTAACGAAGAAATATTTCAAGAACTACATGTAGGACGGATCTAATAATGGAGATGAAGTGCAGGTATTGCGGCAGCAATCTTGGAATTGAAGATGAAGTATGTCCTTATTGCGGTAAGGTAAACAGTCAGGCTGCCGGCCATCTGGCAGAGATGAAAAAAACCCGCGATGAATTTGAGAGTGCAAAAAGATCAGCCGCTAAAGGTACAAAGATAAACGGCAGGATCGCAAGGCTCATAGTCATCGCAGTTATGATCGTCGCAACCATGGTGATGCTTGGAGTGACCTCCCGATACTCGGATGTTTCGACACGTATAGAGAGGAATGAAGCCAGGATAAAAAAGGCAGCCGACAGGAACAAGGATGATATTTCGGCGACACTTAAGGAACTGGAAAAGAACAGGGAATACCTGGCCATGGATTGTTATGTCCTGGAACACCGCCTTAGGAGTAATGATGATTATAATGATTATGCCAGGGTATTTACGGCTGCGATCAGTTATTCTGTCATTTATGAGGATATATTAAGTATTGTTGACGGTTTTGAAGGCTACGAGGGTGAAGATAACAGAAGCCGTTGCAACAATATAGGTATCTATATCGCGGACTGGAAACAGTATGTTGACGGTGGGTTCTGGAATGACAGGCCGGACTCGCCGATGCACTCGGGAGAGCATAGCGGCTTTATCAAAGATGCAAGAAAATCTGTACAGGATATGGTACAGGTATACTTTGACCTGTCTGACTTTCAGGTGAATGAGATGTGGAGCATGGACCGAGATTCGATCGGAACGATGCTGTATGAAAAATGTGAGGAGTTATATCCGGAGGCCGGTGTAAATGAGTAAGGAAAAGAAGAAAAAAGATCCGGTCGTAATGACTCTCGATCTTGTGATCGTAATATTGATATTCGTTATGCTCGGGGTCGGGATAAGACTGCTGTTCTATAAGAGTATTGCAAAAGAACGTTCAAATTTCTCACAGGATGCGGGCAGGATGGCATTTGACGTTGAGAGAAATGATTATGCATCCCTTATCCGGGCAAGGTATATGAATGAGTTCAACGGTTATGAAGCAACGGAGTATCATGCACTTGCGGATTATGTCGAAGCAATATCCATGTATAAGGTGTATAATACTATGGGATATGCCGATAAATCAGAATGGGAAAAAGATATAATGGAAAGATCGCGCAAAGACATGAAAGAGCTGACTGTATTTGCCGACCGCATAGATGAGATGTTTTTAAGGAGGCCAGTCAGATAAGATGCATTATGCAAGTATTGGGATCACGGCACTTATAATTCATATCATAATAAACAGGCAGGAGCTCAACAGGAAGACGGCCAGGGCTGAGATGCTTAAGACCGGTCAGGTGGTTGCGCTCCGTTACAGATATTTTCTGCTCGCGTCAATATGCTATTATATCTCGGATATAACGTGGGGACTTATGTACGATCACCGTGACATTCCCGAACTGTTTGCTCTTATTTATTCGGATACGGTATTTTATTTCATATTCATGCTTCTTACGATGCTGACCTGGATACGTTATGTGGTCTCATATCTTGATAAGAGAAGACGCCGCAGCAAGGCGCTTCTCTATGCTGTGTGGCTGATGTTTAC
>JAILLY010000061.1 GCA_024692905.1 Lachnospiraceae bacterium | reverse complement strand
TAAGGCGCAACAGGTGGTCTTTCGGAACGAGATCATCCATACAGAACATCTGGATCTGTTCTCTTTTCTTGTCGGTATTCTGTGTCATCATAACCTCAAACCCCTCATTGAAATGATATAAAAATTATACCACAAAACTGCAGAGAAATCCAGTGTTTATGCGGGTTTGAGCAGTTTTTGACAAAAAAATCAGGGGCACTGCCCCTGACTTTGTCTACAGTCTGACGCTTATAACGGTAGTTATAAGCGTTTTTTTATGTTATATTCATGTAAAAGAGCACATTTGGGAGGTAAACGTGGACGACATCAGAAAAGAACGGTTGATGATATCGATCATCTCAATATCGGCCATATCGAGTATTGCCCAAAGTTTTATCGCCGGATGGGAGTACTGGGTCCCGCCTCTTATCATATTCGGGATGGCAGCGATGTGGTGGATCCATATCTCGGGAAAAGTTGCGAACGAGATCAGAACGACATCTTATTTTATCTTTGCCTCACTTCTTGTCTTTTATTTCGGTGTTCATGAAAACATGGCTTATGATATGTCTGTGGTCATGATGCTTTTTATGGCAACTTTCACAATGCTTGACAATATAGGGATCCTTAATCTGATACTCATGGAATATGCGCTGATCGCAGTGATCCAGGGCTATCTTATGGCCGGGACGTGGGGAAGCGGTATGAACGGAATGGAGATAATGAGAGCCCTTCTTCATGTGGGAAGCGTGCTCTCGCTGTATCTGTTCAGCCGTATCACGATAAACGGAAGGCTCCGCGAGAAGGATAGGATCGATAAATGGAAGGAAACGGTCAATGAGAACGGCAATGATATGGAGGATTTTCTCTCCAACATATCTCATGAGCTCCGTACTCCCGTAAATGTGATCAGCGGTATGACCACGATCATGCAGAAGAATGATGACAGTAAGGAACTTAAGTCCATAAGAGCGGCCGGCATAAGGCTTGCGCATCAGATCGAGGATATACAGGATTATACGGAAATAAAGAGGGGAGAACTTATACTTGAAGAAGATAAGTATATGTGCATTTCGCTCATCAATGATGTGGTTGCCAACTATAAGGCGGCCGGGAACAAGAAAGACCTTGAGTTCATCATTGATCTTGCCCCCGAAACCCCGTCCGTATTAAAGGGAGACATCACGAAGCTGCATAAACTGTTCAGGCATCTTCTGGATAACGCGATAAAGTTCACAAAACGCGGCGGGATATATATAAAGGTCTTTTCCGTTCCGCAGGAGTACGGCGTCAACTTAACGATCGAAGTCACGGATACGGGTATCGGTATGACGCGTGCCGCGATCTCACACATTTCGAAAGGAATGTATCAGGCAAACAAGAAGAGGAACAGGAGCACCGGCGGTATAGGTATAGGATTACCCATCGTATACGGGTTCGTTCATAAAATGGGCGGTTTTGTAAAGATAAGCAGTACAAGGGGAAAAGGTACCACGGTAAGGCTTTGTATACCTCAGGAGATCGTGGATCCCAAACCGTGTCTTTTTGTAGAGGAAGGAGCCTACGAAGGGATAGTGTTCTACATAAAGCCCGAAAAATATAAAGTACCCGAGGTCAGGGATTTTTACAGGGATATGGCGGTCCATCTTGCCACAGGACTTAAGGCAAGGCTGTATTCGGCGAGTGAAGAAAGAGAGCTTATAAGGCTGACGGAAGATCTGAACATTTCACATATATTTGCCGGCCGGGAGGAATACGAAGCCGATAAGGATATCCTTAACAGGCTGGCCGGTGAAGGATATAAGGTCGTCGTATCTGCGGATGAAGGGTTCAGTGTACCAAAAGACAGCAAAGTGACCGTGATCGAGAAACCTCTGTACGCATTCCCTGTCGTGAGGATATTAAACGGTGATCATGACGGTGAAAACAGACAGGGTGAGGGGAAGATCCGTTTTACCGGAGTCAGTGCTCTTGTAGTTGACGATGAGCCCATGAACCTTGTTGTAGCAACCGGACTGCTTAAGGAATACAAGATGTTCGCGGACACTGCCGAGAGCGGCAGCGAAGCGATCGCGAAATATAAGAACGGGGAATACGACGTTATCTTTATGGATCACATGATGCCGGAGATGGACGGTGTTGAAGCCATGAGGCGTATAAGGCAGGAAGCCGACGGTACGGGACGAAAGCCGATAATGATCGCGCTGACAGCCAATGCATTAAGCGGTGCCAAAGAAGTGTTCATCCGTGAGGGGTTTGACGGATTTATCGCAAAGCCCATAGATGTTGCGGAGTTTGAAAGAGTCATGCGCCGCGTCCTTCCCGAAGAGATGATCAGGAATGAGGGGAGGGTGGAAGCATGACAGGTACAGGCCGGATAAAAAAACGGATATACGATTATCTTTATGATTCTTCGATCGATCCCAAAGAGAGAGCTTTTGTTGTCTTTTCGGTTTCCGAGCTGGCAGCTCTTTTTCTCACACTTGTCATCGGTATCTTTTTAAAGGAACCGAAGTCTTCAACGATGGTACAGTTCCTTATAACCGCTGCCTGTACCGCGCTCTTTATATTTGCCGTTAAAACAGGCAAGCTGAAGGGTGCCAGGATAGTTGTGGCGTTTTTGCTTGTTTTCCTGCTCCAGCCCGCGATGTTTTTTACAAAGGGAGGGATCCATGCCGGAGCGACTCTTTCAATACTTCTCGGAAGCTATTATCTTGTACTGGTACTTGACGGAAAGTTCAGGCTGTTTATGTGCTTTGCCGATCTTGCGGTTCTCGGTGCCTGCTGGATAGCCGCATATATGAATCCCGAACTTGTGACCGGATATCCTATCGAGACCGATTATATTTACACCATTGCGAAATATATCATAACCTGGCTTGTGCTTACCGTGATCATTACTTATCAGACCAGGATCTACAGCAGGGAAGCTAAGAAATCAGAGGAAAAGACAAAGGAACTTGAGGAACTCAATAAGGCTCAGAACCGGTTCTTTTCAAGCATGAGCCATGAGATCCGCACACCTATAAACACGGTTCTCGGGCTTAATGAGATAATCTTAAGACAGGAGGATGCGTCTGACGAGATAAAGAGGGACGCAAGGAATATACAGGGAGCCGGAAAGATGCTGTTGGCCCTGATAAACGACATCCTTGATATCAGCAAGATCGAAGCGGGAAAGATGGATATAGTTCCGGTCAATTATAATGTTTCGTCGCTCCTTTCGGAGATCGTCAACATGATCTGGCTGAAAGCCGAAGAAAAGGGACTTAAATTCAACGTCAATATAGATCCGAACGTTCCGGAGATGCTGTTCGGAGATGAGGTCAGGATCAAGCAGGTACTGATAAACCTGCTCAACAATGCGGTCAAGTATACGAAGGAAGGCTCCGTAAACCTTCATATGGAGTGTGAATTTCAGGAAAGCGGTGAAGTGCTTCTTAAGATAAGCATTTCGGATACGGGCATGGGTATAAAGCCTGATGCACTGCCGCACCTGTTTGACACATTCCAGCGTGTTGACGAAGAAAAGAACCGTTATATCGAGGGAACCGGACTCGGGCTTTCCATAGTCAAGCAGCTCGTGGAACTCATGGACGGCGAGATCACCGTAAACAGTGTATACGGTGAAGGATCTGTATTTGCAGTGACTCTCAGGCAGGGGGTATCCTCCGGTAAACGTATCGGTGATATAAAGGTGACCGGTAACGGCAATGTCGGAGATGAGGGTAAGTATATGCACAGTTTCCGTGCGCCAAACGCGCGGATACTTATAGTCGATGATAATGAGATGAACCTGCAGGTTGAAAAGAAGCTCCTCGACGGGATGGAAATGACTGTCGATCTTGCACTTTCCGGGGCAGAGGCACTCATGAAAACACTTCAGAACAGGTATGATGTGATATTCATGGATCATCTTATGCCGGAGATGGACGGGATAGAATGTTTCAATAAGATAAGCACCCAGAAAGGCGGGCTTAATACCGGTGTGCCTGTCATCATACTCACGGCGAACGCCGGCGGGGAAAATATAGAGTTATATAATAATACCGGCTTCGACGGCTGTCTCGTAAAGCCTGTTTCCGGACGCCAGCTTGAGAACATGCTGCTTGAACATCTTAGTCCCGAGAAAGTCATAAGGAGCGGTGACAATGAGATGACGGGCGCATCGATGAACACGTCAAGCGGTTATACCAGGAAGAAGCCTGTAGTGATCGCGACCAGCACGATGTGCGATCTGCCTGCAAATGTTATCAGGGATCTTGATATCAGCATCATTCCCTACACGGTCACTACCGATGACGGAGTCTTCTATGACAGTATAGATATCGATTCGGAGGAACTTGTAAGATATATGGGTGAGGAACTGCGGTTTGCAACATCCGATCCGCCTACGGAGGAAGGACTTGTCGCGTTCTTTGCATCGGAACTCCAAAAGGCTCATCATATTATCTATATCACTCTGACAACCGGCAGCAGCAGGGAATACGGACGTGCGATAAAGGCGGCAAAGTCATTTGAAAATGTAACGGTCATAAACTCCGAATTCATGTCAAGTGCCACCGGTATCCTTGTCCTGATCGCGGCGCGGCTCACGCAGCAGAATGTTCCGGTCGAAAGGATAGTTTCCGAACTGGAAGAGGCCAAGAAGATGATCCGCTGCAGTTTTGTCGTAAAGAACACGGATGTTATGGCAAGGCGCGAAAGGATAAGTCCTTTTGTGAACAGTGTACTTAATGCACTCTGGTTAAGGCCCATGCTCCGTGTTAAGAATGATAAACTCGGGGTGGGGAGGTTCCTGTTCGGGGATGACAGAAGATGTTATGAGAAGTACATAGAGTATGCGCTCCCGTCGAATTCATACCCGGATACATCCTTTATATTCGTAACTTATGCGGGACTTGAGGAAGAGGAACTTCTGTGGATAGAAAAGAAACTCGGCGAGAGGCTTAAGTTTGATAATGTGATTTTCCAGAAGGCATCGGCCGGGATCACTTCAAACTGCGGCGGCGGAACGTTCGGACTTCTGTACATGATGAAGGGCAACCGAAATTATAACCTGGCCGCATACCTTGCAGATAAAGATGATTATTGGGATAATGACGATCGTGCAGGGGAGGCGGTAACGGTCAGCCGCGAAGATGCTGAGGCTGAAGTGACACCCGAAGACGCCGGCGCGGCAGATACGGATGATATGAGTAAAGATGCCGAATGGTATGAGACGATACCGGGGATAGATGCCGGGGCAGGGATAAAGAACAGCGGCTCCGGGGAAGCCTTTTTGTCTGTGCTTAAGATCTTTTATGATACGTATAAAGCAAAGTCACGTGAGATCGGTGATCATTACGAAAACGGGGACTGGGAGAATTATACTATCAAGGTCCATGCGTTAAAGTCAGGTTCCCGGCTTGTCGGTGCGCTTGGGCTCGGAGATAAGGCGGAAGCGCTTGAGAATGCGGGAAAAGGATCGGATATTGAGTATATAGCGGCACATCACGAAGAGATGATGAATGAATACCGGGCGATAAGGGATGCACTTGAGGCGGGATTCGGAGTTAAGGAAGACAGGCCGGATGTCCCTCCGGAAGTGCTCGATGATGCATATGCGGGTCTTGCCGAATTTGCGGATGCGATGGATTATGAACTTGCGAAGATGGTTTTTGATTCCGTTGATGAATACAGGCTGCCGGGGGATGATGCCGAACGTTTTGAAAGGCTTAAGATGTGCCTTTCACGTATGGATTGGGACGGAATAAAGGGCATCATAAAGGAAGCCGGACATCAGGCAGTATAAAACCGATATACAGGAGGTCAGGATCATGAAGAAACGGGCGGTTGTCATAAGCACCACGGAAACATTTACGGTAAGGGGACTTGAGATGAAACTCGGTAGCATAGGTATGGATGTTGCCTATGCCGCAGCCAAGTTAAGTGAGGTTGAGCCCTTATGTGACGTTTCCGATCTTATCGTTATCTATACGGACGATAATCTGATAAGGTGTACCGATACCCTTGTGTATATAAAGGATCACTGTATCGCCAAGGGAAAACAGGTGATGGTGATAGGCGCTCTAAGCGAATTCGAAAGCATTGATAAGTTCATACCGGAAAGCGTTGTATATAAATTTTATGAAAGACCTCTTGATATGGAGAAGTTCCTGGATGAGGTGGAAAAATACCTTTCGGAATCGGCAGAGCAGGAAAGAAAGAAGAGCATCCTTATAGTGGATGATGATGTGTCATATATGACAATGATAATGAACTGGTTAAAGGACAGTTACCGTGTATCTCTTGCCAACTCGGGTATGCAGGCCATAACATGGCTTGCAAAAAACAAAGCCGATCTTATCCTGCTTGATTATGAGATGCCTGTGACCAGTGGTCCGCAGGTTCTTGAAATGATAAAGTCTGATACATCCATGGCGAAGATACCGGTGTTCTTTCTGACGGGAAAGAGCGATAAAGAAAGCATTATGAAGGTATTGGACTTAAAGCCTGCCGGTTATCTGCTCAAATCGATCGACAGAAAGGGATTGCGCGAAACTCTGAGCAAATATTTCGCCACGCAGATGACAAAGAAAAAATAAGCCCGGTCAGGACATTGTTTTCAGATGATAGTGCCGCATTGCCGTATAACTTGCGATGCCGCCTATGACGTTTGAGATCGGTTCGGCAAGGAATACTCCCGTAGTCCCGAAACCGGCAGCAGGCAGTATCAGAGTGAGCGGCACAACGATGAATACCTTTCGAAGAAGCGAGAAAAAGATCGCATGCTTTGCATCACCGAGCGCCTGGAAAGCAGACTGTCCCGCAAACTGGAGAGCCATGAACACGAAGCCGAAGAAGTATATCTTAAGGGCATCCGTGCCGGCGTTCATAAGTGTC
>JAILLY010000026.1 GCA_024692905.1 Lachnospiraceae bacterium | reverse complement strand
CCACGTTCTCATCCTGTTATCCGTGATCGCCTGAGCCTGCTCAAGCTGCGCATAAAGATAAGCCGCATTGAGTTCACTGGGGAGATAAGATGATCCGGCATCCACCCATGTATACTTATCAACCTGTCCGCGGAAAAACTTACTCCTGTCTGTTCCCTTCTCCCTTATGATCTCAGCCCTTTCGATATATTCCTCATCCCTTATGAGAAGCGCTCCTCCTTCTCCCATACTGAAGTTCTTGGTCTCATGAAAAGAAAGACAGCCGAATTCACCAAAGGTACCTGCAGCCCTGCCCTTATATGTTGAACATATCGCCTGGGCGGCATCTTCAATGACCATAAGTCCGTGTCTCTTGGCGACATCCATAATGGTATCCATCTCGCAGCAGACACCCGCATAATGCACCGGAACGATCGCTCTTGTCTTAGCTGTTATCGCATCCTCTATTAACTTCTCGTCCATATTCATCGTATCCGGTCTTATATCTACGAAAACAGGAACCGCACCCCTTAATACGAATGCGTCCGCCGTTGAAACAAAGGTATACGAAGGCATAATGACCTCATCGCCTTCCTTAACACGCGAAAGAAGGGCGGCCATCTCAGTTGCATGTGTACACGATGTTGTAAGAAGTGCCTTGCTGCATCCTGTATCTTTCTCGAGCCACTCAGTGCATTTCTTTGTATAACTGCCATCTCCGCATATCTTATGGCTATGGATGGCATCAAGTACATATTTGTCTTCAGCACCCGTATATGGCGGCACATTAAAATCAAGCATATTCTAACTCCGTTCCTCAGATTATCATCATGATTTTATCACATGAAGAGTATTTATTCCACTTCAAGGTTTATATTATCTATACGGCGCCACAGCTTAATACTGTAGCATGTTCTGCTTACGGGCATCATGACTTCATCTGTAAGTTCATACGGTCCGCTCTCTATATCCTCAACAGTAAGTACACGATCCCCTCCCTCACTGTCGATGCTCGCCGTTATAAGCGAAAACTCTCCGTTTCGTATTTTACCCATCAACACATTGTCATTGAAATCCACATTTTTCTTCATCACCAGACCGGCATAAGGAAAAAGTTTCTGCAGCCACTCTGTTCTTTCATATTCGTACAGCATTATCTTATAACGTCTTCCGTTTAACGACCTGTTATATATATAGCTTCCGTTTCTTATGCCGTGATATGCAAGAATTGGCGAATAGTATACTTCCCCCTCCTGCAATGCACTGTCTAACAGAGAATGCATATCATCCCATGTCTCTCTTTGTTCCGGTGTCATATAATAAAAAGGCAACCTTTGGGAAGTACGGTATGTTGTAAAAAAAACCGTCACTATGTATAGCCCAATAAGTGTAATCCCAAACTTCCCTGAACCCTTCTCCGCAATCTCGTCATACAGGAAAATAAGTGAAAAAAGGATGAGCGGCGGTATCATAAGCTGAAGATAATATGACAACCACGCACCGTCATTTGTCCCAAGAAACAATAGTGCAGGAATCGAGCCGACAGTTTCAATAAAAAACAGAAGCATGTGATCCGGAATCCTGTCAAATCCGGCTTTTACGAATTTAACAATCCCAAACACCATCCACAGGAACATAAAGAAAAACATCCCCGCAAGGGTTCTGAGTTGAAGTATTTCATACCCCATTCCACCGGGTGGATCTGTCTTATTTCTGAACAGAAGCACATCCAACGCTATCCTGTATTTTTCTGCCTTGGAAACAGGTGTGGAAGGTGTACTGAACGGTGTCACCATACCCAACGGACCATGAAGGAAATATATGCAGTATGTGAAAAGAAGCGGACACGTAATATTTATGACAAGAACACTTACCGCAGTTATTACCAGACCGCATAATGCAAACTTTATAGCTCTTTTTCTGCTCTTTACCAATTTATATATAAACAGCGGAAATGCGACAAATGCCACATATATCTTAGTGTAGAAAATCGCAACCAGGCAAAGGACCTCAAGAATATCTTTGCATTTAAAATCTTTTCTGGTTTCTATGAACAATACAAGTATTACAAGCATAAATGCCATGGAATCGGGAACAGCATTTATGTATCCATAACGCCACGTACAATTGATAATAAACAAAAAAGCGGCCGTCGTGGGAAAGAAACTCCTCGTCTTTTCCCAGACAATAGCAGCCGCCAATATACCGGATATTATCATTGTTGCCAGACTGACCGCATAATGCAGAGTCACAAGATCAATATTAACAATCTGACCCACAAGCGCCGTTACAGCGGAATACAGCGGGCCATAAAAATATATATATCCGGGTTCCTCCTGTTTGCAGGCATTTTCAACTGTATACGGATTGATTCCTTTTAAGAAACAGTCCGTAAGCATAACATTTGTCATTTCCTGATACTCGTTTGGTACATCCGCCTCGCTGAATGCCGAGCGTATCATCCCCGTCATAAAGATCACGGTATATATCAGTAATATAAGCCCACAAAGATCAAGTATACGTTTTCTTATTAAAGGCATATCCTTCTTAACCATTTAAGCCTTACCTCAAAAAGTCTATTCAGTACGCTTCAATATACCATAGAAAGCCATATTTGGCAATTTACGACGTACTTGACATCATTCCCCCTTTCTTTTAATTCTGTACATATCAAGTCCATATGCGGCAGGCTGCTCATTTAACGAAAAGCTGCCGTAATGTTCATTGAGAAATGTAAGTTTCTTATCTGCAAAAAGGTTATCGACAAGGATCACATTCCCTTCACCCGCACCTTTTGCCAGTGCATCAAAAGGATTTGTGTATCCGTATCTTCCCATGAGTTGCTTTACGGGCGGCGTGTTTCCATACCAGCTTCCGACAGTAACAAAACTATCAAGTTCGCCGGTGCCGTACGGTTTAAATACATCATATCGCCCCATTTCCTGAAACGTGAAAGTATCCCCGACATACAGGGTGTCCTTGTGTTCCTTTATATCCTCAAAGAATGCTGTATAATCCGGTGCATTCCTTCTGTGATCGTTATAATCAAACCGGTTCCCGAGAAGGGTACCAAGGCATGCCGCGGCAGTGATCATGATCATTCCGGCCACTGCCGGCAGACCTGATAAAGTCCCGGCCGTCTCTCCTTTATCGGACGCTGTATCGGAACTTAAGACATAGACTATGAGCAGCATAAGTATAAACAACGAAGAATACACCACACGGTGATTCCACCGTCCTTTATACTGATAATAGACAAATATCCCGAAAAGAAGAATAAAGTGCATTATCAGCAACGCAAACTGCCCCTTTTTCTTTTCTATAAAAGTCACGATCAGACCATAAACCGCAAACAGCATGATCCCCATGATAAGCGGTGTGAACACAAACAGATCATCATATATGCTCTGGGCAAGTGCCTTTATATCATCGGTATCAAAGGTCCTTTGGGGGGTATGTTCAACCAGCTGTTTAAGCTTCGCGGTATCCAGCACGTTATCATCGCCAAACTGCCATGTAAGATACATTTCAGCATCATTACGGCTTATGCCAAGTTCATCAAGGATCCCAGAGTTAACGTCATAATCGAGCACCTCATATCCAAGATCGATCACCCCGGCCCGAGCAAGCTGATACTCCCTGAAATTTCCCCAGTCCGTTCCCTTGGCATATGCGGCACCGTCAATCTTCTGAGTTACGACAAGCATACAAAGGACAGCCACAAACATGATAACGAAAGGAACTCCTCTTTTGATCCCTGCGACAGCACCTTTACTCTCTCCTTCCGTCTTTTCTCCCGAACCTGAAACGATCCTGAAAAATACATAAATACCCGCAGGCATCAGAAGGAGCGTTGCAAGCTTAAACGAACTTGCTCTCATCAGTATCCCGTATAAAAGAAGAAGATATGCGATCACGGAAATGACGATATCCCTGCGTTTCCTCTCGTGATATCCCCTGCATATATCCTCTGCGGCATACAGCAGAAGGATATATCCCGCGCCGCTTACTATCGCAGCGGTCTTGGTAAACTGCAACGAAACATATGCTTCATAATATACGGCAAGTAAGAACAGAATACAGATAAGCCTGCCCCTGCTGCCCTTACCCGGTCTTTCGGATCTTAAAAGGAACACATATGAAACAGACGTGAGTGCTATAAATAAAAAGAGATACTGAAGTATAGAATGCCACCTGAGTCCGGGCATTAAATGAAGTACCCCGTACAGGCGGCCAAGCAATACATTACTGCAGATAATATGCGGATCCACGGAACCAAATGCCCCTTCCGCCAGAAGGCAGAAGTTGACGTCATCATTCTCCTCAAAGAATGGTTTATGCAAAACAAGCGCGGCAAACAGCACCGATACATTTATCAGCAGTGAAAAGAACAATGGATCAAGGATCAAGCGTTTTGATCTCTTCATGTAATATAATCCTCCCGGTGCGGCTTGCCGCCTCTTGTTTATTATTATCTTATTTTACCAGCACTTCCAGTATCTTGTTGCTCCTGCTGACAAACTTTGTCATCTCCTCTGCTCCGAGGGGCTTGTTTGCTATCCTGGCAAGGTCATAGAGCTGCTCGGCGATAAGGGACGTATTTTCTCCCTCTTTGTTTTCAAGAAGATATTTGACAAGCTTGTTATTGGAGTTTAATATGAGCGTCTCGCCCATGTCATCCATGGCCCCCATGCCCGTGCCGTTTAACGAATACATCCTCATCATATCCTGCATACGGCGGGTCTCCTCGGAAACGGTAAGTATCGATGAAGTCTCCTCATTCTTGAGCTTCTCGACCTTTACTTCAAGGGAATCCTTATTGAGTACCTTCTTAAACAGCTCGGAAAGGGCCGTCGTCTGCTCTTCGATCGTCTTCTTGTCGTCCTCGCCTATCTCTTCCTTGAACTCCTCGGTCAGATCGGCGTCAATGCGCATGAACCTTACATCCTGATTCTTGCTTTCAAGCTGCGAAACAAAAGGCTGGTCGATATTGTGGGTAAGGATGACCGCATCCTTTCCCTGCTCCTTAAACATCCTTATATACTGGCTCTGCTGCTGCTCATCGGTAACGTAGTAGATGGTCTTACGAGGTTCCTTTTCGGGATCTTCCTCATCCTCCGAAGTTTCGGATCCTTTGGTATCTTCATCGACAACTTCAGCCTCAACCTTGTTTCCTTCTTCATCGGTGGCTTCCTGATCTTTATCTTCGGTATCGACCGGTTTAACCTCAAGGCACTCGGGAAGAGTCATGTATTTCCCGTCAAGGTTCTTAAAGAGGATATAGTCTGTCATCTTCTCGCAGAACTTGTCATCCTTAAGGCATCCGAACTTGATGAACGGACTGATATCGTCCCAGTATTTCTCGTACTCTTCCTTCTCGGTCTTGCACATGCCCGCAAGCTTATCCGCAACCTTCTTGCTGATATAATCGGATATCTTCTTAACAAACCCGTCATTCTGAAGAGCCGAACGCGAAACGTTTAACGGCAGATCCGGACAGTCGATAACGCCCTTTAAGAGCATCAGGAACTCAGGTATCACTTCCTTGATATTATCGGCTATGAAAACCTGGTTATTATAAAGCTTGATCGTTCCCTCGATAGACTCATATTCCATGTTGATCTTCGGGAAATACAGTATTCCCTTTAAGTTGAAGGGATAATCCATGTTAAGATGGATCCAGAAAAGCGGCTCCTTATAATCCATGAATACCTTGCGGTAAAAGTCAAGATATTCCTCCCTGGTACAGTCATTCGGATGCTTGCACCAAAGGGGTGTCGTATCGTTGAGCGGAACGGGCCTCTTGACGATCTTAAGCTTCTCTTTAGCCGGAGACACCTCGACCTTCTCCTTCGTTCCGTCCTCTTTCTCCTTCTCCTCGTACTTCGCCTCTTCGTGGATCTCTTCCACTACGACATCCTTATCGGTCTTATCGGCCGCATCGATCGTTTCGTACTCGGTCTGCGCCCCTGCCTTTTCAAGAAAGATCGGTACGGGCATGAACGAGCAGTACTTCTTTATGACTTCACGCGCCCTGTATTCATTACAGAACTCAAGACTGTCCTCGTTTAAGAAAAGAGTGATCTCGGTGCCGACTTCGGTCCTGTTTCCTTCTTCTATGGTGTATTCGGTACCGCCGTCGCTCTCCCAGTGTACGCTCTTTGCGCCTTCCTTATAGGAAAGGGTATCGATATGTACGGAATCGGCTACCATGAACGCCGAATAAAAACCAAGTCCGAAATGGCCGATTATCTGGTCATCATTTGCCTTATCCTTGTATTTTTCGATAAAATCAGCCGCTCCGGAGAAAGCGATCTGGGTGATATATTCCTCAACCTCCGCTTCATCCATACCTATACCGGTATCGATGAACTTCATGGTCTTTTCCTTGGGATCCACGATCACCCTTATCTTGTTCTCAAAGTCATCCGGATATGTATATTCGCCGATCATGTCGAGCTTTTTGAGCTTGGTTATCGCATCGCACCCGTTTGATATCATCTCACGTACGAAGATGTCATGATCCGAGTACACCCATTTCTTGATGATAGTAAAGATGTTTTCATTATTGATGGACAGATTACCCTTTTTGACTGCCATTATCATTCACTTCCTTCTTCTGTATATTTAGATCTTCACCGCAGACTTCTGCCGGGATCTTTCATTTGATAACAATAATTGTAATGATACGGTAAAAAAAAGTCAAGGAAAAATTAGCACTCATTTATAACGAGTGCTAATAATCATGGTGTCAATCATCATTTTTCCTGCTGGATCCCGTAGGATGCGCCGGTCACGGGCACGAAATAGGTATCGTAAATATCAAAAAAACTCGTGGTGTTCACTTCATCCGTCTTGTAATATGTAACGGTGTCCCACAGATCGGCATTGAGATTCGAGTTCAGTTCCTTGATAAACTCATCATATATCTCATTAAATGCCTCCTGCTTCTTCTCCTTTACTATGGATTCACGGTTTCTGTCTGTTTCCTCGGGATCGTATGCCGTAATGCATTTTAAAATATGATAACCGTATTCGGTCTCAACGATATCGCTCACCTCATCCACAACAAGACCAAAAGCCGCATCCTCATAAGACTTAGGCATCACTCCCCTGCCGAAACTGTACTGTATCCTGGTATCCTCGTTTTCCGTACTCTCCGCTATCACGTCAAAATCAGTGCCTTCGTCGATCCTTCGTTTGATATCGGATATCCTCTCATATGCCTCGGCCTTCTCTGCGGAATTATATGAGACCGATCCGACCGCCGAGGGCTTATAAGTCTTTACGAGTATATCACGCACAGTCACTATCCTCGCATCATCATCGCTTATCTCGGGCTCTACCTCATCCGTGATCTCATGATAGAGCTTGTCTGCCATCGCGAATTCATAATACAGGTTATAGATGATATCCTGATCGACTCCGAGGATCTTACACTCGGTCTCCGTAAGCGAAGCATAGTAATCCCTCGCAGCCGCTTTGACTCTTAATATATCATCATCCGTAAGCGTGACCCCCCGCTCCTTTGCCATAAGGTTCATCACCTTTATCTGTGCAAGACGGGCCAGTATCGTATCCTTATATTTATTCTCAAGCGTAGTCCCATCTATCGGAACCTGCCATATCCTGCTGCCGAATATTGCATCGTACTGGTTCTCGCTGTTTACGAGATATACCATGACCTCCGGAACATAACAGGACATCTTCTCGATCCTGAACACTTCACCGTCTTCAAAATCCGTTGTCAGGATGATCTCGGTCTTCTTGCCCCTGCCGCATCCTGAAAGCATTCCGATGATCATCGATAATATGACGATCCGGATCATTGGTTTACATAATCTATAAAGCCTCATCTTAAAGCCAATCCTCCAACGTATCATTGCATCACCGTTAAACCGGTGTGCATCACGTTATACGTTATAAATATACAGTAAATGCTCTCTGCAGGCAATTACCTCTTTTCATCAGCCCGGTTTTGAAGTAAAATAGTTATTGTCGGGGAACGTTCCCGTTCCCGTTTAATAATTTCGCATGAAAGGGGTACGACATGGCAGGTAAATTCGGTAAATTCTTAGCATTTACGGCAATCGCCGGCGCAGCCTGTGCCGCAGTGTATTATGTTCTCGGAAATAAGGAAGGTGAAGAGGCCGGTGATACCGGTTCCAGCGATTTCTTCGAGAAGAAGAGTGACAGGGAATATGTTTCACTTAACACCGACGATATTAAGGAAGCCGCCGGAGAACTCAAGGAGAAGGCAGTTGTAGCCAAGGACGCAATACTCGGCAAGATAAGCGAGGCTGCAGCGGAGATAAAGGAGAAGGCTCAGGAAGCGGCTGAAGGCGTAGGCCTTGTAAAGGACAGCGCCAAAGAAACCGAAGATTTCGAATTCGAGGACTTTGCCACAGAGGAGGACGAGGTTCCCGAAGACACCGGCGCATAAGTTTTAAGCCTGTGACAGTTAATGCAATAACAAAGGAAGGCATCGTTTGATGCCTTCCTTTTATGTTGTCAAAACCTTATCTTACTTATGCGTTAGCCTTGCCTGCTGCCTGCTTCTGGAAGGTCTGAACACCTTCTACTACAAGGATGACTGCAAGTACTACCATAGCAATTGCGAATACAAGCTGGAACCAGTTGCCCCAGACCTTGCCTGCATCACCTACGAGGCTTCCGTTCGTCAGTAATGTCTTGATCTTGATAACAAGACTTGATAAGGTTGCAATGAGCATGAAGCACATCGGTATGAAGAACATCTTATTGTTCTTGCCTACTTCGCCGAGCCATGCGCATACTGCAAGTAATGCGATACCTGCAAGGAGCTGGTTTGCGGCTCCGAAGAGTGCCCATATAGCCGAAAGCTTAAGTCCTCCGAGCACACATCCGACAACAACCATGAAGATCGTTCCGAACAGGGGATGCGCAAATATTTTACGTACTCCCTTGGCATCCTTCCATGTTGCCTCATCATCATTTAAGAAGAGCTCGGTGAACATGAAACGTGAAAGCCTTGTACCCGTATCAAGCGAAGTAAGTGCAAATACCGAAACGGCAAGTGTAAGGAGAGCCGAAATGGTATTATATACGGGAGTTCCTTCTTCGCCGAACATGATGGCGATACCTGCACCGAATGCAGCCGAAGGAGAACCGAATCCGTCCGATGTATACTTGGAGAATACCATACCTACAGCAATAAGAGATACGATACCCAGTGCCGACTCGATGAGCATCGAACCGTAGCCGATCGCCTTGGCATCCTTCTCATTCCTTAACTGCTTACTTGATGTACCGGTCGAGATAAGGCTGTGGAAGCCTGAACATGCGCCGCAGGCAACGGTTATGAACAGTGCCGGGAACATGGTACCTATACCGGTCTCCCACTTGGTTACCATGGGGATATCAAATATCGCATTTGCGGTGAAAGCATTACTGATTATACCGATGACCGCAACACCCATCATAGCGTAAAGCAGGAAACTCGATAAGTAGTCACGGGGCTGGAGAAGTATCCATACAGGTACGAGTGAAGCGATCACGATGTAAATACCGATGAATACGATCCACTGGGTACGTCCCATGATGAAACCTGCCTTAAGACCTATAACGGTAATGATAACGATACCGATAACTCCCGCGATGGAAGCGGGAAGAGTCTTGATATTCATCTTATTGGTAACATATCCGTATACGATAGCAAGTAAGATGAACAGAAGGGATATCATCGCAGTAGTCTGATTGTTCGTGGGTGCCGTAGAAATGCCGAAGCCGCCTCCATCTGTGAAGAACGTGCCGGCAACTACATTTACGAACGACGCGATGACAAGGATCAGTACAAGAAGCGCAAAGATCAGGAACAGCCTCTTAGCCCTCTTGCCCATAGTATCATGGATGATCTCACCAAGTGACTTTCCGTCATGCCTTACAGAGGCGAACAGGGAACCAAAGTCCTGTAAACCGCCGAAGAAAATGCCTCCGATCACGCACCACAGGAAAACAGGAAGCCATCCGAAAACAGAAGCCTGAATAGGTCCGTTTATGGGACCGGCGCCCGCGATTGAGGAGAAATGATGTCCCATAAGGACAGCAGGCGGTGCGGCTACATAGTCAACGCCGTCTTCCTTCTCGATAGCAGGAGTCTTTCTTGCAGGGTCAATACCCCACTGCTTTGCCAGCCATGATCCGTAGAAGATATAACCTACGATCAGCAGGCCGATAGCAGCCAAAATGATTAATAATGCAGTCATTTCCTCTCTCCTTTTCCCATTTTATAGTTGATCATTTCCGCTGCGGGAAATGATCTGTTGAACGAAATCCTTAAGGTCCCGTCCCCGGCGGTTTGTGAGGACATCGCCCGTAGAGGTTTCGATTACAACCAGACGATAATTGGAGAAACCGTGCAATCCCAGCAAATAGCTGGCAGAATGCCTGTATGCATTAATATCCTGCTTAACATCGCCCGAAACTTCATCCGCTACGATGATCAGGGCGACGTCCGTATTCTTATGATCCGCATCGGGCTTAACGCGTTTAAGCCCATCTTCCCATGCCGCCGCATCAAGCTTCTTAAGTTCACCGGCCGTTATGCATTGGCATTTCTTAAAATATACATATTCATATGAATTAACGGATGCGATCTTTGCAGCCTTAACGAGGAAATACTGTTTTGCTTCGTTTGACATGAATCCTCTGGCGTCAAAAGGAGCTACCTCATCTCCGTTAACTATATTATAGAAGCCTTCATAAGCTCCTATCACATCCTCAAACAGCTTATCTGTATTCATGGCGCCGCAAATTCAACTCCCGTGACTGCTCCCTTTAGTTCTTCCATAAGCATCCTTGCAGCCTTGGTCCCGGGCAG
This sequence comes from Lachnospiraceae bacterium, assembly GCA_024692905.1. Lineage (GTDB taxonomy): Bacteria > Bacillota > Clostridia > Lachnospirales > Lachnospiraceae > UBA2868. The sequence continues at coordinate 50,739 of JAILLY010000026.1, read as the reverse complement.
CTGAACCTCGATAAGTTCGCGTCCGCCGGCCATGACCACGAGATATTCGATCTCGAGTTCCCCGTTATCACAGCACATCATCGCCTGAACACGCCTGACGCGTCTGAATATACGCTCGGCATCATCATAGGAAATGCAGTAAATCTTAAGGCCCTTCCTTACGAACAGATGCTTCCCGCCGATAACGGCTACCCCGTAACTGTGGCCGTTTTTGTAGGACTCGACAAGATCCTGGGAACCTATCCTGCTTCCACTCATGAGATCCGTAAACTTCATACCGGTAAGCCTCCGACCCGGAAAACGTGATCATGACCGCAGCCGGTCACTGGGCGTCATTCTTTATCTTCCTTAACTCCTCCTTGATGTCGATACAGTTATCCTTCATCATGGGAGTCAGCCTGCTCTTAACGAGCAGTACATTAAGCATCTGGTTAACAAGATCGTACTTTTTAAGAGTCATCGCGGTGACGGCTATTATATAATCCAGAGTCGATTCATCCATTCCGCAGATCGGGAAGGTCTCATTCTGCCTGGCATTAAGGAAGCCGTCCAAAGCATTCGTAAGAAGCTCTGTTTCGTCCTGTTCAAGTTCTTCAAGGATCGTCGCGCACTCCTCGGGTGCGACCTTCTCGGTCCCGGCCTCGATGGCCTCGCGCCTTCCCCTTAATATCCATGCCATCTTAAGGCACAGATAAGCCTTCTCTCCTGCCCTTCCCTTTTTGACAACGGCATTGCCGAGTGCAAGCTGATACCTTAAAAAAGCTTCCTCATAGGTGATGAATTCCTTGTCTTCCACAGGGCGGAAATTCCTTGAGATGCCTTCCTTGACCAGCTTGGCCTGAGGCGGAGTTATCGTATGGAAAAACCTGCCAAGAGCAGCATATCCACAGTGGGGACAGAGTATCACATCATATTTCATGGGATCGAAATTCTTAAACCTCGGACGCAGGTCACGATCCATACCCGCGGGACGTATCTTGGACTGCCTGACGGTCAGTGCCTTAAATTCCTTATAGCATACGGGACATGTATGACTCTTACCGAAAAGGCATTCCCTCTCGTCAAAGGTGTTTATACTTGCCGCCGGTGCCGGTGTCTCCTCTTTCTTAACTGTCTTGGAGTCGTCCTCATAAAGATCGACACCATCAAGCCCCTTTAACCCAAGCTCCCCCAAGCCGGATAACAAACCCATTACTTTATACCTCTTTCCTGTATTTCATAATTTGAACGAACTCTTAAGTGATACGATCCTGTTGAACACGAGCGCATCGTCCGAAGAATCCTTAACGTCAACGCAGAAATAACCCTGCCTTACGAACTGAAAACTGTCATAGGCCTTCGCGCCTTTTACGGACTCCTCGATACGGCAGTCCTTCAGTATCTTTCTGGAATCGGGATTAAGATTGAGCGAGCCGTCTTCTTCATTATACACGCCTTTTTCTTCATCCACAAGGTTCTCATAAAGCCTTACCTCGGCAGGAACGGAGTGAGCGGCGCTGACCCAGTGTATGGTTCCCTTAACCTTCCTCGTGCTGCATTCGCCGCCGATCGTTTCGGGATCATACTCGCAGTGGACAACGGTCACCTTACCGTTTTCATCCGTCTCATAACCGACACACTTGGCAAAATATGCGTTCATAAGGCGGACTTCATTTCCGGGGAACATCCTGAAGTATTTCTTCGGAGGTTCTATCATAAAATCATCACGGTCAATATAAAGTTCCCTTGAAAAGGCAACCTTTCTTGTACCGAGCCCTTCGTTCTCAAGATTATTCGGAACCTCGAAATACTCGGTCTTGTCTTCGGGATAATTATCTATGATAAGCTTTACCGGATCGAGTACGGCCATGATGCGCGGACGTTTGCTCTTTAAGTCCTCACGGATGCAGTATTCGAGCATTGCGTAATCAACGCTCGAGTTGCTCTTGCTGATACCGCAAAGTTCAACGAACATCCTTATGGACTCGGGCGTAAAGCCCCTTCTCCTTAATGCGGCTATGGATACAAGCCTCGGATCGTCCCACCCGTCGACGATACCTTCCTCAACGAGCTTCTTGATGTATCTCTTACCGGTGACGACATTGGTGAGATAGAGCTTGGCAAACTCGATCTGCCTCGGGGGATACTCATACTCAAGTTCCCTTACGACCCAGTCATACAGCGGCCTGTGATCTTCAAACTCAAGAGTGCATATCGAATGCGTGATGCCCTCTATGGCATCTTCTATGGGATGTGCAAAGTCATACATCGGATAGATGCACCATTTATCACCGGTGTTATGATGGCTCATATGCGCCACGCGGTATATAACGGGATCTCGCATATTGATATTCGGGCTTGCCATGTCGATCTTAGCGCGAAGCACCTTCTCGCCGTCCTTATACATCCCGTTCTTCATGTTATCGAACAGCTCAAGGTTCTCTTCGACGCTGCGGTCCCTGTAGGGACTGTTCTTACCGGGCGTATCAAACGAGCCGCGGTATTCCCTGATCTGATCGGCAGTAAGATCGCATACGAATGCCTTGCCCTTTTTGATCAGCTTTACGGCAGCCTCATACATCTGATCGAAATAATCGGATGCGAAGAACATCCTGTCCTCGTAATCGGCGCCCAGCCACTCAACATCAGCCTTAATGGAATCAACGAACTCCGTCTTTTCCTTGGTCGGGTTCGTATCATCAAAACGCAGGTTGAACTTGCCGCCGTATTCCTTGGCAAGTCCGTAATTTAAGAGTATCGACTTGGCGTGTCCGATATGAAGATAGCCGTTTGGTTCCGGAGGAAACCTCGTATGGACGGAAGTATAATTCCCTTCCTTAAGGTCCTTATCTATCTCATTCTCGATGAAATTCCTGGACACCGTCTCCTTTGCTTCATTATCCTCATTTGCGTTAACGGGTATATCAGACATATAAAACATGCTCCTTAGTCTTATGAATTAAGTATTATTTCTCAAGATCGGACGTACAGCAGGGACACTTGGTCGCCTTGATGTTGATCTCCGACTGGCAGTGAGGGCAGATCTTAGTCGTGGGATCCTCCTTGACGTCCTTCTTCTTATTGAACTTATTGATCGCCTTTATTATCAAAAAGATCACGATGGCAATGAGAAGGAAATTAATGATCGCGGTAATGAACGCGCCGTAGTTTAAGGTTGCGGCACCTTCACCGCTGCCGAAAGCAACCGACAGGCCGGTAAAATCAAAACCGCCGGTGAGCAGGGAAATGAGCGGCATTATTATATCATCCACGAGCGATGTGACTATCGCCGTAAATGCTCCGCCAATGATGACACCGACTGCCATATCCATAACATTGCCCTTGGAAATAAACTCCTTGAATTCCTTAATGAAACTCTTCATGATCCTACACCTCTCTTTGCTTTATCTCATTTAATTTATGTGACCGCGGGATATTTCCCGGTCACGCTCCCACAATCTTAATCCTAACATATTTCAGGGGGAAAATACAGCACAATTCCGTCACTATAATCTGTCGTTTCCTTTTCCCGATTCGATACGCTTCACATATTCATCGGGATCGCGCTTCATGGCGGCCATCTCCATAAAAGCATTAAGGACCAGGGTCTCTTTGTTGCAGGAACCGGGATTTTTTCCGAGTTCACGGACGATATTGTACTTATCCATCTGCCATACATAGATATCCGACATGGAATAGCCGCGTATCTTTAACTCGTCCAGAAATGTATGATTGTCGGCGTAATATACAAATTCATCATACAGCCGGCCGTCATTTATAAGTTCGGTCCAAAGCTGCTGAGTAAATTCGGCATCCTTGCCGGCGTATTCGCCAAGTGCGGTCAGAAACTCAAGCGCCTTGAGTTTTCTTGCATCATATAATATTCCCAAAACAATACCTCGATAAAGACCGGACCCTTACGGATCACCCGGCACAGCCACCGCACGAAGAACAGTTCCTGCAGTCTCCCTGCTTATCCCAGCAGTAGGTGCACAGCTTCTCCTTGGGCATGCCCACCGACTCAACCATATCATCGAGCCTGTGGAAACGGAGCGATGTGAAATTAAGCTGCTTCCTGATATCTTCGACCATTTCCGCGTAATTGGTGCTGTCGGGATCGGCATAATCCTTAAGAAGCTCATCCGAAACCTCTTCTCCTTCACGTTCCCTTATTATACGGCGTGTGATAAGGTCATATTCAGAATTGGAACGCGAAAAGTTAAGGAACCTGCAGCCATGCAGGAGCGGCGGACACGCCGGCCTTATATGGACCTCTCCCGCCCCGCTGTTGTAGAGGAATTCCGTGGTCTCACGCAGCTGGGTTCCCCTTACTATGGAATCATCTATAAGAAGAAGCGATTTATTCCTGATAAGCCTGTCAACGGGTATGAGCTTCATCCTTGCGATCAGGTTTCGCTGGCTCTGATCCGTCGGCATGAACGAACGCGGCCAGGTAGGAGTATATTTGATAAAAGGCCTTGAGAACGGGATACCTGACGCATTTGCATAACCTATCGCATGTGCCGTACCGGAATCCGGAACACCTGCGACAAGATCCGGCTTCACATCATCCCTGCCGGCAAGTGCCCTGCCGCAGCGGTAACGCATCTCTTCAACGTTTACTCCTTCATAAGTCGAGGTCGGATATCCGTAATAGATCCACAGGAAGGTACATATCTTCATCGTATCCTGAGCCGGCCTCAGGGTTTCATAACCGTCAGCCGTGATATAAACGATCTCACCCGGGCCGAGTTCCTTAACATCCCTGTAGCCCAGATTGATATATGAGAAGCTCTCGAATGCAACGCAATACGCTTCATCTTCCTTCTTCGCGATCATGAGCGGAGTACGCCCGTACAGGTCCCGTCCGGCATAGATCCCCTTTTCGGTCATCACGAGAAGAGTCAGGGAACCGTCTATCCTGGAAAGGGCATATTCTATTCCTTCCGCGATCGTATCCTTCTGGTTTATCAACGATGCCACCAGTTCCGTAGGGTTTATATTGCTCCCGCTCATCTCAAGGAACTGGGTACGCCCGACGTTGTATGCCTCTTTTACCAGTTCTTCTATGTTATTGATCTTACACACGGTGGTGATCGCAAAACTGCCGAGATGCGACTGGATAAGAAGGGGCTGGGGTTCATAATCGGAGATACAGCCTATACCGATATTTCCGTTGAATTCCTTTACATCCCTTTCGAATTTGGTCCTGAACGGTGAATTCTGGATGTTGTGGATCGCACGGTCAAATCCGCGGTCTCCGTACATTGCCATTCCGGCACGTCTCGTCCCCAGATGTGAATGGTAATCGGTACCGAAAAAAAGGTCCAGTACACAGTCTTTCTTGGATACTACTCCGAATATTCCTCCCATTTATGAGCCTCCCGTAGAATAAAGTCAAATAAAGTTTAGCACGGCAGACCGTCAAATACAAATCAAAAAAATCAAAGGAAATAATGTTTTTATTGTCAATTATGATATACTAAAAAGAAAAAACGAGGATAACATGAAAAACAGGAGTTTCAACCCGCAGCCCTTCATATTGTTAACGGCACTCGTTCTGTTTCTGGCATTCTGCATGGACATGACCCGTGAAACGCTTAATATGCCGCAGTATACGTTCCTGCTCATTTCGGTGTTCCTTGTTCTCTTTGTATTCCGGAAACTGGTTTCCATATCCGAGCCGGCTTTCATAATCCTTCTCGGAGTAATGCTCAGGACTTCCTATATACTGTATACGGCCGTCTGGACGCGCCAGCACGATGTGATCGATTTCGGGACCGGCGAAGGCCATGCGGGTTATATCGAATATATCTACTCAAACCTTTCTCTTCCCGCAGGTGACCCCAGGGAGAAATGGGCTTTTTTCCAGCCTCCCCTCCACCATATCCTCTCGGCGCTCTGGATGCGGTTCTGTGCTCATTTTGCCCTTCCGTACCGTCAGGTCCAGGAAAACGTCCAGCTTCTGACTCTTTTCTATATATGTTCGCTCACGATACTTACCTTCTTTATATGCAGGGAGCTTAAACTTAAGGACTGGGGAATCCGCGTTGCGCTGCTCATAGTATGCTCGCATCCGGCGCTCACGATCATGTCGGGAAGCATAAATAATGACGCATTAAGCCTCGTACTTGCGCTCCTTTCGGTATATCTTGTCATATTGTGGTATAAAACCCCTTCGTATAAACTCATAATAATGCTCGCGATATCGATCGGCCTGTCGATGATGGCCAAGCTTTCCGGAGGAACGATAGCCCCTGCGGTCGCTGCACTTTTCCTGCTTAAGCTCATAAAGGACCGCGAAAATATAAAGAAATACATACTCCAGTTTATCGTATTTGCGGCGATATCGTTTCCGCTCGGCCTGTGGTGGGAAGTGTATAATATGATCAAATACGGTATGCCGCTTAACTACATACCCGGAGTCGGCGAGCAGTTTGACGTGCCGCTGATCCGGCGCATATTCGATCTGAGGATGACGGGCGTATACCCCGCAATGATAAGGAACGGGGATGCCTATGATGAATATAACGTGCTCCTTACGATGTTCAAGACCTCATTGTTTGACGATCACAACTTATCAAACGCAGGTTCCGGGAGCATCACCCTCTTTGCACAGATAATGTTCGCTGCCGCTTTGGTTCTCGCGGTCATATCACTCTATGCAACAGTCGTGATCCTTATCGACAGGAAGGGTAAATACGATATGTCATTCGAGCACAGGCTGCTGTTTGGCGTTCTTTACGCCTCTCTTATGATCTCCTATTTCGCATTTGCGTTCGGCTCACATAATTACAGCGCAATGAACTTCCGTTACATTGCGCTGATCATTCCTGTTGAAGCCATATTCCTCGGCATCTTCACCGATGCCTGCACGAAGAAACAGAGCCTTATCTTCCGGCTGTATGCCGCTGTCGTACTCGCGTTTTCCGTGGTATCCGCATCCACATATATCGTGCTCGGGTTCGTAACGAAGTAGGAAGACCTTGCGTTAATCCTGCTCTTCCGTTATATAATCCGCCGCATCCACCGCATTCTGCGTACCCGGGAAGGTATCTATCACCTGTTTGTACAGCTCATCCGCCTTCTTTGTGTCTCCTGACTGGCGGTAACAGTGGGCAAGGTTCATGAGCACGTCCGAATTGGACTTATCAAGCAGCCAGGCCTTCGTATATTCCTCAATGGCCACATTATAGTCGTTGGCCTTTACGGCAGATTTGGCATTCTCTATATATTCATCCGCCGCAAGTGTGGCGGCATCCGATTTAAGTGCCGCATACAGCTCCCTGAACGAATCCGTGGTAGAATCAAGGAATTCCTCGGAAATATGATCCATATTCTCCATTATGGCCACCGAATCGGTCGGATCGTTGACATAGGCTATCGCAGCGTCCATAAGGTAATCATGTTCCGTCTTCCTGCCCGATGCCCCGGTGATATCATCATACTTGCGTTGAAGTTCATCCATCTGATTCTGCCGGTCGGACAGAGTCTTTTCGATCTCCTGCCTTGATGCCTGTTCGGCGGCAAGCTGTTCACTCACTTCCTTGAACTTCTCATCATTGACCTGGGTTATCCCGGCCATCCTTGCGGGCATGATAAGGAACCAGCATATCGCGACTCCGACCAAAAGGCCGATGATTATATTGATGATGCTCGAAAAGCCAACCTTTTCCTTGGCATAGACGGGCTGTATGATCACCTCGTTTCCGTTCTGGTAACTTATGGTCTCCATGGGAAGAGTCGAGACCTTCTTGCCTGTCTTCTCCTCCTGCTCCCTTATGAGCCTGTTGACCTCCTTGATATAACCGAGGGTCGTTGTATTGCTCGCATCCACCGAAAGTGCCTTGAACAGCGTACGTTTGGCATTATCGTAATCACCGGTGCATATATACAGCAATCCGAGCAGCTGGTAACCGCTTATCAGATTCCTGTTTATGGAAAGTACCTTCTTAAGCTGGATGATCGCAAGATCCTTGCTGTCCTGATAACAGAACTGGAGGGCCTGATTGTATTTCTTAAGCGTCTGGTCGATATTGTCAAGCTTTGTCGGGCTGCTATGAAGGATATCGAGATATTCATCCGCAATGTTCTTCGACGGTTCGAAATTCTTGCTTATTATCCATTCGCTCATCGCAAGGACCGCCTCACCCATTTCAAAATAGACAAGCCCCAGCAGATTGCGCGCCTCGATATTACGCTTGTTGTATTTAAGCGACTGCTTTAAACTTACGACAGCGCCCGAAAGATCGCGCACGTTGGCCCTTGCCAGTCCGTCATTATAGCAGTAGTTGGACATGGCCAGTATTTTTTTGTATAATCCGACATCCGCTCCGCAGTTCGTGCAGAAATCCTCTGAGGATAAGCGGCTGCCACACTGGTAACAATTCATATATACCCCTTAAGGAAGCGTATTGTACATTATCTGTTCCATCTGTGCCTGAGCCTGCGCCTGGCCCTGTGCCCGCGCCTGTATCTCTGCATCAGCCTTTTCGCGCATCATCGTCATGAATATATCTGTCATATCCGTCATATCATGACTCTGTACAGCCGCTTCCACTCCCTCTATCTCCATGCTGGGATGGAATTTCTTAAGTTCATCTTCAAATACTATCATATATTTCCCTCACAGGTTACTTACTTAACTGCGCCAGACGCTCACGTACCTGTTCCATCATCTGAGTGTATTTTTCGAGCTTGGCCTTCTCTTCTTCGATCTTTGCCGCAGGTGCCTTGCTTATGAACTTCTCGTTTCCGAGCATACCGTTCACACGCTTGAGTTCACCGTTCAAACGAGCCTCTTCTTTCTTGAGGCGCTCGATCTCCTGAGTTATGTCAACCAGCTCCGTAAGCGGTATGTAAATGTTCGCTCCCGGGATAACGACCGATACCGATTCATTATCGGCAGGATCCGCCTGACCCGGTGCGTCCGTACCAAGCACGGTCACTTCCGAAGCATAGGCAAGAAAAGCAAAGAACAGCCTGCCCTCTTCGAATGTCGTCCTTATCTCCTCATCATCGGTTACCACATATACATGTGCCTTTTTGGAAGGCGGAACATTCATTCCGGTACGTGCGTTACGTATGCCCCGGACTGCTTCCTTTATGGTCTCGATCGCCTTCTCTTCCTTTGCAAACACCTTATCTTCGGAATACACGGGCCATGAAGATATCATTATACTTTCATCTTCACTTCCCTTAAGCGTGCAGTATATCTCCTCCGTGATGAACGGCATATAGGGATGAAGGAGCTTGAGAGCATCGGTAAGGACTGACTTAAGCGTATAAAGGGCCGCGTTCTTTGAAACCGCATTGTCTGAATTATACAGCCTCGGCTTGACCATTTCAATATACCAGTCACAGAATTCATCCCAGATAAAGTCATATATCTTGCCGACCGCAATGCCAAGCTCGTATTTTTCCATATTATCGGTCACATCACGAACGACCGTGTTGAGCCTGCTTACGATCCACTTGTCGACCGGTTCGAGATCGGACGGCGAAGGCTCCTTAATGTCACCGCTTAAGTTCATCATTATGAAACGTGACGCATTCCATACCTTGTTTGCAAAATTACGGCACGCCTCGACCTTCTCATAATAGAAACGCATATCGTTTCCGGGAGCATTTCCGGTCATGAGCATGAGCCTTAAAGCGTCTGCGCCGTATTTATCGATTATTTCAAGCGGATCGATGCCGTTACCGAGCGACTTGCTCATCTTCCTGCCCTGCGAATCGCGTACAAGGCCATGGATCAAAACCGTATGGAACGGTGAATGTCCGGTATGTTCGATCCCCGAAAATACCATGCGGACAACCCAGAAGAAAATGATATCATATCCGGTAACGAGAACGTCGGTCGGATAGAAATAGTCAAGTTCCTCCGTCTTGTCGGGCCAGCCGAGAGTCGAAAACGGCCAGAGTGCCGATGAAAACCACGTATCAAGCACATCCTCATCCTGCTTAAGGTGACTCTTCCCGCATTTGGGACATACCTTCGGTGCTTCCTTTGCTACTATCGTCTCTCCGCAGTCCTGGCAGTACCAGGCGGGTATCCTGTGGCCCCACCATAACTGCCTTGAGATACACCAGTCCCTTATACCTTCCAGCCAGTGGAGATATGTCTTGTCAAACCTCTCGGGCACGAACTTAAGCTCGCCGTATTTGCATTCACGTCCTTCCCTTGTTGCCTTTAAGACCTCGATCGCAGGCTTTGCAAGTTCATCCATGGCTACAAACCACTGAGCCTTTGCCATCGGTTCTATCGTGCATCCGCAGCGGTCATGCGTTCCGACATTATGGGAATGATCTTCTATCTTTACCAGAAGTCCCAGAGAATCAAGATCCTTAACGACCTGCTCCCTTGCCTCATAGCGGTCCATGCCTTCATACTTTCCGCCAAGGCCGTTTATGGTCGCATCATCGTTCATAACATTGATCACTTCAAGATCATGCCTGAGTCCGACCTCAAAGTCATTGGGGTCATGAGCCGGTGTTATCTTAACTACGCCGGTACCGAATTCCCTGTCAACATATTCATCCGCGATAACGGGTATCTCTTTATCCATAAGCGGAAGAACGACCGTTTTCCCGATGATCTTTAAATACCTCTCATCCTCCGGGTTAACGGCAAGTGCCGTATCGCCGAGCATTGTCTCGGGACGGGTCGTTGCGACCACAACATAATTGCTTTCATCAAAGGACTCACACTTCCTGCCCTCGAGCATGGCCGCTGCTTCCTTTGTTCCTGCAACGGGATAACGGATATGCCAGAAATGTCCCGCCTGCTCCTCATGCTCAACCTCCGCATCCGATATGGTCGTCTGACATACAGGGCACCAGTTGACGATCTTATTCCCCTTATAGATAAGACCCTTCTTATACAGGTTTACAAACACTTCGGTGACCGCCCTGTTGCAGCCTTCATCCATCGTGAAGCGTTCACGCTCCCAGTCACAGGACGAGCCGAGCTTCTTAAGCTGCTCAACGATCCTTCCGCCGTATTCCTCTTTCCATTCCCATGCGCGCTTAAGGAAGCCTTCACGTCCTAAATCCTCCTTGGATATGCCTTCCTCCTTCAGCTTCTCTATGATCTTTACCTCGGTAGCTATGCTCGCATGATCGCATCCGGGCTGCCAGAGTGCATTATATCCCTGCATCCTTTTAAAACGGATAAGGATATCCTGCATCGTATTGTCAAACGCATGTCCCATATGAAGCTGACCGGTGATGTTCGGAGGCGGGATAACTATCGTAAACGGTTTCCTGCTCCGGTCTGCCTTGGCATGAAAATAATCCTTGTCGAGCCATTTCTTATAAATACGCGGCTCCATGTCCTTTGGGTCATAAGTCTTAGCCAGTTCCTTACTCATCCTGATTCTCCTCTTTATCTTGAATTTATATAATGATCATCGTACATTATCCGCACCCTTGATCTGCTTCTTATGTTCATACATAAGGGCGTCGGCGCGCCTGAATACGTCATTGCAGTCAAGGTCCGTGCCGGGATCGTAAACCGCCATGCCGATCGAAAATGATGCGTTATTGTAATCAAGCGGATCGTAGTTTTCGGCAGTCATCCGTTCCTTTATTCCCCGGACCAGTTCGTCCTTGATAAGATAATCGTTATTACGCAGGATCGCAACAAACTCATCCCCGCCGATCCTGAATACGGGCGAATGGCTGAAGGTGCGGCAGATAAGCCTGCAGGCATTTATAAGAAGCTTATTTCCTTCATCATGCCCGACGTTATCATTGACCTCTTTAAGTCCGTTGACATCACATACCACAAGTGCAAATTCAACGTGATCCTCACTGCCTATCTCAACATCTATCCTCGCAGTCGCAAGTTCGAAGGCATTCCGGTTCTTGACCCCCGTAAGGCCGTCCGTATTGGCGTCCCTCAGTGCCTTTTCAAGCTGTTCGGCAAGGTCGCTGCTCTGTTTCTTCATGGTGCTGAGCAGCGTCTTTACAAGCCGGTTGACGTCTATGGGCTTGGAGATATAGTCATTCATGCCCGACTCGGTCAGCATCTTTAACTCTTTCTCATCGTTTCCGGAAACCATGCCTATGATCGGAACAGACTGCGCATCCTGACGCTGCATTGCCCTTATCTCCTTCGTGACGCTCAGTCCGTCAAGCATGGGCATCGCAACATCCATAAGTATCGCATCTATACTGTTCTCCTCCGATGATTTGAACAGGCTTAAAGCAACGATGCCGTTCTCGGCCGGGGTTACCTCTGCTCCCTCGGCAATAAGCATGGTCCTTGCGCTTTCCATATTAAGTTCATTATCCTCCGCAATAAGGATATGCGAACCGGAAAGCCTCAGATCTCCGGAATTTTCCGTATCCGAAGCCTCCGTTCTGTAAATCTGGAACGGCATCCTGACCGTGACCTTGGTTCCCTTTTTAAGCTCACTTTCAACCTTTATGGAACCGCCCATCAGATCGATATAACGCTTGGTGATGCTCATTCCGATACCGAGACCGCTGCCGGTCACATCCTCTTCCTCTCTTGTAAAGCTCTCGAAGATGTGCGATACGTATTTCTCGCTCATACCGACTCCGGTATCTTCTATCTCGAAATAGTATACGGCTCTGTCGTCCTGACTGTCCACTACTATTTCCTCATAAACGCGAAAAGTCACACGGCCTCCGGTCGGAGTGAACTTGACCGCATTATCCGCTATATTTAACAGAGCCTGTCTTAAGTGCAGTTCATCACTTACGACGTTCGGGTGGAGTATGAGGCCGATATCCTCCTCATAAAAGAGCCCCGCTTCCGTCACCTGGGACCTGATCACCGCGGCGCAGTTTCCTGCAAAATTGGCAACATTTATCGGTACATTCTGTATCTTGACCATGCCGTTCTCACCGCGTCCGAGTGTCAGGACGTCATTGACGAGTTCAAGCAGGATACGGGCGTTTGATTCTATCCGGTCAAAGGACCTCCCGGTATCCTCAGCATCGTCCAGATTTCTGTTTCCCCGCTCTGAGACGGCTATTATCCTGTTGATCGGGGTCCGTATCGCATCGGACATCCTTGTGAGGAACGTATGCTTTGCATTGTTGGCTTCGATGGCCTCACGGTTGGCACGGACCAATTCATCCTTCTGCTCCGTGAGCCTGTCGTTTAACTTTTCAAGCTGCTTTCCGCGGGCCACGCTTCTTGAGTTGAGCTTCATAAGAAGCAATATCGTAGAAAGCAGAAGGCCTCCGAAGACATATGTCAGTATCCTCTGGTATCTGACGGATGCCGTAAGTTCCTCGGATACCGATGCATATCTGGCGTTTATATCCTTTATTTCCTCATCAACGAACGCATCGGAGTTATTATATATCTTCTGCTTGTAACCATCATAGGTATTACTGAATACGAGCGTACCTGCCATCCTTTTCTGCTCATCGGCGGATACGGATCCCTCGTACGGATCAAACTCATAATACAGTATCTCCTCGGGAAGATCGCCTTCATAATGGCCGTTAGCCAGGGCGGTAAGTGCCATTGCATGAAGTTCTATGTTCATCAGGTCATCCGAATACTGCTTGGCCTTGGCGAGTTTAACATAGGAATCACCAAAGGAACCGGTCTCTGCCAGCAGCATCATGGCCTTTTCCCTGTGCCTGTCCTCGTTTATCTCTCTGTAATATGCTTCCAGGCCGGAAATGTCGCCTGTGATAACATAATTCCTGCACGCCTCGGTGAGTATATCGGAACCTGTGCGCAGATATCTTGCGACCTGAACATAAATGATATGATCATCCTGAAGATCGATAAGTATCTTATTATATGAAGAGATATTTCCGGTCTCGCGTACAAGCAGCGTGCCGACAAATATGCACACAATGCTTAAAAAGACCGCAAAAGTCATCAGTAGTCTGCCTGTCTCAGTCTTCCTGCTCATGCCTTGAACTCCAATACTATGGCACTCCTCGGTCCCATGGTGTAATTATGTGATGTAAGCCTTTTTCTCTTGATGACGGGATATGCGTAGGTATCAAGAACGACGTCCCATCTGTCACGGCCCGGGATATCGGGCACCGTGATCTCGATCGGTTCCCAATATGAATTGAAACATGCATAAACGATATCATCCTTGCCCGCAACCTTGCCGGCATACATGACGCCGACCTGTTTGCTCTCCCAGGTGTACTCATTCATCCACGGAGTATATCCGTGACTGCTTACCTTGGGCAGGTTATACGTGGATTTGGACTGATTCCTTCGTATCACGACATGCTTGTTCCTGAAAGCTATCATAAACTTGAACACTTCGAATATATCTGAATTGGCCTTAAGCGTATCCCAGTCAAGCCATGATACCTCATTATCCTGACAGTAGGCATTATTATTTCCGTACTGCGTATTTCCGAATTCATCACCCGCATAGAACATGGGAGTCCCGCGGCTCATCATAAGGGCAACGCAGGCGTTCATTACCATACGGTGCCTTAACTTCCTTATCTCCGGATCGTCCGTCTGCCCCTCGACGCCGCAGTTCCAGCTGTTATTGTCATTGGCACCGTCCGTATTGTCCCATCCGTTTGCCTCGTTATGCTTCTCATTATATGAATAAAGATCATAAAGTGTAAATCCGTCATGACAGGAAAGGAAGTTGACCGAAGCATTTCTGCTTCCGATGTTTTCAGGATACAGATCATGCGACCCGGTCAGCCTTATCGCCGCCGCGCCGGCCATATTATCATCACCGCGAAGGAACTTCCTCATATCATCACGGTACATCCCGTTCCATTCCGAGAAACGGTTCCACGACGGGAACCTTCCGACCTGATACAGTCCGCCGGCATCCCATGCCTCGGCAATAAGTTTCATGTCACCGAGCGCGGGGTCAAAAGCAAGGCTCTGTATAAGAGGCGGCCTGCTCATGGGTGAGCCGTCTTCATTACGTCCGAGGATCGAGGCAAGATCGAACCTGAAACCGTCGACCCTGTAATGGATGGTCCAGTGCCTTAAGCACTCCCTGACAAGATGCTGGACGATAGGATGGTTACAGTTTAATGTATTGCCGCACCCGCTGAAATTATAATACTTCCCGTCGGGAGTCAGCATGTAATATATATTGTTGTCAAGTCCCTTGAATGAGAAGAAGGGACCGTTCTCGTTCCCCTCTCCCGTATGATTGAACACGACGTCAAGGATAACCTCGATACCGTTGTCGTGGAGTTCCTTTATAAGCCGTTTTAATTCGTTACCCTCATGGTTGTATTCGTCGCTGTGCGCATATACCGTATTGGGCGCAAAGAAGCAGGTAGTGTTATATCCCCAGCACTCAAGAAGCTTCTTGCCGTCTATCTCCCGGGAATTATGCATTTCATTGAACTCAAATACAGGCATGAGTTCAACGCAGTTTATGCCAAGTTCCTTAAGATACGGTATCTTTTCGCGTATCCCGTCAAACGTTCCCGGATTTTCCACTCCGGACGAAGGATGTATCGTGAAATTCCTGACATGGAGCTCATAGATTATAAGATCCTGCATCCTTATATGAGGTGATGCCTCGGCGCCCCAGTCAAAGTCATTATGTACGACACGGGCCTTAAAAAATTTCGCGTCCGAGAACTTGGCGCCCCAGACGCTCTGACCCGCAACGGCACGGGCATACGGATCGAGGATATACTGTTCCTCGTCAAATATAAGACCCTTCTCGGGTTCATACGGTCCGTCGAAGCAGTATGCATATTCGATATCTTCAATATCAAGGTCGAATACGAACATGGAAAAAACCTTCCCGATCCGGTAATTGTCGGGATATTTAATCCTGGCAAAGGGCTTGTCCGAACGGTGCTTAAAAAGACACAGGGTACATGAGGTGGCATTCACCGAATAAACGGTAAAACTGACTCCGCCGGACATATAATTGGCTCCCGCCCTGTCAAACAGGCCCGGCCTTACCTTAAATCCGGCTATCGTATCTATGGGTTCCCATCTCTGTACTACCGCTCTCTGCTGATGATACATAAACTACCTCCCGGTCATTCCCCGACCACGCGGTTCCTTCCGCCTTCCTTGGCCTCATACAGTTTCTCGTCCGCGGCATTCACGTTTTCATCAAGGGTAAGCTCCGGCCTCCCCTGTACCACGCCGAAAGACATGGTGACCAAATGGAACTGGCCTTCATGCTCGACAAGATGTTCCCTGATCGCATCCAGGAGCCTCTCCGATGCTACGGTCGCGGACATTCCGCTTATATTCTCAAACACGAGAAGGAATTCCTCACCGCCCCATCTCGCGGCAAATCCGCTGCTCCTCATATGCTCGCTAAGCGTCTTGGCAACTTCTATGAGCACCGCATCGCCGCAATCATGTCCGAACTGATCGTTAAACTTCTTGAAGAAATCGATATCACCTATGGCTACCGAATAGGGTATTCCCCTGGAAATGATCTCCTCAAGCTTCTTGGTACCGTATCTTCTGTTATATATCCCGGTGAGCGCATCTCTCTCGATCAGCTTACGCAGTGATGCCCGAAGCTTATTGGTAAGCCTTCCCATCTCACCGATCTCATCCTGTCTTGAAATGACCATGGGATCGAGCTCGGTCGAAAGATTGCCTTCGGCTATCTCGGATAAGAACTTCATTATCTTCTTGATGATACTGATGATACCCGAAGAGAAATGCATAATGAACCATGCCGTCACCAGGAGGGCCAACAGCATTATAAGGACATTCTTTATGACGGAATTCCTGACCATAGTGCTTACTCCGGCAGCCGGAGTGGCCATACCTATCATCCCGAGGCACGTAAGTCCGTCCTTGCTCATTATCGGCATATAATAAGCAAAATATCTCCCGTTCCCGATAAAGACATTGCTGAAGAAGCTGCTCGTACGCTTACCCACGACGGTATTCAATATGGTCGCATTTGCTCCTGTATTTACAAACCGTCTGCCGGTATCGTCGGTTATCGTTGTAAGTACACGGGTATCATAAAAGAACATCGATATCTCGACTCCCGTGTCATTCTTTATGCTGTCAAGCAATGTATGATCATTGCTTAAAAACGTGTCACCCTTATAGAATTCCACATTCCCGTCGACTATCATGACATTATAATCGCCTTCATATGACACGTCATATGCAGACAGCACCGCAACACCGACATTGCGTAGATTGTTGCTTACTTCAGCCCTGATATTTTGCGTAAGAGTGACCGAACTGTATATCATAAGTACAACCCCGAACAGTATGAGCGGGAACAGTGTTATATACAGAAAGGTTCCGTACAGGCTCCTGGAGCCCCTGATCTGTTTGATATGAACAAGCTTCATATATTACACCCCGATCATAAGTATATCATAATAATCACTTTCTTGGTAGTTCGTAATATGATATGATGAATCCATGAACAGACTCAGCAGTTCCGAAAAGAAAGTCAGCATGCTGCTGCTTGCGGCACTGACCTGTATAGCGACCATGATGATAAAGCTCCCGACTCCCGATGGCAGGTACGTAAATCTGGGGGACGGGTTCGCCCTTGCGAGCGGTATACTGTTCGGACCGGTATACGGTGCGCTTGCAGCGGGGGCGGGATCGGCTCTTTCAGATCTTATAAACGGCTATTCGCATATAGCTCCGGCTACTTTTGTCATAAAGGCTTTAATGGCAACCGCGACCGCGGTATGTTATAAACTTCTCACGCGCAACCATATCCCCGACAGATATTCATATATCAACGTATCCGTCTCGGGTGCGGCTGGCGAAACGGTGATGGCGGCGGGATACTTCATCTATTCCGCCATATCTTTCATATACGAAAACGGCCGGCTGAACCGCTCAGCGGTCCAATCGGCCGTCATATACGCTTCCGGAGGGCTTGCATTCAGCCTTCTCCAGGCTGCGATAGGCATAGCTGTCGCAGTGATCGCAACTCCTCTGCTCGTACGCCTTATCACCCGCAGCAGATAGAACTTAACACTTACTCTGTGCCCGCGGTCAGTTCACCGTCTTTAACATCTATCAGTATGGTTCCTCCTTCATCCACATCTCCCTTAAGGATCAGCCTTGCACTGAGTGTCTCTACCGTCTTCTGCAGATATCTCTTAAGAGGTCTTGCACCGTATACAGGATCGTATCCGTTATCCGCAATGTGTTTCTTTGCTTCTTCGCTTAACCTTATCGAAAGATTACGTTCGGAAAGCCTTGAATTCAGGTCATCAATGAGCAGTCCGATGATACCTCCTATATTATCCTTCGTTAACGGCCTGAACATTATCGTTTCATCAAGACGGTTAAGGAATTCCGGCCTGAAATGAGCCCTCAGATCTTCAAGCACGAGCTTCTGTGACTCTTCCTTTATCTCACCGTTTTCGTCTATGCCCTCGAGAAGATATCCGGATCCTATATTACTCGTCATAATGAGTATTGTATTCTTAAAGTCAACCGTCCTTCCCTGTGAATCCGTGATACGCCCGTCATCAAGAACCTGAAGGAGCACGTTGAACACATCGGGATGTGCCTTCTCGATCTCATCAAAGAGCACAACGGAATAAGGCTTACGCCTGACGGCTTCGGTAAGCTGGCCGCCTTCTTCGTAACCGACGTATCCGGGAGGGGCTCCGATAAGCCTTGATACCGAGAATTTCTCCATATACTCGGACATATCGATACGCACCATGTTGTTCTCATCATCAAAGAGGCTTTGAGCCAGTGACTTTGCAAGTTCGGTCTTTCCCACACCCGTGGGGCCGAGGAACAGAAACGATCCTATAGGCTTAGTCGGATCCTTTATACCTGCCCTGCTCCTTATTATAGCCTCGGTAACCTTTGTGACTGCTTCATCCTGGCCGATCACGCGCTTATGGAGTTCCTCGTCAAGATGCAGAGTCTTACTGCGTTCGGACTCGGTCAGTTTTGCAACGGGTATCCCGGTCCAGCGGGAAATGATCCTTGCTATCTCCTCATCCGAAACACATTCATGTACCAAAGTCCCTTCGCCTGACTTTACCTGCTTCTCCTCATTTTCAAGCGTCTGCTTAAGCCTCGGGATTATATCATACTGGAGTTCGCCGGCGCGGGTATAGTCACCCTGCCTCTGGGCTATGGCAAGTTCGTTTCCGGCATCCTCTATCTGCTGGCGCAGATCCTGCAGCTTACCGAGAGACTGCTTCTCATTCTCCCACTGGGCCGTCCGGTTGGTAAGTTCTTCGGTCTTCTCGGCAAGTTCTTTGCTCAGTGCTTCAAGCCTCTCCGAACTCAGCCTGTCGTTTTCCTTCTTAAGTGCCTCCGCTTCTATCTTAAGTTGTGATACCTTACGCTCAAGTTCATCTATCTCGGTCGGCTTGGAATTAAGCTCGGTCTTTATAAGTGCGCAGGCCTCATCAACGAGGTCGATCGCCTTATCGGGAAGGAACCTGTCGGAAATATACCGGTGCGACAGGACCGCTGCCGAAACCAGGGCCGAATCGGTTATCTTGACATGATGATAGTTCTCATATCTTTCCTTAAGGCCCCTCAGAATGGAAACCGTCTCATCCACCGAAGGTTCATCTACCATTACAGGCTGGAAACGGCGTTCAAGAGCAGCATCCTTCTCGATATACTGACGGTATTCATCAAGAGTCGTTGCTCCTATGCAATGGAGTTCACCGCGCGCAAGCATCGGCTTTAGCATATTTCCGGCATCCATTGCCCCATCGGTCTTGCCGGCCCCGACTATAAGGTGCAGTTCATCAATGAACAATATTATCTCACCGTCTGACTGTTTTACGTCCTCGAGTACAGCCTTTAAACGCTCCTCAAACTCACCCCTGTACTTTGCGCCCGCCACAAGAGCGCCCATGTCAAGCGAGAATATCTTCTTATCCTTAAGGTTATCGGGCACATCACCCCCTGCTATCCTCTGTGCAAGCCCTTCAACGACCGCAGTCTTGCCTACACCGGGTTCACCTATGAGTACGGGATTATTCTTGGTCTTCCTTGACAGTATCCTGATAACGTTCCTTATCTCTTCATCCCTTCCTATGACAGGATCCATCTTCTGGGCAACGGCACGGCTCACGAGCTCAACGCCGTACTTTTCAAGGGTGTCATAAGTAGCCTCGGGATTATCGCCCGAAACCCTCTGGTTGCCGCGCACCGCCTGAAGCGCCTGAAGAAAACGCTCCCTCGTTATCCCGAATTCGGCAAACAATGCCTTTAACTCCTTATCTGGATGGGCAATGAGCGATAACATTATATGCTCAACCGACACATATTCATCACCGAACAGTTTAAGCTCCTTCTCGGCCGACAATACCGCATCGTTAAGCGCCTGGCTCCAGTAACGCTTGCCTCCCTGCACCTTGGGCCTGCCGTCTATGATCTTTTGGACTGCGTTTTTAAAATAGGGAAGATTTATTTCCATCTTCTCTATCATCTTCGGGATAAGCCCGTCCTCCTGCGACAGAAGTGCATAGAGAAGGTGTGCTTCAACCATCTCCTGGTTGCCGTTATCCATCGCTATCTTTTCAACGTCATTTAATGCCTCCCGGCTCTTAACCGTAAATAAACTGATATCCATAAATCCTCACCCCTTTTCTCATGTAAATAAAAGATCAGAAAGCAATACAGCCTTACGTATAAACGCGACGGCTTTTTCACTTTCTGATCTTGTTATAACACAATTGTTAGCACTCGTCAAGGGTGAGTGCTAATTATCTTTCGGACTGCTTTTTTATAATCCCTACTGCTCTGGAAGTGCCTATACGGTCGCAGCCGTCCGCAAGGTAGCGTTCCATATCCTCAAGGTCTGTAATGCCTCCCGCAGCCTTGATCTTAACCAAAGGGCCGATATGTTCCTTAAAAAGCTTAATGTCTTCATGCGTTGCACCCGCCGTTCCGAAACCGGTCGATGTCTTGATATAATCGGCACCGGCGTCTGTCACGATACCGCATAACCTCACCTTCTCGTCCTCTGTAAGGTAGCAGGTCTCAATGATGACCTTAAGTATATTCCCTCTGCAGGCTTCCTTTACGGCCTTTATCTCGGCTTCCACCGCATCCCACCTGCCGTTCTTTACATCGCAGATGTTTATGACCATATCGATCTCACGCGCGCCCTCTTCCACGGCATGCCCGGTTTCGCAGACCTTGGCCTCAGTCACCGCATAACCGAGCGGGAATCCGATGACTGTACATATGTTTATCTTATTCCCGTATGTTTCATGAATGCGCCCGACATAGCAGGGCGGAACACATACCGATGCGGTTTTGAAACTTATCGCATCGTCGCACAGTTCCTTTATCTGCTCCCATGTCGTATCCGGTTTCAGTATCGTATGATCCACGTGGGCGAGTAATTCTTCATTGGTCATGATGTATCCTCCTTATCAAAAGTCCCTTAAAAACACATTAATGAGTATAGCATAAAACATGTGACAGAACCACAGGACATGATGTATAATCTATATATCTATGTGCACCCGTTCGAATAAGCACGGGCATGCCGTGGGACCATTCGTTAAATGACGGAGAACGACGGCCGATGAAATACCTGATCACGGTTTTTAAGGATCATTCATATCCGTATCTTGACCGCGTGCTTGCGGATGTCATGATGACGGGGACCACGCTCGTACCGGTGACTGTGACCGGTGATGCGGAACCGTCCGAAGGAACGGTAACTTATGGTCTGCTCCCTCTTGAACCGGCTATATTTCACGAAGCACTGAGCAACGGGAACCCGGAGCATTCATTCATACTCACCGACTGTGACCGGGGTGTCAGCCTTGCGGGCTCATACCGCATCGGCTACTGCTTCTGCGATATAAGGCCGGATGAAGGTGATGCGGAGCCGGATATCAGGCTGCATTATGATGAAGGCAACGCTCCCCGGTGCGTGATACAGGGTTTTGACGAGATAGATGCGGACTTCATCATAAAAATGTATGAGCGCTCCAGGCATCTGCCATGGACGATACTGAAGACTGATCGGCTTATACTCCGCGAGATGACTGTTGCCGATGTCGACAGGCTGTATGAGATATATGAAGGCGACGGGATCACTAAGTATATGGAGCCGCTTTATGAAGACCGCGCGCGGGAAGTCGAATATACGAAGGATTATATCCGGAATATGTATGAATTCTGCGGCTACGGACTGTGGCTCGTGATCGAGAAGGATACCTGCAGGATCGTCGGGCGGGCCGGTGTGACCGGACGTGAAGGTTATGATGACGCCGAACTCGGATACGTCATAGAGAAGGACCGGCAGGGAATAGGTTATGCGACCGAGGCCTGCAGCGCGATAATCGGCTATGCGCGGGATGTGCTCGGCATGAAGTCGTTAAACTGCTTCGTGCAGCCCGGGAATGATATTTCCGTCAGGCTCTGCGAACGGCTGGGATTTAAGTATAATGAAGATGTGTGCCTTAACGGCGAAGATTTTTTACGGTATATAAGGGGATTATAAAAACATGAACGCAGCATTTGCCGCACTTAAAAAATGCCGTGACATATGTACAATGTACGGCGGAGAATCAAACAAACAGGACCCCGATGCACTGTATGACACATTCAGGGACGAAGCCCTCAATCTGGCTTATTTTCTCGCACGAAGCGACGGCGCCATGTCGGATGCCGAGATAATGACCATAAACGTCAGCTTCCAGATACTGGTGGACGAGGATATCCTTAAGAAGAATTTCGGCGATAACATAATCGGTGAAGACAGTATATTAAGACACGTTCCAAAGAGCCTTCAGGTCGTTGCCCATGCCGAGAAGGATGCGAACATGGGAGGCAAATGCTATCTCGTGAGTGCCAGGGAACTGGTGGATACGTTTGCGCTCATAGGCAACCTTGTTATCAACTGCGACTGTATGCGGCTCCAGTATCCCGTTATGCTCCTTCAGCATTTTTCAAACCTGTGCATGCAGTTTATCGGCCAGATCGAGGAAAATGACGAACTGACGGACGGAGATACCGTATACAAGAGTGCCAACATAGTGATCCCCGGAGTCAAAAACTCCGAACGTTCATCCGGACATGACGGCAGACAGCTTACACTTCGCGAGCAGGTCGAACTTGAGAATGCAACTCTGTTTACCATCGAAAGCAACGACGAGAAGAAGGATGTAAGGGATATACTCACGGAAGTCGACTCACTCATCGGGCTTTATTCCGTAAAGAAGGAAGTCCATGATATGGTCAACCTTATGATGGTACAGAAGCTCCGTGAAAAGCGCGGGCTTAAAGCTACCGAGATATCGCGCCATATGGTCTTTACGGGCAATCCGGGAACAGGCAAGACAACGATCGCCCGTAAGATAGCCCAGGCGTATTATTCTCTCGGGATACTTAAGAAAGGACAGCTTGTCGAGACAGACCGCTCGGGTCTGGTCGCCGGATATATGGGACAGACGGCACCGAAGGTACACGAAGTTGTCGAGGCTGCGCTTGACGGTGTACTGTTCATCGATGAAGCATATACCCTCGTGAGTGAGCGCGAAGGTGATTACGGACAGGAAGCGATCGATACCCTCCTTAAGCTCATGGAGGATAACAGGGACAGGCTCGTCGTGATCGTCGCGGGGTATCCTGATCTTATGGAGAGGTTCATAAACTCAAATCCCGGACTCAAATCACGGTTCAATAAATATATCTATTTCGAGGATTATTCGGATGAGGAACTTACGGAGATATTCCTCGCAGGCTGCAGGGAGCAGGATTACACCGTAAATCCCGCCCTGCGTCCGTACATATTAAACCGCATCTCCCAGCTTCGGTATTACGAAGGGATCAACTTCGGCAATGCCCGCTCGGTGCGCAATTACTTTGAACAGGTCATTTCCAACCAGGCAAACCGCCTCGTTTACGAGATCGGCGAGGAAAATGAGAGTGCCAGCAGCATCCTCATGGAGATCACCGCCGAAGATCTGTGATATTGCCAATTTTTATGTGATTATATCAAAAAACATTAGAAATTTTTCTTCGATCCGTGGTAAAATATAATAAGAGTGTAATCCCAGTTATTAACCGTTTTTTGTTTTAGGAGTGTGACGCGTATGTTCAATGTTAACGATATGGTCGTTTACGGTAATCAGGGAGTATGCGAAATAGTTAATATCGGGACTCTGTCAATGTCGATGGCAGACAAGAAGAAAGAATATTACACTCTCCGCCCCTTCTACCACAGGGATGCGGCGGTATATGTTCCGGTGGATAATGTCACTGCGGTGATGCGTCCGGTAATATCCAAGAAGGAAGCCGAAAAGCTCATAAAGCGTATACCGGATATCGAAAACGCCTGGATCATTAATGAGCAGGAGCGCGAGGAGCAATATAAGTCCGCTCTCCGGACCTGCGACTGTGAGGAACTCGTCAAGATCATCAAGACCCTGTTCAAGCGCAAGAAATCCCGTCTCGACAAAGGGAAGAAGGTCACGGTCGTTGATGAACGTTATTTCAAGCAGGCCGAGAATCAGCTGTACGAGGAACTGGCCTATGCTCTTGGGATAGAAAAAGGCGAGGTCGGCGACTACATCGCAAAGAGCATAAAAAAACAAGCCGTTTGACGGCTTGTTTTTTTATTTGATACAGCGCTGTATCCCGGCAATGCTATATCTCAAGGTCATCGAAGAATCCACCGCGGGATCCGAGTTCTTCCATAAGGAATGCCTTCATCTGCGCATGCCGGTCTCCCAGCATGGCTAACATGCTTTCGAGGTTGCCTGTGTTTATAGCACCTATCTTAAGCATCATCTCATAGTATTCCTTCTCATCTCCGTGCCTCCCCGTAAGAACCCTCGCAGCGGCTTCCGAGACGCATCCGCACATATGATCGTTAACATATTTTTCAAGCACCGGCCTGTCTTCATCCGAAAGCCCTATATCATTTACCAGCCGCAGCATGCACAGATCGGAACGCTTCTCGCGGTTATACTCAAGATACTGGTCATAATCGTAATGCAGATCCTCTTCCCCGCAGAGCACATAAAGATGATAACCGTCATCATCCTTAAGAGACAGAATATGCGACAGTTTGGTATCCCATTTTTTAAGCCATTCCGCATCTCCCGCGCCGTTCGTATCAAGAAGGTATTCGGCATCCATGAGCACGGGTATTGCGGCAAGCAGATGTGCAGTCATCTTCGATTCCGCTTCGCTCATCCCTTCTCTCTCATCCGTACGCAGCATTATCTCTTTGAGCGAACCATCATTCTTAAAAACACCCTTACCGAGTTCAACCGGCCCTCTTGACAGTTCAACAAATGCCAGGTTATCGCAGAAGGCGAATGCCCACTCGCCTATCGACCTGACACCGTCCGGAAGACTTACGCGGCGAAGTCCCTTACAGCCAAGAAACGCCTTCTTCCCGATGGCATCGACCACACAGCCTCCGACAGTATCCGGTATATCGATCTCCGTGATCTTCTTATCGGCATCCGTGATCGTGACTGTTTTTATCCCGTTATCGTCCTTTATCTCATACCCGATCCCGAGCCCCTCATCATACAGGTGCATCATACATCTCCGTTTTTATTTAACACGGCCATGCCGTCCATATCATATTTCCCCGACAAGCTGCTCGATCTCTTCCTTTAAGGCCGTATTGCGCTCATCGATCATCATCTCATCCTTATACTTCATATATGCATCACAGCCATGACGGGCTATGAATTTCGATGTGTACGGATTAACGGTCATTTCGGTAACGAGGATAAGCATCTCGTTCCCGTCCTTATATGCCTTTGAGGCAAAGTCAAACAGGTTCGACATTTCATCCCTTATCCTTAAGCTGTCTTCCTTTACGGATGCTATAAGGGAATTATAACGCTCCCTTGCGGCCTCAAAAGGATCATCTGCCTTAAGTCCTTCCTTATATGCCTCCTCAAAGAACTTTATGCATGATCTCTTGATGCGTTCATTTTCCCTTGAAAGAGCGGATGCCTTCTTTAATGCCTTCAGATCACCGCGGAGCTTATCGGTTATATCGAGCATGGCGGCAAGGACATCGTTATCGGCACTGTCCCCGGTTCCGTTAAGTCCGGGAGCCGGCAATGATTTTGCCTTAAGCTGCTTGAGAAGCGGATTCAGCTCCTTAAGATGATCGGCATCGTTTAAATCCTGCCTTACATCGGCTATGACGCGGTCCATGAGCATTGATAATAAGGACAGCCGTTCATCAAACGAAGCCGCGGATGCACGGGATATGACTTCATCGCCGGCCTCGCCCGTAAGTATCCCCGCAACATTATAATCCCTTTTATACTTGTTATACAGTTCGTAGTATGCCGCAAATTCCTTTACCACGGTGTCATTCCGGATATACTGGTCTATAAGGGTATCATCAACGGGCATCTCGGAATCCTCATAGAGCTTGAGTATCTCGGACAGGTCCTCCCACCCCCTCGCGGTAACATAGGAACGGCCGTTTACGGTATTCTCGATAAGGTAGAAATATTCATGCTTAAGATCAAGAAAACTTATGATCGCGGGATGTACCGAGTTTTCAAAGGCATATTCCTTCCACACCCTGTAATCCGCTTCCACGTTCATTATCTTAAGCCGGTCCATGACCGCGACATCAAATTCGCGTACCGCCTTGTTGAATTCGGGCGGATTACCGGCCGTGACGATCACCCAGCCTTCGGGTACCTGATGGCGGCCGAACACCTTATACTGGAGGAACTGGAGCATCGAAGGCGCAAGAGTCTCCGAAACACAGTTTATCTCATCAAGGAAAAGTATGCCCTCCTTAATGCCCGTTTCCTTCATCGTCTCGTAAATACTCGCGATGATCTCACTCATCGTATATTCCGTGACATCATATTCAAGTCCGTTATATTCCTCATGTTTGATAAAGGGAAGACCTATAGCCGACTGTCTGGTATGGTGCGTCATGGAATATGATACAAGGGCTATCCCGAGTTCCTGGGCTATCTGCTCCATCACCGCGGTCTTTCCGACACCCGGGGCTCCCAGAAGAAATACCGGCCTCTGTCTTACCACCGGTATAACATACTCCCCGAACTCACCCTTGGTAAGATATAAACTTACCGTCTGTTTGATATAATCCTTAGCCTGCTGAATGTTCATTCTGTTCCCCTTCTGTCAGGAGTTCATCCTCTTCAAGTTCGACCCTTATACCCCACCACGGGACTGCGGGCCTTACATCATCACGCTTCACAAATACGAACATACAGTCATAATCCGGCGCCTTTCCCGGATATATCCCGTAGCCGTCCGTAAAATATATGAGTCCCTTGAAGTTTTCAAACTCCTCATCCTCTATAAGTTCATCCAGATACTCAAATGCCGGCCTGAAATCGGTACCTCCGTACCCGGCAAGCTTCCCGTGTGCGATAAAGTCGTCAAAGTCAGCATCGGAGGTTATCTTCGTATCGGACCTTACTTCACTGTCGCACTGGATGATATGTACGTTGATCCTGTTTCCGAAGCTCTCGGTACCCTTAAGTATATCATATGTTCTTTTCAGAAACGACTTAACGGTCCCACCCATGCATGATGCGGACGTATCAAGCACTATGGCAAAGTCACGCACCTTCTTCTCATCCTTAAACTCAAGGGGTTCAATAAGAGGCATATTTCCATAGTGCTCAAGTCCGTAAGTATAATAGATATAATCGAATTCCTCATCATTTACCTTAAGTTCCTCACCCATCACGGTGAACTGCTCGAGAAGCCTCTTATAATCATACTTCTTCTTCGTCGTGTCAACAAGGTTTTTAATGAGGCTTTCAGACCTGCCCGATGCCCTCGAAAAGGTACCGAGGTCCGTTTTGATACGTTCGCTTATCTTCTTCCAAGCCTGCTCGGATATCTCATAATCCTCAATCTTATGCCAGTAAATGTGCCGGTCCTGCGCAAACAGGCGTATCATATTGAGCCTGTCAGCCCTTGCGAGTGGATTTATAAGAAAATACTTATATATCTTATCTGCCGTAAGGCTCTTTACTTCCTTTGATATCCCTCTTAACATCTGCTTACGGTCGCTGTCATCCCTGAGCGTAAATGCAGGCACTTCAAGTTCCATTATGATATTCTCAACCGCGATATCACAGGCAAGATCCCAGTCACTGCCGCCCTCGGGGACCGTTATGCCTCCCTGCCCCGGTCCCTGACCGGGATCTGAAATGAGACCTGCCTTATAATAATACGGGTGATCAAATATGCAGTGTAGAAGAGAATGAAGGAGCTTTCTGGTCACGGAGACATCATCCTCAAGATAAGCCCGGAGCAGATATCCGCTGTCATAAAAGAAATAATCGCCGTCGGTGGCCGTACCCTGTAATCCCGGCTTTTCCGAATTCTTAAGCCGGTTTAAGGCAACATCCATAAACCGCATGTTCACTATAACGGAATCCGATGAAAGTTTAAGCAGCGAAGCGGCCTTTTCTGATATCAAAATGTCCTTTTTATCACTCATAAATTATCCCTTAAATGATCAGAAGCAGATGCCCCAACATCTGCTTCCCGTCATCCTGGTCTGCTGCCTTCAAAAGGTTCCCCTCAACCTTAGAAGGCTCTTCCCTGTATCTGATATCCGCATTCCTCAAGATCATCCTGATACCTCTGCAGTTGTATCAGAAGGACCGAAGCCGCGAATAATATACCTGATATTATGCTGATAAACCTGATAAATGCGAAATGATGCACCATACATATGAATAACGAAGCCACAAAGAATATCCCGCAGATCTCTGCGATCCTCATGACTGTTCTTAAGGTTTCCGCCGTGAGCCTCGGCCATCCGGCCGGTGCGATCAGCATCGCATATACTGCCCTCTTAACGTTCCTTTTAAACCGTCTCCTGCGGCGTTCCCTCATTTGATCCCCTCCCGGATATAGTCAAACTACCTTGAGAAATCCTTCATATGCCTTCTTGAGCATCTCTTCGATCTCTTCGCCTTCCATGTCCACCCTTTTGCCGGTCACCAGAGTGGCAACCCCGTGAGTGAACATCCAAACCATACGAAGTATTTCCTTCTTCTTATCCATGTCAAGCTTCTCGCTTCCGGGAAGCTTCTCAAGCAGCCCTTCTCCGTTGCCCTGCTGGAGAAACTCATGGATATCCCCGACATCGTATTCCTCTATATCCGCAATGAGCTTAAAGAGGTATTTCTCCCTGCGTGCAAGCTCGATGTATGCCATTCCCATACTGAGATATACCGGCTTGCCCTTAACCCTTGAACTGAGCATGTGATCCGAGAACATCTCTACGCTCTTGTAAAACAGGTCCTCCTTTAACATGTCCATATTCTCATATGCTCTGAATATCGGCTGAGTGGAACTGTTTAAACGCTGTGCGAGCTTTCTTGCAGTTACATTTTCAAATCCGCTTTCCCTTGTCATTTCAAATGCCGCATTCAGCACCATGGCACGGGATACCTTCTCTTTTGGAGGCATATCTTCCCCTTATCTTCCGCATCCGTCGCCCTGATTCCCCTTCAGGCAACCTGCCGTTTCCCTCTCACGGCGGCGCGAGGATGCTCTCCCCTGAAAGACACATTACATGGAAATAACACAGTTACACATCCATGTTATGCATTCTTGTTATATAACGATGTTATTGTACTATACGTTTTTACGGAATGTCAAGGCTTTGATATTAATTTTTTGTTGATTTATGCCGAAAAAATGTATAAACTTGTTTTGGGGCAGTATCTACCGTTCTTAAGGGGGATCATTAATGGGAAATCTTGAAGTACTCACTCTATATAAGCTCATAATCTTATACATGCTCGATAAGGTCGATTACTCTCTTACCAAGAGTCAGGTGTTTGACTTTATGCTTGATAAGAATTATACCGATTATTTCACTCTTCAGAAGGTCATGAACCAGCTGACCGATGACTCTCTCATAGAATCGAAGTTCAAAAGGAATGCATCACACCTTACCATAACCGGCAAAGGAAAGGAAACGATAGGTCTCCTTAAAAACGATATCTCCGACCCGATCAGGGCGGAGATAGATAAATATCTTACCGATAATGAAGTTCAGCTCCGTAATGAAGTGTCTATATCCGCCGATTACTATAAGAGTACCGCAGGCGAATATGTGGCGGAACTCACCGCCCGCGAACGAAATACCGATCTTCTGAGCATCAGGATAACCATGCCGACAGAGGATGCCGCCTCTGAGATATGCAATAACTGGCAGAAAAAGAATCAGGACATTTACGCATATCTCATGGAAAACCTGCTGTAAACGCCCCTCTCCCGCTTAACTGTCCCGTTCTTTTAATTTCTTCATGTGTTCCCGTATCTTAACCTCGTAACCGTTTCCCGAGGGTTTGTAGAATTCGTGTCCGTTAAGTTCATACGGAAGATACTGCTGTTTAACATAATGATCCGGATAATCATGCGCATACAGGTATCCCTGTTCACGCTCCTCGCCGGCAGAGTCGGCATGGACGTTCTGTAAGTGTCTCGGTATGGGATATGTTTCTCCGTTCTCAACCATATGCATTGCCTCACTGATCGCAAGGTACGACGCATTACTCTTGGGTGCGGTTGCCACATGGACCGCCGCCTGTGAAAGAAGTATCCTTGCTTCCGGCATCCCCACACGTTCCACCGCAAGTGATGCGGCCACCGCAACCTGCAGTGCCTGCGGATCAGCCATTCCTACATCTTCGGAAGCACATATCATGATACGTCTTGCGATAAACTTGATATCCTCTCCGGCCTCAAGCATCCTTGCCAGATAATAAACCGCCGCATCGGGATCCGATCCCCGCATTGATTTAATAAAAGCCGAGATCGTATCATAATGGTTATCACCGGTCTTATCATATTTTATCGCACGTTTCTGTATGCATTCCTGTACAACATCAAGGGACAGGTGGATCTTTCCGTCACCGGACCTGTCCGTCGTAAGTATCCCGAGCTCAACCGCATTAAGGGCAGCCCTTGCATCACCGTTTGCCATGTCGGCAAGAAAGTCAGCCGCATCATCGTCTATCACGGCATCGTACGAGCCCATACCCTTGGCCTCATCGTATACCGCCCGTCTGATGAGTTCCCTTATATCTTCGGCCGAAAGGGGCTTAAGCTCATAGATCAGCGAACGCGAAAGAAGAGCCCTGTTGACTTCAAAATACGGGTTTTCCGTTGTTGCTCCGATAAGTATGAGAGTTCCGTCCTCCACAAAAGGCAGAAGATAATCCTGCTGCCCCTTATTGAAACGATGGATCTCATCGATGAACAGTATGGTCTTCTTATCGTACATGGCACGGGTTTCCTTCGCTTTTGCGGTAACCTCTTCCATGTCCTTCTTGCCCGCAACGGTGGCATTAAGCTGCATAAACTCAGCCCCTGTAGTATTGGCAATAACCTTGGCGATCGTTGTCTTGCCCGTACCCGGCGGGCCGTAAAAGATCATGGATCCCAGCTTGTCGGCCTTTATCGCGCGATACAGCAGTTTATCCTTCCCGATAATATGCTGCTGTCCCACAACCTCATCAAGGGTCGCGGGACGAAGCCTTGCCGCAAGGGGTGAATCCTTGCCTTTATTCTGTTCGTTAAAATATGTCAGCAGATCCATAATACCTCAATAATGAAATGCCCCCTCCTGACGTCGGCGGCCGGTCGTCGGAACCATCCTGAATTCTGCTTCGCAGAATGGTCCCTCCTCTAAAACGTATCCTTAAGCGAACGTATCACAAGCTGTTGCTCAAGTTCATATCCGTTCTGGATCTCGGGGGCACCGTAGGCAAGATACCTTATATCGGATTTCTTAAGCCGCACAGCCTTCTCCCTTTTACTCGTAAGATGGAAGAAATTATCCGAGAATATCGCGTCCGCCTGTTTTAAGTCAAGCTCGACAAATGCAGCAAATCCGCCCGACATCATCCTTATAACATATTCGTCAACAAGCTCTATAACAGAGTACGATATCGAGGACAGATCAAGCGCGAGCCTCTTATACGGTACGAACACTTCCGTCTCCGTCTGGACGACATTATCATCTTCATCGATGAAATTGGCTTCCATGAACACGCGGTTCTCAAGCCCCTCTATATACGGAGTATAGTTGACTTCACATACCTTTACCGCCTCAAACGGTTTTATCTCAACCTCATACTCAACCTCATGCAGCAGACGGAATTCGAAAGTCTGGAGACTGACCTTGACTCTCCTTACTTCGATATCCCTGGTCTCATTCTGGATGTATACCGAAACGGTATTTCCTTCACGCTTTATCGATCCGGCTACCGAGGCGTAAAACTTCTTTGCCATATACTGCAGCGCCTTATATCGTCCGAAATAATCGATACTCGACCATGAGGTCACGGGCCAGCAGTCATTAAGCTGCCAGTACAGGGCACCCATGCACCGGCCCCTGTTACGGCGGAGATGTTCAACCGCCCTCTTGACCGCAAGTCCCTGCATTATCTGGGTTATATACAAAAGGCTCTCAAAATCCTTGGGATAAAGAAATTCCGTGGACAGATACTGGAGCATCTTTCCGCCGGCACCCTCGTCCTTTAAGTGACTCTCCATAACCTCGGAGAAAACGTTCCTGTCGGATTCCTTCGTAAATGACTTGATCGTCTTGACGGACGGATAAGCCATGAATCCGAAGCCCGAGCAAAACCTCATAACATGCTCATCGTACTCGCTGACCGGTTCAAGTCCGTGCCATACTCCCCAATAATGACAGTCACCGTTATTCTCGTCATTGGGGTTCATGAACCCGCCGCCGTTTGAAGGTGATGACGGCCAATAGAAAGTCATGGGCGCATAAGTGCTCACAAGGCCGCTGCAGATCTCTTCAAACAAACGCTGGTAATCGGAGCGAAGCTGGGTGGAATGCATCCTTACTTCATCGCGGTCGGTCCATGACCACTCGCCCTCATCATTACCGCATATAAGACCGAGGCAGGCATGGGTCCTGATGCGCTTAAGGTTATCGGTTATCTCGGCTTCGACATTCTTGCGGAAGTCCTCGTTCAACTCGTAAAGGTTGGACGTAAACATCAGATCCTGCCAGACTATTATACCATATTCATCACACAGGTCATAGAAGGTATCCGACGGGTAGTAACCGCCTCCCCAGACCCTGAGCATGTTAAAGTTGCTCCTCACGCAGGCCTTGAGCAGGTAATCGATCTTCTCCTTTGTGATGAACGAATAGATCGAATCCTCGGGCACATAATCGGCGCCCATCGCAAAGATCTTGACTCCGTTTACCCTGAAGCAGAATTCACGTCCCCACTCATCTCCCTCACGGCTTACGGTTATTGTCCTTAAGCCGATCCTGTATGTCTTGCTGTCCCACTGGTTGCCGTTCATATCAAGCGCGTAAACGCTTACCGTATATAACGGGTGTTCTCCGAATCCGTTCGGCCACCATATCTTGGGGCTTTCGATCTCCATGTTCAGGGTACACTGCCCGTCGACCATTGTCTCGGTGATCGCCATTATACGCCCGTCCGGAGTGATGAGTTCGGCCTGGATTATGAACGGCTCCTTCCTGAACACTTCCGCGGTGACGTTTATCTCAAGATTGACGCTGTCTCTGTCATGATGCTGGATGATCTCAGCCTCATCAAGTTTGATGTAGCTGTATCCGACAAGGTCTATGCTCCTCCAGATTCCGCAGTCGGGAAGCTGTGCGGCCCAGTCCCATCCGAACATACAATGGGCTTTTCGTAAATACTGGTTACCCATCATGCATCCTCTCGGTGCATATTGTACGGACTTATTAAGCCCCGGCCGGATATTCTCAATATAATCAAGGGGTGAATCGATCTCGATCGTGATACGGTTTCCGACAGGACGCAGATAACCCGTAATGTTGAAATAATATGTCCTGTGCATATTCTCGGTACGTCCGATAGGCATATCGTTTATATATATCTTGGACAGAGTATCTATGCCCTTACAGCATAAATATATCCGCTCCTGGGACAGAAGCTCCGGCATAACATCGAATTCACGTGTGAAATAGAAATCACTCCGGAATAATTCCCTTGCCGAATACTCATTTAGTCCGTAGAACGGATCCTGCAGTCTGTGCTGTATGAGTAGCGCAGATAAAACGGAGCCCGGAACCTTACCTTCGATATAAGCCTCCGAACCCTTCTCATTGATAAGCCATGTACCGTTTAAAGTCTGGTATATCATCCCTTCAATCCCCTTATTACTTCCCCTTATAACTCCCTTAATAAGAATATAATTGAAGAAATGTGTTTTTTCAACTACTACATCTGCTACCCAGACTGCTTAAAACATCAAGTGCTATGGTTACAACCAGATATATTACGAAATAGTTAAAATAATCAGTGTTATTTTGAGACATAAGGTAGTATGTAGGCGGGAACAAAAGCTGTACGAGCCTTAACTGTCTTATGTATATGAACACCGGGCAGATGACCAACATAAGGAGCATCAGTATGGGGATGAGAGTCGCAAGGCTCCTTAAATTGAAGGTGACCTTTCTTATTATGCTGCAGAAGCAGCACCCCGACAATACGAACATAAACATCAACAGAAGCTCGCTTCCCACGCTCCCCGCAAGCCCTGTGGCAAAAAACGTGATGAGCACGACTACGGAACAGTCAATAAGTGCGGTAAGCAGATATATATGCTCAAATACCCACTTATTGCCGACAGGCATCCATGTGAATATCTCCTTATCAAGATCGTCCCTGTAATACATTGAAGCGGCAAGTCCTCCGAGCAGTACTATAAGAAGCAGTATTCCCCTTAAAGGAGTGAACAGGTAATTCCCGCCCGCCTTCAGTTCCATTTCGTTGCCGTTCCTGTAATCGAACAGGCTGCCGCTATAAATACTGCTGTTATAATAACGCTTCAGTTCATCCTCACCGGTATCCTCAAATGCGATCCTTTTATCGATATAATTCTTAAACAGAGAGAAAGAAAGATCGGAATACATCGCACCGTACAATTCCATCCTTGAAAGCTGCAACAGCACATTGTCTTCCCGTTCGTATACATCCACAGCCCTTCTTGTCTTTTTCCTGCCTTCGCCCTCTCCCATGATCGAAAGCACGACATCCGATACCCTTTCTTCATAGTCGCGCGGAAATACCCACACCGCATCTATCCTGTTATCAAGGAGCGCATCTTTTGCCGGTTCCTCATCGTCATATTCATAAAATAGGAATACGGAATCACGTTCAAGCATCTCGTCTATGATAAGGCCGGCTTCACGCGATCCCTCGTTAACAAGAGCGATCCTTACTATACCGCTCTCTCTTTCGGACACGAGCTTAAGTCCAAGTACCAGGGCGGGTATAAGACATAAGATTATTATAAAACTGCGTTTTTTAAGGAGCCTCTTATTGAGCAGGAAAAACAGCTTCAGGTGATCAATTCTCATACTTAAGCCTCCTGTTCATCACAAATACCGCACCCGTAAAGAAGATAACAAGATAGGTCATCATCGCAATAAGGTGCGGCGATGTATCCTTTATAAGAAGAACGGAAGAAAGGTATCTGTATGCAGCCCCTGCGGGCTGGAAGGGTGCTGCCTTCCTTATGAAATCCGGGAAGAATGACAAAGGATAAAGACATCCCCCAAGATACGACAGAACGACCGCACATATAAACTGAAGGCTGACACCTGCGATATAATTATCCGCAATAAGGAACAGCATATACTGCAGCGCGGAAAACATGATAACAACAGGTATATATCCTCTTATAAAGAAAATATAATCCTCCAAAAACCCCTGTCTCCATTCATTTATGACAAGGCCTGACCTGCTTATCGCGTAGACTATCGCACTGATTATGGGTATGATGCATAAGAGCATCATGATAAGATACGAAAGATATTCGCACATTACCTGCGGGAGCACCCCTACGCCGCGCGAACGCAATACGGCATTGAGCGAAAGCTCCCTTCTCGTGTACACAGGTGAATATGCGATACCGAAAAGCATTATCAAAAATATGGTAAGTCCGCAGATATAACCCGCGGCTGATGATACGGTATTACCGGCATCGATTATCTCGACCGGCTCAAAAAGGTCATCCCTTTTAAGAACGAGATTTATATAGAAAAGGTTGATCTCATCTATGGAACGGCCGACATCACTTAAGCCCTTATCATACATGTAAGAAGAAAGTCCGTATATTGAATCCTGCGTCTCAAGAAGATATCCGGATATCTGATCGGTGAACTCAACGACAAGTGCTGACATAAGATCCTTTGATGCGTCGGTAGTAACGAGTGTTATCTTCTTATTCTCCCCCGACATCACCGAATCGACAAAGCCTTCCGGGATAACGGCATAACCGGATATGGTTCCTTTCTGAACCATGCTGCGGGCTTCTTCTTCCGATATTTCGATCAGGTCTATAGCAAATCTCGATGAATCAAAGTGCTTCATCGCATTAAGACCTATCTCAAAGAAACCGTCATCCGTGGCACCTGTGATACCAACCTTCAACGGTTCATCCGGATCCGTTATGTTTCCTATCGATCTCATCATTATGAACAGAAGGATGATACATCCCGAGATCACAAGCGCTGTCAGCGCGACGGCGGGAAGTGCCTTGAATGCCTTCTTTATCTGCAGACCGAGATACACAAAAACCTTTCTCATCAGAAATTCCTTATAAGCTTATTGACATCTCCGTCGTAATCATACCTGACGGAAACACCGTTTTTTAAAATGTACCATTTATCACACAGTTTCAATTCTTCTTCGTCATGTGTCGAAAGAAGAATGATCCCTCCGCTTCGCACATATGCCTTAAGATATCCGTTAATGCTCTGCTTGCATATAAGGTCAAGTGCAGCGGAAGGCTCGTCAAGTATAAGTACCGATGGATGATTTGCAACGGCACATCCTATGGAAAGCCTCTTCTTCATGCCTCCCGACATCCTTCTTACAGGCACGTTTATATACTCATCTATCCCCAGGAGTTTAAGAGTTCCCGAACTCAATTCCCTGTCAAGATCTTCCTTTCCGTAAAAGATCTTAAGGTTATCGCGGGCACTCAGTTCCTCGATAAGAGGCGTTCCCTGAGGAACGTAGCCTATAAGACGCGAAGCATTGCGCCTGTCCTTAAACATGTCCCTGCCATCACAGAAAAAACTTCCGGACGTCGGTTTTCTGATGCCTGCCAATACAGACAGAAGAGTGGACTTCCCGCAGCCGTTTCCACCTAATATCCCGACGCAGGATCCACTCTCCGTTTCAACCGATACGTCCCGGAGCACATTCTTTCTGCCGTAATTCTTCGAAATATGCTCTAGTACGATCTTCATATATCATTCCTTTATCATCAATAATCATAATAATCGAGGTAATCGGCAAGCTGGTTAAGGTAGCCGATATACTCCGTGATGCTTTCGGGAACACCTGCCTTTTCAAGATTATCCGCTATCTTGTCAAAGTCGGCATCCTCAAGATAATCCTTAAGATCGCCGGGTTCCTCAACCATGATCGCGTCCGTCGGAATGCTTATCTTTGATCCGCCGGTCTTCTTGAACGAATAATTCAGTGCAATGGCATCCGTCTTATTGTCAGAGACTCTAAAGCCGATATCGTAAGCCGACTTGTCCTTGGAGTTTACCGAAAGGAATACGCTGTAATCCTCAAGCATCTCAAGTCCTACATCATCAAGATCGAGTTCATCCGCATAATCCTCAAGCTTAACGGATATTTCCCCGACAAGTCTCTGCTTGTTGAATGCCTTATGGTCAAAGGAATTAAGTGTAATCTTAAAGGGGTCGATATCGGTGCCGCTGAACGTGAAAACACCTGAGTAATTCTGACCGGACTTCTTGCCGCTGCCTTCGATCATTACGCCGTCACCGTCAATATCGGCACTGAACACTGCACCGAATTCCCTGCCGTGGATGGCCCTTCCGTATTTAACGGTAAGCTCATCGTAATCTTCACCGCCGGTTATTTCCCTTCCGATCAC
Source organism: Lachnospiraceae bacterium (assembly GCA_024692905.1). Taxonomy (GTDB): domain Bacteria; phylum Bacillota; class Clostridia; order Lachnospirales; family Lachnospiraceae; genus UBA2868. The sequence goes on along the minus strand of JAILLY010000026.1, from coordinate 12,884 downwards.
GTGACCCTTGCCGTCAACATAAACCTTCATCTTAAGTCCTGCAAGATAGGGAAGCGCATCCTCAAGTTCCTCACTTGCTTCAACAAGTTCATCCCAGGCTTCATCGCCGTCATAATCCATGCTCTCTGCAAGATCCTTTACGATCGACTCAAGATCCTTATCCTTCTTGATCTCGGCAGCAAGAGTCTTGCCCAGTTTCTTAAGATCCTTGTAATCATACTTGACAGTCAGTACCCAGCACTTCTGCTTAACTCCGTCGGCCTCAAAAGTGTCCTTTGACTTCTTGACATCGTCCATATTCTCAAATACGATATCCGAATACTTGGACGCAAGCTTCGTAAGTTTTGCAGCCTGAGGAAGTTTATTGATCACATCCATATACGCAAGGGGATCTTCCTCGTTAAATGAATCATAAGAAGGCCTGCCGCCCACCATCTCTTCAAGGTTATCCACCCTGAATCCGAGGTAATCATCACTGATCTCGGGGATCCTTAAGTATACTGTATCTTCACCTGCATCACTTATCGCATTTATGGCAACGATCTGCGTTGAGCCAAGCTGCAGATTAAGATTGCCGCTGAGCTTATCATCATATATGGTCGACTGGCCCGAAAAAGAGATCTCTTTTAAGAAATCAAGATCCTCGCCGGCAATATCGGAGATCGAGTCAAGGATATCATCGGAAACGGTAAGCTGGAATGAATCCTCCGTTCCCATGGTCTTATTCTCCTTGCCGTCAAGGCCTGCCAGTTCAAGCCATGCCGCAACCTGATCAAGGTTTCTGTGCGCGTTCTTCTTCTCAACATACTCATAATACTTTGCGGGCTTATAGAAGGTCCGCTTAAAGGTATTCGAGCAGAAGAAGCATACAAGCGCAACTACCACCGCCGCAGCGATCGCACCGATTATAAGGAACTTCCTGCTGCCCTTTTTCTTAGGCTCATAATTCGGAGCGAAGTAAGTGTCATATCCGTCCTGAGAAGCCGTATCCGCAGCCGCTCCGTTATCCGTTGTCTGATCAAAGAACGACGTCTTTTCTTCGGATGTACCGGTTCCTTCGGCTCCTTCAGGGGCCGCAGCGTCCTGAACGGGCGTTTCGGAAACAGGTGCCGTATTTGCTTCGTTTACGGGAGAATCAGCCGGAGCGGATGTATTATCAGCCGCATTTACAGCCTGATCCGCCGCATCATCGCCGTATCTTGCCCCGCATTTATGGCAAAACTTGGAGCCGTCTTTTAATTGGGTTCCGCAATTTGTACAAAACATGTTTATTCCTCCGTAGTCTCATTATTAGCATCATCTGCTTTATTATCAGCCTCATCCTTATCCGGATCAGACATAATATCTTCTTCATCAGCGGCATCATCAGGCACCGGGGCTTCCTTCACGGCTTCTTCCCTCTTTATCCTGGCACCGCATTCGATACAGAACTCACAGTCGGGTGCAACATCGGCACCGCAGGCCGGACATTTGATATATCCAAGAAGCCTCTTGCGTTCCGATTCCATCTGCGCAAGAGCGACCTCGCTCTGCTTGAGTTCAAGGACCTTAATAAGGATTCCCTTCTTGGGATCTTCGTCAGGCATCTCTGAAATCTTCTTCTCGATGGTCTTGACCTTCATCCTTCCGTAACGGTCTTCGTAAAACAGCCTGCCCAACTGCGAATAGAGCTTATCCCTGTCCTTCTCCATATCGCTAAGGGTTCCCTTGATCCTGACGGATTCGGCAAATGCTCTCGTTTTGCTGACAATGACGTCATTTGTGTCGGATATCTTACCTTTGATCTGTTCCCATGATACCATAACATGCCCTCCTAAATTAGTCCCTCGCCTACTATAATATAACTATTCTTCGATATGCTCAAGCCCCTGAGAGAGAATACTTATTATATGTCCGTCGGAAAGTGAGTAATATATTGTCTTGCCTTCCCTCCGGTTCTTAACGAGCTTAGCCTGTTTCAATACCCTTAACTGGTGGGATATCGCCGACTGGGTCATATCAAGCGCATCCCCTATCTCACTCACACACATCTCACCGTACAGAAGCGTACACAGGATGCGTACTCTCGTACAGTCGGCAAATATCTTAAAAAAATCGGCAAGATCATATAACTCCTCTTCGGGAGGCATATCATCAAGGAGCTTGGAAATATCCATTTGGCCATGCTCCTTTCCGCAGCTGCATACTGTTCCTGTCTCATTCATGCCAAATCCTCCGGTAATAAATGAATATTCAAAGGTTTCTTCTAAGTGCGCGCGGATAATGATTCTTCATGATGTTTCCGCTCAACTTGCCCCATCCCATACTTATGCCGTCGTAACAGATGAGATACCATCCGTTTGCTCCCCGGCACGGGATAGTAAGTCCCGACAGATAGGCCTTTGCCTCGTCATACGAAAGTGATAACGAATTGACCGTATCGTCAGGCGACAAGGCCATCGCAAGCGCATGTGCCGGTTCAAAACGGCCCTTTAAAAACGTTCCCAGTTCAAGTCCCGGCCTTAATACCTTAAGTCCGCGAAGATCCGTCATTTGGGGCGGAACGAGATACAGCCGGCTGCCAAACACCGTAAGGTATCCATCTCCCCCAAGCCGGCAGTCAGGCCTTAAGTTTTCCTCAAAAAAAACGTTGAACCCGGCAAGGTCTGTATTTCCCGGAAACTTCTTTATCTTTCCGCAAAGGACATCATCAAGCGTGACAGGCCGTCCCGTACGCACGTTATATCCGTCATGGGCATTACCCGCCTTATCAAGTACGGCCATGAAATGGCCTTCTCCCCTGACTTTATGCGGCCAGAGCTTCTCCTTAATGACAAGCTTTAACTCAGGATGATCCTCAAGGAAGCCTTTAATGAGCCCCTCATCTTCGTCAAGCTCAAATGTGCATGTGGAGTACACAAGCCGTCCGCCCGGCTTTAAGGCATTTACGGCCTCGTCAAGTATGGCCCGCTGGCGCAGCGCACACATATGAACGTTATCAACGCTCCATTCGGAAACCGCCGTCGCACTCCTTCTGAACATCCCTTCGCCCGAACAGGGGGCGTCCACGAGTATTTTATCAAAAAAATCGGCAAATGCGCTACCTATTTTTTCCGGACTTTCATTGATCACCACGGCGTTCGTGATCCCCATGCGTTCAATGTTCGAGGACAGTATCGCCGCTCTCTTTTGGATATACTCGTTGGAAACAAGAAGGCCGCTTCCCATGAGAGCCGAGGCAATCTGCGTTGACTTGCCTCCGGGGGCCGCACACAGATCGAGCACCGTTTCCCCCGGTCCTATATCCATAAGCGTCACCGGCTTCATGGCACTCGGTTCCTGAATATAATAGGCTCCGGCTTCATGGAGCGGATGAAGTCCCGGCCCCCTTACGGGAGAACCTGCGGGACCGGCATCGGGCACACTGTAGTAAAATCCTCTTTTTTCCCACTTTACGGGTTCACGTTCTATGCTGACAGCGCAGTCCCTACACCCTTCCATCTCATTTATAAACGCAAGAAGCTGCGCCTCTTCCGCCTTAAGCGGATTGAAGCGCAGCGCCTTATATTCCGGCTCGTTTAAGCTTAAAAGGAAATCCTCATACTCATCCCCGAGAAGATCCTTCATCCTCTCAAGGAATTCGGCGGGAAGATCCTGCTTAGAACTTGAGCGGTCTGTAGATATGCATGTTTTCTTCGTCTTCTTCATCGATCGATGTATTCCGTCTCTTTACATTATCGGGAGTGAAATCCGGGAGAACGGGAGCCGGTCCCATCTTCTCAAGTTCCCTGTTCCTTTCATCCTCAGCGGTTTCCCTGTCGGTATTGCTCATGATCTTCTCGGAAAGATCCGAGATATCAAAACCGTTATCCGTATTCACATCCGGCTCATCCGAAGATTCCTCTGCCGCTTCCGTATTGCCCAAATCCGGGAGCGCATCTGTCGTTTCGGCAGATCCTTCATCATCGTCGGTAACAAATATCTGGATATTTTCGCTGCTGTCATAAGGAATGCCTCTTCCTCCGCGCGAATCCGATCCGTATGTGAAATCTCCAAGCCTTGATTCTTCGTAGAAAGCCAGATCCGATGCCGGTATATAGGAAGTGACCGTGGGCGATGCCGCATATGTCTCATCTCCCATGCTTCCCTGCGTTCCGTCATATACCTTATAACCGCCCTCAAAGTAATCAACCGAGATGGTCACTTCATGATGAGGTTCTTCTTCCGTCTGTTCTTCTTTTACCTGTTCCTCTTCGGAAGGGCCATCCGAAACTTCTTCCTCAACCGGAGCTTCTTCGGAAACCGGCTCCTCGGCGGGAGCTTCCCCGGCGGGTTTTGCTGAATCAATCTCATTTTCTGCCTCAGAGTCATCCGCAGCCACCGTCTCTTCTTCCGCTTCACGGTCATCAGCTGCCGCTTCCGGTATCTCATCTGGTTCTTCGTACGTCACGGTTTCCGGCTCTGCGTCATCTGCTGACTCTTCCGGTCTTACCTCTGCGCTCTCTTCTGCCGCAGGTTCTGCGGATGCCTCTTCCTCTTCCCCGATATGTTCTTCGGTTTCATCCGTTACGGCTTCATCTTCCGCTGCAAGTGCATCATAAGCCGATTTCCTTCCGGCCGCAAGACGCTCCTCAAAACTTAACTCAGGTTCCTTCGCGGCAGGCTTCTCCTCTTCGGGCTGAGGCCTGTTCATCATTTCCTCTCTTAAGCTGTCCATTACCGAATCATCGCGCTCGGTGATGCTCTCGGCGGCAACATCTTCCTCGGGCTTTTCCGAATCCTTATAGAAATGATCCCTTAACATGGACAGATATCCCGCGAACTCGGCGTTCATCTCATCAAGATCGGGAGTACCGTCCCTGAACTTATCCTTTATATATCCGTCCGACATCCATCCGATAAGTCTGGTTATCTTATGAAGATCGACCGGTGAACTGAAGCGCGACATATCGGCTTTCTTATATATCCCATTATAAGTATCCTCTATCACGCCTTCCGATTCCTTTATGACTCCGAGCGCGTCGGGATGGGTCTCGTACTTGGCGCTGCTTAAAAACTGCTGCATGTAAGGATAATTCTTCATGACCCTTGTCTTGGCAAGTTCGATCATACGCTGGATCGAGAAGAAATCCTTTTCATCCTTCCGCACCGTCTGCGTCAGTTCCAACAGCATATATTTGATGCTGTAATCGTAAACGAATTCGTAAACACCCTTCTTGCTTATGAAATAATGGAACAGGAGCCCCTTGCTTATTCCGGCCTCCTTAACTATGACATCCGTACTCGCCTTCCTGTATCCGTTCTCGGCAAATACCATGAGCGCAGCGTTTATTATCGCGTCCTGCTTCTCCTTTTTTACATCAAAAAATTTCGGATTCATACAGTAACACCCCTTTATATAAGTAACCCGTTTCCATTTTTGACCAAAAAAGTCAAATCCTTATTTAGGTTAACATAATTGAAAAAAACCTGCAACCACCGTATATTGTGGATGCAGGTATGACTTAACTACATGTTGGGGTGACTCTTCTTTAAGGATATGCTCCGGTGACCGGCTGCAAACGGTCCGTATCTGTCAGTAGAGGATACTCCTGTCTTCATCGGTAAGCTCCTCGAGAGGAGCATCAAAGCCCTCGGGGGGATCCATCCGGTCTTCATAACCGGTAACATACTTTTCCTCAAATATGTATTTACGCATGGGTTTATCGAAATAAAAGCCCTGGACAAGCCTTATGTTCATATCATCAAGCACATGAAGCTGTTCCTCGGTCTCGATACCTTCCACGCAGATCTTAACGGAAAGCGCATCAGCGAGCTCACCGACCATCCTTACGAACGCCTGCGCATACTGGTCAATGGCAAGATCCTTGACGAAACTCTGGTCAACCTTGATAACGTCAAGCGGTATCTCCCTTATATGGCTGAGCGATGAGTAGCCGGTCCCGAAATCATCAAGTGCTATCCTGACGCCAAGTTTCTTTATGCTCCCGAGTATCTTCTTCATACGTTCCATATCATTGATCGCGAGGCTCTCGGTAACTTCAAGAGTCAGATTCCTGGGATTTATACCGGTCTCCCGGATGATGTTCTCAACCGTTTCCACCACATCATTCTGTAGCAGCTGGACGACTGACAGGTTGACATTTACCTTGTAATACGGATGACCGTTCTCATTCCAGTGCCTGCAGGCCTTGCAGGCTTCTCTTAATACATAATTACCAATAGGATTGATAAGTCCCAGATATTCTGCCAGCGGAATGAAATCCCCGGGTGAGACAAATCCGAGTTCCGAAGAATTCCATCTTATGAGCGCTTCGGCTCCGGTACAGATGCAGTCCTTTTCCGTGTCGATTATAGGCTGGTAATAAACCTCAAATTCCTTATAATCGTGACCGGTCGCGTCCCTCATGCTCTTTTCCATATCAAGACGCCTGCTCGAATCGGAATCCTTGCTGTCACTGTAGAAGGCAGTACGGTTCTTGCCCCCGCGCTTGGCCTCATACATGGCGATATCCGCCTTCTTTATGACATCCTGGACCGTATCTCCCTCATCAGGGAAAGTCACTACTCCCATACTTGTCGTACAGTAGTAATCCGCCCCCTTTAAGAACCAGGGTTTATTGAATACGATCCTGATCTCCTCGATTATATCATTGAATCTCTTCATGCTCGTATGGGGAACGATTATGATGAATTCGTCTCCGCCCATCCTGTAGCATGAATTCTCGACTCCGTCGATCCTTGAAAGGCAGTGGGATATCGCCTTTAGCAGTACATCGCCGTACTGATGACCGAGTCCGTCGTTTATATGCTTGAAATCATCAAGATCAAGATACAGGAGAGCCCCCTTGCTGTGATTCAGCTTGGCTTCCTCGATGAAACGCTCAAGATCACGCTCACAGCTCATCCTGTTATACAGTCCGGTAAGGAAGTCATTATTGGCCTGCTGCTCTATCTTCTGCTGGTACAGTTTCTTATCGGTTATATCAACTATGGAACACAGGAGCACCCTGCGTCCGTCAACCCATCTTATATATGTGGTATTAAGATCGTACCATCTTCTCTTCTGGGTATACTCGACCTCTGAGTAAGATGTTCCGCCGCTGTAATCCTGTCCGCCCTCAAACAGCCTCTCGACCGTACCGTCCTCCATCTCTTTTGTGAAGGAATTCTTGAACATCCTGTTCGTGAACAGTATCCGGCCTGACTCTATATCCCTTACATAGATCGCAGTTCCGACATTATCAAGGATCGATTCGAGGGATTTATACGAACTTGCGAGTGAATTCTTCTGGATCCTCTTTTCGAGTATACTCTGGAGTATCCTCTCGGCATCTCCGAAAAACTTGATCTCGTCCCTGTCCCACATCCTTCCGGGGGACACATCGGCAAATACGACATACATGGCGACCTGCCTGTTCGGCTTGCTCGTGAATATCGGAAGCGCAACACAGGCTGTAAGCCCGAGAGAATCAAGCCATTCCCTTGCCTCCTGTTCAAGCCTTGTCTTATAGGAAACCACGGTGGGCTTATCTCCGACGAGCTTCATGTATTTGATAAGGTCATCCGTATTGGTGATCCCGTGAAGCGACCGGCAGCCTTCCTTAAGATATTCACCCAAAACGTCAACTCCGGTACCGTTTGCGTTCGGACGCAGAACATATGCATGGGCAATATCGGCAAAACTGCCGACATATCCGACCATCTTCTGGCTTATGTCCTCAAAAACCTCGTCGCTGTCAAGAAGAGAAACTATATCGGTCATAAACTCGGATTTACGGAGTTCATGGAACATTTCAAGTTCAGCCGACTTGCTCCTTACGGACTCGGCTATGGCATTGTCTCTTGAATATGTATTTGCATAAACCTTGGTGGAGATAAGCCTGAGAAAGTCTAATGACCGCAGATAATCCTCTGATGAAATGGTGGTCTTGAAGTTGATCATGGCATCCGGATCGTCATAGCCCTTAAGCACGCCTATGACTATCCAGCATATGGCCGGGATCCCGTCAACCCTGACCGAAATACCGGCAAGCTTGACATTGGAATAATCCGTATCCTCCACGACCTGTTCCTCGGTCGGAGAATACATGATCCTTTCGTAAATCCGGGTTATCCTTGATTCGGGGATGGCCGCCCGTATCCTGTCCGCCTCTGCGTGATCCCCCGACATAAGAGTGAGCTGTTTCCCGGCATTATCAAAAAGAAACAGAAAAAGCCCCGCCATATCCGCATAATAATCCTGCAGATTCTGAAGCCATTCCGTATCGATATCAACATTATGATCCAAAGCGGCCGGCATGCCCTCTCTTACTTCAGCCATCAAGAATCCTTCCTGTTATATACAATAATACCGATAACAGTCGCTATCGCAGCATAGATAAACCCAAGTCCCAGTATCAGCGCAACGCTCCTTTCCGGACTGGACGGATAAGGTATAAGCATAAAACACTGGGAGATGGTATAAGTCCTTAAAAACTTGAAAACTCCTATTCCCGGGGGTTCCTTTGCAAGCATCAGTATGATCCTCGGGATAATGAGAGTCAACGTAAAGTAACCCACATAAGCCTTCCACTTTTCCTTAAAGCAAAACAGGAACATGGTCGCAAAGGATATGCCCGCAAGAAACAACGGGAGTGCAAGGCATAACTTCCCGCAGAATGACTTTAATGCAGCCGCACCAAGCTCCCTGTCGTTTATCTGGAACAGGGATGTCGTTGCTACAAGCACGACAAAGGTAATGACCAGATAAACAAACGCAAGCATAATACCGGTGATCAGCTTGGACAGATATATCTGACTCCTTCCAAGGCCGGAAGTCCTCCCGTCCTTTATATGGGGGTCGGGATATTCCGAACCGAAAACTATATGCTCGATGATTATGCAGGAAAGATAAGGTACTATAAATGACCATGCGGCATATTCAATGATATTGTACGCATAGGTCCCCTCATTCGTACCGTATACCGTCCTGAACGCGACAACGGCGATATTGGCGATTATGCACAGCACGAATATCCCTATAAAATATATGTAAGCCAACCTCCGCCTGAGCGAACGGTCAAATTCCGAAAAAATATATTTAGCCATGTCAGTAACTATCCCGCTTACTCCTCAACAGAGTAATTCGGAGCCTCTTTGGTTATATGTATATCGTGAGGATGACTCTCCTTAAGGGATGCTGCCGATATCTTGACAAATCTTCCCTTCTCCTTAAGATCCTCTATGGTAGGACATCCGCAGTAGCCCATACCCGAGCGCAGGCCGCCGATGAGCTGGAATACCGTATCCTCGACCAGACCCTTATAAGCCACACGGCCTTCAACGCCTTCCGGAACGAGCTTCTTGGCATCAGTCTGGAAGTAACGGTCCCTGCTGCCCTTCTCCATGGCCGCAAGCGAACCCATGCCGCGATATACCTTATATTTTCTTCCCTGGAACAGTTCAAAGGTTCCGGGGCTTTCGTCACAGCCTGCAAAGATGCTTCCCATCATACATACGTTGGCACCTGCCGCGATCGCCTTGGTCATATCTCCCGAATATTTGATCCCGCCGTCTGCGATGATCGGAATGCCGGATTCCTTGGCAACCGCATAGCAGTCCATCACGGCTGTTATCTGAGGTACGCCGATACCGGCGACCACACGTGTCGTACATATCGAACCCGGGCCTATACCAACCTTTACCGCATCAACGCCTGCGTCTATGAGTGCCTTTGTTCCCTCACCGGTCGCAACGTTACCACCGATAAGCTGGACATCGGGGAATGAATCCTTTATCATCCTTGCGCATTTGAGCACGTTTTCAGAATGTCCGTGCGCGCTGTCAAGTACTATAACGTCAACCTTGGCTTTAACGAGTGCATCCACACGCTCAAGTACGTTTGCCGTGATGCCGACGCCGGCTCCGCACAGGAGCCTTCCCTGCTCATCCTTGGCTGACAGGGGATACTTGATCTGCTTCTCTATATCCTTGATTGTTATAAGACCCTTCAGATTGAAGTTCTTATCAACGAGCGGAAGCTTTTCCTTCCTGGCCTTTGCCAGTATCTGCTTCGCTTCTTCAAGGGTAATGCCTTCGGGAGCTGTGATAAGTCCCTCGGAGGTCATGCATTCTTTTATCTTCTTGGTGAAATCAGTCTCGAATTTAAGATCGCGGTTTGTGATGATACCGACGAGCTTCCTGCCTTCGGTTACCGGTACGCCCGATATCCTGAACTTGGCCATGAGTTCGTCCGCATCTTTAAGTGTATGTTCCGGTGATAATGAAAATGGATCTGTGATAACGCCGTTTTCGGAGCGCTTGACCTTGTCAACCTCATCGGCCTGCTCCTCGATAGACATGTTCTTATGTATTATTCCGATACCGCCCTGCCTGGCCATCGCGATCGCCATGCGGTGTTCCGTGACAGTATCCATACCTGCGCTCATCATCGGGATATTTAATTTGATACTCTTCGTAAGGTAAGTCGAAACATCGACCTGGTTACCTATCACGTTAGAATACCCCGGTATCAACAGTACATCATCAAAAGTAATGCCTTCCGAAACTATCTGACCCATCTTTCCTTACCTCCGTTCTTAATTATATTTTTACCACTATAAATAATCACACTGCCGTTGTCAATATTCAATGACTTTTCTCGGATAAACTCCTTTTATTACCTTGAGCATCTCCTCATTGGGTTCAAGAACTATAAGTTCTTCGGTTCCCTGATCCTTATACATAATGACCCAGGTGGCTGCATCGGCTCTGTGTGAGGAGTAATCGGATGTCTTGACATTCCTTGACCTGTACTGGTCAAGCTGATGCGAGGAGGAAGGACACATGAATTCCATGGCGGAAAGCTTGATCGTCCTTATCTTCTTCCTCTTCTGTTTGCTCATTATCTTATCAATGGATATTTCCCGGTCGATATACAGATATTCATACTCAAGTTCAAAGTTGGGAACGACCAGCCAGACAAGTGCGGCAAAAGCCGCGAGCGGAACAACAAATACAAAGCTCCATGCCATGGTCGCGATAAGCGAAACTCCGGTAAATATATATATGATATATTTAAGGACTCCGAGAAACGGGATATCCTTTCTTGCGACCATACATTCAACATATGATTCGTTCATCATGAACCTCCATACCGTTTACAGCATATTATAAAACACAGTATATCAGAATTTGACATAAAATTCCATTTCTTTTAAACTATTCCTATCAAAAACAGAGGGGACCCAAATGGCGCTTAAAGATGAGATCAGCCGGGAGACCGTAAAGCTAAAAAATATGACTTTCAGGAAGAAAGTCGAATATATATGGGGATACTATAAAATTCCGATAATACTTTTCATTGCAGCCGTTATATTCGTAGTCACATTCATCCGTGACTGGCGTATAAACAAACGACCGGTTTTTTTGAGTGTGGCCGTCATCAATTCAGATCTGGCATACAGTGATAATATACCTATGAAGTCGGATTATATCACCTATGCCGGCGTCGATACCGATAAATACAATCTTGACTTTGATACGGGTTTTCTTATTTCGGACGACCCCCGCGACCAGATATCTCTCATGAATTCGCAGAAGCTGATAGCACTTTTTGCCGCGGGCAGCATTGATGTGCTCATCGGGCCTGACGATATGATCGGTTCTTACGGCGCTCAGGGTGCACTGACTGATATTTCCTTGATACTTCCTGCCGATCTTAAAACACGCCTTGAAAATGCCGGTTATGAGATATTTTATACGACCGAATATGATGAGGACGAAGCCGGAAATCTTAAGCAGGTGGGGACATATCCCGCAGGTGTCTACCTTGACCGTTCGGAGTATATTAACGGGCTCGGTATGTTTGAAACAAAAAAAGAGGAGGGAAGGCGTCCAGTCTTTGCGGTTGCAAACTGTGCAACGAATCCGGATAACGCTTTTAAACTGCTCTCCATGCTGGCGGGTTTGTAATAACCCGGGAAATGATCATAACACGGATGGTTTATATGGACAGATATAAAGTAAGACCACTAAAAGATGAGGACCACATCACTGTCGAAGTCCCCGGTTCAAAGAGCATAACCAACCGGGCCCTGCTCCTTTCCGCAATACGCAAGGGTAACTGTACCCTAAACGGCATCCTGTTAAGCGATGATTCAAGAGCATTCCTGTCGTGTCTTAAAAACTTAGGATTTGATTTAGATCTCGATACCGTAAATAAGACAGTCACCCTTAAAGGGACCGGCGGTATGATCCCGAATACACGCTCTTCCATAAACGTGGGCAGTGCGGGCACTGCAGCCAGATTTCTTACCGTGTACCTGGCTTTTGCCGGCGGCGAGTATGAACTTGATTCAAGCGCCCAGATGCGCTTGCGTCCCATGGAACCGCTGATAAGTGTTCTACGCGATGCAGGGGTTGACATAATCTGCCACGAGAAGGAAGGGCATTTTCCCTTCACGATACGTTCACAGGGCATAAACACCAACGTGTTAAGTATAGATACTGACTTAAGCTCACAATTTGCGAGCGCTATCCTGATGGCTGCCCCTCTCATAAAAGGTGGCCTTAAGCTTACCCTTACCGGCAACAGGACAAATGGCTCATATATCGGTATCACCCTAAAAATGCTTAAGCAGTTCGGGTATAAATTCATATCATCCGGCAAAGTCATAACGGTAACGGATGAAATCCCCGAAGATACATTGTCATATAATATAGAGCCGGATATATCGGCAGCCTGTTACTTCTTTGCGATGTCTCCTTTATGCCAAAAGACAGTCTGCGTGAGAAATGTTCACTATGATTCCATGCAGGGAGATATATGCTTTATAAATGCTCTTGAAAAGTTTGGTTGTATCATCAAGGATGAAGATGAAGGGATCACCGTATATCCTCCGGCCTCAGATAATTACAGCGGG
>JAILLY010000132.1 GCA_024692905.1 Lachnospiraceae bacterium | reverse complement strand
ATAAAGAACATAGTTCCTTACCACTACCAGTTCGATCCGCTGGCAACCGCTTTTTATGAGCATTTTCTTCCAAATGACGAGCAGCCTTCGCCGATGGTCAACCGCGGGTCCATAAAGATCCATCTCGACGGTTCGGATAAGTCCGGAGAGAACGCGGTGGCATTCGGTTATTATCTGATGCAGATAGGAGCGAGCGATCATGAGTCACCGGATCATCTTATCATAAATGACGGAACGATCGAGGTTACGCAGGATGGTCCCAAGCATTATCTTACTGCTGAGGTCGGCGTTAATATCCAGGCTCCGGGCAATAACGTATTTAACGTTAAGGTCGGGAACTGGAATACGAAGAAGCGTGACTTTGCCGAAACGAAGGATCTTTTCGTATGCCGCAGCGCAGCGTTCGATCTTAAGGATCTTCCGGATTGGATCGACAGGGATGCCTGCGTATATCAGGTTCCGGTTTCAAAAGAAGCGGGAGAAAGTGTTACCGTAAAGAAAAAGATCAATTAAGGAGGAAATAAACATGGCACAGGATCTGGAAAAGACTACGGAGGGTCTCCGCGCAGGGTCGGGAGCTTATATAGTAAATACGAAACATATCATAATAAATAAGCCTGCGAAGGACTGTGTGGCTGATATCCAGGAGGTTTCCGCTGCGGGAGGTCAGACCCTAAGCGGCAGGAATATAGCCTTATACGGTATGGCTGCGGTTGAAGATGATGAGAAGGATCCGGACAGACAGCATTTTGCCCCCAACGCAACCCTGATCAATAAGGGTATCATCGAGATCTATCTTAATGAGATGGTAAAGGCTTATAAGGATCAGATAAAAGAAGGCAAGGATGATAATGTAAGGCCGTATAACTTTATAAGAGTATACGCGATGGTCGCGGGAAAGAAGTCGATGATCGTGAACGAGGGTATCATCCGCGTTCATTTCGATCAGGAGGATGAGGATACCCCGGTTTACGGACTGTCCGTTGCAAGCGGCGAGGGAGCGACTGTTATCAATAACGGAACCATCGAACTTGACGGAAAGGGTTCGTTCGCGACACAGGCACGTGTCATGGCGATACCCGCGGATAATGTTGCGATCATCAATAACGGCAAGATCAGCGTTAATATAGAGGAGACCTCCACGGTACGTGTTCTTGCGACCACGGGTAAGGGCGGATCGATAGCAAACTACGGTGAGATAAACGTTACTTCGTCCGGAAGGCTCATGACCATTGCAAGGCTTGCCGATACGCATATCTTAAACGCGGGCAAGGTAAATATCGATTTCAAGGCTCATTTCGTTACCCAGAAGGTTTCGTTCCTTTTCCAGTCGGATCCCCTGGCATGCGCGATTTACGAGCACTGCCTGCCCAATGAGAAGCCTGTACCTCCGATCGTAAATACCGGAGAGATAAACGTTAAGCTTGAAGGGAACGAGCATTCCACGGAAAACGCTGTGGCATTCGGTATCTACAGCGAGATCGTCGGCGAAGAGAAGCAGGTACACAGGTTTGAAAATACCGGAACGATAAACGTTTCAAGTACCGGTCCTTACGATCTTATTACCGCCGAGCTTGGCTGCAATATCCAGTCTTCGAAGGACTTCCCTTATGATATTAAGATCGGGGAATGGAATACAACGGCAAGGGATTTCGCAGCGACCAAAGACGTCATCTTATGCAGGAGCGGACGCGTGGATCTTTCGGATGCCGCGTTTACGATAAAGGGCGGCAGCGGAACGTATAAAGCGGAAGATCTTATCGCCCAGACCAACGGCGGTAAGGAAGCGGGCGATACGTTTGTGATCACCGGCAGCGAAAAAATGACTATCGAAAACAAGTAGAGGAGGGATCTCCGGATATGAGTAACGGATCAAAAGAATTTACGATAAAAGCGGCTCTTGTAAAGGAACCGTCGGACCGGGCAGCATCAGCCAATAATGCCCTTGCCGCTGTGGCAGCAAAAGGTGATACAGTCACAGTTTCCGTTCCTCTCGATGAGCTTACGTACGGCGAAGCCACCGAAGCGGAACACGGGAACCATAAATGGGTATGGCTGGATATCGATACCGGTTTAAGGGATGCAGACTGGCTTGCGGGTCTGACTCTTAATGAAAGGGATCTGACTGTAAGCGATAAGGATAAGGAACTGTGCGGTAATGAGGACGGGCATTTCATCTTCTGTGTTCCCGCGGAATCCTTTGTAAGGAATGACAGGGATTATTCCCTTAAGCTTAGCAAGGAAGGCTATAAGGATTCATCGATCGACATAAGGGTCGAGAATACTTCCGAGATAAGACTCAGCGCATACATCCCCGATGCAGAGACTGTACTTAAGGCCGAGAGCCGTGCCGTGGTACCTTCCTTCAATAACAGTCACGCGACGATAGAGTGCAAGGATAATGTATTTACGATCACGACGGCAGTTTCCGAACTTAAGTCAAGCGGTTCCGTGACCAATCCGCATATGGGAGTCCATAACTGGATGTGGGTCGAGATCGATACAGGCTTAAGAGGAGATGACTGGCGCGGATCGGAAGAGAACGGGGACCAGCTTGAGATGAACGGAAACCCGTTGCGTGAAGACAGATATACGCCTGTTTTAAGCGGCGGCGTGAACGGCCGTCTGACCATATATCCTCCGGTGGATGCGGTCGCACAGGGACCCAGGACGTTTACGTTCACCAAACCGGGGTATAAGCCGGCGACATTTACTCTGAAGGTTGAAGACACTTCAAAATAACGTTGCCTGAAAGGAGATCCTAATAAGATGCTTAAACTGTATTCAAGATATCTGAAGAGCTATACGGGACAGATGATACTGATCGTGCTCTTTACGCTGGGCTTCACCGGGTCAACGATGGTGCTCCCGACGCTCAGCAAATCCGTTATCGACAAGGGCGCGATAGCGGGGGATACCGGCGCGATAGTCAAATATGCTCTGATCATGCTCTTGGTCGCAATCCTGTGTATTACAGCAGGTGTTCTCGGCAACTATTTCACATCCGGAGTTGTCATGGGCGCGACGAGGGATATGAGGAACCGTCTTTTTGAACGGGTCATTCGTTTTTCGCAGGAGGATGAGGATAAGATAGGGACCGCTTCCCTGATAAGCAGGCAGAGCAAGGATATCCTGACCTCACAGAATACCATGCTCCAGATGTTCCAGATGATGCTGCAGGCACCGCTCATGTGCATAGCGGGTATCGTCCTGGCGGTATCGACCTCGCCTTCCCTTTCATGGATAATCGCGGTACTGCTCCCTCTGGCAGCCGTCACCATGGCGGTCGCGATCAAGCTGACACAGCCCATATTCAGGGCGAGCCAGAAGAAGGTTGACCGTGTGAACGGGGTAATGAGGGAAACGCTCACCGGTATGAGAGTCATCCGTGCTTTCAACCGTGAAGACTACGAGACGGAGCGTTTTGCGGGCGTCAGTGATGATCTTAAGAATAACATCAAGAAGGGATTCAAGATCATGAACCTCCTTCTGCCCATCATCATCTTCCTGGCAAACGGTTCGAACCTCCTCATACTCGGCTTCGGTGCCGACTACATGAAGAGGGGACTCGCCACCTACGGTGATGTCCAGGCTTTCGTACAGTATACGACCATGATACTCATGGCCTTCATGTTAGGATCCATGTTCTTGATGCTCATGCCAAACGCCCAGGCTTCGGCGGAGCGTATAAATGAAGTATGGAGCATTGAGCCTTCTATAGTAAATAAAGAGAATGCCGAAAAACTTCCCGAGGTCGGAAATGCCTTTATAGAAGTCGATCATATATCATACAGGTTCCCGGGCGCGTCCCAGAACGTGCTTACCGATATTTCCTTCAGTGCAAAAGCAGGGCAGACAGTCGCCATCATCGGAGGTACCGGTTCGGGTAAGTCAACCCTGCTGAATGTACTGTGCAGGAATTTCGATGTTACCGAAGGCAGTGTAAAGATCGACGGAGTTGACGTGCGGGATGCGGAGATCTCCGATCTTAAGGCACATATCTCTCTCGTTCCTCAGAAGGCATTCCTGTTTGCCGGTTCGATAATCGATAACATAAGGTACGGCAAACCGGACGCATCCGAGGAAGAAGTAAAGCATGCGCTTGATATTTCACAGTCAAGCGAGTTCGTAAGCAAAAAAGAATACGGTATGTATACATATATCGCACAGGCAGGCACGAACGTATCGGGCGGTCAGAAACAGAGGCTGGCGATCGCAAGGGCCCTTGTAAGGAAGGCTGATATCTATATGTTCGACGACAGCTTCTCGGCACTTGACTTTAAGACCGATGCCAAGCTCCGCGGCGAGCTTTCAGGGGAGCTTAAGAATGCCGTTACGATCATCGTCGCGCAGCGTGTCAGCACGATCAAAAATGCAGACAGGATACTCGTTTTAGAGGAAGGAAAGGTCGTCGGTGACGGTACGCACGATGAACTCCTTGCTTCCAACAGGGTTTACCGCGAGATTGCCATGTCCCAGCTTTCCGAAAGTGAGGTGAAAGGCGCATGAATGATAAGATGATGAACCTCCCTCCCGAAGCGAAGAAAAGAATTGAAATGATGATGGCCAATATGCCCGAAGACAAGCGTGAGGCCTTCAAAAAGAAATTTGCTTCCATGTCTCCCGATGAGATAAAGCAGATGCTTATGAACTTAAGTCAGATGTCTCCGGAAGAGAAGATGGAGCAGAAGAAAAAACTTGAGAACATGACACCCGAGCAGATGGCGGAGATGAGCAGGAACGAGGAAAAACGACGTCAGATGCAGAAGAAGATGCAGGAAATGGCAGCTTCGGGCAAGGGCGGAAAAGGCAAGCCCAAGGCCAAGAATTTTGCGGGAACCTTAAAGAGACTTATCACATATAAGAAGGGCATGAAGCCCAAGATAATCCTCGTGGTCGTATGTGCCGTTATCGCAACCGGATGTACGGTCCTTGCACCTTATGTACTTGCCATGGTACTTGATATCATCCAGGGCAAGGTCGCAAAGGGTACGGATCTTAACTGGGTCGGGATAACGAGAACCCTTATCGTTTTAGGCTTCCTGTATGTATTGAACACCGTGCTTTCGATCACCCAGGGAAGAACAGTCACCACGGTCACACAGGAGACTCTCGGACAGTTAAGGCAGGACGTGAACAAGAAGATCATGAAGCTTCCGTTCTCCTATTTTGACTCCAACTCAACAGGAGACATCTTAAGCCGTCTGACCAACGACATAGACAATATCGGAAACGCGTTCCAGCAGACCGCGGTGCAGTTCATTCAGAATATCGTCACGATAGTCGGATGTATCATATTCATGTTCCTGCTTTCGTGGAAACTGACTCTGCTCTGTCTTATCACGCTTCCGTTTACGATCATCGGCGGCAGGATGATAATGGCGAAATCCCAGGTCTATTTCCGCGAGCAGTGGAACGTCCTCGGTGAACTGAACGGACTTGCCGAAGAGACCTTCAGCGGACTGAACGTCATAAGGGCATTCGGTTACGAGAAGAACAAGACGGAGGAATACTTCAAAAAGAGCGATGAACTGTATGCGGCAAGCCGCAAGGCCCAGTTCCTCTCGGGTATAATCAATCCCGTGAGCTCGATATTCAATAACATAGCCTATATCCTGATCTGCTGCGTGGGCGCGTTCTTCGCTATAAACGGTATGGTTTCGATAGGAAGCATAACCGCGATGATCCAGTACCAGAAGCAGTACAGCAACCCCGTTACCCAGATCGCGACGGTATTGAATACGCTCCAGTCGGCAGTTGCTTCGGCGGAACGTGTATTTGAGGTCCTTGATGAGAAGGAAGAGGAAGAGACTTCCGATAATTACAGGACTCTTGATAAGGTCGAGGGAAATATAAAGTTCGAGCATCTTAAGTTCGGTTACACGGCCGACAAGCTCCTTATGACGGATATAAACGTCGATGTGAAGAAGGGCCAGATGATCGCGATAGTAGGACCTACCGGTGCCGGTAAGACGACACTCGTCAATCTGCTCATGAGGTTCTATGAACCCAACGGCGGCCAGATATCGATAGACGGCATGAACATAAGGGATATGACCCGCCACGACCTTCGCGACATATTCGGAATGGTGCTCCAGGAGACATGGCTGTTCTCTGGAACCATACATGACAATATAGGTTACGGGAAGAGCGGCGCGACCGAAGAACAGATAAGAGCCGCCGCAAAGGCTGCCCAGGTTGAGTTCTTCTTCGATACCATGCCCGACGGTTATGACACCATGTTAAATGAAGAGGCATCGAATATCTCGCAGGGCCAGAAGCAGCTGCTCACGATCGCAAGGGCCATGCTCGCGGATCCTCCGATACTCATCCTTGATGAGGCAACAAGTTCCGTCGATACCCGTACCGAGGTGATGATCCAGCAGGCAATGAACAATCTCTTAAAGGGCCGTACCAGTTTTGTTATCGCCCACAGGCTGTCCACCATTAAGGATGCCGACCTGATACTGTATATGGAGAACGGAAATATAGTTGAACAGGGCAACCACGTAAGCCTGATGGAACAGGGCGGTAAATACGCTGAGCTTTATAACAGTCAGTTTGCTCAGAGTTAGGAGCCTGTTATCATAAAACAAAGATAGGAGGATCACTATGAAGAACAAGTTCACGAAAGGTCTTGCCATGACTTTGACAGTCTCATTGCTTGCGGTATCCCTGTCAGTGATGGCCGGATGCGGTAAGGGTTCGGCGTATAAGGACATAAAGGGTCCCGTAACAGAGAACGAAGTATCCACATGGGACTGCATCTGGTTCGGTAATTACTGGCAGAACACGGATTCAAACGGAGACGGGAAGGTTACCGAAGATGACAACAGGGAGCCTCTTAAATGGCGCGTACTTGAGATAGATGCAGACGGCAATGCGTTCCTTATATCGGATAAGCTTCTTGATATCATCGCCTTTAATCCGGATGAGATCGAAGTCACCTGGGAGGACTGTACATTAAGGTCATTCCTTAATAACTATGGTGCATCCGCCAATGCATCCGGCATCGATTATTCGGCATCCGGCTTTATGAAGAATGCCTTTACGGATGAAGAGATAAATGCCATAACAGTG
Source organism: Lachnospiraceae bacterium (assembly GCA_024692905.1). Taxonomy (GTDB): domain Bacteria; phylum Bacillota; class Clostridia; order Lachnospirales; family Lachnospiraceae; genus UBA2868. Next base: position 38,785 of record JAILLY010000132.1, on the reverse strand, counting down.
TCTACCGTAGTAACCGAAGATAATCCCGTATTCGGTACCGCAGGAGGAAACGATACACAGGATAAGATATTCTGCCTTTCATTTGAGGAGGCGGTAAATCCGGCATACGGTTTTGTCAAGAATGAATTAAACGGTCCCGAGGACGGAGAGAAATTCATCTTTACCGAAGAGGATCCCACGCGTGTGGCCGTATCGACGGCTTATGAGGACGGCAAGGAAGGATTCCCCGGTAAATCCAATATGTCCCCCGCGGCATGGTGGCTCCGTTCTCCGGCTAACAGCGCTCAGTATCCGGATCATGTGAGCGGCGGCGGTGGTGCTTATGTTGCAAGCCTCCATATGGACAAATACCGCATGTGCATACGTCCTGTATTAAGGATGAACCTTAAAGATGCTTCGAAACTGTGGAAATATGCCGGCACGGTATGCTCCGACGGTACGGTAAACGAAAGGTGATAATATGATAACTTCAACAGCAAGAGATTATATAAGACCCGAGTGTGTTGATGAGTACTATAAGCTCATCTTTGAACTCATCGACCGCACGAGGGAAGAAAAGGGTAATATTTCGTACACATTATATGCAGACGGCGAACATCCCGGAGAGCATGTCCTCATTGAGGAATGGGAGGATAAAGAGAGCCTTGAAGCTCATTTTAAGACGGAGCATTTTACGGGCATCGTCCCAAAGATCCAAAAGCTCCAGAGCGCACCGTCTGTAGTAAATGTATACAGTAAAGTGAAATAGTATCATCCTGCGTATAAGACTGATATAATAACGAAAGAGAGAAAACAGATGGCCAAAAAGAAGAGTCAGGACAGGAACTTCAACAGAACCATAATCCAGTATTACGAGTGGTACGTGGAGGGTAATCACGTACTGTGGAACAAGTGCACGGCCCAGGCGCCGAGGCTTGCGGAATTCGGTATAACCGATGTGTGGCTTCCGCCCGCATACAAGGCAGGTTTCATAGAGGATAATGTCGGGTATGCCGTATACGATATGTATGATCTCGGTGAGTTCGACCAGAAGGGACTTTTAAAGACCAAGTACGGCGGCAAACAGGAATATCTTGACTGTATCAAGGCGTTCCATGATGCAGGTATCAAGGTGCTTGCCGATGTTGTCTTAAACCACAGGGTCGGTGCCGATGAGTTCGAAGATGTCTCCGCGGTAAAAGTCAACCCGAACAACAGATATGATAACTGGTCGGATGCCTACACGATCTCCGCGCCCACGAAATTCACCTTCCCGGGCAGGAAGGGCAAGTATTCGAAGTTCACCTGGAACCATACGCATTTCACCGGTGTCGACTGGGATAATAACGAGAAGCAGACCGGCAATATCTATCGTTTCGCCGATAAGAACTGGGCCGGTGACGTAAGCAATGAGATGGGCAATTTCGATTACCTTATGGGTGCCGATGTGGACGTATACAACCCCGAGGTTAAGGAGGAACTTGAGAACTGGGCCAAATGGTATCTGGATACGACGGGGGTTGACGGGTTCAGGATGGATGCGGTCAAGCATATAGGCGCATCCTTTATGAAGCAGTACATTGATGACATTCGTGCCTACCGCAAGGGTGAGGAATTCCCCATAATAGGCGAGTACTGGCACGGAGACGTGAACACACTGCTTGACTATATAGACCGGACCTCCGGATGCATGAGCTTATTCGATGTACCCCTGCACTTTAATATCCGTCAGATGTCCTATGCCGACGGCAATTACAACATGGCAGAGATATTCAATAATACTCTGATACAGAGGCGTCCCGAAAACGCGATCACCTTTGTAGACAATCATGATTCCCAGCCGGGACAGTCACTTGAATCCTTCGTAAACACATGGATGAAGCAGGTGACATATGCTCTCATACTTCTGCATAAGGACGGTATACCCTGCGTATTCTACGGTGACCTCTACGGTATACCGTGCACGAGGAACATACCCATTCCGAGGCTGCGTACCCTTATACGTGTGCGTCATGATTACGCTTACGGTGAGCAGCATGATTACATAGACGATTATAATGTTATCGGATGGACCAGGGAAGGGGATGACGAGCATCCGGATTCGGGTATCGCCGTACTGCTTTCCGATAAGATCGACGGCTCGAAACGCATGTATGTCGGTAAGAAATTTGCCGGCAAATGCTTCAGGGACTGCATGCGCAAGATAAGGGATGTGGTCACGATAGACGAGGAGGGTTTCGGTAACTTTACGGTACAGGGCTTCTCATCCGCGGTATGGGTAACGGAGCCTGCTTACGAGTATCTTGTTATCAATGAGGACTGATGAAGACCAGTGACCGTTTCATAAACAGAATACTCCGCAGATATCTCTTTCCGACGATACTGACCATACTCGGGACTACGATAACCGGGTTTATCAACAGTCTCATAGTCGGCAGCAGGCTCGGACACGAGGCTCTTGCGGCGATAAACGTGATAAGTTCATTTACCTTCCTTTTCGCGATGCTGGGCTGCCTTATAAGCATAGGCGCTTCGTCGGCAGCTTCTGTCGCGATAGGGAGGGGAGAAGAAGAGAGAGTAGGCAAGTATACGACTTACTCTCTTGTTGCGTCAATAGTGATACCTGTTATCATCTCCGTTCTGATCATGCTCGTTTATAAAGAGCTGATGACGCTGCAGGGAGTGAGCAACCGGCTCTATCACCTTTCGCGGGAATATTCCGATCTGATCATCCCCTTCGGTTTCCTGACCACTCTTATGTATTATCCGTTCAATTTCTTAAGGCTTGACGGAAGGGCAGCGGAAGCTATGTATATCTTCGGGGGAATGACTGTCCTTGATATCGTGCTAGTGCTTTCGTTCACCGGTGCAGGCCTGGGTCTTAAGGGTGTGGCGGCAGCAGTCGTTATGAGCACCGCGGTGGCTGATGCGGCAGGAATTGCGTGCATGTTCCGTAATAAAGAGAGTAACGTTATTAAGCTGCTCCGTTTTTCCGCCGCAGATATCGGATGGCTTACAAAGAGCGTCTGGTCAAGGGGAGGCGCGGCAGGCCTTAACAACCTGTGCAATATGTTAAGGACAATGATCTTAAACGCGTGGATACTCAAATACTTCGGAGCCGGAAGCGCGGCGGTATTTGCAGTGGCATGCGCGATAATAAACTTAACGAGCGCGAGTGTTTCAGGCGGCGGCCAGACCATAGTGCCGCTTACCGGCATATTCTACGGAGAGAGGGATTCCTCAAGCCTTAAGATCCTTATGAACAGCGGTATACGTTATACCCTGGTCATACATGCGGTCCTCCTGGCGGCGGTGATACCTCTTGCGGGTCCGATAGCGGGAGCTTTCGGCCTTAAAGGAACTCCGGAGGCAGCGCAGGCGGCCGAGGCCATCATATGGATAATGGTGAGCCTCATACCTGCTTCGGTACTGAATGTTTTTATATTTTATTATTCCACGCTTAAGAAGGTATTACTGTCCTGTCTGCTCGTATTCTTAAGGTCGCTCGGGTTCGTCCTTCTGTTCAGTGCGATATTTATCTTCGGCGCGGGAGGCAGGCATTTATATGCGTCATTTCTTCTGGCTGAACTGTTCACGCTGGCCGTCATGCTGATCGCGGGATATGTTTCCGGTGTCAGACATTCGAGAAAATACGGTTTTCTGTATATTGACAGAATGCCGGAACAGAATTATATTTCTTTTTCGGTGGGAAGCAGTACGGAAGGCGCGGTGGAAGCATCAAAGAGGATGGCAGAGTTCTGCGACGAACATGAAGTGGATGCTAAGGTAAAGTCATTCCTTCCCATGGCCATCGAGGAGATGCTGCTCACGATAAACGAGCAGTGCCTTAAGGATCAGCCGGACGGATCCGTGGACGTGCGTATCTATATCGATGAGGACGGACTCATCATGCGCGTAAGATGCGGCGGCATAAAGTTCGATCCGGTTGCATGGTATAAAGAGAAGAGTGCCAATATGACGGCCGAAGAGATGCTGCTTGATGACGCTCTCGGAATGAAGATGATAATAAGCAGGGCATCCGAAGTAATGTATCAGAATACCTTCGGGACCAATAATCTTATAGTGATATTGTAGGTATTTGTATGATCACGTTTGAGGAAAAGAAAATCGAACTTGTTTCGAATGACGGTGACAGGACCGTTTTCTTAATGCGTCCTTTCAGATCCGGAGACGAAGCCGGGATGATCGGATGTGTGACCGAGGAGTACGGATCAAGTTATTTCAAAAAAGATTTTTATGATGAGGACAGGATAAGGGAGGATGCAGTCAGCGGAAAGTATGTTTTCTTCGTGGCCGAAGCGGACGGGGAGATCGCCGGTATGGAGATATTCCATATCTTTAAGGACGGAGAGGATTACATCGAACCCGCATCCCAGATAATAAGGAAAAAATACCGTAAATACGGCCTTTCCGGGGCACTGGTCAATTATACCCTGCCGCTTGCCGAAAAGATGGGTCCGTGTGCGCTGTTCGTCCATGCGGTGACTTTCCACAGATCCACGCAGAACGTGTGCGAAGCATACGGTATGATCCCGACGGGATTCCGCCTCGGGAGTTTTCTTACCGAGAAGATGCATAACAGTTATGAAAAGTATGACTGTGACAAGTATTCGGAAGGGATAATGGTGCTTCCCGTTGCAAAAAAGAAAGCGGGCACCGTTTACGTGCCAAAGGAGCTTGAGTCTTACACGGATAAGATATACAAAAGGCTGAAAGTTGATTATAATATATCGGGAAGATCCCCGGATACCGTGGGAGGAGCAGGGATCCCGGAAAGATCGGAGATAGTCATAAGCAGGGACAATGAGCAGCGTTTCGCGGCGGCAAGGGTCTTAACTCCCGGAAGGGATATCGCCCTTAAGATGAAGGAGCTCATCGCGTCGTTCCCGGATGAACCCGGATGGGTGATCCAGGTGATGCTGAATATGAGTTCACCGTCGGTCTTTTATGAGTATGACGAGCTTAAGAAAGCGGGATTTTTCTTCTCGGGATTAAAGCCTGTGTGCGGACCCGATGAGAGTATGTATATGCAGTGGATAGGCGATACGAAGCTCAACATGGAAGGGTATGCGCTTACGGAGAGTTTTGATGAGATCAGACGTGATATAGAAGCGTTCATGTGAGGAGATCTATGATAAGGAATATGGAAATTTTCAAAAAACGGAGCATGCTAAGGAAGATCGCGGGCGCGATGATACTCGTTGCGCTGTCTACCCTCCTTATAGTCAGTATCACGAACCTCGTGGTCATCAACGGTATCCGCAGGAACATGATGATCTCGAGTGAGAAGATGGGAGACATGGCCGAGCGGACTTCTTCCGAAACAATGAAGGCCCAGATAACCGAGCATCTGCTCAATCTTGCCGAGGGTAAGGCAAACCTTGCAAACAGCGAATTCCTGGAATTCCGCAAGAGCGTTGAGATCATAGCGGCCGCGGCGCAGAGGGTTTATGATAAGCAGGCTTCGTATCCTTCGAGGGATGTGCCGCTTCCCGATGCGAAAAACGACGGTTTCCTTGCGATGCAGCTGCTCTTTTCGGAATCGACCGACCAGAACAGTGAAACGATAAAAAAGGAGACCGGACTTCTCGGCAACGTTCAGGATGTCCTGATCTCTGTCAATGAAAAAAACGAAAACATGGTATCCGATTATGTGGCTTCGGAGACCGGTATCATGTTGCAGGCGGATTACATTTCGGCCAAGAAATTCGATGAGAACGGAAATATAATGCCTTATGAAGCAGCCACCCGCCCCTGGTACATAGGAGCGAAGGAAACGGGCAAACCTTTCTATACTCCGGTTTCAAAGGATGCCCATACCTCAAGGACAGGTATCATGTGCGGTGTTCCGATCGTATCCAAGGGCATGTTCAAGGGTGTTGCCGGTGCGGGCATGTATCTTGATAATGTTGAGGAACTCGTTAACAGCATAAGAGTCGGAGAGTCAAGCGATGCCTGTATGATCAACCAGGACGGGCAGATCATATTCTCAACGCGTAAATCGGGAACTCTGACCGCCGAGGTGGACGGCTACGACCTTAGGAACGCTGCCAATCCTTCGCTTGCGCTTATCGCCAAGAAGGCTGTGGACGGTGAAAAGGGTGTCGATATGCTGAACCTTGACGGAACTTCCTATTATGTTGCTTACGCACCCATGGAGACCATAGGCTGGTCATTTGTGATCATATTGTCCAAGGAAGAGGTCGATTCCCCGACCAAGCAGCTTATTACCAGCATCAATGCTTTTACCGATGATTCGATAAGCCAGACGGATTCAAGTATCAGGTCGGTATACTACCTGCTTGTGATAATAACGATAATCTCGTTCCTTATCGTTGCGCTTGTTGCCATAAGGCTTTCGCATCTTATCGTAAGGCCGATCAATAAGCTTACCGACGGCGTAAGAGCTTTAAAGGGTGATAACCTTGAACTTGAATGGGATGAAAAGACCGGCGATGAGACCGAAGTCCTTGCATATTCCTTTAAGTCGCTGACAGAAAGGATACGTAATTACATAGATGAAGTCCAGACGATCACTGCGGAGAAGGAAAGGATAGGAGCGGAGCTTAACGTTGCCACGCAGATCCAGGCGGATATGCTGCCCTGCATCTTCCCGCCGTTCCCCGACAGGAATGACTTTGACATATTTGCATCCATGACACCGGCCAAGGAAGTCGGCGGTGACTTCTATGATTTCTTCCTGCTTGATGACGATCACCTGGCACTGGTAATGGCGGATGTTTCGGGCAAGGGAGTTCCGGCTGCACTGTTCATGGTAATATCCAAGACCCTTATCAAGGATCAGGCTCAGATGTGCCGCAGCCCCAAGACCATTCTCGAGGAAGTGAACAACAAGTTGTACGAGACCAACGCAGAGGGAATGTTCGTTACGGTATGGCTCGGGATCATGGAGATAAGCACGGGCAAGATAGTGGCAACCAATGCCGGACATGAATATCCCGCAATACGCAAGAGCGACGGCCGGTTTGAACTCATCAAGGATAAACACGGCATGATAGTCGGAGCGATGGAGGATATCCCATATACCGAATATGAGATAGAACTTGGGGATGGTGAGTGTTTGTTCCTGTATACGGACGGCGTACCGGAAGCAACCAATGCAAATAACGAGCTGTTCGGATGCGACAGGATGATCGATGCACTTAATAAGGAACCCATGGCCGTGCCTGAACAGCTGCTTAAGAATGTTAAGGCTTCGGTTGATGAATTTGTCGGGGAAGCCCCGCAGTTTGATGACCTTACGATGCTTGCGATCGTGAGGAGACAGGAGGGATGAAATGAAAGAGGCTTATGATTTTCTCAAAAAGGCAGGTACGTTCTTTCTTGCAACGACGGAGGGTGACCAGCCGAGGGTAAGGCCTTTCGGCGCACTGGCTGACTATGAAGGGAAGCTCTATTTTGTAACGAGCAATGTCAAGGATGTTTACAGGCAGATAAAGGCCGATCCAAAGGTCGAGATATGTGCGATGTACGATATGCAGTGGATGCGTATCGCCGGTGAGCTCGTTGAGGACGACAGCAGGGATGCAAGGGTTGCAATGCTCAATGAAAATCCGAACTTAAGCCAGATGTACAGCCCGGACGACAACAAGATGACGGTATTCTATATCAAGAACGCCAAGGCGGTATTAAGTTCGTTCACGTCAGAACCCGTTTCTTACGAGTGGTAATGTAAGGTATCAGGGACCGGGGGACGGTTCTGTGGGCCCTTTTTGAGAAACGAAAAGGGGACCGCAGAACCGTCCCCCGGTCCCTTTTTTCTACCGAATATACACTGATAATGACCGAATGTCTCTTACATATTTAAATCATATTAATTTACAGATAGACTAGACATATCACTTTCAAATTCATAAGTGACGATAGACAACCCCGTTTTCTGATAAAGTTAGGAGGTTTCCTTATGTTGAAGAGAATAAAGAGATCATTATCGATCATGATGACTTTAGCTATGGTGATGACCTGCGCCGAAAGTGTTTTAGCAGCAGGATCTGCAGGGACAGATATCATAGATGAGGCTGAGATTTCCTTAAATTCGGCAGATGATGCAGAGATGGAGGAGATCATACAAGATCCGGGTGAAGTTCCGCTTTCTCCTGCGGAAGATACGGACGAACCGGATATCGAAAGTCTGATCGATACCGAGCCTGTAGCCGTTGAAAACGAAGACCTTACAAGGTTAGGCGACGGCGAGCATAAGCACTGTGTGTGCTGCTCGGCTGATTCCTGCGGGGATGATCATAATGCGGATCAAGTGTGGACGGCGTGGGAGTCGACCACGGCGCTTCCGACCGAGGTCGATGAAGGCTCCGGTAAGAAATATTATTATCTGACAGGTGATGTTATCTTGAACGACACATATACGGCTGACGATGGCCTGTTTCTCTGCCTTAATGGGCATACTGTCACGATGAACAATTACAGTTATAACTGTGAAGGTACTCTGACTGTCACCAACTGCGCGGAAAAGGATCCGGAGTCGGGCGTGCGGGCTGGCGGCTTTGTGCAGGGGGAATCAGAATATACCAGTAAATATATGATCAAGTCAAGGAATCTTAACCTGTATTATACTTCTCTGACCGCGACCGATGTAAGCCATACTTACTATCTTATCGGACATGATGCCGCAAGCGGAGATGACCTGCCCGATTATTATATCGAGGATTGTCTGCTTGCTTATGAAGAAACAGGAAGGAGTTCTGCTGCCGCCGTCAAGCTTAATGCAGCGAATAATGTTTCGATCAAGGATACAAAGATAACCGGTTCATCCGGGTTTATAGTGACCGAAGGACTGACGGTAGCGGATATCAGGGGAAAGCTCGATCTATCCGGCACCGACATAATTCTCAACACAAATATCAGTTATTCTTCCGGCCATTCCGGAACTTTTACCTATCCGGTAACGATCACCTCTTCCGAGGGGGCTAAGACGCATCAGATAAGCAACAGCACCATTGGCATTACAGATACATATCAAAATTCCGTGGATATCTGTGCGGTTAAGTTAATGGGTACGGGAGAATATGAGCTTACCGACTGCACCATCAGTGCTTCCGAAACGGGCACTGGAGACTGTACCGGTATTTCACTTGGTAGCGGCAGTACGGTTGTTCTTGATGATTGTGCCGTTACTGCTACTAATGTGACAGAGAACGGTAACGGTACGGTATATGCAGTATACAAGGAAGGCAGCATGAGTGTTCTGAACGGATCCGAAGTAACCGCAACTACTAATAGAAATGCCAACGCTTATGGAATATTCAGCAGATCATCTGATGCCGCACATACCCTCAATGTTGTTGATTCAAGTGTGACTGGCAGAGAGTACGGCATCTACCTTAACACAACCAATCAGGCAGGAGCACAGACAGTAAACATCAAGGATTCCGAAATAGAGGCAACCCTTGCCACGCCTTATATTGGGTCCGATTCGGCAAAGGGAGTAGGTATTTATCATTATCCTTACTGGAATGATTACAATACGATATATCTGGGCGGGGATACGGAAGTCAAGGGCGTTTCCTTTAGCTTCAACGTAGGCAGGACCAGTACCAATTCTTCCGTGGTAGACCATTTCATACCGAGACTTTATGCCAGATCCACGGATGGTACCGTCCTTTCCGATGACGGTGAAAAGATCACACTCTATTGCGATCGCTATAAGGATTACATACAGACCGGCGACATTATAATCCTTGAAGGTATGAGCGAAGGTCTGGCAGAAAAAGTTGAGCTTATCTATCCCGACACCTGCTATCTTGGAACGGATGGAAAGGCCGTGAAGAAGCAGCTCTATTACATAGAAACCATGGGGCCGGGCAATTTTACCGGTTGTGAGGATTATGACATATATGTGGATGAGGATTGTGAGACCGAGGTATGGAAAAAATACAGCAACAACAGAGTCTACGAGGGTGTAAAGATTTATCTCAAGGCGGTTCCGAAGACACATTATGTTTTCGATAAATGGAAAATAACCCACAGGGTAAACAACAATAATGCTGAATACGGAGAGGGTGAGCTGCTGGATAAGGCGCTGACCGTGAATGAAAACAGTTTCACTATGCCTGCAAATGCCATTGAGGTAAGGCCGTCCTTTAAAGAGGCTCCTTCTCATCTGATAACTTACCACGGCGGGGCGCAGTCGGACGGTTCGGTAGCGGATTTTACCGGCAAGAAATATGACGGAGAGGATACGGAACTGTCGCGTAACACATTTAAGAATAAAGGCTATAAAACCCAGACGGGCTGGTCACTTACCGACGGCGGCGAGCTTGACTTTGCGCTCGGTGCTGTCTGCCAGGATGATACGATCAATGATCTGTATCCTTATTGGGAAGCAAATCATACTATTACATTAAAATATGGTGTGCTGGCACCTGAAGGACATACGGCTGATGAAGTCGCAGCTACCCTGCCCAAGCTTCCCGGGCGCGATTACCGGTTCGATTGGGAAGAGGAATTATTGTTTGGATATGAGAGCGGTGGTACGGCATCATCGCCCTACCATTATACTGTAGATGAATCCGGCCATTACTGGAAACTGTACGGCTTGTCGACCTCACCGGAAGGAACTTCGCAGGATTATGTTTTTTATACACAATCGGGGAGTGAAAAGAACCTGTACAAGGAAGAAGCGGACATCACTCTTTATCCGTATTGGGAGCGTCTTTATTGTATAAGCTTTGCTAACGGTGATTATGGTTATGAACGGGACGAGCCGCTTTCTCCTCTTTTTGTATCGCCCGGAAGGAGCGTGACACTTCCGGGAAGGATAGACAGCGACGGTAATAAGACCGGTGCTTACGAGAGCACACGGGAATGGTATAAACAGGGGGGATGGTCTGTCAATGAGGACGGTCACACAAAAGATTATGAGCTTGCCGGCAGCTATACCGCAGCTTCGGGAGCAGATTCGGAGGATGTTATCCTTTATCCGTATTGGGAGACGATAAACCGGATCACATACAGTCCGGGAGCAGACGGTACGGATCCAAACGGAGTAGGAGAGATCGTCGTAAAGAAATACAAGGGTGTGACACGTTATATTTCATACGGCCTTTTCATAAGACAGGGATATACCCAGACGAAATGGAGTACGGAAGAGGGCGGATCAGGAACGTTCTATAACTTTAATTCCTCTTACAATTCAAACAATGATCTGACCCTTTATCCTGTATGGGAAGCAAACCACACGGTTACCTATGTTCCCGATGATAAGTGCGATCAGACGGCTTCCGTGAAAGATACCAAGATACCCGGAACTTCGGTAAAGATAAGGGGCAATGTATTTACGGCAAAGGGATATACACTGCTTGGTTATACGGAAACCGAGGGCGGTACGAATGCCGAATACAGTGTCGGTGATACCTATAGCACTGAAGCAGACCTTACTCTTTACCCTGTATGGCAGGCCGAAACCTACGGCCTGTGGGTGGGAGGTACTCAGGTAACAAGCGATAATAAGGATGATATCCTCGGAGATAATAAGGTAAGCTTTGATCCGGATACACAGACGCTTACGTTGAACGGTGCGGATATAACGACGGCCTATGATCTGGAAGGATCAAAGGTAGGTATATTTGCTACAGGATATGAAAATCCGGCAGATCATCCGCTAAAAAAACTGAATCTGAAACTTGAAGGCGATAATACGATAGCTCCTGCATTAACAGGGTCGGGATATGGAATATACTCGGACCTTCAGGTGACGGTAAGCGGTTCCGGCAGCCTGACGGTAGGAAAGAATGATGCGGCTTATATGATGATGGCCGCTGTCAGTGCCGAAAGTTTCAGGATGACGGGAGCAGAACTTAACCTGTACGGACAGATGGCAGGCCTTCTGGTTGAACCCGGTGCGTATGTTGAGGGTGTCGTTATCGACGGCGGTACTTTTAATTCCACGGCTGTCGCTGACGGAGGCGTAGCCCTGGGAGTGGACGCCAGGTATGACGATAATTATGCAGCGGCAGTCCGTATAAGCGGCGGAACGGTAAACCTTACCACGACAGGCGGAGTGGGAAGCAACGGCGGTCAGGATATTTATCCTTCCGCGATAGCCGCAAGAGTCAGCTATTCGGACGGGATAATCTTCGAGGGTGGAACCGTTACCCTGACAAATACCGGATCAGCCGGATACGGGCTTGAACTTTCATACAGCTATGAAGAAGGAGAGATGGATGAACCCGCGTTCTACGGGGTAAGATTCTATACCGGAACAGTTACGATAAATTCCGTTAACGGAACTATTGTTGAGGAGCAATTATACCCTATCTATACATCTGTTTATGTTGGGGACGGTGTTACGGTAAGTGCGGGAGGAAATGCTGCAGGTGCGGTGGCCATAACCGATTTTGCGACGCAGTATTCAACATATAAATATGCCGGATTTACAGGCGGAACAGTACCTGAAAAGGAATATCTTTTCATCGGCAATGAAAGAGTAACTTCAAATAATCTTGAGGGTGAAGGCTGGTCCTATGACCCCGCGACAGCGACCCTGACGATAACGGATATTGAGCTTGATACGATCTACAACGATGGATATACATACGGGATCTATGCACCCGGAGATCTGAATCTTATAGTTGAAGGAAATTCTTCTGTGGGGATGACGGGAGCAATACCCGAAACAGGAATTTATGCCAGAGGAAATCTGACAATATCGGGAAGCGGATATCTTGAGGTGTTCGGATCGGATGAAGCTTTGTCAGCCGGAAGCGATGTTGTGATCAACAGTTCAACGATAGATGCCGTATCCGATGCTGTAGCGATCTATCCATATGGAGATATCAGGATAAACGGCGGTAAGGTAAATGCCGTTTCTACCGGAAAAGATACCGCAAGATACAGCAGGGGCATGCTGGCCGACAACTTATTTGTAAAGGGCGGAGAAGTAACTGCAAGCGGTAAGGATGAAGGCATTAATACTTCATATGATGTAAACATCAGCGGAGGTAAGGTCAGCGTCGAATCTGAAGAGACAGCTCTGCATTGTGAGGATAATTATATCCAGAGCGGAGGAACGGTATCGTTTATTTCAACAAACACGGGTAATGACAAGACCGATCGCTATGCGCTTTTTATCGAAGATAATATGTCTGTTTCAGGCGGAAGCCTTTATGCAGAATCTCAGTATATTGCGATAAAGGCGCGCTATGTAAACAAAACACTTACGCTGGACGGAGGACAGATAAAAGTAAGATCGCGCTCTGCAACACGTCATTCAAGCGGGACCACCATGACTGTGATCTATCAGAACGTGATCATAAACGGAGGCAGTCTTGATATTTCCGGATATGGCTATGGAATGTACAGCGGTAAGAGCGGCACCAATCTGAATGTCATCTTTAACGGAGGAAGCATTCTGATCAACATGCTTGAATCCCGGGATGATACAGTGAACTATGCGATACGGGGCAAAATCACAGTAAATGCTCCGTCCTCCAGATACTGCAATGAAAGAGGCGGCAGATATCAGATCAGAACAGGGTCTTCCTATACCATTAACTGCATGGCGAGCAGCGGATATGAGGGAACCGATTTCGTATGCGTTACCGGAACGAGGGTAGTATCCTACAGACCCGGAGAACACGGAAGCGGAGATCCACTGGATGAATTGAATACCGGCGGTGAATATATCCTTAAGGATGCGATTTATACATACGACGGACATATCCAGGACGGATGGTCGCTTACCGATGGCGGTGAAAAAGAATATGAATTCGGTGCATCTTACAGCCAGGATGCCGACCTCCTCCTCTATCCTCACTGGGCAGAAGTAGAATATACGGTGACCTACAAACCCGGTGCAAATTCAAAGGAGGAAACGGAATATGCTGACCCCGTTGCAACGGACGGCAATGTTAAGTTCAGGAATGTGACCTATACGAGGGATGATTATGTCCAGATAGGCTGGTCGTCATCGGATAGTGCAGAAGAGGTAGAATATGAACTTGGAGAGCAGGGGACGATAAACAGCAGTCTTACCCTTTATCCCGTGTTCAGTAATGCGATCAAGATAACCTATGACAAAGGCAGCAGGGGTAAGGGTGAGAACGTTACCGTTGACGCTGATATAAGTGGACAGATCACCCTTGAAGATGCGATCTTTACAAGGGCAGGTTATAAGCAGACCGGCTGGGCACTTACAGACGGCGGTAACAAGGAATATGATCTTAAGCAGCGTACTTCGTTTGCGGCAGATACCGTTCTCTATCCCGTATGGGCAAGGGAATACAAGCTTAACTATCTTCCCGGCAGGGCACCGGGCAGCGGCAGTGTAGTGCCTTTGTATGAGGATGGTAACAGATACAGCATCATCATAGAACCGGGTGTCGATATCGAACTCGATCGTGCGATGTTCAGATACGTACCGGCAGCAGGCGAACAGGCAAAGGTTCAGAGCGGCTGGTCACTGACGGATGGCAGTTTCGAAGCGGATTATGAGTTTGGTGAGAGCGTGATCTTTGATGATACCACCGTGCTCTATCCCGTCTGGGCAACGGACGGTTTCCGTGTGGTATTTACTGATGCCGATGATGTCGTACGGGTTCAGGGATCTGAACAGAAGATATACATAGAGGATTACACCGGGACTGCGATAAAGCCCGTGATAGAGGTATATGACGGCGATATCCTCCTTACCGAGAAGGTGGATTACACGATCGCCATAAAGAATAATACAAATGCCGAGATGACTGCGGCCATCCTTGCGGGGCAGGGTAAGCTCGTGACCGACCCGGCAAGCGGACTTAATGAGAAAGATCTTAAAAAACTGCCTTATGTTACGATCACCGGCAAGGGCAATTATTCAGAAAAACAGGATGTATATTTCTCGATAAGGCCAATGAACATCAAGGACGCAGGCTTTGCCGCAACGGGAAGCTTTACCTATCAGTATGCCAAGAAGGGCAATAAGGTAACAGTCAACAGCCCTGTTCCCGCGGTATCCGGAATGCTTAACGGCAAGGCAAAGAAGCTTGCGAACAAGAAGGAATTCACCGTTAAATATTATCAGGCTTCCTTAAGTGGCGGGAATTACCGGTATGACGGTGACGGGCTGCTTATGTATACCGGAGCCGCTATCGAAGGCGGCATCGGCGCAACCGGAAAATATGTCATCGTGGCTGAGGGCACGGGTAATTTCTCGGGCAAACTGACGGCCAAGGCTGAAGTCACGAACAAGAAGCTGCTGAGCAAGGTAAAGGTAACATATGATAAGACCATTACCGTACCTTATAACTGGAATAATACAGCGGTTACCCAGCAGAATCTTAAACTGACTGACGGCAAGGAAGATCTTAGGGCATCCGATTACAGCGTGAACTATTCGGATAATACCCGGATCGGTACCGCTACGATGACCATTACCGCAAAGAACAGCGGAAACTATGCCGGTGAGGTGACTTATACATACAAGATAGCGGGGCAGAACCTTTCCAAAGCAAAGATGGAGGGCTTTACGGCTTCCATGGATTATGACGTTTACCGTGACGGAGGGTATATGCAGGATGCTCTGTCGTTCAAATTTGTAAAGGGAAAGAATGATGAAGTGCTGCTGACAAAGGATACACATTATACGGTCGAATATATGAACAATGATCTTCCCGGAACCGCGACCATGATCTGCACAGGACTCGGAGCATTTGAGGGGACCTCGGTTAAGAAGACCTTTAAGATAAACGGTACCCCAACAGGCAAGATAACGGTAAACAATTATCCTAAGGATGCGTTTGAGTATAACGGGGCGCCCCAGATTCTCGAAACGTCTGATGAGGTATCTGCAGATAAAGTATATCTTACATACAGGGCATCCAAGGATGATGATCCCGTGGTCGTGCCTTTCCTTACAAAGGCCCGGTATGAAGAACACGAAAACGGTGTATATATCCGTTATATAACCGATCCTTCGGTCAAGGGAAATAATATAAACGCAGGAACGGCAAATATTGAACTTGTGGGAAGCGGTATATGGACCGGAGTCATCAAAAAGTCCTTTAAGATAAACCCGTTTGATATGCAGGCAAACACGGACGGGCGTCTTTCCTTTGAGTATGCCGCTTATGCCGGTGATGATCCGGAGGTACCGTATGAAAAGGGCGGAGCTGCGCCGGCCGTTAAGGTGACTTTTGAATCCGCAGACGGAACGACAGTCACCCTTGATGCTTCGTCCATGAAGGTCTCCTATAAGAATAATGCTGCGGAAAATAACGGAAGTAACGACAAGAAGCGGCCCACCGTACAGATCGACGGAAAGGGTAATTTCAAAGGCAGCCATCTTATGTACTTCAGGATAGTAAAAAGCGCGATCACTGCGGATATGATAACGGCCGATGATAAGGCCTGGTCCGATAAGGCGGATAACTATCTTACAACAGTCACTGTTACGGACACAAACGGCAAAAAGCTCGCGGCCGGGACCGATTATGAGAAGGCAGTGGTATTTAAGTACGGTCAGGAAGTGGCAGGCGTTATGAATAAGACGCGGGCGGCTGATAAGAATGAGGGAGATGAAGCCGTAAAGGGAGATAAACTGCCACAGCCGCAGGACGGCGGGACAAAGATGTTCGTAGTGATAAAGGGCTGCGGCAAC
Organism: Lachnospiraceae bacterium; assembly: GCA_024692905.1. Classification (GTDB taxonomy): domain Bacteria; phylum Bacillota; class Clostridia; order Lachnospirales; family Lachnospiraceae; genus UBA2868. Next base: position 22,170 of record JAILLY010000132.1, on the reverse strand, counting down.
TACAAAGACGATGAAATTTCTGTTGAATACTATGTAAGGAGTGGAGACCTTTCAAAAGCTGTGGTAGTATATAATAAGACTTTTTACTATAACAGAGGCAGAGAGGTAAATCCCACGAAGAATGACTTTGACCTTGTATTGAATCCGGGTAAGCCGACCCAGGAGATAATACCAAGTGAAGACTATGAGATTGTGGAAGGAAGCTATGTGAATAATACCGGCAAGGGAACAGCCCGGTTTAAGATAAAAGGTAAGAATAACCGGGCAGGGATCATTGCCGCAAAGTATTCGATAGTTCCCAAATCTGTCAGATAGGAGGAGATATGTCAGAATACAGCGACCGTATCAGGAAGGAATTCGGTGAGGGAGATGCGATAAGGGATGCGAACTTTACGACTCCCGATGAGATAGAGAGGTTTGATGATATAAGATACGGAGCTGATGATGAGTATAACCTTCTTGACGTATACCGCCCGAAGGCGCTTGCGGGAAAGAAGCTTCCGGTCATCATGAACATTCATGGCGGTGCCTGGGTATATGGTGATAAGGGAGTATATCAGTTTTATATGATGGATCTTGCAAAGAGAGGCTTTGCGGCAGTGAATTTCTCCTACCGCCTTGCTCCCGAGCGTAAATTTCCGGCACAGATAGAGGATATCTGTGCCGTTTTCCGCTGGATAGAAGATAATGTGGACCGCTACGGCCTTGACACAGGCAATATATTCGCCGTGGGTGATTCTGCCGGAGCGCATCTGTTGGGACTGTTTGCCGGATTATACTCGGATCCTTACTGCATGAAGGTCCTTAAGGAAAAGTACCCCTCGGCGGAGTTTTCTATCCATTCACGGGAAAACAGCCCCGGGACACTTAAGGCAGTGGCGCTAAACTGCGGCAAATATGACCTTGCGATGGGTGATGAAGCGGATACGGATACGCCGGTCCTTTTAAAGGATTTCATGAGTGAAGGGGGTTCACCGGAGGAGATTTCCATAGCGGATGTGACGAGATATGTAACGCCGTCCTATCCGCAGGTATTCCTTATGACGTGTCCCGGCGATTTCCTTAAATATCAGGCTCCGTTCATGGCGGATGTACTGCTTGCAAACTCGGTCCCGTTCATATACAGGGTATACGGATCGGCAAAGGATCCGCTGCATCATGTCTTTCACTGCAATCCTTCGCTTGAGAGTGCCAAGGTATGCAACGATGATGAGTGCGCTTTCTTTAAAAGCCTGTCACATACGCCCTGACCCGACATATCTTGTCTTGCAAATTGGCCGTATTTCCTATATATTATTGAGGTGATCAAAATATCGGATTTGTTCCGGCCTTTTAAGGAAGGATATCAATATGGCATTATGGTGGGCGAACGTTACCGGAACGTTCGAAAGATGTTTCATATATCAGGACAGATACAAGCTGCTGTTAAGCGGTATAGGCGTTACCATAAAGGTCTCGCTTCTGGCCATCACGATAGGTATCGTCATCGGCTTTCTCATCGCCTTGTGCAATCTGTCAAAGAATAAGGGATTAAACGTCATAGGCAAGGTCTATACGGATGTGATACGAGGAACCCCGTCGGTGACCCAGCTTATGATCATATATTTCGTCATATTCGCAACGATCAACTGGTCCAAGTGGATCATAGCGGCGATCGCGTTCGGCATCAATTCGGGAGCCTATGTATCCGAGATCATAAGGGCAGGCATACTGTCGATCGACAGGGGCCAGACCGAGGCGGGAAGGTCACTTGGATTAAGTGCCAGACAGACAATGATGTCAATAGTCGTACCCCAGGCCGTCAAGAACATATTTCCGGCACTCGGCAACGAGTTCATCACGCTCATCAAGGAAACCGCCATTGTCGGATACGTCGGTCTTATGGATATCCAGAAGGCCGGTGATTTCATAAAGAGTGCAACGTATGAGGCGTTCATGCCCCTTATGGGAACGGCTGTGATATATTTCGTGCTGATCAAGCTGCTCACGCTCGCACTCGGACGGTATGAGAAGCATTTAAGGAAATCGGAGATAAGGTGATCGGGAACATAAGTTATGGGAAATGCGATAATCAAGGTAAATAACCTTCAGAAGAGTTTCAATGACATAAAGGTATTAACTGGCATCACCGAGGAGATAGACGAGGGTGAGGTAGTCGTAGTGATCGGTCCTTCGGGATCGGGCAAGAGTACCTTCCTAAGATGCTTAAACCTGCTCGAAACACCCGATGACGGCGAAGTCATAATAGAGGGCGAGCAGATAAACACGGCCGGAGTTGACGTTGACAGGCTCCGCAGGAAGATGGGAATGGTATTCCAGCACTTCAACCTGTTCCCGCATCTGACTGTGCTTGAGAATATCACGCTCGCGCCGGTAAAAGTCAATAAGCTTACGCCCGAAGCGGCAGCCGAGAAGGCAATGGATCTGCTTGCCAGGGTAGGCCTTAAGGAAAAGGCAAACGACTATCCCGCATCACTTTCGGGAGGCCAGAAGCAACGTATCGCGATAGCAAGGGCACTTGCGATGGATCCGAAGATAATGCTGTTTGACGAGCCTACTTCGGCACTCGATCCCGAGATGGTCGGGGAAGTGCTCGACGTTATGAAGAAGCTTGCGAAAAACGGCATGACCATGGTCGTCGTGACCCACGAGATGGGGTTTGCAAGGGAAGTCGGCACGAGGCTTTTGTTCATTGACGAAGGGAACGTCCTTGAAAAGGGAACTCCGGACGAGGTATTAAACCATCCGAAGCAGGAAAGGACGATCGCCTTTTTAAGCAAGGTGCTCATCTGATCCCGGTTTATAAAGACGGTAAACCGAAGGCTTAGGCCTTGGGTATTGATCCGGTATAAAGAGTCATAAAAGGTTAAGGAGAGGAAGATTATGAAAAAATCAGTATTAAAGAAGGTAACTGTACTTGCAATGGCAGCACTCATGCTCGCAGGATGCGGCTCAAAGGGCTCAAAGTCAGGAGAGATCAAGTTCGGAACGAACGCGGAGTTCCCTCCGTTTGAATTCATCTCTGCATCGGGAGTCATGGGCGAATACGACGGTATCGACATGGCGATCGTCAAGGAGATCGGCAGCCAGACCGGAATGAACGTAAAGATCGAGAACATGGAGTTTGATTCACTGCTCATAGCACTTTCAAGCGGCCAGATCGATGCGGTCATCTCAGGTATGACGATAACCGAGGAAAGGGCACAGTCAGTCGATTTCTCGATCCCTTACTATGAAGCCAAGCAGGTAATGATAGTAAACGGCGATTCCGACATAAGCAAGGCATCAGATATGGAAGGCAAGAGGATCGTTGTTATCCAGGGTTACACGGGTGAAGAATGCGTTAAGGAACTCGGCTATGCTTATGAAGCTTTCAAGAAGGGTACCGAGGCTATCCTTGAGCTCAACAACGGCAAGTGTGATGTAATAGTACTCGATTCGGTTACGGCCAAGCAGTATGTTAAGGACAACCCGAACCTTAAGATAGTTGAGGATGAGGATGCGTTCGCAGTTGAGGAATACGGAATTGCGGTCAAGAAGGGCAATACCGAACTCCTTGAAAAGATCAACACAGCTTTGGAGAAGATGATCTCCGACGGTTCGATATCGCAGTGGAGCGTGACTTATTCGGATCAGAAGTAGGATATATGGGAAAAGAGATAGAAAAGAAGTTTCTTGTCAGATCGATGCCCGATGATATTGAAGGGTATCCCTGCCGTTTGATCGAGCAGGGGTACCTTAACGTTGACCCCGCCATACGTGTAAGACGTGAGGACGGGGTCTGTTATATGACATATAAAGGGGCAAAGTCAAAAGAACCGGGCAGCATAGGCAGAGAGGAGTATAATCTTCCTCTTGACGAGGTCTCCTATGAGAATCTCCTGCGCAAGGCCGACGGGAATATCATAAGCAAGGTACGGTACCTTATACCTCTTAATGAAGATGCGTATGATGATCCCTACCTTAAGGAACATCCCGGACTTTCGGATATCATCAAACAGGGAGGCATAAAGATAGAGCTTGATGTCTTTAAAGGTCCCTTTGAAGGAAGAGTCATTGCCGAGGTGGAATTCCCCGACGAGGGGGCGGCGGCCGCTTACCGTCCGGCCGCGTGGTTTGGCAGGGAAGTGACCGGTGACCGCCGCTATTCAAACGCGTTCATGAGCACCGAAGCGGGTGATAAATTATCAGAATAATTATTGTTTATCACGAAATTTTATAGTAAAATATACTTGTTATCACTATATCTTGAAGAAGGGAAGTAGAAAGATGTTAGCAACTCTTATTCCTTTGTTTGATGAAAAAATGTCCGTTAAGGCCTATTCACTGTTCACACAGAAGGCCAATTATCTTATGAATCCCATATTTTTGGGAACCGGACTTAATGACGGAGCAGGACATATCACGGGACTTGAGATCATCAATTCCATCGGGATCGAAAGCCTGACTCCCGGCAGCGATATCTTCGTTCCGGTGACCAACGTTTCACTGTTTTCGGCGATAGAGGATCAGTGCGATGCACCCCATGACCGCATCGTTATCCTGATCGACCGCAACGTTAAGCCCGAGGACATGTATGTCAACCGAATAAGGGACCTTAAGTCCAAGGGATACCGTTTCGCGATACGCAAGCTTGCCGTACCGGATTTTGAGCCTTACAGAAGCATCTTAAGTCTTATGGATTTCATTTTCCTCGATCATAAGAAGATAGTCATCGATAAGGCCAAGATATATTTCACAAAGGTTTATCCCGAGATCAAGCTCATAGCAGGCAATATTGAGAACCAGGAAGCCTTTGAAGCACTTAAGGAGCAGGGCGGATACCAGTTTTATGAAGGCGAGTTCTACCGCGTTCCCATCACCAAGGGAAACAGCGAGGTTGCGCCGGTCAAGGTCAATTATATCGAACTATTAAATACCGTGAATTCACCCGATTTCGACCTGACCAAGGCTGCCGATATCATCGGAAGGGATACAGCTCTTGTTATATCGCTTCTCGAGATGGTAAATCATATGGCGATCAATTCGGAGATCACTTCGATCCGTCATGCAGCCGCAATGCTCGGACAGAGGGAACTCAAGAAATGGATAACAACGGCCGTTACCAAACAGCTGTGTGATGATAAGCCCAGTGAAGTGGCACGTGTTTCGCTTCTTCGTGCCAAATATGCCGAGAATCTCGCGCCTGTATTTGAGCAGGCGGGCCAGAGTCAGGAACTGTTCATGATGGGCCTGTTCTCGGTGCTTGATGTGATCCTTGGCAAGACCATGAAGGAATCCCTTGAAATGCTGAAAGTATCAAGGAATATCTCACGTGCGCTGCTTGACAGGGAAGGCCCTTATGCAGACATATATAACTTCATTCTTCAGTATGAGAGTGCTAACTGGACTGAAATAGACCGTGTTATGTTATTGAAGGATATGGATTCGAATGCGGTATATGATGCATATATAGATACACTCAAATGGTATCGCACGTTGTTTATTAAATAAACGGCCATTTTTCCTTGACAAACCGCGGTAAAACGGTTATATATAGGTGTAGGCGTTCAAGGACGCAAAACATACTCGAATACAATAGGAGGAGTTAGTAATGAACAAAACAGAATTAGTTGATGCTATGGCTAAGAAGGCTAAGATATCAAAGAAGGATGCTGAGGCTGCAGTTAAGGCTTTCACTGATGTTGTAGCAGCTGAATTAAAGAAGGGTGGTAAGGTTCAGTTAGTTGGCTTTGGTACTTTCGAGGTAGCTAAGAGGGCTGCTCGTGAGGGTAGGAATCCTCAGTCAGGCGCTGTTATGAAGATCGCTGCTTCAAAGGCTCCTAAGTTCAAGGCTGGCAAGGCTCTTAAGGATACCGTTAACGGCAAGTAATCAGTCGTAAATTTAAGACGGCAATATATAAAGGTGTAACGCGAAGCTTGCTTACGTGTTACACCTTTTGTTTGTTTAATGTTTGTATGTTCAGCGCCGCGGAAGCACAAAGGATGTGCGGCAGCGGACGATCACAGGGAGAGGATCATGAGACTCGATAAATATCTTAAAGTATCAAGGATAATAAAGCGCCGTACCGTTGCAAACGAGGCCTGCGATGCCGGAAGGGTCATGATAAACGGGCGCGTTGCCAAGGCTTCGGCGGAGGTTAAGGTTGGTGATATCATCGAAGTTCAGTTTGGCAACAGGACGGTTAAGGCAGAGGTATTGTCCCTTAAGGAGTCCGTAAGGAAGGAAGAGGCCTCCGAGATGTTCAGGTACCTCTAAATGCTTGACTCTTCGCATATTTACGGGTATTATATCTTATAGGGAGTTTTTTGGGGATATTAAGGGGTATTAAGTATGGCACGAAGAAGGGTGGCGTTTAAGAAACGCCGTCAGAACAGGCTCGGCATGATGCTCGTTGCGTTTGTCGTTGCGATGCTCTTTATAGTAATGAGTATCAGCATGTTCTCGCTTAATAAGAAGCGAAACGCATATATAGACCGCAAGATGAATCTCGAGAAGCAGATCGAATCCGAAAACGAGAGGGCCGAGGAACTTGTAGAATACGAGAAATATACCAAGACGGCAGCATATGTCGAGGAAGTAGCCAAGGATAAGCTGGGTCTTGTTTATGAAGATGAGATAGTATTTCAGGCGGAGGAAAAGTAGAAGCACAGATATGATCTGTGCTTTCTTTAATCAGATATGAACCAGGTAACGGAAAGGGTATATGAGTATTGCAGGACCAACGGGCTAATAAAGCCCGGAATGCATGTGCTTGCCGGCGTTTCGGGAGGGGCCGATTCCGTATGCCTGCTGCTTGTCTTAAAGGAATTATCATCTCTTATGGGACTTGATATAAACGCAGTCCACATCGAACACGGTATAAGAGGAGAAGAATCAAGGCTTGACATGGAATTTGTCAGGTCTTTATGTGAGCGTCTTAACGTACCCCTTAAGATATATGAGATCGACGTTCCGAAGAAGGCGGCCGAGGATAGGATGACTCTTGAAGAGGCCGGAAGATATGCAAGATATGAAGCCTTCGATAAGGAGGCAGAGTCATGCGGGGCGGATGTTATAGCAGTGGCGCATCATATGGGCGACCAGGCCGAGACGGTGCTGTTTAACATGGCAAGGGGGAGCGGTCTTAAGGGATTGGGCGGAATGGAACCCGTAAGGGGAAGGATAATACGTCCTCTGCTGTGCATATCAAGAGAGCAGATCGAAGGCTATCTTGAGGAAGCCGGGCAGGATTACAGGACCGATTCAACTAATGAAGACACGCTGTATTCAAGAAACGGGATCAGGAGCCTTGTCATACCGGAACTTGAGCGTATAGTAAACGGTGCTTCAAGGCATATAACCGCATTATCGGATGAGATAAGGGAAGCGGATAAGTATATAAGGGATAAGGCCCTTGAGGTGAGGTCTTCGACAGTATCCGTTAAGAGGGATCCGGGCAGTAAGGATGATATATATGATATCGATCTTAAAGCCCTGACCTGTGAACCGCCCCTTATACAGAGATATGTCATACGCTCCTTATTCGATGAGCTCTACGGGAGCAAAAAGGACCTTGAGGCGCAGCATGTACGGGATGTGCTTAAGCTGGCGGACGGCCAAAGCGGGCGGAGCGTGACTCTGCCGAAAGGCATTATCGCAAGGCGTGACGGCAGTCATATACTGATGGGGCATGATGAGGATCTTACCGGAGAAGGAGACGGTATCTGCGTACGCATTGATACGGACGGGAGTACCGTAATCCCCGGAGCAGGGACTTTTACGGCATCGGTTGTAGGATATGAGCCCGGTCAGGTAATTCCCGATGGGCTATATACTAAATGGTTTGATTATGATAAAATAGTTGACGGCATTTTTGCCAGAAACCGGCGGGAAGGCGATTATCTTACCATAGATGACCGGGGTTTTCGCAAGAAGCTTAAGTCGTACCTTATAGATGAGAAGGTATCGGCATTAAAAAGGGATAAACTGATCGTGCTTGCGGACGGCTCCCACGTGATATGGGTCGTGGGTATGCGGATAAGCAGCCATTACAAGATTGATGATGACACCAAACGTGTGATAAGGATCGAGTACAAAGGAGAGCATGATGGAAACTAAGATAAGCGTATTATTATCCGAGGAGGAGCTTGATAACAGGATAAGGGAGATGGGCGAGGAGATAAGCCGTGATTATGCCGGAAAGAGCGTGCATCTTATCTGCGTTCTGAAGGGCGGCACCTTCTTTATGTGCGAACTCGCAAAAAGGATCACGATCCCGGTCTCGATAGATTTCATGTCGGTATCGAGCTACGGTGATGAGACCGTTTCTTCGGGTATAGTAAGGATAAACAAGGACCTTGACAAGCCGCTTGAGGGCAAGGATGTCATCGTTGTTGAGGATATAATCGATACGGGAAGGACGTTAAGCTATCTTCTTAAGGTCTTAAGGGACCGTAAGCCCGCGAGCGTCAAACTTGCGACCATGCTCGATAAGCCCGACCGCAGGGTTGTCGATGATGTTAATGTGGATTATACCGGTTTCGTTATACCCGATAAGTTTGTGGTGGGATACGGACTGGATTATGCCGAAAGGTACAGAAACCTGCCTTATATAGGCGTTATTGAGGAGTAATGATATGGAAAAGAGATCTAAAGGGATAAGCTTTTATGTGCTTTTGTTCATAATCGCCATTATCCTGTATATGGCCTGGAAGGGAACGCTGGCCCAGAGGGCGGATTACATCTCATATTCCGACTTTGAGACCTATCTTGAAGGAAATGAGGTGGCTGCGATAAGCATTTCACAGAATTCCGAGGTTCCGACGGGTACCATCCAGCTTACGATGCGTAACGGCACGGTCAAGCAGATGTTTGCATCTGACGTAAATGAGATAGAGAAGGAATTAAGGTCCAAGTTTCCTTCCTATACTTTAAGTGATGTCAAGCGTGAGAGCCGGTTTATGACCTATATCCTTCCGAGCCTCGTTGTCATCGTAGTTATGATATTCCTGTTCATGTATATGAACGCGCAGAGCAATGCATCCGGCGGCGGATATATGATGAACTTCGGAAAGAACCGTGCCAAGCTCGCGGCAGGCGATAATAAGATGACCTTTGATGATGTCGCGGGACTTAAGGAGGAGAAAGAGGACCTTGAGGAGATAGTCGATTTCCTTAAGAACCCGGCCAAATATAATGAAGTGGGTGCGAGGATACCCAAGGGCGTCATATTAACGGGCCCTCCCGGAACCGGTAAAACGCTGCTTGCCAAGGCTATAGCAGGTGAGGCAGGCGTACCGTTCTTTTCGATATCCGGTTCAGACTTTGTTGAGATGTTCGTCGGTGTCGGTGCATCCAGGGTAAGGGATCTGTTTGAGGATGCCAAGAAGAATGCCCCGGCCATCGTGTTCATAGATGAGATAGATGCGGTCGCAAGACGCCGCGGTACCGGTATGGGCGGCGGACATGACGAGAGGGAGCAGACGCTTAACCAGCTGCTAGTTGAGATGGACGGTTTCGGCGTTAATGAAGGTATCATAGTACTGGCTGCGACCAACCGTATAGATATACTGGATCCTGCCATATTAAGGCCCGGAAGGTTTGACAGGCGCATAGGTGTCGGAGCTCCGGATGTCCAGGGCAGGGAGGATATACTTAAGGTACACTCCAAGAACAAGCCGCTTGCCGAGGATATCGACCTTGAGCAGATAGCAAGGACGACGGCCGGATTTACGGGTGCCGATCTTGAGAGCCTTATGAACGAAGCGGCGATCCTTACTGCCAAGCAGGGACGTAAGTATATAACCCAGGAGGATATCAAGGCATCCTTCGTAAAGGTCGGCATAGGAGCCGAGAAGAAATCCAAGGTCGTAAGCGAAAAGGAACGCAGGATAACGGCTTATCACGAGTCGGGACATGCGATACTGTTTCACCTTCTCCCCGATGTGGGTCCTGTTTATTCGGTTTCGATAATACCTACCGGAATGGGGGCAGCAGGCTATACGATGCCGCTTCCCGAGAGGGATGAGATGTTCAATACCAGGGGAAAGATGCTCCAGGATATAGTGGTATCCCTTGGCGGACGTGTGGCCGAATCACTCGTATTTGATGATATAACGACCGGCGCATCGCAGGATATCAAGCAGGCCACCAAGGTTGCCAAGAATATGGTAATGAAATACGGAATGTCCGATAAGATCGGTATCATCAGCTATGACAATGATGACGACGAGGTATTCATTGGACGCGATCTTGCGCACAGCACCAGGGGCTACAGCGAGGAAGTTGCGGGAAAGATAGACGAGGAAGTCAAGCGCATAATCACCGAATTCTACGAGAAGGCAGAGAAGATCATAAAGGAGAATATCGATATCCTCCACAGATCTGCCGAGCTTCTGCTTGAGAAAGAGAAGTTGAGCCGCGATGAATTTGAAGCGCTTTTCGCCTGATTTTGGTAATCTTTCACAAAACTGACTATGTGAATTTGTAAATATTGTTGAAAATTGGTATGGATAATTTACAGGTGTGGTGCTATTATACACTCGTAACCCCCCAATACATAGTGTAGCGTTAAGCTATACCCATAAGAAAGAAATACCTTCTCCAAAAAAGACAGCATTCGTGAGGCTGTCTTTTTTACTTCGTATACATTTTAATGGAAATGTGATATAGTAGTCTGAGGTGGAGAATAAATAAGGAGTCACTTAAATGGACTACAGTCATTTCGGGCCTGAATTAAGTAAGAGCCTGTATCTTTCGGCGCTCAAGCCGGTTCTCAACAAGAAAGCACTGTTTGCCGATTATACCGAAGATTATGTCTGTCCTTCGGAGCCGAATCCCTATGCCAAGGTCGATTTAAGGTTCAGGACATACAAGAGCAATGCGGACCATGTTTTCCTCATCTGCAACGGGCAGCGCTGTCTGTGTGAGAAGTATGAATCCCAGGGCAATTTCGACTATTATCATTATACATGGCAGCTTGATAACGATCCGATAAGGTATTATTTCGAGATCGCGAGCGGAAACCAGGTCTGCAGATATGACCTGAGGGGGGCGGTAAGCCGCGCCGAGGAACCCTATTATTTTACGGTCATGCCGGGATTTAAGACTCCGGGATGGGCCAAGGGTGCCGTAATGTATCAGATATACGTCGACCGGTTTTATAACGGCGACCCCTCCAATGATGTATTAACCCACGAATACAACTATATAGGAGCGCACAGCGTCCGTGTGAACGACTGGAGCAAATATCCCGATACGATGGGCGTAAGGGAGTTTTACGGCGGCGATCTACAGGGCGTTATGGACAAGCTCGATTATCTTGCGGATCTCGGGATAGATGCCATATACTTCAATCCACTCTTTGTCTCGCCTTCAAACCATAAATATGACATACAGGATTATGATTATATCGATCCTCATTTCGGGAAGATTGTTTGCGATGAGGGTGAACTCCTTGAAGAGAACGCATATCTTAATAAGGATGCGACCAGATATATAAGCAGAGTCACAAGAAGAGAGAACCTTGAAGCTTCAAACGAGCTGTTCGCAAGGCTCGTAGCCCAGTGTCACAGGAGGAATATAAAGGTTATCCTGGACGGTGTGTTCAATCACTGCGGGTCCTTCAACAAGTGGCTTGACAGGGAGCGGATATACGAAAACGCCAACGGTTACGAGAAAGGTGCATATGTATCTTCCGACAGTCCGTACAGGGATTATTTCAGGTTCAATGATGACAAGGCATGGCCTTATAATGATACATATGACGGCTGGTGGGGACATGATACGCTTCCCAAGCTTAATTATGAGGGATCGCGCAGGCTGTGTGATTATATACTTTATATAGGCCGCAAGTGGGTATCACCTCCGTATAATGCCGACGGCTGGCGTCTTGACGTTGCGGCCGACCTTGGACATTCACCGGAGTTTAACCACAGCTTCTGGCAGGACTTCCGTCATGCGGTAAAGCAGGCTAATCCCAATGCCATAATACTTGCGGAGCATTACGGGGATCCTTCACCGTGGCTTAAGGGCGATGAATGGGATTCGGTAATGAATTACGATGCGTTTATGGAGCCGGTAACCTGGTTCCTTACAGGAATGCAGAAGCACTCGGATGATTTTCGCGGGGATATGCTCGGTAATGCCGATGTGTTCTTTGATATGATGAAATATAACGGTGCAAAGCTGTCGGGCCCGTCTCAGGCCGTTGCGATGAATGAGTTAAGCAACCATGATCATTCCCGCTTTTTAACAAGGACCAACCGTCTGGTCGGCAGAGTTGCCGATAAAGGGCCGGAAGCCGCAAACCGCGGGATAAACAAGGCGGTCATGAGAGAGGCCGTACTGATCCAGATGACATGGACCGGTTCGCCTACGATATATTACGGGGATGAGGCCGGAGTATGCGGGTTCACCGATCCCGATAACAGACGAACGTATCCGTGGGGCCATGAAGACCGTGAGATGATAGATTTCCATCGCGAGATGATAAGGATACGTAAGGAAAATCCCGTACTCAGGCACGGGTCCTTAAGACGTATCCATAAGGATTATAACGTGATCGCCTACGGAAGGTTCACGCGTAATGAGTACTACGTAATAATCGTTAACAATAACGAATATGAGAGAGATGTCGAGATGAAGATAAGCTATGAGCTCGGATCTCCAAGGGATGCCAAACTTAAGACGATCATATACAGTGACTGTGACGGCTTTACCACGGAATCGTGGGAATATGCCATGGACGGAGCAAAGGTCCATATCCATATGGGCAGGACGAGTGCCATGCTCCTTAAGGTAGTGTAAGGACAGGAGATATCATGCGTACAATGGAGTTTAAGATGGAACGCCCCGGGATAATAAGTGTGGGCGAACATGTGACTGTTACTGAGGGAGTGCTTCCCACGAGCCGCTACTATACGATAGACCCTTCGAGGGCAATGTCGGCAAATTACGAGATGCGCCAGCGCCTTAAGTCAAGGGAGGGCGATGTGACCGCGATCGAAGAGAGGCCGATGGGTTATTATGTCACGGTAAAATTTGACGAATGACCGGCCGGAAGCGGTGAAAGGAACAGATTTTAAAAAAGTCTTGCATAATCGGGCAAATACTGATAAAATATCATTTGCGACTGTTGCAGTATCTGATTTTTGCCGCAATAAGTCGGATCGGTTTTTTGCCCAGATAGCTCAGTTGGTAGAGCAGAGGACTGAAAATCCTCGTGTCACTGGTTCGATTCCGGTTCTGGGCACTTACTTGCGGGCGTAGTTCAATGGTAGAACACTAGCCTTCCAAGCTAGATACGTGGGTTCGATTCCCATCGCCCGCTGTTACTTAAAAATCCCATCAGGTTTTCCTGATGGGATTTTTGCGTAAGAAGGCAAGACTTCGAACCCATGGGTTCGAGTCTCGCCTTCGGCTCGGTCGGTTCGCAGCTTGCGGTCCCCCGGACCGCGCTCACCCCATCGCCCGCGTCGCTGTTCCGTGTATTCCATACGGTCCCGGACCGCGCTCACCCCACCGCCCGCGTCACTGTTCCGTGTATTCCATTAAGGATGATATAATCTGTATTGCGTCATATATGACAATGTGCCTGTAAATTGATATAATATGGTGCGGATAATATAATTATTTTTAATTTGATGGTCGGGTTGTAGTTGCTGCATATAAGACAATATCCCGATCGCCATGAAGAAGACGGATGAGATTTTTGCGGAGATTATGATGACAAATGACCAGCTGATATATGTTCTTATCTTCCTCGCGGTCGCGGCGGTCATAATAGTCATATTGCTTTTCAGGAAACGCAGTATGACACCGCTTCCGATGGATGAGATGGAAGGGCATGATTTTGAGTATTACTGTGCCGACCTTCTCAGGTATAACGGGTTTGAAAATGTGGAGGTCACGAAGGGAAGCGGCGACTTCGGAGTTGATATACTTGCATCAAAGGGTGAGATAACATACGCCGTGCAGTGCAAGTGCTATGATAAGCCCATAGGCGTTAAGGCGGTTCAGGAGATATATGCCGGGAAGGATTATTACGAGCGCATGATAGGCGCAGTGATGACCAATCAGTATTTCACACGCTCGGCAGCGGAAATGGCATCCAAGCTTAAGGTGATCCTCTGGGACAGGGACCGCCTGCAGGAATTTGCGTCATCTGCGGAATTATGATCGGATGTGCACAGGCTCTCCGGTTGAGATGCCGTTTTATCAGCCGGTAAACTTGCTTTTTGATACCGCCAATTTTTCGTTGACAAGGGCCGGGTTCTGTGATATATATAATAAGTGCCTGTGAAAACAGGGGCATAAATAATGCGATAGTGGCTCAGTTGGTGGAGCGCGACCTTGCCAAGGTCGAGGCCGCGGGTTCGAGTCCCGTCTATCGCTCTTGTAGGAAATAAGGACATCCGTAGGATGTCCTTATTTTTTGCATGAGTCTTTACATATAGACGGGACGACTTGCCACGTGAAGCGAAGCGAGCGTGGCGTTTCCTTGATCCCGTCTATCGCTCGAAGATCACAAAAAGGGTATCCAAATTGGTTACCCTTTTTGTGATGTCTTGAGAGTACGATCATGAGAGCATCATAGCAAATTTGATATTGACAATATATAGCAAATTTGTTATCGTGAAATCAAAGGAGATCAGGATGTATAATATTGAATTTTATGATGATGAACGCGGATATAGTGATGTGGAGGAATTCATCAAGGAACTTCGTGAAAAATCGGCCACAAGTAAGGACGCAAGGATAAATTTTAATAAAGTGGTCGCATATCTTGATATTCTTGAAGAGATGGGGACGCGTGTAGGTGAACCGGTAACGAAACACCTTGATGGAGAAATATGGGAACTGCGGCCACTAGCAAACCGGATATTGTATGCATATTATAAAGACAACAAGTTTTTGCTGTTGCATCATTTTAAGAAGAAATCACAGAAGACACCACCCGGAGAGATTGAGAAGGCAAAAAGAGAGTTGGAAGATTACAAACGGAGGCATAAAAACAATGAGTAACTGGAAAGATGTCAGAAAAGAACTTAATATCACTCCTGAAGAAGAGAATGTAATAGAGCTTGAAAAAGATCTGCTAAGAACAATGGTAGCAATTCGTGAAGAACAAGGATTATCTCAGGCGGAACTTGCGGAAAGATGCAATGTGAAACAGCCGGTGATTGCGCGTATGGAAAAGGCTGTTCATTCACCGCAGATAGACAGCTTGCTTAAAGTTCTGGTACCATTGGGCTATAAGCTGCAAATAGTTCCTATGGAAAAGAAGGCATAGGCAACTTGGAACGAAATGAGATACAGAGAACTTGGAAAGACCGGAATTAAGGTAAGTGAGATCGGATTTGGAGTTGCATTTACTCCCGCGCAGTGATCCATTATGCTCTTACAAGGCCCGGCGTTTCTTCCATCCTCTGCGGTTATGATACAAAGGAGCAGATCGATGAGGCCGTATCTTATGAATCGGCTTCTGCGGATGAACTTGATTATGCGTCGGTCATTGCTTCTGCCCCGATGCATTCCTACATGGGACAGTGCACATACTGCGGACACTGTAAGCCCTGTCCGGTAAATATCGATATCGCGATGGTGAATAAGTTTTATGATCTGGCTTCAGCTCAGGAGAAGGTACCTGAGAAAAAGCCCACTATGAAGCACTTGGAACTACGGCGTCCGCGTGTGTGGGATGTAAAAGCTGCGAAAGCAGATGTCCGTTTGGCGTGAAGATAGCCGAAAGGATGGAAAAGACGCGGCTGTTGTTTGACTGTTAAGAAGGAGGATAAGGCATGAATACTGAAAACATCAGGGTTATCACCCAAAACTGCATAAGGATAGGCTCGGGAGCAGGCGTCATATACATCGATCCCTTTAAGCTCAACGAAGAGCCTCATGATGCCGATTATATCCTCCTGACCCATGACCATTACGATCATTTTTCGCCGGAGGATATCCGTAAGGTCAGTAAAGCAGGCACAGTCATGATCGTGCCGGAGAAGATGGAAAGTCAGGCAGGCGAGCTTACGGATGCCGTGGATATGATCTGTACGGCAGCACCTGACGTGCATAAAAAGGTAGGTGAGCTTGAATTTTATACCGTTGCGGCATATAACAGGTTAAAGCCGTTCCATCCTAAAAAAGCCGGCTGGATAGGTTATATCTTAAATGTGGACGGAGTAAAGATATACATTGCCGGTGATACCGACATGACTCCCGAGAATGAAAAAGTCGTATGTGATATAGCCATGATACCTATAGGCGGAACCTATACAATGAATGCAGGACAGGCGGCGGAGCTTGTTAATAAGATCAGACCCACCGTGGCAATTCCCACACATTACGGAAGTGTTGTAGGATCGCCGGCTGATGCGGATGATTTTGCAAAGAAGGTGGATACATCCGTCAGGGTGGAGATCAAGATGGAATATTAAGCGACCGGAGGCGGGCTTTTTAATGAAACATATAATTCTGTTGTTGACAGGGGTATTGATCGTTATGGGATTATCGGGCTGCGGAGAGAAGAAATACAATCTTGTGATGGATAAATACGGGTTCAGATCCGAAAAAACATCTTATGCCGAAGGTGAGAGGGTAAAAGTCATTTATCCCATTGAGATGATAGGCACGGATACCGATTACAGGTTCTCTACCGACAGTGAGGATGTAAAGTTAAGGCAGAGTTTTGACGGCGAACAGGGATATATCCTTAAGTTTACAATGCCTGCGCATGATGTGAAGATGATCGTTGATTCGAGAAACACTATGACGGCCGATCCCGACGCCAATGTTCAGGGACCACAGAACCGTCCCCCGGTCCCTGAGGACTGTATTTCAAATGATAATCTTCTGTTTGATTATTATGAGGCTACAGTAGCAACCGTCGGAGGAAATGAGTACAGTGAATACTGCCTGTATAAATACGGTGATGCGGGACTGGTCCTTGCGTACTACAGAGCGATGGAGGATTCGGATGAAACGATGGTTTATTGCATCGTTCCGACCTCAGTGCTGGATGAATGTATGGATCTTGTGAAGCATTATAAAATGCGCCGATGGAAGAACGGAAGAGGGCTTAACGGTAAAAGATATGTCGTCAAGTTCATGGATCACGGGGATTTAAACAGTGTGTCATCGGATGATATGCCTGAAAACGGACGGGATGCATTTGGTGCGATATGCGGTGTGCTTGATGAAGCATGGGGCAGATATTATTCCCCGCCGGATTCGGAAACATGGTTCTGTCCTGAGTGCGGTGCAAAAAATAACGGAAAGTACTGCACGGACTGCGGACTGAAAAAACCGGAATGAGAAGGGACCACAGAACCGTCCCCTGGCTCCTTAAAAAGGGACCACAGAACCGTCCCCCGGTCCCTTATAAGGGATCGCGATGGCCGCTTAAGATCCACTTATGGGTTCCGATCTCATAGCGGAGATCGTAAATGATCTTCATTCCGAAGATCGTGGAAGCGCAGGTGAATATGACCGATCCGCCGGGACCTATCGTCATCTCCTTATGGGCGCGTACTTCATCAACCTTCACGGTTATGATCTGATGCTCCTTATCTTCATACCTGAATTTAAGAGGCGTGATATCACCCCGGGTTGATGTTACGAATATCATCTGTACCGGGTATCTTAGATTCCGGTCCATGGAAAACCTCCAATTAAAAACAGTCAATACAAACAAACGTTCGGGTATGTATGATTATACACCCGAACATTTGTTTGCGCAAGTCTTGAATAAATGCATTGTCTTCATACCCTGTGATAGGGTATTCTAACTATATACGGAACAAGGCAGGTGTATTAAAAACGAGCACCGGATATTTAAGGAGGAACGAACCATGAAAGCATTGTTTATCGGAGGAACGGGAACGATCAGCACGGCGGTGGTAAAGAGGCTTGTTGAAAAGACCGGCTGGGAGATATGGCTTTTAAACCGCGGTAACCGCAATCTGTTTGATCCTGACAGGGTCCATCCCATTATCGCAGATATAAACGACGAGGCGGATGTGGCAGCTAAACTTAAAGGGATGACTTTTGATGCCGTATGCGAATTCATTGGATTTACGGTAGATCAGGTTGAGAGAGATTACCGTCTGTTCAAAGATAAGACGAGGCAGTATATCTATATAAGCTCAGCATCTGCGTATCATAAGCCCGCCGCAGATCACCGTATCACGGAGGGGACATCGCTTGCCAATCCGTACTGGCAGTACTCAAGGGACAAGATCGCATGTGAGGAATTCCTTATGAAGAAATACAGGGAAGAAGGATTTCCCGTAACGATCGTGCGTCCGAGCCATACCTATGATGAGAGGAACATTCCGATCGGTGTCCATGGAAAGAACGGCTCATGGCAGGTCATCCGCCGTATGCAGGAGGGTAAGCCGGTCATCATCCAGGGTGACGGCACATCCTTATGGCATCTTACCTTCAATACGGATTTCGCGATCGGGTATACGGCTCTTATGGGGAATGTTCATGCAATAGGTGAGGCATTCCATATAACGGGAGATGAGGTGCTTACGTGGGATCAGATATACGCAACGATCGCGGATGCATTGGGTGTTAAACTGAACGCGTATCATGTTTCGTCCGAGTTCCTGGCAGCGGTTGGGGATAAATACGGATATGATTATACCGGAAGCCTGATCGGTGATAAGGCTGTATCAGTCGCATTTGATAACAGCAAGATCAAGCGTATCGCGCCTGATATGACGACAAACGTTCCGTTCAATGCAGGCGTGCGTATCGCACTTGATCATATACTTTCACATCCCGAATGCCAGAAGGAAGATGAGGAGTTTGATGCCTGGTGCGACCGGGTTATAGAAGCTCTGGAAGAATCAAAAAAACGCATATAAGATCAATCGTTTTTTTCGGCTTTCCATCTCTTATACGAGGTTATCGTCATATAGCCGAATATGATAAATCCGGTGAAGCACATGCCGGCGTATCTTCCCTGTATCACAATGGAAAATATGCCGGCTGCAAGCCAGATCAGTGAAGTTATAAGGTTAAGTATGAAACCGTTCTTAGCACTCATGACAGGTCTCCTTTATCTTATTCAAAAATTCCCGGATGCCGACAGACCCGTAAAATGAAGGACGGAATCATCGATATCCGAAACGCGTGAAAATCCCGTGAAGCTCATTATGTAGCGCAGTTCGTTTCCGACTGAAAGGAGGAAGTTTTTCACGCCGTCGATACCGTCCTTTTCGAGCGATGGCAGCATGGAGCGTCCCACAGCACATGCATCCGCTCCGAGGGCAAGTCCCTTGAACACATCTGCTCCGCTTCCTATACCGCAGTCCACGATTATCTTAACATCATATCCCTTAAGCGCCTCCCTTATTTTGGGAAGTATCATCATCGGCGGTATGGCATAAGGAAGCCGTCCGTGATGATGACTGACGATGATCGCTTTCGCTCCGGCCTTTGCACTCTTTACCGCATCAGATACGCTGAGCACTCCCTTTATCACAAAAGGAAGATCCGTAAGTTCGACATAACCGCGGATCATATCAAAAGTCTGCTCGGCCATTTTTTCGCCGACGACCACATCAAGGCCGTTCTCGCCGAAGATATGATCTATGTCCATGCCTATTCCGAAGGCGCCGACACTTTTTGCAAACTGCATCTGATCCTTTACCTTTCCGCTGTCCGCATAGGGCTTGACTATCCTTACGGTCTTTGCGCCCGTATCGGCGATCCTTTTAAACTGATCGTTTTCCATCATTCCGCAGAAGTTAAGTATATTGCAGTCTTTAGCGGCTATCGAATATTCTTCGAGTCCGTTCAATTTCCTTCCGTTATATTTATTCAGGTGTGAAAATGCGGGTGTCATCACCGGCATGTCAAAGTCATCACCTAAGAATCCGATCGATGTATCAGCAACCTTTGAATCGATGAGCCGTTCCTCGATCAGTATCGAATCCATGTACCGTTCGGTTATAATGTTCGCGTCCGAAATTCTTGTGTTTTCCGTGCCCATATTCCATACCTCCTGACACTTAATAAGTATAGTCAGGGACAGGGTGTTTGACAAGCGGGACGTATCGGAAATGCTTTTCATGATTAGGATAATAAGGTAAAATATCAGAGTCACTTATCAAATACAGATTCAGGAAAAAGGGTATCATGAAAAAGATAATTTTAGCCGCGATAACAGCGATCGTAATTTCTGCAATGCTTGCAGGATGTGAAAGAACAGAGGACCGGGACGGAGTGACTGTTCCTGAAATAAAAGAGGAACAGCCTGATGAGACAGCTGTGGAAGATAAGGATACCGATGAAGATGATAAAGAAGAAATAAAGGAAGAGTCAGAGCTTCAAGAGGACTATGGCTGGATCGAAGACTATATGATCATCGCCACCGACTATTGGAGAAAGAACCTGCCGTCTTCCGTACTGACGCAGTATAAGCTCGAATATATGCAGGATACGGACATACCCGTGCTTGCCCTTATAAGCGACGGTTATGTTGAGATATATGAAGTTATTGACGGAAAAGTATCGTTCGTTGATGAAGATGAACGTAAAGGCATCGACGTAGATAAGCTTAACACGGGCGCAAAGGATTATAACGTGTTCATGGATGAGCTTAAGGATCTTCGTATGGAGAAGGATGTGGAAAGATACAGCGATGCCGAACCGTGGAGGATAATATACAGCGGATATCTGTATGATATTCTTGCTGGATCTGAGTATCTGACTGATTTTTACGAAGCGTTTTTATTTGATGAGAACAGACGGATCGCATTCTTTGCGTTTGAAGATATCACCGGTGACGGCATCCCCGAATTATGGATCACTCCGAATACCGAAGAAGACGCCAGGTCGTGGGAAGTGTTTGGCTTAAACGGCGAGAATAAGCCTGAGCCGCTGTTTGACGGCCGCGCGTTTTTTTACGATCCGGATGATAAAAAGATTTACGGGAATATGGGCGGAGTTTTTGAACATTACACATTGTATTCCGTTGAAAACGGGACAGTTGAAAGGCTGTATACGCTCGATGAAGAAGATAATGAAACAGTCACATATTTAAAGGATGACGAAGTGATCACTGGGGATCGGATGGCGGATTATGACCGTGAGTATGAAAATGCGGAGAAAAAGTTCAGGGATAGTATTAAGGCCATTGAATTAAATGCGCGGAACATAGATAAGGCTACGGATATCATCAGGTCGGAAGATTATGACTCTCATCCGGAATACACTGCAAAGGAAATGGAAAAGATCCTTAATGACGATGATGTTTTTGACGGAAATTCTCCCGCAGAACTCGGATATAACTGGCTGTGGTTTAAAGAGCGCGACAAGGTCAATGAAGATGACTATGTATACGATTATGAGTCGGATGCGTACCGGGATCTGTTTTACCGGTTAAAGAAGGCCGATTGGGATAACGACGGTATAGAAGAATATTATTTAAATGTGCCCGGTTACGAGGGACTGTATTTTGATATGGAGGGCGATGTACTTACCGTCGTGGCGGGGTACGGACCTTACGGTATGGGATGGAACGACGTTGCATATATAGACGGCGAGTATTGGGTATATTCGGTATCCGGAAATATGGGCAAGGCATATGAATTCCGGAAATTTGAACACGGAAACAGGGTAACCGATTCCTTTACGTACATGCTTGAGATCGGTGAATTCATGGATGAACCGTCCGAAGATAAGTACTACAGATATGACGGTACGGATAATGAGGACGCAGCAGAGATCACGCAGGATGAATTTGATAAGATATGCGGAGAAGACGGTCTTATTTATGCCGGGCTTCCCGATGATGCCGGTAATAAGGATGAGCAGTTTACGGACAGGCTGTATAATGCGATAAAGGAGTTCTACAGTGAGGAACGGCCGGCCCTTTGTATCTACGGAGGAGTGGTTAGATAAGTTTGTTAAGGCCTTTTTTGTAATCCTCCGTCAGCTTCTGGAGTTTTTTTAAGATCTTTGCTTCGTCGGGGTCAATCTTTCCGTCGTTCTTTAAGGCAGACATAGTGCATATGCTTATGAAATTGTCGGCGGAAAGTATCTGATTATTTATCTGCATCTTAAGGTAGTTGTTCTTTACGGCATCTAACATCTCTTTGTTGCTGTTCATTGCAGAGCTTAAGCCGTTGGTGGAATTCATGGCAGTATTGAGCATATCCCCGGAGATC
>JAILLY010000115.1 GCA_024692905.1 Lachnospiraceae bacterium | reverse complement strand
TCTTCCATTATATCGGAAACGCAGGCCACCAACTGGTTGTCATACACCTCGTAAGTTCCTGCGGCGCCGACTGCCCCTATGTGCCAGGATATCCTTCCATCCGGCATTATCTCCAACTCATTGCCGAATGCATATAGATCGTGAAACACTTTTTCAAGCCGGGCAATGTCGTTATCGCTTGACAGATACCACTTTCCGGCAAAATCATTAAGTCCGGGTACAGAGATCTGCACTTCATAATCATCTTTCCGGGTCGCATCCTCTTCCATCAGTATAAATCCCGAAAGCAATACCGCGATCGCGGCTATTGCCATTGTTGTTAATATCTTCTTCATAATCCATCACTCCTTTTTCAGCTTATTCCTGTCGATCCAGCTTTTCGTCCTGCAATTGATATCCATCTTATATACCATGGGCGGCTCGTTGTACTCGCGCGCGATCATCATAAGCCCCATAAAGAGGCCTCCGAGCGTCGGCTCCGTACCATAGACCTTATCCTGCTTATCCCCGTTGACCACCTTTACATACCTGAACGGAGCAGCCAAACGCGGATCTCCTATGCTTCCGGTAAGCTCATTCAGGGCCTTCTTTACCTTATCCAGGTTGATCCCGGTGGCGTTCGCTATCTGGTCAACACCTGCAAATTCGCCATTCTTTAAAGTATACAGATACGTGATAATGGCCAGATTATTCCTGTCTGACAAAAGTCCGAACAGCCCGGCCAACCTTTCCGTATCCTTAAACAGATATTCAAAGACCTCCTTGTCATCAGGGCTTTGAAGGCATAAGGAGAAGTTATTGTCCTCCCTCAGCCCCATATAGGTGAAAAATACATTATCATAGACCGCGGATGCCATCTTGGGATACTCCTTAATATCGTACGGGGGTTCGGTAAACCCGGTGTTGTTGACCCAGCTACCTGTCTGTATGGCCCATTGCAGGTTCCTTATAAGCCTTGCAAAGTCATTATGAACCTCGGAACTGCCGGTTTTTTCGTATTCTTCGGAACAGCAGTCATGGGCGGCATCGAAAACAGCCTGCTCGATGGTCTTTTCCCGTTGTCCTCTCCCATAGAGGTAATCGATGGAGACTCCAAAAAAATCAGCTATCGCCGGAAGAAGGTCACTCTCCGGATAGTTCCCGTTCTCCCATTTGGATACGGCCTGAGCACTCACTCCAAGGTGATTTGCAAGCTGCTCCTGTGTCACTTTTTTCTCTTTTCTCAAAGCCTGAAGATTTTTCGAAAACTCCGTCATGCCTGTTTATTCCTCCTGTCAGATATCCTTTTGACCGGTCAAAGTCATCATCCGGTTGAACTGACTTAATCCTATCACAAGTATGAGTTGTATGCCATGGGAAATATAGAGTGTGAGTTGCGATTTGGTTGTGTAAATGTGAAAATTCTACTTGAGGTTGTGAAACAAGGAACCGTCCCTCGTTCCACGGAACCACAGAACCGTCCCCCGGTCCCTTACCGTCCCTCGTTCCATTACAGTATCACGAGGTTTGCGCACTGGACATCATCGTAAAGATCATAAAGCTTACCGGTCTTTAAACCGACTACGGTAGGCCTTAAGCAGTTTGTCTGGTTGTTCTTGACGACCTTGCAGGGTTCGCCGGATGAGAGAGTCACTATGCTGTCGACGGGATAGAGGATGACGCAGCTTAAGAAGCTTAACATTGACTGCATGTCAAGCTCCTGAGTCATTGCAAGTATCATCTCGACAGCTTCTCTTTTCTGGAAAGCCTTCTTATACGGACGTTCGGTAACGAGTGCATCGTATACGTCGGCAACCGCGATTATCTTGGCATATTTATGGATGGCTTCGTCGGTAACTCCGAGGGGATATCCCCTTCCGTTTATCTTTTCGTGATGCTGGAGTACTCCCTTTAATACAGCGTCGCTGAACTGATTCTTCTCTTTTAAGATCTTAAAACCAAACAGCGAATGCTGCTTCATAAGTTCGAATTCCTTATCATCGAGCTTGCCGGGTTTGTTGAGCACTTCAAGCGGTATCTGCGATTTACCGAGGTCATGCAGGAGCCCGGAAACGCCGAGTTCACGCAGCTCATCCTTTCCGAGGCCGTAATTCTGTCCGATGACCATCGCCATCGTTGCAACATCAACACTGTGCTTGAAGGTATACTCGTCACTTACCTTGATGAGGTTGATATCGACCGCGACCGCCTTATTTGCGGTAATGGCCTTGACAAGCTCACCGGAGATGTTATTGGTCGTCTCAAGAAAGCCTTCGGATTCGGTATTATGGAACAGATACTGGATACCTTCCCCGACACGTTTGCAGACTTCCTGGTCGAGCTTGACCTTGGAGCGGTCCTCAACACGGCTCTTCTGGATAAGCTCGCGCGTATATACAGGCAGGTTCTTCTCAAGTTCGGATACTTCCTCCTCATCGGGTTCCCCGACACTGATGAATATACCGCCAACCCCGTGCTCTTTTAAGTATTCTATTTGAAAGTCATCCAGGACCGAACCGCGGACGATCAGTTCCCTGCCGCGGGAGTCGACTATCGCCTGATCGATCTTCATTCCGGATTTTAATGTCCTGGTGCTTATAAGCTTTCGTTTTACCATGGTATAAGTATTTTATCAAAACTGATTTGATATGTCACTATTCAGAAAAATGTATGAATATGGTATTATATAAATTGCGGACCTGATCCGCATAACAATACCCCTTATGACAGACAATGGAGGAAGCATATATGAAAGATCTCAGGGATTATGTAATGAGCATACCGGATTTTCCGAAGCCGGGGATAATATTCAGGGATATCACGACGGTACTTCAGGATGCGGATGGATTCAGGCTGGCAATAGATGAATTCAGGAAGCTTGTTGAAGGTGTGGAATTTGATGCGGTTGTCGGAGCAGAGTCAAGAGGATTCATCTTTGGCGCGCCCCTGGCATACGAGCTCAATAAGCCGTTCATCCTGATCCGTAAGGCAGGTAAGCTTCCGAGGGAGACGATATCACAGGAATATGCGCTTGAATACGGTACCGCTACTATAGAGATGCACAAGGATGCCATTAAAAAGGGACAGAAGGTCGTTCTCGTGGATGACCTGATCGCAACGGGCGGAACCCTTGCTGCTTCGGTAAAGCTGGTTGAGAAGCTTGGCGGAGAGGTCGTTAAGATCGCATGCCTTATGGAACTTGCGGGACTCAACGGCAGGGATGCCCTTAAGGGTTATGACGTGGCTTCGATAATAACCTATGAAGGTAAATAAGGCATAAAAAAACTGCGCGATCAGGGGCTCGAACCCTGGACACCCTGATTAAGAGTCAGGTGCTCTACCAACTGAGCTAATCGCGCATGGCCTTGCGGCACAATTCGGATTATATTACAGGAAACTGACTTTTGCAATACTTTTTTATACTTTTTTTGAACCCGGGAGACAGCGATGATCTTCGAAACTCACGCGCATTATGATGACAGAGCCTTCGATAACGACAGGGATGAGATAATACCTCTCCTTAAGCAGGAAGGCATCTCTCCCGTTGTCAATGTCGGATCGGATATCGGAAGCTCGGAAAGGTCGATCGCGCTTGCAAAAAGGTACGATCATTTTTATGCAGCCGTGGGAGTGCACCCGTATGACTGTGCCGGACTTGATGAAGCCGCTATTGAGCATCTTAAGCGCCTGTGCGGGGAGCAAAGGGTCGTGGCGCTGGGTGAGATAGGCCTTGATTATCATTATGATGAGCCCGGCCAGGAGGTCCAGAAGAAATGGTTTATACGCCAGCTTGACCTGGCAAAAGAGACGGGCCTTCCCGTGATCATCCATAGCCGGGACGCCGCAGCCGACACGTTTGATATATTAAGCCGGCCGGAATACAGAGGACTTCGGGGCGTGATCCATTGCTACTCGTATTCGCGGGAAATGGCGCTTAAATATGTCGAAATGGGTTACTATATTGGCGTCGGGGGAGTCGTGACCTTCAAGAACGGCCGTAAGCTTCATGAAACCGTTGAAGCGATCCCCGTCACGAGCATCGTCGTTGAGACGGACAGTCCATATCTTGCACCGGTCCCGTACAGGGGCAGGCGGAATTCATCGGTTTATCTTACATATATTATAGAAAAGATATCTCAGATAAAGTCACTCACATACGAAGAGACCGAAAGGATCACATACGAAAACGCGGTAAAGCTGTACGGGGTAAGGGCTGATGGATAGGCTGGCAAACGCGGGCAATACCTTAAATATAATAAAGCAGCATGACTTTTCCTTCCGTAAGAAATACGGGCAGAATTTCCTCATAGATACAAATATCCTCGAAAGGATAATAAAGGAAGCGGGCGTTTCGTCTGACGATCATGTCCTTGAGATCGGACCCGGCATCGGTGCGCTCACCCAGTACCTGTGCGAAAGCGCGGGAACGGTAACGGCCGTCGAGATCGATAAGGAGCTTATCCCCATACTTAAAGAAACACTCGGGCATTATGATAACCTTAAGGTGATAAACGAGGATATCATGAAGACGGATATCCATGCCCTGATAAGGGAGGAATGCGGCGGTGGACCCGTTAAGGTGGTCGCAAATCTTCCATATTACATAACGACTCCGATCATAATGACTCTTCTTGAGAGTCATGCGCCTATAAGCGGCATCACGATAATGGTCCAGAAGGAAGTCGCGGAACGTATGACGGCATCGCCGGGGAGCAAGGATTACGGAGCCCTGACTCTTGCCGTGAATTATTATTCAAGACCCAGGATCGCATTTACCGTTCCTCCGTCATGCTTTATGCCAAGGCCCAAGGTGGCTTCATCGGTGATCTGCCTTGAACCGCCGGGTGAAGACAGGGTAAAGGTTAAGGATGAGGAGCATATGTTTAAGCTTATCCGTGCGGCGTTTAACCAGCGAAGGAAAACACTCGCAAACAGTATCGCAAACGGTGCCGGTATCAACCGTTCCAAGCAGGAGATCACAGAGGCGCTTGAAGGGATGGGGCTTGGCGAAAACATAAGGGGAGAAGCTCTTGATCTTGAGCAGTTTGCGGCTTTGTCGGATCGCCTGATTTTTTGACAATGACCCATGTCTATGATAAACTTAAGACCGAATATGCTCAACCGTTTTTGCGGCCGGAGGCTCGTATGGCCTGAACGGTTGATCTGCCTGAGGTGAACACGTTGGATAAGTACGAATACCAGATATGTGCCGATCAGATCAAGTCTCTCATAAGTGAGAGAAGATATGCTGAGGCCATGAATATTGCGGATACCATCGACTGGCGTAAGGTAAGGAGCGTTTCAATGCTCTGCACCGTCAGTGAAGTATATAAGATCAATAAGAAATACGAAGAAGCAAGGGACATCCTGTTCCTTGCCTATGACAGATACCCCGGCGGAAGGACGATCGTATATGCGCTATGCGAGCTCGCGATCAAGTTAAACGATGTCCTGCAGGCCAAGGAATTATATGAGGAATATGTAAGGCTTGCGCCCGAGGATACCGGCAAGTACATACTCCTTTACAAGCTTTATGAAGCCCTTGATGTATCCATCGAGGAGCGTATTGAAGTACTTGAGGAATTCAAGAAGAGAGACTACAGGGAGAGGTGGGCTTATGAGCTCGCCTATCTGTATCACAAGATAGGTCAGGAGACTCGTTGCGTTCAGGAATGTGACGAGCTTATTTTATGGTTTGGCGACGGAAAGTACGTTAAGCAGGCCATGGATCTTAAGATGCAGCATACAAGGCTGAGCAAGGAGCAGCAGCTTAAGTATGAGGGCCGCCAGGAGCCGATGAACGATAAGCTCTCGAGCATGCAGATGAACCCTGTCCAGCAGATATATGATACCGATCCCCAGGCCGGAAATCTCCAGCAGATACCCATGCAGCCGCCCGTTCCTCCTTATGAGGAGGGATTCAGCGATCCGTATATGGCAGCGCCCGGAGCAAACGGCCAGATGTACTCTCAGACGGGACCTGTGGCAGGTATGAGCGGTCCCATCCCGATGATGGGCCAGGATATGCAGATCACCGCTGAGCCGGTTTCGACCGTGGATCAGCGTACTGCCCAGATGCTCAACACTTCCGAGATCGATTCGATCCAGGTTCAGCCTGTCAATGTGGGAATGTATAATACGATGGACCTCCAGAACGGCCTGTCGGAGAATATAAAGAAGTTCTTTGAAAGGGAAAATGAGCAGTCTCTTGATGATAACGTCCTGCTCAGCGCCGATCCGGAATCCTATGACCGTTTATATGAGAATGATACGATGGATCTCCCGGAGGAGAGTGAAAGTACCGGTCCCATTATCTCCGGCACCGGTCCGGTCATTTCCGTGAGCGGTCTTGATGTGTCCGAAAATGAGATGGATGACGTTCCCGGAAACGGTGAGGATGTTCAGATAACCACTTTCATGCCCGCAGAGGATGAGCTTGCGGATATGAAAGCCCGTCATATGATCAATGTCGGTTCCGATGATCCGGGTGAATTCGGTGCAGTTCCAAAGGAAGGTGCGGACGATGTCGGTGAATTCGGGGTAACTTCAAAGCAAGGCACGGATGATGCCGGTGAGTTTGGGGCAGCTTCCGGTGTGGGCACGGATGAAGAAGAATATGTCAGGGAATATATAAAGAAGAAAGAGGAAAGCACGGTCACGGATAACGGTGAGGTTCCTAAGGCTGATAAGGACGAAGAAGCCGGTGAGGGATCCGTGGAAGAAGCCGGTGCGGAAGCCATGGAAAGATCCATGGAAGAACCGGAAGAACCGGAAGAACCGGCCGGAGAGTCAGTTAAAGAGGCACAGGAAGCATCATCCGTAGAATCAGTCGAAGAAGCGCAGGAAGAGCCGGACGAAGATTCAGACGAAGAGACTGACGAGATATATAAAGACGACCTTGACAGCATATATAAGGGCTGGGAAGAGAAGAAGAGGGAGAATGAAGAGAAACGTATCCGTGAAGCAAAGGAGAAGTCTCTCGTTCAGACTACCGATATAATGGCTCAGTTAAAGGGCGTGCTGCCCGAGATCGAAGATATAGCCAAGCCTCTTCCGCCAAGACCGATATCGCTTGAGGATACGGGCGAGGTACCGGAGATAGAGCCTGTATTCAAGCCTTATTCGCGGACTGCCGAGATTAAGATGGTTGAGCCCGCAACAATATCGATACCGCTTCCCGTTGATGAGATAGAAGAGGAATTAAACGAAAAGGACAATCCCGGGGAAGAGGATATCAACAAGGCTGTCGAAGAAGCGATACAGCGGCATGACAGCGTGAAGGAAGCTGCGGCCAAAGAGAAGGAAACGGAAGAAGAACAGGAAGAAACGGAAGATAAGTCCGTAGAGCAGCCTGAGGAAAAGGCTGAGGACAGGTCCGAAGAAGAGCCTGAAGAAGAATCAGAAGATAAGTCTTACGAAGAAGCGGAAGATGAGTCCGGAAAGGACGAAGAAAAGTCCGGCGAAGAACCCGAAGATGAGTCCGGAGATGAGTCCGTGGAAGAATCCGAAGATAAGTCTTACGAAGAAACGGAAGAAGGATCCGATGATGAGTCCGAAGATGAGTCCGGGGATAAGGATGTAACGCCGGAAG
Organism: Lachnospiraceae bacterium; assembly: GCA_024692905.1. Classification (GTDB taxonomy): domain Bacteria; phylum Bacillota; class Clostridia; order Lachnospirales; family Lachnospiraceae; genus UBA2868. The sequence continues at coordinate 31,363 of JAILLY010000115.1, read as the reverse complement.
AGACAGAAGAGCCCGAAGAGACTGATAAAGAGGATTCCGAAGATAACGACACCGAAACCGGAGAGGACGAAGAGGGATCCGGGGAAGAAAAAGACGAGTCCGGAAATGACGAAGAAAAGGCTGAAGATAATTCCGAAGATCATTACAGCAGCATGGAGATAAGCTATGATCCGGGAGATGACATGAACTTCGATCCCAAAAAGATAGAAGTTTCAGCCGCCGTTACCAAGGGTGAGTTTGACTATCTCGGAAGTACCGATCCCGGTTCCGGCAAAGATATGTATTTCCGCGAGATAATGAATATAGAAGATTCCGAGGAGGAAGTATTCGGTGATGAGACCGCAGGTCTTAATGAAGAGGCTTCTTCTGAGGAACTTACCTATTCGGAGGATGAGGAAGCCGCAAGGAAGGCGGCCTTTGAGATCACATCCGAACTTCCCGAATACCCTTATGAGGCTCTTGAGGATTACGGTGAAGTCGAGGAGATGGAGGTCATCGAACAGCCCGAAGGTCTTGAAGGGATAATGAGGACCAACGATCTTCCTTATGACGACATAGCAAGGGCCAATTACGAAGCCGGCATAGAATCCGAGGAAGATGAGGAGACCGAAGAGCCAAAAGCTGCAAAGAAGAAGCATCCGAGTTATATGAAGCTTGAGAAGGCACCCGTGAGCAAGCGTGACTTTGACAAGGATGAGCAGCTTGTATTCGGAAGGTTCGAAGGCATAGAGTGGCTGAAGGCTCAGATAGTAAATGCCATAGATAATATAGACATGGATCCTGCCAGGGGCAACGTGCTCGTTACCGGAACCGAGGCAACAGGCAGAATATCGATAGCGATAGATGTGGTCAAAGTCATGCAGGCGGTCGAAGACGGCTTCAAGGGCAAGGTGGCCAAGATATCGGGTGAAGCACTTAACAAGAAGGATATTCCTCTTACGATAAAGAAGTTAAGGCACGGCGCCCTGATAATCGAAAACTCCGAGGGACTTACGCCTTCGTCGGCACGTATAGTTGCCGAGGCTCTCGAACTTGAGACCGAGCCGGTGCTCGTTGTGATGGAGGGCGATACCGAAGGTATAGCGAAGGTCATCGAATCTTCATTGGATATATTTGACAGGGTATTCAATTCAAGGATAGAGCTTAAGGAATTTACTACGGACGATCTTGTCGCATACGGCAAGGGCTATGCCAAGGAAAAGGAATATGCGATAGATGAGATGGGTGTCCTTGCACTGTACCGCCGTATCGGTGACATGCAGACGCTCGAGCATGTGGTAACGCTTGAGGAAGTACGCGAGATAGTGGATAATGCGATCCGCCATGTCGACAAGAAGAACATGTCACATTTCATGGATGTTCTGCTGGCCAAGAGATATGATGACGAGGACTATATAATACTGCGCGAGAAGGATTTCATAGTATAGAACGATTGCCTGGGAGGGATAATTCATGACATCGAATCAGGGTTTATCACCGTTTGTCTCGGATATGGACATGTATCTTTTCGGGAAGGGCACGCACTACGATATCTACAAAAAGCTCGGAGCCCATCCGGTTGAGAAGGACGGGGAAAAGGGTGTTTATTTCGCGGTGTGGGCACCCGAAGCGGCCGGTGTTGCCGTGGTCGGCAATTTCAATGACTGGAATGAAAACGCCAATGAGATGGAGAGGCTCGGAGAAGTAGGCATTTATGAGCTTTTCATACCCGGGATAGGCACCGGGGAATTATATAAATATCTTATCACCACCGCCGACGGCGAGAAGCTGTATAAGGCGGATCCATATGCCAACTATGCGGAGCTTCGCCCCGGAACGGCGTCAATAGTTACGGATATCACCAAATTCAAATGGTCTGATTCTTCCTGGATAAAAAAGAGGGACTCAAGGAATGTCCATGAGATCTCTATGGCGATATATGAGTGCCATATCGGTTCATGGATGAGGCATCCCGGGAGGGAAGACGACGGATTCTATACATACAGGGAATTTGCGGACCGCATAGTCGATTATCTCGTTGACATGCATTATACGCATATCGAGCTCATCGGTATCGCCGAGCACCCGTTTGACGGTTCGTGGGGATATCAGGTGACGGGTTACTACGCACCGACCTCCAGATACGGGACTCCCGATGATTTCATGTATATGATAAACAAGCTCCATAAGAATAATATCGGAGTCATACTTGACTGGGTTCCCGCACATTTCCCCAAGGATGCGCACGGACTTGCGAAGTTTGACGGCAGCTGCCTTTACGAATATGCGGATCCAAAGAAAGGCGAGCATCCGGACTGGGGTACGAAGATATTCGATTACGGCAGGAACGAGGTCAAGAATTTCCTTATAGCAAATGCGCTGTTCTGGATCAATGAATTCCATGTTGACGGATTAAGGGTCGATGCCGTGGCTTCGATGCTCTATCTTGATTACGGGAAGAAGGACGGACAGTGGATAGCCAATAAATACGGAAGCAATGAGAACCTTGAGGCAATTGAATTCTTCAAGCATCTCAATTCGCTTATAAGCGGCCGCTATCCGGGAGTCATGATGATAGCGGAAGAGTCAACCGCATGGCCGAAGATCACAGCAAGGCCGGAGGATGACGGGCTCGGTTTCACATATAAGTGGAACATGGGATGGATGCATGATTTCTGCGATTACATGAAGCTCGATCCCATCTTCAGAAGGGACAATCATCATAAGATGACCTTCGCGATGAGTTATAATGACGCCGAGGATTATATCCTGGTGCTGTCGCATGATGAGGTCGTTCATCTTAAATGCTCGATGCTTAATAAGATGCCCGGCTATTACGTTGATAAGTTCGCAAACCTGAGGGTCGGATATACGTTCATGATGGGACATGCCGGAAAGAAGCTTCTGTTCATGGGTCAGGATTTTGCCCAGGACAGCGAGTGGAACGAGGCAAAGGAACTTGACTGGGCCCTGCTTTCGGATCCGCTCCATGCGGGAATGCAGGCATACGTAAGGGAGCTTCTTAAGATATATACCAAGTATCCCGCGATGTATGAGCAGGACAGGGGATTTGCGGGATTCGAATGGATCAATGCAAACGATACATACAAGAGCATCTACAGTTTCTACAGAAAAGGTAAGAATGATAAGAAGAACAGGCTGCTGTTCGTTATGAACTTCACGCCGATAAACAGGGAAGATTACCGTGTGGGCGTACCCGAGAAGAAGAAATACAAGCTGCTCCTTGACAGTAACGAAGAGAGGTTCGGCGGCAACGGGATGGTCCGTGAGACTATGTATCAGGCAGAGGAGATACCGTGGGACGGCCAGCCGTATTCGGTGGCCTATCCTCTTGCGCAGTACGGCGCAGCGATATTCCTGTTTTAGTTGACTAAAAATTTAGGGACCGGGGGACGGTAAGGGACCGTCCCCCGGTCCCTTACTTTTTGGGGTTAAGTAATACCGGTATTTGTTCGATATAAATTACAACCGGAAAACATTCACGTGGAGAACGATATGAAGATAGAAACAGGAAATATACACCACGATAGGAATGTTGACATGGAAAAAACTGCATACGGTAACTCCCGTACAAAGAGTGCGGTCAGGATGACCGATAAGGCGGGAGGATTTACATTAGACATTTCTGGCACAGTTACGGATAACGCTGCATACGGAATGGGAGAGCTTAAATCTGCCGAGGAAGTAATGCAGGATGCGGGGCAAAAGGACATTGCCTTACAGAGAAACTACATGGCAGTAATGTCTAATTCCATGTCAGCAGAAGATTACAAAAAAATGCAGGAAGAGGGCATATCGGCAACAGATACCGATATAGAGACGCATGTCACCTCTCTTGATAAGTTAAAGGCCAGGCTGGCGGAATCGGGCACGGTTATTGAAGGCTTTAACGATGATCTTTCCAACGACAAGATAACCGCGATAGCAGGCGGAGATATCGCAGCCGAGCAGCTTAAGGAGATATTCAGGGCCAATGACCTTCCCCTCACAGAGGAGAATATAAAGAACGTTAAGGATGCGGCCGGTAAGGCGGAAGGCATCACGGGACTTTCGGATGATGTCAGGAAATACATGGTCATAAACGACCTTGAGCCGACCATCGCAAACCTTTATAAGGCCGAATACAGTGCGGGAGCCGGCAACGGACGCCAGGCCAGGGGTTATTACCTTGACAGCACCGACGGATATTACGCGAAGAAAGCCGATGTCATCGACATGGACCAGATCAGAGGCCAGGTCGAGGGGATCATAGAACGCGCAGGGCTTGAAGTTAACGAAGAGACCATGAAGGAAGCCGAGTGGATCATAAGAAGCGGACTTCCGATAACAGAGAAGACCATAGGGAATCTCGACAGGCTAAATAACCTGACTCTTCCTTTATCCATTACTGACGTTGTAAATATCTCGGCCGTTGCGATAAATGACGGAAAGCTTCCCGTAAACGGCAGCATAGACAAGGCTGAACCCGATCACGTCATGGCGGTAAGAGTCATGGAGCAGGCTGAGAGCATCACGGACGGAGCACTTGAGAGAGTCGTAACTTCCGGTAAGGAACTTAATATAAAGAACCTTTATGATGCATCGGCCGTTAAGGAAGATGAGCAGCTCGCAGTCATCCCGGAGGATGCACGGAACAGTCTTATCACAGCCCGCAGGCAGCTTGAGGAAACAAGGCTCATGATGAGCACGGAAGCAAATCTTAAGCTGCTTAAGCAGGGGATATCGATAGATACAGAGCCGCTTGGCAAGCTTGTCGAAGAGCTTAAGGAAGCCGAAAGGGCATATTACGGACCGCTCCTTATAAACAGGGATGAAAGAGGTACGGAAGGTATCGAAAGTACCCTCGATGAGCGGATCGATATCTTAAAGCAGACAAACGACGTATTCTCAAGGCTCAGGACGATCCCGGCCGAGATACTCGGACGTATAAACACAAGATCGGATGCGTTTACCGCAGGAAACCTCGTAAAAGAGGGTGACGTACTTAAAGCCTCCTATGAGAAGGCGGGAAAGTCATACGAAACGCTGATGACGGCACCGAGGGCGGATATGGGTGACAGCATCCGCAAGGCTTTCGGAAACGTTGACGATATACTTAAGGACAACGGATTTGAGTTAAACGACGCAAACCGCAAGGCCGTCAGGATACTTGGTTATTCGCAGACCGCGATAAATCCCGAAACCATAAACATGGCCAGGGAAGCAGACAGGGCAGTTGAAAGAGTCATGGAACTCATGACCCCCGCAAAGACCCTTGAGATAATAAGGGAGGGCGGGAATCCGATAGATGATAACATCTTCAAACTCCAAAACAGGCTTGAACAGACTCCGGCCGGGGACAGGGCCGAAAGGTACAGCCGGTTCTTAAGGAAGCTTGAGGAGAGAGGTCAGATAAGCGACCGTGAAAAGGAAGCATTCGTCGGAATGTACAGGCTTTTCAGGCAGATAGAGAAAAGCGACGGAAAGCTTATCGGAAACGTGCTCTCAAGCGGCGGGGAGCCGACGCTTAGGAATCTCCTGGCAGCATCAAGGAGCAACAGGGCGCAGGGAATGGACTTATCGGTCGATGATGAGTTTGGAGGACTTACGGACCTTAACCGCAGGGGAACATCGATCTCCGAGCAGATAGATACGGCATTTGCGGGAAGAGGAAGCTATCTTGCAAGCCTTGCATCCGAAACGCTTGACAAGCTCAGTCCGGAAGGAATGATAAATGCCGGATTTGATACGAATACGACATTGGAGAGCTTCGCAGGCAGGATAAGGGAAGGATATGATAAGGCAGCGGAGGCGGAAGCAGTCCTTAAAGAGGATATGAACCTTATTAACGAGGCAAGATCTGCCGATGATAAAGTCATCGGAATGCTGCGTGACTTTGACCAGCCTGTCACCGTGAACAACCTGCTCGCCGCAAACGATCTTATGATGAACCGCGGCAGGGTATACGGGAAGCTGTTTGATGAAGCGGACAGGACAGGTGCAAAGGATAAGCTTTCGAAAGCGGCGGAAAAGCTTGCGGATGAATTCGTTGCAAGAGACAGGGCGGATGAAGCCTATGAGCAGTTTACAAAGGAAGCACTTAAGACGGCAGAGGATGCGGTCGATGCTTCGGTAAGAGCGCTTGACGTTAAGGAACTTAAGCTTATGCATAAGGAACTGAGCGTGGCAGGATCCCTTGCAAGGCAGCAGAATTACGAGGTTCCCGTGAACATTGACGGTGAATGGACATCGATAAACCTAAGGCTTGTGAGCGGCCGGGGCGATGAGGGAAGCGTAACGGCGACGATGGAAACCGCAGAGTACGGAAGAGTCGCAGCCAAATTCATAATGACAGGCAAGGAATGCAAGGGCTATATAACCTGCGACAGGCAGGACGGAACAGACAGATTAAAGGCTCTTAAAGATGAACTTGAGGGAATGATATCCCGGGACGGCAGGACCGTTAAGGAGCTTGATTTTGTAAGGAGCGACAGGCTCGATCTGAATGACTTTGCCAGGGAAGAAGGCGAAGGAAAGGCAGATGTCGATACGGCGGATCTGTATGAAACGGCAAAAGCATTCATTAAACTGATAAGCAGAGGAGGAAATGCGGTATGAAGGTAAATTCAAACATCCAGGCAATGGTAGCGGGTGGCGTACTCAGGGGTAATGAGGCAAGGCAGGCGGAATCAACAAGGAAAATGTCCAGCGGATACAAGCTTAACAAGGCAAAGGACAATCCGGCCGGCATGGCTATTTCAAACAGGATGAGGGCGCAGATCCAGAGCTTAAACAGGGCAAACCAGAATGCGACCAACGCGGTAAATGTCATAGAAACGGCCGAAGGAGCTCTCGGTGAGATCCAGGATATCGTCCAGAGGATGAGCGAACTGTCGATAAAGGCGGCAAACGGTACTATGACGAGTGAAGACCGTGAAGCGATACAGTCTGAGATGAAGCAGCTTACCTCCGAGATCCAGAGGATCGCAAGGGATACGGAATATAACGGACAGAGCCTCTTAAACGGCGACCAGAAGCTTAAGGGTTATGCGGATACGCTCGGTGTCGAAGTCATAGATTACGATCCCGACTTCCCTACAGGCAAGGAATATAAGATATCATTTGACAAATCCACCGATGCGGACGGAAATACGGTAGTAACAAATGCGATGCTCCAGGTTGACGGTGTTGATACAACGGGCAGGATCGATATCGTGGATGACAGGATCACGATAACCAACGCAGACGGTTCGAAGATCACGGTCAAGGCTGATTCTTCCCTTCCTGACGGAGCTGTGGAATCAAACCTTGAGATAAACGGCGTAGGCGGAATGAAGATCCAGGTCGGCTCTGCGGAAGGCCAGGAGATCAACATAGTCATCCCCGAGATCTCACTTGATAACTTAAGCCTTACCGGTATTGACGTAAGGACCGAAGAAGGAGCGGAAAAAGCGATCGAGCAGACCAAGGCGGCACTCGCATTCATCTCGGCGGCAAGGTCAAGGCTCGGTGCATATGAGAACCGTTTCGAAAACACGATATCGAACCTCGATGTGGCTGAGGAAAACCTTACCCAGTCCTTCTCGACGATAAAGGATGTTGACATGGCTGAGGAAATGGTTGAATATACGACTCTGCAGGTGCTGGTACAGGCGGGTACTTCGATGCTCTCGCAGGCTAACGAACAGCCCCAGCAGGCACTTCAGCTTCTTCAGTAAACGGATTATATAAGGGGGATATGATGACTAAAGATCAGATTCAGGAATATACTTTAAGGATCACACGTGCGAACAGGAGCGAACTCATCGTTATCGTATATGACCTTGCGATAGGATATCTGGAGACGGCGATAAAGTCATTCGACGCCGGTGATCTTGAGATGTTTGCCACAAACAGCCGGTATGCAAACAAATGCGTCCAGGATCTTCTGGAAGCGCTTGACTTTGACTACGATCCGGCATATCCGCTAATGAGGATATACGTATTCATCAGCAAGCAGATCTCACTTGCTCCGATAAAGAAGGATAAGGAGACCCTGGAGGTTGCGTTAAGGCTGCTTAAGAAGTTGAGAAAGTCATTCGAAGACATAGCCGCACAGGATAACTCAGAACCTTTAATGGAGAATACTCAGGACGTATATGCGGGACTTACCTACGGAAGGGGAAGTTTGAACGAGAACGTTCAGGGAGCAGGCAACAGAGGATTTACGGTTTAGGCCCAATGGTAATATTATACAAATCACCCCGGATGACGGGGTGATTTTTTTTGATAAGCCTTGTAAGACTTAAACAAAGTTCATTTTTCTTATCACAAACTGTTTACAAATCGCAAATGCTTTCCTATAATGCAATCACGTTTTGATCAATGCTTGGACATATCGAATCAAATGATTAATTCTGTTTTTTCTGGTTCCGTTTCGGATACTTACCGGGATATTAAGAAGCAGCGGAGGTTATATTGAGCAGCAGTATGGTGATCTGTGACCGTGACAGTGAATACGGGAGCAGGCTGGCCGATCGTATAAGACGCAGTGAATGCGGTTATGAAGTTATATTGTTCACCGATCCTGAAAAGTTTGAGGAATACCGTAGTGACGATCCTTTCCGGATAATGCTAAGGGACGAAGGGTTCTTTGCCGAAGGACCTGTCCGTGAGGGGTCCTGTAAATGTTTTATCCTTACCACCGACCGTGATAAGGCAATGACGGAAGGATATATATTCAAGTATCAGCCGGTGTCTGAAATATTTATGAGCATGGGAGAGGGCTTATCGGTTTCACCGGATATCACACGCATATCCGGCAATGATGAAGGCAGCAGGATAATAGGTATTTATTCGCCTGTAAGTCATGCACTTAAGACTACTTATGCCATGGCTCTTACAAGGATGTTAAGTGATGACGTTAAGGCCCTGTATGTGAACATGGAAGGATATAACGGCCTGCTTAAGCTGCTTAATGCCGATCCGGGGTTCAGTCTTCAGGACCTTGTTTACGAATACTCTTTAAGGCCGGGTGAACTTGACCTGATACTGCAAAGATATGTTTATGATGCCGACGGAATGCAGATGCTGCTCCCCGCAAGGTGCCCTTACGAGCTTAATGAAGTTGATCCGTCGGTATGGCCCGAGCTTATCCGGGGACTTGCGATGTCCGGGAGGTTTGGTTTTATCATCCTCGATCTGTCGGATGAGGTAAGGGGGATGATGGAACTGATGAACATGTGCAGCGTCATATATATGCCGGTAAGGAGGGATGCAGTTTCGGTCGCCAAGCTTAAGGATTTTGACGAGGCACTGATAAGATACCCGGGTGGTGAGGGTATAAGGAGCAGGATAATAAGGCTTAAGTTCCCCTATTTCGAGGATATGGAAAGGGCTGTTTTCGGCCGGGGGAGCGGGATGCTTAATAAATATATAAGGAATGAGATACTTAAGGGACTTGATGAAGGATATGACAGGGATACCGGCTGTGAATGAGCTTGGCAGGGTTATATGCGAAGAAGTCAGGTGCGATCTGGAGGGAAGGTTTGATGTAAGCGATAAGGAAGTAAGGGAACTCATAGATGAACGTATAAGGCTTAAGAATCGTCAGTGTGCCATAAGCCTTGAAGACAGGCTCGCCATAAGGAAGGAAGTATTCAGTTCGATCCGCGGGCTCGATGTACTTCAGGAGCTTATGGACGATCCGGAGGTTACCGAGATCATGGTGAACGGGATGAGCCCTATATTTATCGAGAAGCGGGGGATCCTTATAAACAGCGGAAGAGCATTTGGTTCCGCCCGCCGGCTTACGGATATCATCCAGCAGATAGTAGCAGGCGCCAACAGGACCGTCAATTCATCATCTCCCATCGTGGATGCAAGGCTTCCGGACGGATCAAGGGTGAATGTAGTGCTCGATCCCGTCGCGCTTAACGGCCCGATACTGACGATAAGGAGGTTTCCGAAGGTCCCCTTTGACGGGAACCGTCTTATATCGGAGGGGTCGATAAGCAGGGAGGCGCTTGAATTTTTGGGTAAGCTTGTAAAGGCCAGATATAACCTGTTAATAAGCGGGGGGACCGGTGCCGGAAAGACTACCGTACTCAATATCCTGAGCGGCTATATCCCCCGGGATGAGAGGATAATCACGATCGAAGACAGTGCCGAGCTTACCGTTCAGGGGATCGATAACCTGGTCTCGCTGGAAGCAAGGAATGCAAATATCGAGGGTTGTAACGCCATAAGCATAAGGGATCTGATAAGGACCGCCTTAAGGATGAGGCCCGACAGGATAATAGTCGGTGAGGTAAGAGGAAGCGAAGCTATCGACATGCTCCAGGCAATGAACGTCGGTCAGGACGGGTCGATGTCGACGATACACTCAAACGGTGCGCAGGAGGCCCTTATGAGGCTTGAGACCATGATGATGTTAAGCACCACGATCCCGATATCCTCGCTCCGCAGGCAGATGGCATCGGGGATAGATATTATAGTGCATCTCGGAAGGCTTAGGGATGGCAGCAGGAAGGTACTTGAGATAAGAGAGGTCACGGGCTGTTCGGAAGACGGGATAGAGACGAAGACAATATACGAATTTGAGGAAACAAAAGGAGAGGGTGACCGGGTCACCGGGTGCCTTAAAAGGGTGGATGATATTGAAAACACGGTCAAGCTCAAAAGATCCGGGATCTTTGGTGCAATATGATGTATACAGGATGAGCGTAAGTGAATGGATAAGGTTTATTGTTGTTTACGGTGCTCTTGCGGCACTGATCGCCTATACCTTCTACGATTCGCCTTATGCACTGATCCCGCTCATGCTCCCGGGAGGTTTATGCCTTAAGAAGGTTAAGGAAATACTGATACAAAGGAGGAAGCGTAAGCTGGCCGATCAGTTTAAGGATCTGATAGATGCGGTAAATGCTTCGATGCAGGCAGGATTTTCCGCGGAAAATGCATTCAGGGAAGCATATAAGGAGATGGCAGGGCTTTACGGGAACGATGCTCTTATATCCGTTGAAGTCAGGTTATTTATATCAAGGCTTGATTCGGGAGTACCTCTCGAGCATATACTTAAGGACTTTGCCTTAAGGGCAGGAGTTGAAGATATCACGGATTTTGCGGATGTTTTTTCGATAGCCAAGCGTAACGGCGGAAACATCGGAGGTATCATAAAGGATACAGTAAGGATGATGAAGGAGAAAGAGGAAACGGATAAGGAGATCCGGGTTATCCTGTCGGGAAGGAAGCTTGAGCAGAAGATAATGTGCATTATCCCTTTCCTTATCATAATTTATCTGAGGGTAACGAGCCGGAACTTTTTCGGGATACTGTATCATGATCCGGCCGGTGCCGCTGTGATGACCTTATGCCTTCTTATAATGGGAGTTTCCTGCCATATATCACAGAAACTCGTTGATATCAGGGTATGACACGGAGGTATGAATGCTTGTATTATACGGTTTTACGGCACTTGCCGGGATCGTTTGCGGAGTGATGATCCGTATCCTTCCAAGGGGAAGCCTGATCAGGCTTATGAAGTTGTGTACGGGAGACAGGACAGCATCCTGCATGAGGAAGATATATCCCGGGGAGGATCCGCTTGAAGGAAGCCTTAAATCTTTCAGAAAGAAAGTATCAGCTGCTGCGTTTGCTGCGGGAGCGGGTGCGCTGCTGGCACTCGGATATGAGCTTACGGCCGGGACAGGGCACGAACTGCTTGAAGAAAACAGGATAGAACGTCCGGATTACGGCAAAGGAGATAAAAAGGTCCGGCTTAAGGTAAGCGAGGAAGTGGCAGGGCAGGGAGATGTGATAGGTATTACGGTAAGTGAGAGAAGATACGATCATGAAAGTCTTGAAGCCATGGCCGAAAGAGCAAAGGATGAGTTGATAAGGATCGCAGCAGGTGATAACGGATCTCTTGACCATATAAGCACCGATATGGTTCTGCCCGAAAGGCTTGAGGGATATCCCTTCAGGATATCATGGAGGACCGACGATCCGCTTCTGATAGATTCACACGGGGTGATCAACAGAACACGGTATGAAGATGATATCGGGGTTTTTAACGAAGGTATCCTTACAGGGATACATGCAGAACTTAAATATGAGGATTATACCGGAGAAGTTGAATTCTCAGCCAGGATATTTCCGGTGAGCGCAAAGGAGGTGACTCTTCCCGAATATGTATCCGAACTGATCGTAAAGGAGGATAAGGAAACTTCAGAGGATAAAAGCCTTAAGCTTCCCGGATATGTTGAAGGCAGAAGGGTAATATATGAGGAAGTATCCGACGGAAAGTCACTTATCATACTGATGCTCGTTCTTTTATCCGCGGTCCTTATTTACTTCAGGGAGGACAGTGAACTGGGCAGCAGGGTTAAGGAGAGGGATGCGGAACTTATAAGGGATTATCCGGGGCTTATAAACAGGTTCGCGCTGTACTACTGTGCCGGGCTTACGACAAGAGGCATATGGAGCAAGCTTTGCAGGGATTACAGGGAATCCCTTAACAGGGGAGGAGGCAGGAGATACCTTTATGAGGAAATGCTCCTGTGTGAAGGAAGGATGAACGAAGGGACAGGTGAGCTTACTGCATATGAGGCATTTGCTTCGGCCTGCGGCCTGCATATATACAGGCAGTTCATAAGTCTTATCTCCCAGGCGGTCAGCATCGGAAGGCAGGATATGATGCACAGGCTTGAGGATGAGGCAAACGAAGCTTTTGAAAGGCGAAGGAGACGAGCGATGGAACTGGGCGGGGAGGCAGGTACCAAGCTGTTGCTGCCGATGTTCATGATGCTCTTTGTGGTACTTGCCCTTGTAACGGTGCCGGCTTTCATGTCGATCAGGTAAAGAAAGGTTATGTCAGGTTATAAACGGAAAGGATGATAAATGCTGCAGCACATATTGATGATGACGAAAAGATTCATAAAGGATGATAACGGGATCGGAGTCGTGGAACTCATCCTGATCCTCGTGGTCCTCATAGGATTAACGGTAATATTCAGGGATCAGCTGACATCCCTGATAAACGGTATATTTGAAAGAATAGTAAATGATTCGAATGCGGTCTAGCGCCCGGACGGTACGCGGTGAAGTTACCGTATTCCTCGCCCTTATCATCTCGCTTCTTTCCGGGCTTATCTTAGTCCTTACGGAAAGTGCAAGGCTTCAGCTTATAAGGATGAACACGGAGGCCCTTATGGATATCGGATTAAGTTCCTGTTTCGGGGAATATGATGTTTATCTGTTTAACCGGTACGATCTTCTGTTCATAGATTCAAGTTACAGGGGAAGCGCTGAGGTGGGCATAAGCAGTGTAATAAACCATCTGTCCCGGTATATATCGGCAAATACCGATTATTCGGGGACCGACGCTGAGGCCGACTGGTACCGGCAGAGTCTTGACCGGGTCAATGAGGATGAATATGAACTTGCAAGCGATGATAAGGGCAGGGTGCTTAAATATCAGGCTTCCGGTTATATCAACGGATACGGGGAGTTTACATACACTCCCATGATAGACGGTAATCATGCGGCGATCGATGCAATAGTACCTGTAGATCTTATAAGCGAATGGGATGCGGTACTTAACAGCATCGACAGCTTCGGCATTCCGGTCGAAGATCCCGGAAGGGAAGTAAGGAGCATGGTATTAAGTGAAGAGGATTTTATTAAGGAACAGGGACTTGGCCGCATAGGTATGTCTGACCTTCCGTCTTGCAGGGAACTTAAGTCCGGAAACGGATCGCCTCCCGGTATCAGGCAGGGTGATGATGAGGCCTTCATTGAATATCTTATGCAGAAGATGGGATGCTATACCCGTTACACGGATGAGCAGCAGCTTAAGGGTGAGCTGGAATACATGATCTGCGGACGGGATTCGGATATTGATAATATGACTGAGATCGTACGCAGGCTTATGAGTATAAGAGAAGGAGATAATCTGCGGTGTATCCGTTCGGATGAAGGAAGGATGGAGGGAGCATATCTTATGGCCGCTGAAGCCGTGGAAGCGGCGGCCATGATGTTCCCGGAGCTGCCGCTCGAGATGCTCACCTCCCTTGTAAGGGATTCCATAATATATGCGCTCGCTTATGCGGAATCCGCGATGGATGTGAGCAGGCTGCTTGCCGGCGGGAGATGTCCGGTAAACAAGTCGGTTCCGGACCTTCTGGTATCGCTTTATGATCTTACCGGTTTTATGTCAAGGCTTGGCATGAGCGGAGGAAAAGGAGCGGACTATAAGGATATACTCGGAGTCTTTCTTTCCGAAACGGATGATGATATCAGAAGGATGAGATGCATGGATATTATCGAGATAAACTGCAGGACATTTAATAATGACGGGTTCAGGATCGACGGCTGTGTGGATCATCTTAAGGCAACGGCTTTACTTATGAGCGGATACGGGTATTCTCATGAGATAACCCGTGAGAGGTATTATGAGTGATATCCGGTACCGGGAAAAAGGAAGCCTTACAATAGAGGCTGCTTTGGTCATTCCCGTATTCATGTTTGCGGTATTTATGGTGCTTTCGGTCATAAATCTCATGAGGTTTCATGTAAACCTCCAGGAGGCCGTGCATCAGGAAGCATCACTGACAGCCATGACCGCATATGAGAAATGGGATGCGGATGAAGATGTGCTCAGGCGGGCGATCATCGGTAAGGTCAGAGGATCCGGGGAAGGTTTTAAATATGTAAGGGATGGAGAATCGGGTATCGGTCTTGGCATGAGCAGGCTTAATGACCGCGAGATAATTGAGATAAATGCAGGTTACAGGGCTTTGCTCCCTTATGACATGCTCGGGCTGTTTGACAAATGTTTCAGCGCAAGGTGTCTCATGCATACATATACCGGATATGAGAAGGGCCTTCATGTCGTATCCGGCGAAGAAAACGGTGAGGAATATGTCTTTGTTACCGAGACCGGAACAGTATATCACAGGGACAGGGAATGTACCTATCTCAGACTGTCGATAAGGCAGGTCGGAAGGGATATGCTCGGTGAACTCAGAAATGATGCGGGACATAAGTACTATCCCTGTGAAAAATGCGGATCCCGTGTGGGCAATACGGTGTATATCACGAAGGACGGTACCTGTTATCATGGCTCGCTTGACTGCTCGGGACTTAAGAGGACCGTAAGCTGTATCCCGTTATCGGAGGTTGGAGGACGCGGACCGTGTTCAAGATGCGGCCGGAGGCATTAAGGTGAAGTGATGATATTATTAAGCTTATTCTTTCTTATCATATGCAGTTTTACAGATCTACGGGAACGCGGCATAAGCGTTATGCTGCTTGCCGCGTTCCTCACATCTTCAATACTGCTTATGCTGGGTGTACATATATCCGGTACGGAATACGTATCGGGGATCCGTCTGCTTTTATACGATCCCGGGCCATTAAGTATAGCAGCAGCCTTCATACCGGGTGTCGTGCTGCTTATGGTGAGCCTGTTCACGGGTGAAGCTATAGGACGCGGAGACGTATACATGATAGGTGTGCTGGGTTTTATGCAGGGTCTTGAAAGAACGGTGATCATATTGTTTTTTTCAATGGTCATGACGGCCGTGTTCGGTGCGGCCTGCATCGTTACGGGAAAGGGGAACCGCAAGAGCACGCTGCCGTATGCCCCGTTTCTCTTAACGGCTTATGTGCTGATGACCGTATCCGGATCCTTAAGGAGGATGATTTGAGAAAAGGAAGTCTTACGATAGAGCTTAGTATCATAATGCCGCTTATACTGGGGCTGTTTGTTGTGATCGTGTTTTCCGGGTTCCTGCTTCATGATAAATGTATCGTCAATAAGGCATGTATGTCGGCCGCGCTTCGCGCAAGCCTGGAAAGGGAAGATGCCCCGGCACTGGAGAAGGCATACGAAGCTATGGCGGAAGTGATCCCCGGACGGCTTATGTGCAGATGGGACTATGAGACGGATATAGATGTGGGAGAGGATGAGGTCAGGGTAACGTTCCTCGGCAGTTCATCCGTAGGCGGCCTGTTTGCGGGAAGGATACTCAGTAATCCCGTGACGGGTCATGATTTTGAATGCAGTGCTTACCGTCTTGACCAAAGCGGCTATATAAGGAGTCACAAGAGGGATGAACATTCAGGAAGAGACGACGGATAAGGAGAAGCGCGGAAACATACGGTAAACGGAAGGAGAAGCAGATGAGCATAAATGCAAGATACGATAACGGCATAAACGGAAGCATGATGATAATAGAAGATGACAAAGGAACCGGCAGCGGTTATATAGCAGGTATGCTCACATGCAACCATATTCCCGGACTGCTCGTCACTTCACTTTCCTATACCGACGGAGTACTTAACTATGTCTATGATACTTCGCATATGGTGAGCCTTGCGAGCCTTTATGACGGCCGGGACATCGGATACGCGGGATTATATGCGCTCATAGGATCACTTGTGACAGCGATGGGATCTATGGAGGATCATCTTCTTCCGTTTGAGCATCTGATCCTTGACCGGGAGTATATATATGTCGAGCCGGTATCCGGAAGGGCATCGTTTTGTTATTTTCCGGGAACTTATTCTTCCGTGGAGGGATCCCTTAACGGATTTGCCGAGTATATCCTTCAGAAGGTCGACAGTAAGGATGATATGGCCATTGCGCTCGCTTATGATCTTTATAAGCAGGTCACGGTCGGCGATTACGCATTAAAGAGCCTTCTTACAAGGCCTGCCGTTGAAGAAGATGACGGGAAGGAAGAATTTACTGATCATATTGTGATCGAAGACGGCGAGCTGTATCCGCCTGAAGATGAGGGAAGCCCGGTGATACCTTTTGAAGGCCGCATCATAATCGGGATCTGTGCGGCGGTCATATTCATGATCTCCGGATTTGCGCTGGCTGCAGCCCTCAAGGATGAAGGAGTATGCAGCAGGCTGCTCATGATGAAGGAGATGAAGGTGTTTATATGCGTCAGTGCCGCCATGGCGGTATTTTTAGCAGGCAGCATCACGCTTAAATGGTTTAATGAGACCGGGAAATACAAGGAGAGGGTCATACGCTACGACGATGACACCGCAAAGGAGGCAATGAGGCTCGTGAGCGCGGGAGGATAAGGATAATCTTAACTAAGCAGCTGCTTTGTCACGCTTAGGAGCTTTTTCTGGTCTATGGGTTTGCTTATGTATTCCGCAAAACCTTCCTCGAGATATGAATCCCGCATTCCGACTATCGCGTTTGCGGTTAGCACGACAACGGGGGTGTCGTTATTTGGGTTATCCTTATCATCATGTATCCTGTGGAATGCCTCGACACCGTCCATTTCGGGCATTAAATGATCCATGAAGATGATATCGTATCTGGTCTTTTCGGTCATACGGATGGCCTCGACACCGGAAAGTGCGCTGTCTATGGTAAGTTCCGTACCTTTAAGGAGACCCCTGAATACGAGGATGTTCATCTTCATATCATCGACTATGAGCACCTTTTTACCGGGTGCACTGAAGATATCCGCAGCTTTTGCGGCACTGTTTACGGGTTCTTTGAACCTTGCTGCAAGGTCGCCCGGCTTAGCGCGATCGGTGACCTTCTGGGGTATCATGACAGTGAAGGTCGAGCCCTTCCCGTATTCGCTCTTTACATCAATGGTCCCGTTCATCATGGAAACGAGCTGATTTGTGATCATGAGTCCCAGGCCGGATCCCTCGATATGCCTGTTCTTGATCTCGTCGAGCCGCGAAAAACTCTTAAACAGAAGATCGAAGTCCTCTTCCTTTATTCCGATGCCCGTATCCGTGACGGATATCTTAAGGATCCCGGGTTTATCATCTTCATCCCCGGATGTGCCGGCGGACTTAGTGGTATCATCTTCGATATATCCCGCTTTGAGCAGTACCGAGCCTTCTTCCGTATATTTTATCCCGTTTGATAAGAGGTTATTTATGATCTGTCGGATCCTGACCTCATCGCCGTAATATCCCGAAGGCATGTCGGGATCGTTTTCAAATATGAACTCAAGGCCTTTTTCAGCCGCGCGGGTACGGTTTATCTGGTAACAGTCATTCAGTATCGATGACAGTTCGTAATCGGAAGGCTGCAGCTTTACCGCTCCCGATTCTATTTTGGAAAGGTCCAGTATATCATTGATTATAGACAGGAGGCCGTTTCCGGCAATGCGGATGTTTTCGGCATATTCGATTATCTGCGGATCGTCCGAATCCCGCAGGATCATGGTGTTCATTCCGAGTATCCCGTTTATGGGGGTACGTATCTCGTGAGACATGCTCGCAAGGAAATCGCTCTTTGCGTTGTTTGCGATATTGGCCTCTTCCCTTGCTGCCTCCAGTTCTTTCATCGTCTTCATCAGTTTGCGGTAATCCGGAGTTTCGAGTGCAAACAGCATGATGAGTGCCGAAAAAGCCTCGCCGAACGCAATGAGCAGGATATTGCCCGCTATCATCTGTATTACCGTAAATACAGTAGGCAGGAACAGGAACAGTATTATTATCCTGATCATAAGGCCCGGCATGCCGGAGCGGTTCTTAAGTACAACGAACAGCATATGGAGGACTACGGCCAGTGAAATGATATAAGCGGCAAAATAGACCGGGCCGTGAGCATAGTAGCCGTCCCTGAACCTGAACATAATGCCCGTAAATATGTTAAGGGTCACGAATCCGGCCTGAATGTACAGAAGGGTCCTGTTTATGATCACTGACGTTTTTGAAGCGCCCGGAAAGTAACTTAAGATGGTCCGCATAGCTACGGCAACACTGAAAACGGTCGTATACTGATACAGGGTGTTAAGGATCAGGTTGAGCGGATCCGGGACCATATGACCGTAGCAGATCGTATATGCGGTAATGATATCTATATTGGCGGATACTATCACGGAAATGACATATATCAGCATAAGCTTATGCCCACGCGTATCCGTGTACAGAACCGTCTTCATGCCGACTGCGATCACCGTAAGGACAAGTATCGCAGCTATGTCAAAAGAGATATTGTAATACATAAAGATATTATATCACATAACGGGGCTGTTTCCCACAAAAACAGGCGCTGACATGCCCTCAGTCATTTGATTTCCGACGGAAATATGGTATACTTTTAACGGTCCGGGCGTTAAGTATCTGCATTTGTCCGTCCGGGATAACTGACCTGTGGGAGGTATTCCGTTTATGAAGATTAACATTTATTACGGAGGACGCGGGATAATCGACGATCCCACGCTGTTTGTGATAGGGAAGATGCAGCAGGTCCTCGATGAACTTAATGTCAAGGTTGAAAAGTTTAATCTTTTTGAGCTTCGTAATTCGATATCTACGATCCCCGCATCGATCAATGACGCAGACGGCATCATACTTGCGACTACGCTTGAATGGTTCGGAATAGGCGGATACATGCAGCAGTTTCTTGATGCCTGCTGGTTATACGGAAATAAGGATAAGATAGAAGATACATATATGTGTCCGGTAGTGATGTCCACCGCACCGGGCGAGAGGGAGGCAATGACAAGCCTCGAACTTGCATGGGAGATGCTCGGAGGTCTTGTCTGCACAGGACTTTGCGGGTATGTGGACGATCTTGTATCCTTTGAGATGAACCAGGAATATCTCGGGATAATCGAGAAACGCACGGAAACGCTTTACCGTACCATATCCCAGCGGACAAGATCGCTGCCTTCGAGCAACAAGGCGGTCGTTAAGGCCGGGAACGTGCCGAGGAACATACCGTTAACGCCCCAGGAATCGGAGCAGTTATCCAAATATGCATCCGATGATACCTATGTCCAGCAGCAGAAAGAGGATATCGAACAGCTTGCTGAACTGTTCAGGGGCAAGATGGAGCATAAGGGCGTTGATGACAGCATGCTCTATATAAATGATTTTAAGGAGAACTTCAATCCGAGCGGTGACGTGAACGCGGTATACAAGTTCATGATCAAGGACCGTAAGAAGCCGTTAATACTGGATATTACCGACTCGGAGCTTGACTGTTACTACGGTAATCATGACGATCCCCAGGTTTTGTGCAAGGTATCGGGTGATGTCATGAACCATATAATGGCCGGTCAGATGAGTTTCCAAAGGGCATTTATGTCCGGAGAGATGCAGGTTAAGGGTGATTTCAGGAAGTTAAGGATGCTGGACCAGATATTCACATTCAGCAATGAAGGTGCATAAGGCCGGATCATAAGGAGGATTTGACATGAAGGATGACTGTATTTTCTGTAAGCTTGCGAACGGGGTATTTGATACCAACGTTATATATGAGGATGATGATTTTACCGTGATACTGGATGCGGCACCCGCGACCAGGGGACACGCCCTTATCCTTCCGAAGGAGCATTACGATAACCTGTACGAACTTGATCCCGATACAGCCGGCAAGGCATTTAAGCTTGCCCGCAAGTTGGCGGTCCATATGAAGGAGAAGCTTAACTGCGACGGGTTCAACGTGGTCCAGAATAACGGAAAGGCAGCAGGCCAGACCGTATTCCATTTTCATATGCATCTCATACCGAGATATAACGATGATAACGCCCTGCTCCAGTGGAAGCCGACGGCACCTGAGGCGGGCGAACTTGAGGAGATATGCAAAGAGCTTAAGCTTTAAGGCTTAAGCTCCTTCTTTTATAAGGGATAATATCGTCTCTATCGCATTGTTCTGCGGGCTCTTTGACATGGCCTGCGTATATCTTTCCCGTTCTTCATATAACAGGTTTATCCTGTCAAGCAGTACGTTTCCCGTTATCTCATCCTCCGTAAGGACCATGGAATAGCCCTGCTTTTTGAATGACTCCGCATTAAGGAGCTGGTCTCCGCGGCTGCTCGCCGAAGGAAGCGGTATAAGGATATTCGGCTTTCTTAAGGCAAGGAGCTCACATATCGCATTTGCTCCGGCCCTTGAGATGACTATGTCGCACAGGGCGAAAAGGTCCTTAAGTTCATCCTTGATATATTCATATTGACGGTATCCCGGGGTATCTTTAAGTGTTTCATCGAGCTTGCCCTTGCCGGTGAGATGGATCACGTTGAAGCGCGCTGTAAGTCCCGGAAGTATATCGCGTACGGCCTTGTTTACGTTGGCCGCGCCGAGGGATCCGCCCATTACGAGTACCACGGGCTTGTCATCGGTAAATCCCGTGAATCTGCGGGCCGCATCCGCATCTCCATCAAGCAGCCGGCTTCTTATCGGGGATCCAGAAAGTACGGCCTTATCCGAAGGCAGCAGCTTAAGTGTCTCGGGGAAATTGCAGCATATCTTTCGTGCAGTCTTGAAGCACAGACGGTTGGCCAGTCCCGGGGTCATGTCGGATTCATGGATTATGACCGGTACATGCTGCCTGCCCGCAGCCCAGACTACAGGCACGGATACGAAGCCGCCTTTGGAAAAGATGATATCGGGCTTGAGTTCCTTTATAAGACGTCCCGCCTCGAAGAAGCCCTTTAATACCCTGAAGGGGTCGGTAAAATTCTTAAGTGAGAAGTATCTCCTTAACTTCCCGGAGGATATCCCGTGATAGGGTATGTCCATCTCCTTAATGAGGGTACTCTCTATACCGTCGTATGAACCTATATATTCTATTTCGTATCCAAGGTCCTTAAGTCCTGGTATAAGTGCCATATTCGGGGTAACGTGTCCTGCGGTCCCGCCGCCTGTTAAGATGATCTTTTTCATAAGTGGTTCCTTTCCGTCGCTTCATTTGATTGTAGCATGAAACAGTCATACATGGTACAATATTCTCGCAGGTTTTATGTTTGAGGATATGGCCATGGATGAGCAGAGGAATTCATAGAAAGGGACTTTACCTGATAAGACAAGAGATGAAGGAATTAAGGAAACGGATATTTAAAATAATCGAGATAGGCAATAAGGATGATGTCCCGAGTGCCTTATTTGACGGATTTATCGTCATAGTCATACTGTTAAACCTTATCGTGACCCTTGCCCAGACGTTTGAGCAGCTTAAACCATATCATGGGACCCTTGACCTGATCGAATTAATCACGATAATGATATTTACCGTAGAATATCTGCTCAGGATATGGACGGCGGATATGCTCTACCCTGAAGAGAAGGATCCCCTTACGTCAAGGCTTAAGTTCATATTTTCCTTATTCGGCCTTATCGATCTGTTCACGATAATCCCGTATTTTCTTCCGTTTATCTTCCCCGCGGGAGCGGTGGCGTTCAGGATCCTCAGGGTCATCAGGATATTCAGGCTGTTTAAGATAAATGCCCAGTATGATGCGTTTAATGTCATAGTCAGCGTTATAAAGGAGAAAAAGAACCAGCTCGTGTCGTCACTCAGTATGATCATCATACTGATGTTAGCTTCGTCGCTGTGCATGTACAGTCTTGAGCATGAGGCCCAGCCCGACCAGTTTAAGAATGCCTTCTCCGGTATATGGTGGTCCGTATCGACCCTTCTGACCGTGGGTTACGGCGATCTGTATCCCGTCACTGCGGGAGGCAGGTTCATGGCGATCATAATATCCTTCCTCGGAGTCGGCATGGTTGCAATACCCACGGGCATAATATCCGCGGGTTTTGTGGAACAGTATTCCGAATTCAAGATAATGGGCGGTCCCAATGATGAAACGAATCCCAGGTTTATAACCTCGAAGATAGCTGAGGGAAGCAGGTTTGACGGGATCAGGGTCGGAAATGTCGAATATCTGCCCGATATGACTCCCGTAATGGTCATAAGGGGAGAAGAGAAGCTCGTCCCCGAAAAGGATCTGGTCCTTAAGGCCGGAGATATAATTGTAACTGCGGTAAAGTCACTCAGTTAGCCTGATTCTTCTTTTTACGAATGAAGCCTTTCCGAATTCGTCGTATACCTTAACAAACTCATATCCTCCGTCTTTTTTGCCGGACGAGGATTCATATTTTGCGATCACTTCGCGTACCTTGTCCTCCGTGAGCGTGGAGGTATCAAAGTACTTCACTATCTCTTCGGGAGTGTATCCGCTGTTATGAAGATGGCGTATAGAATCCCCGAAGGATACGTCAAACGCCAGGTCGCTTAAAGCTTTTTTCATATATCCGTTCTGTTCCATGATGATCTCCTGTCGTACACCGTCATATTATCTGATGACAGTAACACCCTCAGGTGATATATTATAATAAGGATATACTCTGATCACACGGATTTCAAGAAGTTATGATGAGGTAGGGTTTGAAGAAAATAAAACAGCTGCTTAAATATCTGACACGGGAGCAACTCAGTACCCAGCATCGTCTTGTAAATATCATTCTCATGGTCGGGACGGTTACACTTTTCATAGCCCTTATCTTTGACTTTTTAATAGGGACTTTCGGAAGGACCTTCTGGATCATGAGCCTTCTGATCCTGTGCTTTATGTTTTCACTCTATCTTGCAAATGTCTGGAATAAACCCGGCGCTGCCGGAATAATCCTTTCCGTTTCGGCTAATTACATCCTTATGCCGGTATTGTTCTTCGCGGAAGGCGGAAAGGAATCGGCAATGCCGATATGGCTTTCCCTTTCGGGCCTGTTTGTCTGGCTGCTTGTCGAAGGATGGCCGATATATGTTATCTATTTGGGAAACATAGCACTCTATGTGACTCTTTTCATGCTTGAATACTATCATCCCGAGACGGTGAACAGGATGTCTGACCGTAAGGCGGAGTTTACGGATTATATTTTCGGAATGTCCGCAATGGTGCTTATCTTCGGTATCATCTTCAAGTTCCAGAACCGCATATTTGAAAACAGACGTAAGGAGCTTGAAGAGAAAGAGTCGGAACTTACACGTATGAACCTCGACCTTGAGAAAGCGAACGAGGCAAAGAGCATCTTTCTTGCCAGGATGTCGCATGAGATAAGGACTCCCATAAATGCGATCGTAGGTATGAATGAGATGATCCTTAGGGAGGGCAGGGATGAGAATATCATCAGTTATGCCAACAGTATCGAGGCTGCATCAAACACCCTTCTGTCGCTCATTAACGATATACTTGATTCTTCCAAGATAGAATCAGGCCTTATGAAGGTATTTCCCGAGGAATACGAGATCCAGCCGGTCATAAACGACTGTTACATGCTCCTTGATTCGAGGGCAAAGGGCAAGGGACTTAAGCTTAAGCTTGAATACAATGAGAAAATCCCGTCAATCCTGCTGGGCGATCAGCTCAGGATCAGGCAGATCATCACAAATCTCCTTACAAATGCGGTCAAATATACGGATAAGGGTTCCATTACGTTTGACGTGGAATATGTCAAGAAGGAAGATACGAGGATCGACCTTATAATCCGCGTTTCCGATACCGGACGCGGCATATCCGAAGAGGATATAGGAAACATCTTTGATCTGTTTTCCCGTGCCGATGAGCGTCAGAACCGTAATATAGAGGGAACGGGTCTGGGGCTTGCGATAACAAAGCAGCTGATCGATCTTATGAACGGTTCCATCAGCGTAAAGAGTGAGCCGGGAGTAGGATCTGAGTTCACGGCCGTTATCCCGCAGACCGTGATATCATCAGAACCCATAGGAAACATCCGTGATAAGCTTGGTTCAAAACAGAAATCGGGTCAGAATTACAGGGAGAGGTTTACGGCACCCGATGCCCGCATACTCGTGGTAGATGATGTTCTGGTGAACCTGCAGATAATCAGGCTCCTGCTTAAGAATACCGGGATCGTGATAGATACCGCCGAGAGAGGGAAAAAAGCCATTGAAATGTACGAAAAAGAACATTACGATCTCATTTTCTTGGATCATATGATGCCTGAGATGGACGGCATAGAGGTATTTGATTATATAAAGAAGACCGACAGATATATAAATGAGCGGACACCGGTGGTAGTCCTTACGGCAAACGCGATCCAGGGTGCCGATAAGGAGTATATGGCCATAGGATTTTCCGATTATCTTAGCAAGCCGGTCCAGGGCGAGGAACTTGAGCATGTTATAGAAAAGTTCCTTCCCGAAGATAAAATAAGGCTCGCCGAATAGCGGGCTGTAAATAAACAAGGAGGTGATCGACATGATCGCTTGTCCAAATTGCGGGGCTAATCTCAGATTCGATCCTGCAAAACAACGTATGGTATGTGATTTCTGCGGTTCGGATTTCGATCCGGTTCAGTTTGATGTAAAGGCGGACGCGGAAGAACAGCATATCAAGGAGCAGGATAAGGATGCGGATACTTATGATGTGACGGTATATACCTGTCCGCAGTGCGGAGGCGAGCTCTTAAGCGTGGATTCGAATACAGCGGCTGCTTTCTGCAGCTTCTGCGGAGCATCGACCATCCTTAATGCGAGGATAGCCAAGGGCAGACGTCCCGAATTCATCATTCCCTTCAGTAAGACCAAGGAGGATTGCAAGCAGGCGTATTTTAAGCTTGTGAACAGGTCCCCGTTCATACCAAGGGAATACAAAAGCAAGGAATGCATCGACGGGTTCAGGGGCATATATATGCCTTACTGGTCTTACGATGTAAGCCAGAACGGGCCGGTCACCTTAAACGGCGAGACAACGCACAGGTCCGGGGATTATATCATAACCAAGCATTTCAGGCTGTCAGGTTCCATAGATGCGGCCTATGAAGGTATAAGCTATGATGCTTCCTCATCCTTTTCGGACAGTATCTCTGAAGCGCTGGCACCGTATGACATACATAAACGGGTGCCCTTCGAACCCTCCTATATGAGCGGGTTTTATGCTGATATAGCCGATGTCAACAAGAGCGTATATTCCAAAAAGGCAGCGGGATTTGCATATGACCGCTCGCTTGACCGGATCAAATCGGAGACGCGGGAATTCGCCAGATATACAATCAAGGAAGGGTCAAGGCCCCAGGGAAAGGATGCGCCGGGCAGTGCATTTGCATCAAGGACGGAAAAGTCGCATTCCTGCATGTTTCCTGTGTGGTTCATGTCATACAGGAACGGTGACCGTGTGACCTATGCCACCGTGAACGGCCAGACAGGAAAGGTCGCGGCCGATCTTCCGATAGATATTAAGAAGTATCTTATCTTTTCGGGGATACTTGCAATTATCATATTTGTGATCCTTAACTCGTTCCTCATATTGACTCCAAAGAATGTTCTTATCGGGGCCGGAGCGCTTACTGTGCTCGTGTTTATCATAAACTGGATGCAGCGTATGGAAATAAAGAAAAAAGTGACCGGCGAGGATGACATCGGATTAAAATATGCATCGAACGCCCGGGCAAAGAAGACCGGAAAAGGCAGTAAAAAGAAGGAAGCCCTCGATATAGAAGTTCCTGAGGCCGCGATGAGCGGCGGTGAGGGCATCATTTTAGCAGCGGGGTGCATATCCGTTGCGATCACGCTGCTCATGCTGTTCTTAATAAAACCCGTAAATGATATGCCGTACTATGTAATGTGTGTTATCGATGCGGTCATATTCGCGTTAAGCTACAAGTCTACGCTAAGGAATTATAACCTCATGGCAACCAGAAGGCTGCCCCAGTTTGACAGGAAGGGAGGTGATGACCGTGCTTAGAGCGATAAGAAAGGCCCTGATCTCATTTATATGCCTTGCATCTTTTGTATCGGTCATGACTGTTCCGGTTTATGCCTCGGATTTCTCAATTGAAGAGGAGTATGACGATTATATCGTATGCAGGAATAATGACAGCGGATATCTGATACTCATAGATGATATGGCCGATCTTTTCAGTGTGGATGAGGAGGATCTGCTCCTTAACGATATGAGGAGGAGCTCTGACGGGGGTTCCGTTGTCCTCGTAACGGCTTATGAGAATAATTACGGCAGTGCATATGATTTCTGCCGCCGTTATTACAACAGCCTTTTGGGTGATGAGAACGGGGTAATGTTCCTTATAGATATGGATACAAGGGAACTCCGCTTCTACACAGGAGGTGCTTATGCCCGTAAATTACCGGGTTCCACGTTGGATCTGATAACCGATAACGTGTATAAGAAGGCTTCCGCAGGTAATTACTATGATTGTGCCGGTGCGGCATTTACCCAGCTTGGGGATGTGCTTGAAGGCAAGCGTATAGCGGCGCCCATGAAGTATATCTCCAATGCCTGCCTTGCAATCCTTTTGGCACTGATCATCAACTATTTCTTCGCAAGGGCGGTTTCAAAGGCGGGTGCAGCTTCAAATTCCGAGATCATGGAGGCGATAGACAGCAGATTCTCTTTCACAAATCCGTCGGTTGCGTTCCTTAATGAAACAAGGGTATATTCGCCAAGGAGTTCAGGCTCCGGAGGAGGCGGAGGTGGTGGCGGCGGCCACTCTTCGGGCGGCCACTCGTTCTGATAAGGGACCGGTCAGTCCGGTCAAAAAGTCATGTATTCGTAATATTTTGCGGGGAAATCGGGCTCGTTTGACAGGATGATCTCCGTAGAAGAAGCAAGAATCGAATCGATCGCTTCGTCGAGTCCGGAGGATCCGTATTTTATGCAGCCGGCGAGGGAAGTATTCCCCGCCGGTATTGCTTTGTATTTAAGCCGTTCGTCAAAAAGGCCGATAGACAGTGCGGCGTCTATATCAAGGCTGTATCCCATCCCTCCGGCAAGATACAGGCGGTCTATATCTGAAGGATTTACACCGTAACGCTCCATGAGTATCTCAAGACCTGCCCGGATGGCGGATTTGGCCATTTGGATGTCACGGATATCCTTCTGGGTTATCACGACATGCTCACCATTCCCGAGATCGTATGCATATCCGGAATCAAAATAAGGGTCCCTTAACAGGCCGTTTTCATCTATTATCCTGTATTCCTTAAGATAAGCGATGCATTTAACCACATCGGTCGCGACATTTATCCTGGTGCCTTCAAATGCCGGTCCGGCGGCTGCCGAAGCCGTCAGTATACGGTCCCGGTTGCCCACGGCCATCTCTCCGTTGGTACCAAGATCGACAAAGGCGCTGACTTTATCGGATGATGCAAAGTCACAGTAATACAGACCGGATACTATATCTCCTCCGATATATGCCGACTGGGCGGGTATGATATACATAGGGATCAATGATCCGGATGCGGTCGTGTAAGTATCCTTTATCCAGCCCGTAAAATACGGCCTGAAAGGAAAATGGACCATTTCATCAAGGGGATAACCCATGAGAAGATGTATGATCGTGGTATTTCCCGAGAATATGAGACGGGCAGGCTTATAAGGGAACTCATCCAGGAGAGAGTCGATATCATGCCTTATGCATTCGGCCAGCTTATCGCCGTGTCCGTTTATTGAAGCCTCGCTCCTTGATATGACATCTGCACCGTATCCCGACTGGGAGTTAAGACGAGTACCGGTATATTCAGTAACTCCGTCGCGTACAAGCTTAGCTGCTATCGTGGTCGTACCAAGATCGAACGCTGCAAATATATCAGGGCTGTAGATGCCCGTATTTTCTGCACTTAACAGGTTTGTTAAATCGGGATTAAATAAATCTGAAGGGTTAAGATCAGACAATTTCTGTTCCAGGATACCGGTGTCCGTGAGTATTGCGGCCCCATTATCGGGATCGTCTATCACAGTCACCATGAGCTTATCTATATCGGCGACAGCCACCGCAAAACATGCGAGACGGATGCCGGCCTTTATATCTTCATCGGAAAGCAGCTTAAGTTCATATGCCGAAGCCGTATCTATATCAGGATGATCGACCTTTACCCTGCACTTACCGCAGTTGCCCCGTCCGTTGCAAAAGGCGCGGATGGTTATCCCGTGCCTGCGGAGTGCGCTCAGCACGGTCTCGTTCCTGCTGCAGTTGACGGCGTGGGTCTTATCGCCGGTTACGGTTGTGTTACTCGGCATTTAGTCGTCGTTCTCTTCTTCTTCGTTAGCAACGGCAGAAATAACAGATGTTACCGCTGATACAACAACAGCTGCTACTATTACAATGAATAAGATGCCCACCAGTATAATCATGATTTAATTCCTTTCAAAAAGCCCGAAAAATCAATCAGTAAAGTTATCGAAGTATCCCTGGATCAGGATGAACGGCGTACCCTTGTCACCGGATCCGCTGGTAAGGTCGCAAAGTGAACCGATAAGGTCCGTGAGCTGCCTGGGAGTCGTACCCTGTGAAGCCATATTGCCGACAAGGTTACTGCTCTTTTCCCTGATGCTCCTTGTGATCGCATCCTTAAGCTCCTTACCGCTTAAATGCTTAAAGTCATTATCCGCAAGGTATTTAAGCTTAAGTTCATTGGGAGTTCCGACAAGTCCGTCGGTAAATGCCGGCGAAACAACGGGATCGGCGAGTTCCCAGATCTTGCCCTTGGGATCCTTGAATGCACCGTCACCGTAAACCATGACCTCAACATGCTTGCCGGTAAGCTGGAGCATCTGCTTTTGGATATCCTCAACAAGGCCCTGGCAGTCCCTGGGGAACAACTTAACCTTATCTTCGGTTGATTTGTTGGAGCCCAAAAGTCCGAACTTTTCATTATATCCGCTGCCCGAGACAGGGGAATTCAATATATCGTCGAGCCCGAGCACGGTCTTCGCGCCGGCTTCCTTAAGTAACCTCTTGGTACGTACCCTTGAGTGGATGTCACAGGTGATGACACAATCGGTATATTCAACTATGGTCGCGGGACGGTTGGCGAAAATAATCTCGATATCGGCGCCTGCCTCCCTGACTATGTTGGAATAGTAATCCACATAATCGACACCGGTGAACTCGTGCTTGTTGTCGCCGAACAGCTCGCGGTACCTGTTAAGAGTCAGGACATCGCTGTATGGATTGATCCCGGCATCATCGAGCTGATCGTAGGTAAGGAGCGCGTTTCCGACTTCGTCGCTGGGGTAGCTGAGCATAAGTATTATCTTACGGCAGCCCATCGCAATACCCTTAAGGCATATGGCGAAACGGTTCCTTGACAGTATCGGGAATATCACGCCGACCGTACCGCCGCCCGTCTTTTTACGGACATCATCGGCAATATCGGCCACAGTCGCATAATTACCCTGTGCCCTTGCCACTACGGATTCGGTGAGTGCTATGATATCGCGGTCACGTATCTTGATGCCTTCGCTGTTTACCGCATCCATTACGCTGCTGACTGCGATATCCACCAGATCATCACCCTGACGGATGATAGGACCCCTGATACCTCGTGATACTGTTCCGATCAATCGTTCCATGATAATACCTTCCTCCCTGATCACATCTTCGACTTAAAGCCACAAAAACCCCGCAAAAATCATTATACATATATAAATACGTGTTCGCAAGGAAAACAGGATAAAAGCCTCCGCAAAACACAGAGGAAACAATATAGAATGAAAATTCTGAAAAAAAATATAAAAAAATATGAAAAAATATGAAAAAATTAGCAATTTCTACTTTATTTTCGTTAATTTTTAGCCGATAATATATTTACGGGTGTGTTTATGCCCAAAAATGTCACCGGCTGCTTTTTGACGGGACGTACAAATCATACGAGGAGGACCGTATATGAACCTGAAGAAAAGGACTTCACAATTACTATCAATCCTTTTGGCTGCATTACTGACGGTATCTACGCCGCTTAACGCAGTCATCGTCCGTGCGGAGGTTCCGCAGGACATTTCAATCGATGAGGAGGTATACGATACCGGAACGGAGATCGATATCGAGGAAGAAGATATCTTATCCGGGACCGGAGAGGATGCCGGGGAGATCCCGGTAGTCGATGACATCGGTGGGACCGGCTATTCAGACGGCGATGAAATCGAGCTGGATATAGATGATGAAGACCCCGAGAGGCTGGGAGCGACCTTGTTTACGGTCACGTTCCATTATCCCGACCCCGAGGATGATATCGTAAAGAACGTAAGGGAGGGCGCAAAGGTCAAGAAGCCCGCCGCCGATCCCGAGATGGACGGTATGGATTTTAATTACTGGACCGAAGAGGAAGCTCCGTACGAGGCAGCTCCCGATGAGTTTGATTTCAATATGGCAATAGCCGGAAATACCGATCTTTTTCCGTATTTTACAGAGGTATCCGTTATCATTGTCAACGATGGATCCCTTGAATTTGATGGCGTTACGGATAATAAGGTTTCGGTGGTATACGGCAATACGGTTACCGAGGCAGCTTCCTATACGGGAGACGGTGATCCGGAGATAGTATATGAATCCGGAAACGAAGCTATCGCCGAAGTTGATGAAAACGGCGAAGTTACCACGAAGAGCGCCGGCGTTACCGCTATAACCGCCAAGGCATATATAGATAATGAAGTGATTGCGACTGCTTCCTATGCTCTTACCGTTACAAGGAGACCGCTCAGGATCACGGCCGATTCCGATGAATTCACTTATGACGGAAACAATCACAGTTGTCATGATTATGTTATAGTCCCCGATCCCGAAGGCGGACTGGCCGGGGATGAGGAAGACGGTGACTATATAAGCTGGGTAGGCTTCAGCGGAGTAAGGAAGACCGCG
>JAILLY010000083.1 GCA_024692905.1 Lachnospiraceae bacterium | reverse complement strand
CACAAATCAGAAGAATGTCGGAAATTCTGCAAGGGTCACCGTGACAGGAAAAGGAAATTACGGGTTCAGCTGCTATAAGGAATTCAGTATAGTTCCTGCAGCGTTTTTGACCGGCGAACCCTTTGCTTATACGATCAAGGATGTGCAGTATAAAGCCGGTACCGTTCAAAAGTCAAAACCGACAGTAAAGTTTGGAAGGCTTACACTGAAAGAAGGCACGGACTATGATTTTGCCTATAATCCCGAAAATCCTGCAGATGCAGGGGAAGTAAAGGTAACGATCACCGGAAAGAACAGTTTTAAGGAAAGTGTTGTTCTTACTTACCATATCGTCACGGAAGAGACGACATTAAACAATGCCGTCATTGAGCTTGATGAAGCATATCCGCTTGTATACAGGGGGCCCGACGATCCGGTACATCCGCCTGTCAGGGTAAAACTGAATAAGAATTCCGACGGCTATATTCCGGCAACAGATGCTGAAACAGGTGAGGAAAACTATGAAGTAAGATTTGAGAATAATGAAAATGTCGGAAAAGCTACCGTTTGGGTGATCGGAAAGAATGCCTATGGCGGTTATAAGAGTGCAACTTTCAAGATCGCGGCAAAACCTCTTTCATGGGAAGGGGGAGCAAGCGTTTCCGTCAAGGGAAATACATCATATAGCGGCTCCGCACTCAAACCGGCGATCGAAGTATTTGACGGGACCGTATCTGTTCCGGCAACGAATTACAGCGTTTCATACAAGAACAATACAAACAGGGCAGGCGCCGACGAAACGACAGCCGCGGGAAAAGATATCGCACCGGTAGTCACGGTTAAATTTAAGGGCAATTATTCGGGAACAATGACAAAGAAATTTGCCATTACAGGTCTGCAGCTTGCCGAAGAAGATCTTAAAATAACCGTTCCGGATGTCAAACTCTCAAAGGCCAACCGGCAGATTACCGCTGCCATGATAAAGCCGACAGTCAAATACGGCAAAAAAACATTGAAAAAGGGAACGGATTATTCCGTAGAATTTGCCCATTCCGGAGGCAGCGTTTATGTTGCCATGATAACCCTGCAGGGGAATTACGCAAACAAACCGGGTGTCGAACATATAGACAAGCCGTTCATGGCATATCAGGCACAGGATACCCTTTCCGAAATGGATTTTGCGTTTACGCTTAGCGGTACCACCTTTACCTATACCGGAGACAAGATAACACCGGAGGTTTCGATCACGGCCAATTATCATCAGTATAATAGTGCTGATCTGAAGCTCGTAGAGGGACGGGATTTTACGGTGTCATATTCAAACAATGTCAATGCATCGGAAAATGCTCCGGCGAACAAACAGCCGACAGTCACTGTAAAAGGAAAAGGAGCCTACAAGGGAACGTTAACGAAAAACTTTACGATCGTTCCGATCGATGTCGGTACCCTTGGTGCCGATGAATGGTCGGTTTCCGTCCCGGATGTAAAGTGCACGGGAAAACAGCTCAGTCCCAAGGTTACGGTCACTGTGAAAGGCAAAACGCTCAAGGCCTCGGATTATTCACTGGTTTACGGGGATACAATGGCACCTACCGGTAATGGAAAGGCAATAGTCACTGTCAACTTTGCCGGTAATTATTTGGGAACTAAGAAAGGCCATTTCCGCGTCTATCAGACCGATATCACCAGGATGACATTTGAGAAGATTGCGGATCAGAATTATACCGGCTTATCCATCAGACCCGGTGAGAATGACAGCCAACGATTTGATCCCGAAAATGAGATAAAGATCTACAAAACAAAACAGAAAAATGCCGCTGATGCACTCGTTTACGGGGTTGATTACACACTGGAATGGGAAGAAAACATCGCCACCGGAAGAGGTACCGTATACATCACAGGAATCGGAGAGTATGGAAACAGAAAGGCGCTCACGTTTAAAATAAAACAAAAGAAATAGCCATTTCACTGTGCGAATATACAGTCAGTAAAGCGCAAATTGTTTGATATGTTTATCGACAAAGTTATTGATAAGGAGAATCTTATGTTTGGGTTCCCCGAAGAGACACCGCCAAAGATAGTTGAAGAGGTGGAAGATGAATTGGCTGAGGAATCCTGTTTTTTCGCATAGAGGGTTCTGACACTAATGAGTTAAGTCCACTATTGGTTTACATAACTATTATTTTAATCAGAACCCGGTCAGAGGATGCGTATTCAAGATCACTCCCGCCATGTCCATATTCTGATACAGTTTCAAATGCGGCCGCAGGTAAATCCTGTGGCCGCATTTTCGCTGAATCATCCTTTGGCGTCTGGCCGGGCGGCTGACTGTCTGCTCAGAAAAATACCTTGCAAGGTCTGTATCCATTTGCTAAAATCCATTTAAGCATAAGTTTCTGAAGATTATATAAAACAGTCTGAAATACACTTCTGTTATCAAGTTTAAGAATCTGTGCTTACCCAATTTACAACCATTTTCAGTGAGCAGGATTCTTAAGAAAAGGATTCCTGCCTGAAGACATCTGAAGAAAAGGCAACAGCCGGAAAAGGAGGAATCTATGAATGAAAACAGGGAGTACAAGAGCGACGTGTTCTCCACGGAGC
The DNA here is from genome assembly GCA_024692905.1 of Lachnospiraceae bacterium. Classification (GTDB taxonomy): domain Bacteria; phylum Bacillota; class Clostridia; order Lachnospirales; family Lachnospiraceae; genus UBA2868. The sequence goes on along the minus strand of JAILLY010000083.1, from coordinate 82,691 downwards.
GGAGGTGAAGCGAAACATGACTATCGACATGTCTTTTGAAAAACGGGAGGAGTTTATCCGTGAAGAAGGAAGGGAAGAAGGAAGTACTGAACGGTTAGTATCCCAGATCCAGAAGAAGGTGAAGAAAGCCAAGTCTCTAGATGCCATTGCAGACGAAATTGAAACAACAGCTGACGAGATCAGGTCGTTATATGATGCAGTCATCGGGCATCCGGATGTGACCGATCCAAAGAAGATTCTCGAACTTCTGTGATTCATGGCCTGTCAGAGGTCAATTATGACAGAAATGGTTTGAAAAAATGGTCCCATGACTCCGTCCCCGGGGGCCATTTCCATGATGCTGTCCCCGTGGATAAAGGCCTGCGCAGGCTGTGTGCTGAGAATTACCAAAAGAAGAGGAATCCATGAATAGTATAAATCATACAAGAGCAAAGATCCTGACACTGATACCGATAATTGTTTTTCCGGCCCGGAGAGGGACAGGCTTGAAGCTGAACTTCGCGAGGATCCGGACGCGCCTATACCGGTCTGGATATATGAATGGTATGATCAGATGTCAAAGTCTGATTATGAAAAACTCCTTCCGAAAAGCAAACCCGTAAAGCTTCCGGAAGGGAAAAAACTTGCCGATGTCGCGCTTCCGGACGGTTATGTCCCGAGGTTTGAGGCAAAAGAAGAAGGAACGATCCCGGAGTATTTTATCTATGTAATATCACCGGACGGATATGCGAACCTCCGCAGGGCCCCGGCACCGAGTATGATGTGATATGCGAGATACCGACAGGCGAATCCCTGGAGGTATATCGTGACAGCGCCAAAGACAAAAAGGGCAAAAACTGGCTGAAAGTCGAGTGCTGGAATCCGGATGCACCCTCCCTGTATGAAGATTCGGAAGGCCCCGGCACATGGGAAACCGGCTGGATCTCCGAATCCCAGGTCGAATAAAATGGCCCTGGGGATTTAAGTCAGCGGTTCATTTTAATGGCTCCCGGAGACTTAAGTCGGCGGTACGTATCGCGAATTGCCCCGGGGATTCATCAGTATTTGCTCTGTTGTGAATGATCCTGAACAGAATTTTTGAGGAAACCGTAATGATCTATGACGTGGAATATGAAATAGCCGCGCAGATATTTGTTCTTTTTATATTTGTGTATTCCTGTATCAACTATCCAATGAGAAGCAGGAAAAATATATTATTCAGGATTATGAGTATAATCCTGATCGTTACGCAGTCCTTCGATATATTGTCTGCTTATGTCATATCTTATAAAGATATCTTCCCAAGGACCGTTAATATTCTTGTAAACACGGCGTACTTCTTTTGCGGTACGATACTCTGCTATATGCTCGGAGCCTATATTGATTACCATATCATACCTGAAAACGGGAAAAAACTCTTTTTAAGAACAAAGCTGGTATTGCTCATCTCAGAGGAAATCGCTATTGCTGCAAATGCATATTTCGGCTTCTTCTTTTATATCACAGAAGACAATATATATACGCATGGTGACTGGTTTTATGTTATGCATTTTGTTTCAATCCTTTTCATTGTAATGGCGGGAATATCCATGTTCGTAAACATAAGATTGCTTGGAAAAGCACAGATACTGTACGGGAGCATTATTATATCACTTTATGTCCTGCCGATAGTATTTCAGGTCCTGTTTTTTAAGAACGTCTTAATAATCATGTTTGGAGCTTCACTGATCATGCTGGTTACCCTGTTTTCCCTGGAGACACCGGACTATATAAAACTGCAGACAACTCTCGAGGAATTGGAAAAAACAGAAGCGGAGCTGGAAAAGCTGAACATAGAGTATTACAAGCTTGCTCATTATGATCAAATGTCAGAATTATTAAACCGTACTGCTTATGAAGAAATGATATCGGATTTGGAAGCAAATCTGCCCAAAATCAGAGAAGAGAAGATGATCATCATTTTCATGGCCGATTTAAATTATCTGAAATATCTGAATGACAATTTGGGACACAATTCAGGTGACGAAGCAATCAGAAATGTTGCATTGATCATAAAAGAAACCTTTTCGGATAAAGAAAACTGCTACCGCATCGGCGGGGATGAATTCTGTATCATCAGCATTGGTAACAAACAAGCCGAATTTGAGAAAATGTATCAGAAATTCATGGATAAAGTGGCGGAAAAAAACGAAGAGGTTGATTATCCTTTTTCTGTGGCCAGTGCCTACTACGTTGTTAAGGATGAGAGCATTTATGACGCAATTCAGATTGTAGATAATATGATGTATGAGAACAAAGAATTGATCAAGAAAAACCATCCCCATTTTGCCAGAACATAGGCACTTTTCCGCGTCTGCTTTTTAGTCCGGAATATACCATTTTCCCTGTAAACAATGTATGATCGTAAACGTAAAGACGGGGGACGATAAAACCGGTACAAACTGCAACATCATGTGCAGATAGTGCACGGATATGGTTGAAATATGTCAAAAAAAGAGTTAAAATGCATTATTGGATTGACTATGTATTCTTATTGACAGCGGTGCCGTTTGGCGATAACAGGAGGATGAACCCATGCATAGAACATATGAAATAAAGAAAAGGCAGATAAGGTTTGCGGCTTTTGTGCTTACTTTACTTATAGGATTAATGCCTGCTGTGAGTGTGTGGGCATTAGAGATTACAGCCGGGAATGCAGGGCGCGTGAGAGGCCGTGTTGTCAATGTGGAGGAGACCATAAAATATGAAGTACAAGGCACCGGTGGCTTGACCGTCCTTTATGATCCTGAGGATTCGGGGGAAGAACAAAATTCCAGTTATGAAGTTGACGGTTATTATAACGTCGCTTCTGGCTATATTGGCGGTCATGATGGTTTCAAGCACTGGAAGGTAAAAAAAGCTGAGGAAAGAAGAGACGAAGGTTATTATCTGACGTTGACCCTCACACCTGTTTTTGAAGGTTCCGGGGATGGCGGTGAGGATGAGGAAGAAGAAGCCCCCCGTAAACCCGTCGATCCGAATGCCATCTGCGCATATTATCTTAATAAGGACGGAAATATCGATAATAAGGCAAAGTTCGGAAGACAGGCACAGGGCCCCGTTTGCGCGGCGCTCTTTCAGACATCCAGGCCAAGCGGCTGGAGCGAGGGATTTTCCTTCTCGATGAGCTATGAGGATAAGAACACCTTTACGTTAAAGGACGGTACGCTGGTCCTGTATATACCCGGGCCCCTCCAGAAGCCCGGAAGGCAGTATGCCGTGATGGCTGCCGATCAGAACGGAACGGTCCGGATCTACCAAAACACAGTCGGTAAATATCCGTATGTGTTCACGTCGAAGCTTGATGTATGCGGCTATGCCTTTGACGTTATTTATAAAGACTGACCTTGAATAAAAAGATCATAAATATAATCATTAAAAAACTGATCCTGTTTTTCATCACGACGGGTCTGCTCTGTGTTCTGCTGGTCTCAACCGCATGGATACCCAAAGAAGCTATCCGTCATAATTCTCTTGTTTCCGCGCAGTATCTTATGCAGAAAGATGTGTTTTTTGACGCGGCTTCAGGGATAAATGGAAGCAGGATCGATCGTTATGCGGACTCGATCCTATTAAATATCGCATATCATTATGACAGGGAGTATCCCCTGCGTTCAGTGATGGTCTCGGCTTATTATTTTACCCCGTCGCAGGATGAAAATGCCAACTTTCTTGATGCGGTAAAGGATGACCTTGGAGTTAACCGCCAGTATTTAAGGTACTGGCACGGCTCCATTCTTTTTGTGCGCCCGCTCCTTACGGTATTGTCGATCCGCGGTATCTATATCCTGCATGCCATTCTGCTTATCCTTTTATTTTCGGCATTCCTTGTTACGGCACTGCGCCTTCGCCAGAGAGCGGTCGCGCTTGCCATGACTCTCGCGCTTATATTTACGGGTATATTTTTTGTCCCCTTATCGTTGGAATACACATGGAATTTCCTTGTCATGCTCGCAGCTTCCCTGGCCGCGCTGATTCTTGCATCCCGGGAAAAGCCGGTGGATTTTGGGACATTTTTCATGATAACGGGCATGATCACCTGTTTCCTCGATTTCCTCACCACGGAGACACTGACTCTGCTCATCCCGCTTCTTATCATCCTTAAGGTTAAGAAGACCCCGTTTAAAGAGGCGTGGAAGAGTTCATTATACCGCGCCTTTTGCTGGGGTTTCGGGTATGCCGGGATATGGGCTGCCAAATGGGGACTTACTGCCATAGTATACAGGGAGAACGTGATACCTTATGTAGCGGAGCATATCGGGGAGCGCCTTGGCGGAGACCTTACCGGAGTAAGCGGTCTTACCATGATAACGCGTGCGGTCACGAGAAATATCTTCTGCCTGTTCCCTCTTGGTTACGGCGGCGCGGGAGCGGTGGCTGCCATCGTGATAATCCTGGCCGGAGCCTATATCGCATATGTATATCATGTAAATGACTTTGACCGGGGGTCGATCCTTTTATTTGCGCTCATAGGTATTGTTCCGTTCATCCGGTTCCTTATCCTGCACAATCATTCCTATATACATTATTTCTTTACCTACAGGGCACTTGGTTCCACGATATTTGCGCTTGTTCTTATCATCGCCTGTCTTACGGGCGAAAAGGGCGGACCGGGAAGCAGCCCCGGTAAAAGGAGGTAGCTGTGGAAGGCAGGGGATTACAGCTCAGCATCATAATGCCGTGCCGCAACGAAGCAGCCACTGTGGGGATGTGTGTAGATGAAGCGGCAGCCGTGCTCAAACGGACAGGGCTCAACGGGGAGATACTGGTTGTGGATAATGCTTCGGATGACGGCTCTTATGAAGCAGCATCCGGTCACGGAGCAAGAGTGGTAAGGGAAGAGTCAGTCGGGTACGGAAATGCCATAAGACGGGGCATTAAAGAAGCCTGCGGCGATGTCCTTGTCATCGGAGACTGTGATACAACATATGATTTTTCCTATGCGGAGCAGATGTACCGCATGATCGCATCAGACGGGTATGACATGGTGATCGGTGACAGGTTCGGACTGCCCATGGAAAAAGGGGCAATGTCCTTATCCCATAAGATCGGCGTGCGTGTACTCTCGGCGATCGGAAGGGTTCGTTATAAAACGGATGTCAGGGATTTTCACTGCGGACTGCGCGCCATAAGGAAAGACGCGGCAGATAAGATTAAACTCCGGACTGCAGGCATGGAATTCGCTACGGAGATGATAGCAGGAGCGGCATTAAGCGGGCTTTCTGTAGGACAGATCCCGGTTACTTTAAGGACCTGCAGGATATCCCGACGATCCAAGCTCCGTACCTTCCGCGACGGCATGCGTCATCTTGTCTTTATGTTAAAGAAAACGTGACCGGCCACGTGATGATCCCGTGCGATCATTGCCGCCCTCGGGGCAGAGATTTGCGGTAGACAGAAAGAATGAAATGATATATCATATCAATTGACGGGACTATAGCTCAGCTGGGAGAGCATTCGCTTGACGTGCGAAAGGTCATGGGTTCGAGCCCCCTTGGTCCCACTACAGAGTAATCATTTAATGCAGCGTATCCATGACCGGATACGCTGTTTTGTGTTGTGCGTCCGGCATCGTACGTTTCTAACGGGTTAAAGTCACGAATCCGCCCGGCATTATTTTCGCGTTAGGAATGAGTCTTAAACAGTAACATCCACACTGATCCGTGACATCGGTCTGCACTTATGAGTAGAATAATCGCACAATTGCACCATCTGTCACGAAAAAGTTGCAAAATAGCCCAAAAATCACAAAAATAGTACATATTTTCTTGTATTGTGTAAAAAAAAGTGATAACATAAATGTATCTATTTTTCACACTTTACAGAAAGCGGGGTATAGAAAATGAAATTAAAGGGTAAGTTTATACTGTTATCGGTCATACCGGTAATAGCTCTGGCTATCATTACATGTATCGTATCCTATAAGATGGTCGAAGAAAAAATGGCCGAGGAAGTATACGATGCACTTAAGGCTGCAACGATAGCTACGAGGGATCGTATAGCCACATCGGCTCCCGGTGATTATGTCGTCGAAGGTGATGCGATGTTTAAGGGGGACTTCAACATCACGACCGATGAGATCCCGTTCGATAACATCAAGACCATTTCCGGTATCGATACGACCGTATTCTTCGGCGATACCAGATATGCCACTTCGGTAGTCAATGCTGCGGACGGCAAGAGGGCCGTCGGAACACAGGCATCGGCACCGATAATAGATAAGGTACTCGTAAAGGGCGAGACGATGACGTCGAACTCGGCAAATGTTGCGGGTACTCCGTATTTCGCTTATTACATGCCTCTGACCCAGCCCAGCGACGGCTCCATCTGCGGTATGGTCTTCGCCGGCAAGAGCCGTGCCAAGGTTAAATCCGAGGTAATGAGCGTTGTAAGCGTCATCATAATCGCATCGGTAGTAGTATGTATCATCTGTGCCGTCATCTCATTCCTTATTGCAACAGGAATAGTAGGTGCGATCCATAAAGGTATCGATGTCGTCGGTGAAGTCAGCAAGGGCAACCTGGCGGTCCAGGTCGATGGGAAGGCAGCGGCAAGGTCCGATGAAGTCGGCGATCTGTGCAGATATGTTGAGGAGTTACGTTCCCAGCTGGCTCAGATCATCGGTAAGCTCAAGAATGAGAGCGGCAACCTTTATAATTCTTCCAATAAGCTTTATTCGACATCACAGAATGCAAATGAAGCTGTCGGTCAGGTTGAGCGTGCCGTACATGAGATAGCTGACGGTGCAACCTCTCAGGCTGATGAGACCCAGAAGGCTACCGAGAATGTAATCCTTATGGGCAACATGGTTGAAGAGACCAGCGCTCAGGTTGAAGAACTTCAGAAGAACGCAGTTGAGATGCAGCAGTCATCCGAGCAGGCAAGCGCGATCCTTGCAGAACTTGCTCAGGTTAACCAGCAGACGGTTGATGCTATTGAGGTTATCTCGCAGCAGACCAATACGACCAACGAGTCGGCTCTTAAGATCAGGGATGCCACAAACCTCATCACCGAGATCGCAGACGAGACGAACCTGTTATCACTTAATGCCAGCATAGAGGCGGCACGTGCAGGTGAGCAGGGACGCGGCTTCGCAGTAGTTGCAGCTCAGATCAGCAAGCTTGCCGAGCAGTCAAATGAATCCGCAAGGAAGATCGAAGAGATCATCACAAGCCTCATCGCCGATTCCACCAAGTCGGTTGAGACCATGGATCATGTCCGTGAGATCATGACAAGGCAGAATGAGAACGTCCAGAAGACTGACGAAGCATTCCAGATCGTTAAGGACGGTATCGACCGCTCCATGGAAGGTGTTAAGTATATTGCGGATAAGACAGCCAAGCTTGATGAAGCAAGGGTTAACGTAGTAGATATAGTTCAGAACCTTACGGCTATCGCTGAAGAGAATGCAGCCGGAACCGAGGAAACATCGGCATCTGCTACTGAATTCGGTAACATGATCGGTGATATCGAGAGTGAGACCGAAGGCCTTAAGAATGCAGCTAACGTCATCGAGGAGAGCGTAGGCGTCTTCACGCTGTAAGCAAAAGTTGCAATAATTTTAAGCAATAATTATAATATAAGGGAAGTCTCAGGACTTCCCTTATATTTTTGATATTACGGAAGGAACGGTAATGGAAGAAGGAACTGGCAGGAATGTCGACGGTTATGTTTTTATAGACAGGGAGAACGGCAATATTGCCAAAGAGGAGATAAACAGGATTAATTACATCTCCTCCAAGATGAATGAGGATAATCCCGAGGCCATTCTGTCCGTATATAATAAGATGATCGAGAGCAATACCTTCTTCACGCCCATCGGGCTTGAGTACCTGCGTTCGATCCAGTCCTATCTCTATAAAAGGCAGGAGATCGATGACGATAAAGTCAGGGATATCCCCGTGCTGGTATCTTATGCGGCACTTAAGAAGCAGTACGATGATAAGAAGGATGAGGAAAGGCAGGAGAGAGAAGGCCGGAGAAGAAGAGTCAAGACCTTTAAGCGGGAGTATAAGACATCCCTTCTGGTAAACCTCGTACTTATCTTAATGATAATCGCTATGTTTTTTATAGTTCTTAAATCCGATACGCCGAATATGATCAATTACGAGAAGGCTATCACCAACCGCTACGCTCAGTGGGAGCAGGAACTGACGGAGCGTGAATCCGCAGTCCGTGAGAAGGAAAACGAACTGGGGATAGAATAAAGGGACTTAATAATGGACAAGATAAAGATCCTGATTGCCGACGACGAAGCAAGGATGCGTAAGCTTGTGGGTGACTTTCTCATAAAGGAAGGATATTCCGTGGTTGAGGCTTCTGACGGAAATGAAGCGCTTGACAGGTTCTATGAAGACAAGGAAATATCCCTTCTCATACTTGATGTTATGATGCCGGGCCCGGACGGATATGAAGTCTGCAGGGAGGTGAGGGCCTCTTCTAAGGTGCCCGTGATCATGCTCACAGCCAAGGGGGAAGAGCGCGACGAGCTCAAGGGATTTGATGTGGGTGCCGATGAGTACATATCCAAGCCCTTCAGCCCGAGGATACTGGTTGCGCGCGTCAATGCGCTGTTAAGACGCAGCAATAAGCTTGAAGAAGATACAAGGCTCGAAGCTGACGGCATAGTGCTCGATAAGACTGCGCACACGGTTACGATCGACGGGAAGGAGGTCGAACTGTCCTTTAAGGAATTTGAGCTTCTTGCCTATTTTATGGAGAATCAGTCGGTTGCACTTTCACGTGAGAAGATACTCAATAATGTCTGGAACTACGATTATTTCGGGGATGCACGCACGATAGATACTCATGTGAAAAAACTCCGCAGCAAGATCGGCTCAAAGGGCGATCATATAAAGACCGTCTGGGGCCTTGGTTATAAATTTGAGATTCAGGGGAAATAAAAGGGGAAAATATGAACAAGGGGAAAAGAAGGCTGTTTGCCGTCATTGTATCGGTGGCGGTAATGCTGGCCTCATCGCCAAATATCACATGTTTGGCGGATGAAAACGATGAGAAGATAACGACTCTTAAGGATCAGGAAAAGAAGACCCAGGAGACAATATCCAATCTCGAAAAGCAGACCAAAGAGACACGGGCTACAATAGCCCTTCTTGAAGAACAGCGCAAGGAGACCGAAGGGAACGTCAGTGAACTGAAGGACCAGAGTGCGGAACTGCAAAGTGAGATAGACGGATATTCCAAGAAGCTTGATGACTTAAGCGGCGAGATAGAGGAAGCCGAGGAAGCCATGGCTGAGGTCTCTGCCGAGATCCTTGAGTTAAACGCTCAGCTTCAGGAGATCGAGCAGGAGAAGAACCAGCGTGAGGAACTCCTGAAGAAACGGTTAAAGAGCGTCTACGAAAGAGGCGGTTCCAAGGGAATGCTCACCATGGTAATGGAAGCCGGCTCTTTTAAGAACGTGCTCAACCGCTATGTATATCTTGAGAGCATGGTCAATTATGACAGGCAGAAGATCGCGGAATGTGCCGATCTGAAGGCTGCGATCGAGGAGAAGATCGCCGAGGTTGAAGAGAAGGAAACCGAGATAAATGCCTATCAGGAGGACCTTGACGAGAAGTATAACGAGCTTGAGGATATGACGGATGAGGTCAGAGGCAAGCTTGATCTCACCAATTCAAATATAGCATCCGAGAAGGGTAAGCTTGCGGATTATGATAAGCAGCTTACCGAACTTGATAAGAAGATGAAGTCGCTTGAATCCCAGACGGCGTCAGCCCAGGCAGCGCTTGCCAAGCAGATCGCCGAGAGGCTGTCTCTTACGAGGGAGGACACATCCGGTTCGTATTCCGCCAGCGGTTCGGAACTTGAATGGCTTGCTGCGACCATACAGGCGGAAGCGGGTGGAGAATCATACACGGGCAAGCTTGCGGTAGGCTCTGTCATCATGAACAGAGTCAAGAGTTCGGCATTTCCGAATGACATAGTTTCCGTTATCAAACAGAACATGCAGTTCGCCTCCTACCGTTCGGGTAAGGTGGAACTCATAATGTCGGCCGGTCCCAATTCCACATGCGTCAAGGCTGCGCAGGAAGTGGTAGGAGGAGCCAGGGTCGGAGATTATCTGTTCTTCATGACAAAATACTACGCGGATTATTACGGGATCAGCGAATATACGATGATAGGAAACCATGCATTTTTCTACAGATGGGTGACCAAGCCCAAGCCGGCTCCTGAGCCCGATCCGGATCCCGCACCGACACCTGCGCCGACACCCACACCTACGCCTGACCCGGCTCCGGCACCCGATCCGGGAGACGGCGGTGAAGATGAGACTCCCGAAGACGGCGGCGACGGAGGCGGAAACGGAGGAGAAGTCGAGGTCCCTGTGGCTGAATGAGCCCGGAGTTTGAGATATGAAGCATTCGATACGATACCAGTTCATGCTTATATTCAGCCTGGCCATGATAAGCGTGATCCTTTTGTGCATACTTGCAAATAACCTTCTGCTCGGCCCGTTTTATACGAGACATAAAGAGAAGGTCTTAAATGAGGCATACCGGCTCATCGACGGTTACTCGCAAAAGGGCGGGCTTGATTCCGAGGAATTCGGTGTTGGCCTCGATCAGGTGGCTGCAAGGTATAATCTTGATATAATAGTGCTTGATGCGGATACGAATACGTTAAGGACTACGGTGAACGACCCCAAGTTCCTTACCGACCGCCTTCTTGGATATATCTTTTCGGGACCTGCCGGAAATGTACTGTATTCAAATGATGAATACACTGTCATGAAGGCTGTGGATCCGAGGATGCATACCGAATATATAGAACTGTGGGGCTATCTTTCGGGGAGCAGACCCGTGCTGATGAGAAGCCCCGTCGAGAGCATAGAGACGAGCGTACATATAGCAAACAGGCTGCTGGCATACGTAGGTGCCGCCGTGCTTGTTATAGGCCTGCTCATAAACCTGCTCCTGTCGCGCAAGGTGACCGATCCGATACTGGAACTTGTTGATATCTCCAGGAAGATGACGGAACTTGACTTTGACGTTAAATACAAGAGCGGAGGAAGTAACGAGATCGCGCTGCTCGGAGATCATATGAACCGGCTCTCGACAACGCTGGAAGGAACGATAAGCGAGTTAAAGACGGCAAACGCAAGCCTTAAGGTGGAACTTGAACGCAAGGCTGAGGTCGAGAAGATGCGAAGGGAATTCGTGTCAAACGCCTCTCATGAATTAAAGACCCCGATCGCGCTCATCCAGGGATATGCGGAAGGCCTTAAGGACTGCGTGAACTCGGATGCCGAAAGCCGTGATTTTTACTGTGATGTCATAATAGACGAAGCCGGAAAGATGAACCGTCTTGTAAGGAGTATGATCGAGCTTAACCAGCTTGAGTCCGGAGAGGACGATCTGTCAATGGAACGGTTTGATATCACAGCTCTTATAAGGGGATGCGCATCGGCTGCCGATATACTCATTAAACAGGCCGGGATAGAAATTGTTCTTCCCGGAACAGAGGAGCCCGTTTATGTATGGGCCGATGAATTAAAGGTTGAACAGGTTGTAAATAATTACCTCTCCAATGCGATCCATTACTGCAGTAATGATAAAAAGATAGAGATCTCGCTTAGCCGCGGCGAAGGCTCCGTAAGGATCAGCGTGTTCAACACCGGAGATCCTATCCCGGAAGAGTCAATCCCGCTGCTTTGGACCAAGTTCTACAAGGTGGACAAGGCAAGGACCAGGGAATACGGCGGCAGCGGTATAGGATTATCGATCGTAAAAGCTGTGATGGATTCCATGGGCCGCGGATACGGTGTCATCAACCGCGAAGACGGAGTGGAATTCTGGTTTGAACTTGATGCCGCCTCTTAAGCGGTTGTTATAAATGATTAAGGAAGTTCCGGATAAAAAGGTGGAAAAGAAATGCGTATAAGATCGGAAAAAATAATCATATCCCTCATGGCAGCGGCAATGCTCATCCCGGGGCTTTCAGGCTGTGCTAAGCCTGCGCAGACCGGACTGGGTGCCGATGAGGAGGAGCTTGTTGCGGAATATGCGGCCGGAATGCTCATGAAGTACAGTGCGTATGAAAACGGCGGCCTTGGCGTATATGTACCCAAGCCCGCTGAGGTTGAACTTCCCCCTGCGGAAACCGAAGCTCCCGCACCCACACCGGCTCCCGAAACCGATGAGCAGGATGGTTCCGATATACCGCAGGTGAGCGAAGATATCAAAGCGGAAGATCTTCCCGAGCCTCCCGAGGCGGCTCCGGGCGGGACGACCATGTGCGAAGCTATAGGTATTCCCGGATTTGATATGGAATATACGGGATATGAGGTTGCCGATGTGTACCCTGAGCCCGGCTCGGATGAACTGTCATTTTCCATGCAGGCTGCTGAAGGAAGAAAGCTTTTGGTCGTCCATTTGGACGTTATAAATCCCGACGGCTCTGACAAAGAATGCAGCGTGCTTGATTCTAACATCAAGTTCCGCATACTCATAAACGATTCGGTAAGGGTCAACGAGCAGATGACGATACTGCTTAATGACCTTAAGTCCTTTAGTGATACCATCCCGGCAAACGGCAAGGTTGATACCGTGCTCGTATTCGAAGTAGATTCGGATGATTCGGAGGGGATTTCGGCACTTGACCTTATAGTGGTCGGTTCTGAGGGAGAATCACGGTTTAAGTTACTGTAAGTGAAGGGATCATGTTCGCCCTGTAATGATAAGCCGGCAGCATGCGGAGGGAATATGGACGCTACAGAAGGTTTAAGGATCGTTAATGCCATAAAGGATAACGTAAACGGGACCCTTATAGGCAAGGAGGATGTGACCGAGCTCGTTCTCTGCGGTATCATCGCGGGCGGGCATATACTGATAGAGGATACACCCGGGACCGGCAAGACGCTTATGGCCAAGCTTATCGCGGCATCCGTATCCGGTGACTTTGCACGTATCCAGTTTACTCCCGATCTTCTTCCGGCCGATATAACCGGTCTGAATATTTATGACAGAAGCAGGGAACAGTTCGAATTCGTAAGGGGCCCCGTATTTACCAATGTGCTGCTTGCGGATGAATTGAACCGCGCCACTCCGAGGACGCAGTCGGCCCTTCTTGAAGCAATGGAAGAGAGGCAGGTGACTGTTGACGGGAACACATATATTTTAAGCGAACCGTTTACGGTCATAGCTACCGAAAATCCCATCGAAACCGCGGGAACGTTTCCGCTCCCCGAAGCCCAACTTGACAGGTTCATAATGCATCTTTCCATGGGAAGCCTTAGCGCGGATGAGGAAGTCCGTATGCTCGACACGGTGAACGGGCGCAGCATGCCTGAAGCAAGGGCGGTATGTACCTGTGCGGATATCACCGAAATAAGCGCACTTGCGGAGAAAGTGTTCGTGCACGGTGACCTTAAGGAATATATCGTGAAGCTCGTGCATAAGACCAGGGAGAACAGTTCCGTGAGGATGGGCGTAAGCCCCAGAGGGACCTTATGGCTGCTAAGAGCCGCCAGGGCTTATGCTTTCATAAAGGGAAGAGATTTCGTCCTGCCCGATGACATCAAGGTGCTCGCGCCTCATGTGCTCGCTCACAGGATGATCGCATATTCGGCCGGAGATATGGAAGGAAAACGCCGGATAATAAATGAAATACTTAACGCTGTGGAAGTTCCGACGGAGGACTGGAGCAAGGGATGAAACTGTTCATTGCCCTGTTAGTCGGGGCTTCTCTGTATTTTATCCAGCTTTTCCTGTATAAGAGGTACTGGGATAGGGGGCTTACGGTAGATATCGGTTTTACCGAACCCGTAGTCCGCGAAGGTGATGAGGACCGGCTGATAGAGGTCATATATAACGATAAGGCCCTTCCGCTTCCTGTGGTACAGATAAAGTTTGAGATCACAAGGACATTTCTGTTTGCCAACCGGCGTAATTCCGCCGTGACCGACCGGTATTACAGGAATGATCATTATTCTATCCTGCCTCACCAGAAGATAACAAGGACATATTCGTTTAAATGCACCAAACGCGGATATTACCGTATGAACGGGATGGACGTTATCTGCAAGGATCTGTTCCTTTCGGGTATGATGTTAAAGTCACTTACGCACGAGGCGGCGGTATGTGTGCTTCCTGGCAGGCTCGAAGGGCTTGCGTATGAGCCGAAAGTACGGATGCTCATCGGGCGGATAACAGACAGGATCAGGCAGAACGAGGATCCGTTTGAGTTTTCGGGCATAAGGGAATACCAGTCTTATGATCCGATGAACAGGATAAACTGGAAATCGAGCGCATCCAAGGGGATGCTGATGGTCAATAAATTTGATTCATCCTTCAGTATGAAGGTGACTCTGTGCCTTAACATGGAATGCCATATAAGGTGGCATGAAGAGGAGTTCATGGAGGAACAGATACGTATAGCATCGACTCTTGCCCATGAATTCATTGACAGGAACATTCCGGTCAGCCTTGTTTCAAACGGGGAAGACAGCGTGACTAAGGCTCCGGTTTTTGTTGAAGCGGGTGCGGATAAGGGGCACCTTAGGAACATGGATATAATGCTCGCGCGTATTGATGCCAAAAACCCCGGGCGTGATTTCGTCCCGATGCTTGAGGAGACTGTCAGAAACGACAGGACCCGCAATACGGAATACATCATAATATCCAATTACAGGAAAAAAGATCTCGTTGAAGCTTATAACGGTATGAAGAACAGGGGACTTGGCGTTTCATGGATAATCGCGGAATACCAGTCCGCAGACCCTCTGATCATGAATACCGGAGATGAAGATATAACCAAATGGACGGTGCGGCATGTTTGAGAGAAGATACCTGTTTTGTGCTGAGTGGCTAAACATTCTCATGCTCATAATGCTTTATTATGTTTCGCTCGGATTTCTGTACTTTGCGACGGGGCTTGAGCCGTCCCGCGTCTTTTTTTCGTTTGTTGTTCTGGTCATTGTTTTTTCGTATCTCCAGAGGGTTTATGTAAGAGTCCTTCCGGTTTATATCTTACTTCATCTGCTTGAGTTTGCCGTATCATTGCTCTTACCGATGCCTCTTTTCAGACGGGCGATCCTTGTTTTTATCCTCATACTGTTTGCCATGGCCGATCTGTCTTTCTGGTCCGGGAGCCGGGAGCGGAGCTTTATCGCGATCCCTTCCGTATCGGTGCTCTGGTTTGCATTCGTATTTGCGTATGCGTCCGTTAAAGGTGCACCGGAACTCGGGAATACTGCATATGTCTGCGGCATACTGTTCCTTTGCGCTTTCTTTTTAAGGAGTTATTTTTCAAATGCGCTTCACTTTATCGTGGAGAACGGCAGTGATACGAAAGATATGTTACGGCAGAACGAAAGGCTCGTTTTTCCGCTCGTGGCCTGCTTTGCCGCGGGGATGTTCCTTATAAAGTCAAAGAGCCTCGCGGATGCTCTTGCATATGCGGTGCGCATGATCCTTAAGGGGATCGCGGTATTCGTATCGTTTATATTTTCTCTTTTTCCCGCATCGGTCGGAGAGGAGGCGGCCGAAGGAGCGGCTGCGACACTTGAACTTGCTCCTTCGCAGGAGGTCCTGCCCGAGTGGCTGATCGTTGCGCTTATCGCGCTTGAAAAGGTCCTCGGATATCTCTTTGCGGCTTTTATCGTATATCTTATCCTTAAGCTTATTATCCGTTTCATAAGGATGTATTTTATAAGGTTCGGATATGATCTTACGGTTGCGGCGGATGACGGCCATACGGAAAAACGTGAATGGCTGGTATCCGAAGAGAAGAAGAAGCCCGGACGCCTGCGCCGTTTATTGTCATATTCCGGCAGGATCAGGTATAAATACAAAAGAAGTGTGGAACGCCTTAAGAGGCAGGGATATCCCTTCCGGGCCGACCATACACCTGCGGAACGTCTTGCTGATGTGATATCAAGATATCCGGAACATACGGATGATTTTGGCAAATTGTCACATGAGTATGAGATAATAAGATACTCTGAATGATTTTTATCATTTTTGTGTATTTTTGTAATGAAATATGTTATACTATGTTAAGGCGTTTGCGCTCATTAACGTGCATAAGTCAATAATATGATGAGGTGATGATATGGATACTAAGATTTTACTGGAAAACGGTACAAACGAACTTGAGATCCTGGAGTTTAAGCTTGGTGATAATTCATATGGGATCAATGTTGCCAAGATCAACGAGATAATCCCGTATCAGTCTGTGACTCCGGTACCGAATTCGCATCCGAGCATCGAAGGAATATTCATGCCGCGTGAAACGATGATCACGGCGATCGACCTTAGGAACGCTCTCCAGTTAGGCGAGTCCAAGCCCGAGGGTATATTCATCATCACCAATTTCAATAAACTGGATGTTGCATTCCATGTTGATAAGGTTGTCGGTATCAACCGTTTCTCGTGGAAGCAGATCATCAAGCCCGATGCCACCATCAATAATGAGCAGGAGGGTATCTCGACGGGCGTCATCAAGATGGACGGCAGGCTCGTTATAATCCTTGACTTTGAGAAGATCGTAACCGATATCTCACCCGAGACAGGACTCAAGCTTAATGAGATCGAGGCTCTTGGCGCAAGGGAAAGGGATCAGTCACCTATACTTATCGCCGAAGATTCGCATCTTCTTAACAAACTTATCAGCGATGCATTGAGCAAGGCGGGTTATGTAAACCAGAAGCGTACCGAGGACGGTCTTGCAGCCTGGAATTATATAAATGAGTGCCTTGCAGACGGCACCCTGGATGAAAAGGTTGCATGCGTGATCACCGATATAGAGATGCCTCAGATGGACGGACACCGTCTTACGAAGCTTATCAAGTCGGATGATAAGTTAAAGCATATACCTGTTGTTATCTTCTCATCACTTGTAAATGAAGATATGAGGCGTAAGGGTGAGTCCCTCGGAGCGGATGCCCAGCTTAGTAAGCCCGAGATCGGCAAGCTTGTTCAGGAGATAGATAAACTTCTCAGGAGCTGATGATTTAATATAATGATCTTTACAGGAGAACTTCTGCGGAGGTTCTCCTGTTTTTTGTTCTCTGACATTGTTTAGATGGTCAAATTATGATAAACTACTAATTTGGAAGATGATGTTCATTCTTACAGGAGATGCGTATGGATTCGACAGAGGAATATCTGGATCGGCTTCTGGGTAAGATAACGGGAGAGATACCGGATACAGATGAGTCTGATGCGGAAAACGCGGATGAGGTATCCGCGGGTGAAAGTGCGCCCGGAAATACGGATGAATCGGAAGAGTCATCCACGGCGGAAGACAAGGCTGAGCCCGAAGTGGATCCCGGGATGTTCGATTACGATCCCGTTACCGGCGGACTGTCCATGTTCGGAGAAGTGACCATACCCGATGCCGGTGAAACTCCGCATGTTTCGCTGTTCCAGGAGCCGGATATGCCCATGTTTGGGGACATCCCGCTTACAGATGGCGGAAATGCCTCCGAAACCACGGAGAGTGTCGAAATGACGGAAGTTCCCGGGGCCCCCGAAGAGAAGGAAGAGATACCCGAAGTGTCTGAAGAACCCGCCGGGTCCGGTGAAGTATCTGATGAAGAGGAACTCGAAGTTCTTATGGACCCCGATGAGGAAGAGGAGCTTGAGGTTCTTATGGATCCCGATGAAGAAGAACTTGAGGTTCTTAAAGATCCGGATGAAGAAGAGGAACTCGAGGTCTTAAAGGATCCCGAAGAAGAGGTTGTTGTGGAAGATACAGTTGTTGAAGAAGGTGCAGTTGAGGAACCCGTGGCTGAAGAGCCCGCCGTGGAAGAAGAAGCACCTGCGGTTGAAGAACCTGTAATTGAAGAACCTGTAATTGAAGAGCCTGTTGTCGAAGAACCTGTTGTAGAAGAGGAAACTCCTGCAGTCGAAGAACCCGCCGCAGAGGAAGAAGTTCCTGCGGTCGAGGAAAATGCTGTTGCGGAAGAGGAAGCTCCGGCAGCTGAGGAACCTGCTGCGGAAGAGATAGAGGTCGAAGCACCCGCGGCAGAAGAACCCGCCACGGAAGAGGAAGTTCCTGCAATCGAGGAACCCGTTACAGAAGAGATAGAGATTAAAGAACCTGTGGCTGAGGAACCTCCGACAGTCGAAGAACCTGCTGTAGAAGAGGAAGCACCTGCAGTCGAGGAGCCCGCTGTAGAAGAGATAGAGATCGAAGAGCCTGCAGTTGAGGAACCTGTTGCAGAAGAAATAGAGATTGAAGAACCGGTGACAGAAGAGCCGGTTGCAGAGGAAGAAGCCCCTGCAGTCGAAGAACCCGCCGCAGAGGCAGAAGAAGCGCCCGCAATCGAGGAACCCGTTACAGAAGAGATAGAGATTAAAGAACCTGTGGCTGAGGAACCTCCGACAGTCGAAGAACCTGCTGTAGAAGAGGAAGCACCTGCTGTCGAGGAACCCGTTGCTGAAGAGATGGAGGTCGAAGCACCCGCGGCAGAAGAACCCGCCACGGAAGAGGAAGTTCCTGTAATCGGGGAACCCGTTACAGAAGAGATAGAGATCGAAGAGCCTGCGGTTGAAGAAACCGCCGCAGAAGAAGAAACTCCGGCAGTTGAGGAACCTGCTGAAGAGGAAGAAGTTCTTGCTGTTGAGGAACCTGCTGCAGAAGAGGAAGCCCCCGAGATCCCGGAATCCGAGGAAATAAATCTCGAGGATGTGGATGTTGAGGAACTTGAAAGGAAGCAGGCGGAGCTTAATTCAGATGAGGAACTGGCCAAGAGCCTCGAGAAGATAAATACCGCAGAGGATCTCATAGGTCATGATGAGAATTCCATAATGGATAAGGTACTCCTTTCGGGTTCGGATGGTGAGCTCACCGATGATATGATGTCCGAAGCCGAGATGGATGAACTTCTTGCGGCCTTCGACAAGAAAGAGGAGAGAAAACACGAGAAAGAGGAGCAGGCAGAGATCGAGGCCATCTTCGACCGTATGAAGGAAGAAGGCGTAAAGGATGTTGTAAATGAGATCCTTTCCGATATACCGCCTCTGGATATAGATGCTGATGCCAAAAAGGACGAAGCAGCGGTAGAAGTTGTTCCGGCTGAGGGCACGGAAATTCCCGATGATCCCAAAATGGCTGAGATCATGGCAGAGATCGAAAATATTGAGATCCCTGATATCATTGAAGGGCCGGAAAATATTACAATGCCCGATGATGATATTGATTTCAAAGAGGGCGATGCTGCCGCAGAGACTGAGGCGCCGGACGATGACGGTGATACGTCAAAGGATGAAGAAGCGGAAGAGGCCCCTGCAGGCGAAGAAGCTGACATTGAGGCTGAGATCGGCGATCTGAGCGCCATTGCCGCGGATGTATCAGAAGACGCCGGTGAAGTTGAAGAAGCCGGATCTGAAGAGACGGATTCCGAAGAAACATCGTCCGATGAGTCATCCGAAGAATCATCACCTGAAGACACATCATCCGAAGGATCATCATCTGAGGACTCGTCACCTGAAGAAGCGGCGTCTGACGAAGAAGGATCTGCCGGAGAAAAGACTGAAGAAACTGAGGATGAAGCGGCTTCCGATCAGATGATGTCGGAAGATCAGGTCGATGAACTTCTTAAGTCCATAGAGGAGATGGGCGATCCCACCGAATCTTCCATATCCGAGGAAGCCGAGCTTAACGACATAATAGCCGGCTCCGATGATGCGGATATAGCCGAGATCGGTGAACTCCTTGATAAAAACGATAATTTTGAAGCTGTTGATCCTTCGCTTGTGAGCAATGATGCGGATGAAGAGGCAGCTCCTGACATCGATGCCCTGTTAAACGATGAAGAAACGGAAGCGGTAGATAAAAAGGAGCAGAAACGCAGAGAGAAAGAAGCGAAGAAAGAACAGAAGCGAAAAGAAAAAGAAGAAAAGAAGAGAAAGAAGAAACGCAGGGATTCATTAAATCCTGAGATAGAGGTCAAAGAACAGGAAACTGACCTCACCGAGGAGGAGATCGCGCTTAAGGCCGATATGGATGAGGCCCTTGCGGATGTGAAGTTTAATGATATCCCTGAATATGAGGGTGTTGATCTTGAAGTAGTGGAAAAGGGCGATGAAGCTCCTTCAAGAAAGAAAAAGAACGGCTTGCTCCATAGGATCGCAAGAAGCCTTTTCGAGCCTATGGATGGGGAAGAAGAGGAGCCCGGGAAACAGGATAAGCAGGATAAAGAGCATAAAGAACCCCAGAATGAAGTATTTGCCGAGGAGTCTGCGAAGGATATAGCCAAGGCCGGTGCCGAGGATAACGAGCAGATCCTTAAGGAAATGGAGGGGGAGGAAGAGCCCGAAGGCAAGAAGGGTAAAAAGGGCAAGAAAGAAAAGAAGGAAAAGAAAGAGAAGAAGCCCAAAAAGGAGAAAAAAGAGAAGGGCCCGAATGAACTCTTCAAGATGCCGAGGCTTCCCAAGAAGAGAGTTGCCCTCATAATGCTGTGCACGTTGTCGATCGGTGTACTCATCGGCGTGGCTTCGATGATCCTGCCTTATTATACGGATATCCGGACTGCCCGCGTTTCCTTTGAAGACGGTGATTACCAGACAACATTCATGGCGCTGACCGGGCATAAACTTAATGAGGAACAGCAGGAATTGTACAATAAGAACCTCATACTGTATAAGCTCCAGCAGAAGATCAAGTCATTCAGGAATTATCTGAAACTCGGCATGATGCCGGATGCTCTTAATTCGCTTGTACGCGGACTCGGGGATGTTGATGAGTACGGGGAGAGTGCGGAACAATACGGGATACAGGATGAATTCAACGGATATGCCGATGAGATAAAATATGAGCTTGATAATACCTTTGGAGTGTCCGAGGATGAGGCAAGGAGCTGGCTTGAGCTTGAAGACAGCGGCGATTATACCAGAGCAATATATGAGTACGTCAATCCTGATTATGTTCCTGCCGCACCGCTTACGGAAGAGAGCGGGATGCAGGGGCCTGCGCCCGGAACAACAAATAACGTTATAGAAGGCGAAGAATCCGAGTTTACGGACGGACAGTAACGACTGAGGGAAAAGAATGGTTGCAGTTATAGATTATGATGCCGGAAATATAAGGAGTGTCGTGAACGCACTCAAATATCTCGGTGCCGATCATATCATTACGAATGACAGGGATAAGATCCTTAACGCGGACAGGGTGATCCTGCCGGGCGTTGGTGCTTTCGGTGATGCTATGGGACGGTTAAGGAGCAGCGGGCTTGATGAAACGATAGCAGAGACAGTCAGCAAAGGGACGCCGTTCCTCGGGGTATGCCTGGGCCTTCAGCTCTTGTTTGAGGAGAGCGAAGAGTCACCCGGTGTCAGGGGGCTTGCCCTGCTTAAAGGGCGGATACTCAGGATACCTGACGGTGAATACACCAAGATCCCCCATATGGGATGGAATTCACTGACTCTTATAAATGACGGACGCCTGTTTGAAGGGACCGGAAAGGAACCTTATGTTTATTTCGTACATTCGTATTATCTGAAAGCGGCGGATGAGAGCATAGTTACCGCAGTGACCGATTATAATACGAAGATCCACGCATCGGTTGAAAAGGATAACCTGTTCGGGTGCCAGTTTCATCCGGAGAAGAGTTCGTCTGCGGGACTTAAGATGCTTGAAAATTTCCTGAAGGTTTGAGATATGTATACAAAACGAATAATCCCCTGTCTTGATGTAAATAACGGACGCGTTGTAAAGGGAACGAATTTCATAAACTTAAGGGATGCGGGAGATCCTATCGAAGTCAGCAAACTGTATGACAGTGCCGGTGCCGATGAACTCGTGTTTCTTGATATTACCGCATCATCGGATTCGAGGGATATCAAGGCCGAACTCGTAAGAAGGATAGCTCAGAATATCTTTATCCCGTTTACCGTTGGCGGAGGCATACGTTCCGTGGATGATTTCCGTATGATCCTCAGGGAGGGAGCCGACAAGGTGGCGGTAAACTCGGCTGCGATAATGGATCCTGAGCTTATTTCGCGTGCTGCCGACAAGTTCGGAAGCCAGTGCGTGGTAGTTGCGATCGATGCCAAACGCCGGGAAGACGGCAGCGGCTGGAACATATATAAAAACGGCGGAAGAGTCGATATGGGCATTGATGCCGTTGAATGGGCCGTTAAGGCATGTGGGCTCGGAGCAGGTGAGATACTGCTCACAAGTATGGATTGCGACGGGACCAAGGCCGGTTATGATATCGAATTGACCCGGCTTGTTTCCGAGAAAGTGAATATACCCGTCATAGCCTCGGGCGGAGCGGGGAGTAAGGAGCATTTTCTTGAGGCTCTCACCGACGGATGCGCGGATGCGGCGCTTGCGGCATCGCTATTCCATTACAAAGAACTTGAGATAGGAGAACTTAAGAAATATCTGGCTGATAAGGGTGTGCCGGTGAGGTTATAATGGCTGCAATTGATAACGATTGGTTAACTCCGCTTTCAGCGGAATTTAAGAAGCCCTATTACAGGGCGTTATATGACAGGGTCAGGAACGAATACAAGTCAGGAACGGTATATCCCCCTTCGGATGATATTTTCAATGCATTTGCGCTGACACCGCTTGAAAAGGTCAGAGTGCTGATCCTCGGCCAGGATCCGTATCACGAACCGGGTCAGGCGCACGGCCTTTCATTTTCCGTCAGGCCGGGTATTGACATCCCCCCATCACTTATGAATATATATAAGGAGCTTCATGATGAGCTCGGGTGCTATATCCCCGATAACGGATATCTTGAAAAATGGGCGAAACAGGGGGTACTTCTGCTTAATACGGTGCTGACCGTGCGCTGCCATCAGGCCAATTCACATAAGGGGATAGGCTGGGAACAGTTCACAGATGCTGCGATAAGGATACTTAACGCACAGGACCGTCCGATCGTCTATATGCTCTGGGGGAGCCCCGCAAAGGCCAAGATGTCTATGCTTGACAATAAACGCCAGCTCATACTTACGGCACCACATCCGAGTCCGCTTTCGGCATACAGAGGGTTTTTCGGATGCGGGCATTTTGACAGGGCAAATAAGTTTCTTGAGGAAAACGGTCTTGAGCCTATAGACTGGCAGATCGAAAACATTGGAGGATAAATAATTGAACACAAAAAGGGCAAGGGTGATCCTTGCGGTTGCCACCGGTTTACTGCTGATCGCCGTGATAATTATGGCTGTATATTATGGAGTGAGTTATTTTTCGCAGGCAAACAGACTCGCAGACCTGATAAGGACCGGAAACGAATATATGGATCAGGGAGATTATCAGACCGCGGTCAGGTATTTTGACGATGCGCTCAATTATGAGCCCGAGAGCACCGAGATACGGAATGCCATGGCATATGCCTACATCAAGATAGCCGAGAGCAGTTCCGAAACCGCGGATGCGGTCGAGGCTTATCAGCAGTCGCTTCTGTATAATAAGGAGAATAAGACACCGTATTGGGGAATTGCAAATATTTACGAGGAACTCGGCGATGAGACCAATATGATGACGGCGCTTCAGACCGGTTATGACAATACCGGAGATGAGGCCATGATGCAGAAGATAGCGGCTGTTGAGGAGATAAAGGCAAGGCAGCAGGCCGAAGAGGAAGAAGCCGCAAGGGAGGAAGAGGAGCGCGCGGCGCTTGAAGAGTCACATAATGATACTTTAAAGAAGATGCTTGACTGTTTCGAGGCGGGCGACCTTGATGATGTAAAAGAACTTATGAGGACCGAAGAATTCACGGATCTTGCGGATGAAGTTGTCGGTGATAATTCGTTTTATTACGGAACGAAGACGGCAGACGGTGTAAGAGAAGGAAAGGGTATAGCCATCTACAGCGACGGTTACTACTATTACGGTGATTTTGCCTCAAATGTACGAAGCGGACAGGGTATACTGATGAGAGCCGTATATGCAGAGTCATCGGCGATAGGTTCATTCGTGTATGACGGAAAGTGGAGCGATGACAAGCCAAACGGTGAAGGAACCTGTACCTCGAATTATTACAAGGACAAGATAGGAGCATCGGGGCTTTCCAAGCAGGTCATAAAGGGAACTTATTCAAACGGGCTTGAGAACGGCTCCATGACGCTTGAGGGAATATCCAAGGCAGGCGGGGGCGTTAAGTATACATATACTTCCGAGAACGGTGTCGCCAAGAAGATAAGCGATGAGGATTCGGGAGTAAAGGGACAGTATATAATAGCCAAATCGTCTGACGGAAAATCAAATCTTACTTCAGACGGCTCGCTTCGCGGCGTTGAAGGCTTTCTCGGAGACTGAAGGCAGGATGACTGCTAAAGGAATGACCAAAGGAGAAATATTATGAGATCGTTTATCGAAAGGATCGATTATTTTAAGGGAAATGACCCGGAGGAACTTGCAAAAAAGTTCGGAACACCGCTCTATGTTTATAACGAGGATATTATCCGGGACAGGATGACGAAAGTTGCCAATGTGATAACTAAATATCCGTACAGGGCCAATTATTCCTGTAAAACGAACACAAACCTGTCCGTATTAAAGATAGCGATTGAGACCGGCTTGAATGCCGATGCGATGAGCGAAGGCGAGATGCGAATGCTCCTTAAGGCAGGCTTCACGCCGGACCGCATATTCTATGTATGCAATAACGTATCCGCGGATGAGATGAAGTTCGCGATAGACAACGGTATAACGGTAAGCCTTGACAGTCTCGACCAGCTTAAGCTCTTCGGATCGATAAACCGTGGCGGAAGCTGCAGTGTAAGGATAAACCCCGGAGTAGGCGCCGGACATCATGAGAAGGTGGTCACTGCCGGCAAGAAGACCAAATTCGGGATATCGGAAGAGGATATAGACAGCATATTTAAGATCGCGGCGGAATATGACCTTAAGATAACCGGCATCAACCAGCATGTGGGTTCTCAGTTTTTGGATCCCGCACCGTTCCTTGCGGCAGTTGATAACCTGCTTCGTATAGCGATGCGGTTTAAAGATCTTGAGTTCATCGATTTCGGCGGCGGATACGGGATACCTTATCATAAGCTTGATGATGAGAAGGAATTCGATATGGATCAATTCTCAAGGGAATTTACGGCAAAGCTTGACAGGTTTGTGGCCGAATACGGGAGTGCCCCGCTGTTTAAGAGTGAGCCCGGAAGGTTCTGCGTTGCCGAGGGCGGTGTTATCCTTGGCAGGGTATATTCCATAAAGGAGAATTCCGGTATAAAATACGTGGGAACGGATGTCGGGATGAACGTCCTTGTCCGCCCGTCAATGTATGATTCCTGGCATGATATTGAGATAATAAGGAACGGCAGTGTGGTTGGCCGTGAGGACGGCTTAATGGAAAAGGTTACCGTATGCGGCAATATCTGTGAATCCGGAGATGTACTCTGCAAGGACCGCGAACTGCCTGTTGTAAAGGATGACGACCTTATATGCGTGCTCGATGCCGGAGCATACGGTTATTCCATGTGTTCGTCATATAATACGCGTCTCCGTCCTGCCGAGGTTCTTATAACCTCCGACGGAACGGCTAAGCTCATAAGAAGGCGCGAGACCTTTGATGATATGTTCGCATTATATGACTTTACTTGATAAATCGTTATTGTTATGCTATCATCAAATGGCTGTTTGGGATCGGGGTTATCCCGGTTGGCCGGCGTGTCGGAATGGCAGACGAGGCAGACTCAAAATCTGTTGTGGGCAACCACGTATGGGTTCAAGTCCCATCGCCGGCATTGGTCCTAAGGGGGCTTTATAGTGAAAAAATATATTCTGATCGTAATTGCCGTCCTTTTGGCCGGCGGTCTTAATGCGTGTGGTTCCGTTCCCGGTGCAGGGGATGACAGGATAAGTATCGTAACCACCATTTTCCCTGAATATGACTGGGTAATGAACATCCTGGGAGATGCTTCCGGGGGTGCCGATGTGACTTTGCTTCTTGATAACGGTGTGGATCTTCACAGTTACCAGCCAACCGCTTCTGACATCCTGAAGATCTCTTCGTGCGATATTTTTATATATGTAGGGGGAGAATCAGACGAATGGGTCAAAGATGCTCTTAAAGAGGCGGTCAATAAGGACATGGTTGTCATTAACCTGCTTGATGTGCTCGGTGATTCTGTCAGGGAAGAGGAGACCGTGGAAGGAATGCAGGAGGATCACAGCGAAGAAGCGGAAGAAGGGGAGAAGGAATACGATGAACATGTATGGCTGTCCCTTAAGAATGCCGCAGTCCTTACAGACAGCATAGCAAAAGCCCTTGCCGGAGCGGATCCTTCAAATGCGGAAACATACAGTGCAAATGCGACCGCATATATAGAAAAGCTGAACGCTCTGGATGCTGAATACAGGGATGTGACGGTAAATGCCCCTGTAAAGACCCTTCTTTTTGCAGACAGGTTTCCTTTTGCTTATATGACGGCCGACTACGGGCTTACGTATTATGCCGCATTTGCGGGATGCTCGGCCGAAACGGAGGCGAGTTTTGAGACTATCACGTTCCTTGCAGACAAGGCGGACGAACTGTCTCTTAATGCGGTCATGACCATTGAAGGGACCGATCACAGGCTTGCGGAGTCGGTTGTGAACAATACGGCAGATAAGGACTTAAAGATACTGACTCTTGATTCGCTGCAGTCAGTTACTTCACGGGATATTAAGAACGGAGTAACATATCTTTCGGTAATGGAGGACGATCTTAACGTCCTTAAGGAAGCACTTAAGTAAATGCCCGTCCCTGACGGACGGATCAAGGTGAAGATATGATCATATTCAGGAAACAGTACGAAAGATCAAAGTTAAACGGTGCCGGTGAGATAAAGGATGAGGAGCTTGCCGCTCTTCTTGGTGAAGCAGGGGCGCTTGTTGAACGCGCCGGGCAGGGCGTTAAGGGTGACAGATCCCCGGTGACGATGGCCGAGAAGATCCAGATAAGCGATACCACGAAGCTCGTTCAAAAGCTCATCATCGAGTTGTCAAAGGATATAAAAAAGGGCCGGAGTACCGAAAAGAACCGCGATAAGCTGAAAAAAGCAGTCGTTGCGCTGCGCACGAGCATAGAGAATATACTTGACTGACGAGGTGTTATGAACTTTCATATAATGACTCTTTTCCCGGAAATGGTGATGCAGGGACTTGATACGAGCATCATCGGACGGGCCATGGAGAACGGGATCATTGATATTGAGGCCGTAAACATCCGGGATTATGCGTTTAACAAGCATAATAAGGTGGATGACTATATTTACGGCGGCGGTGCCGGTATGCTCATGCAGGCCGAGCCTGTTTATCTGTGCCATGAGGACGTGGTAAGGAGGATAAATGAAGGCAGGGGCCGTGACGGTAAGGAACCGGTCAGCCCGAGGGTTATATATTTAACGCCCCAGGGCAGGGTGTTTAACCAGAAGATGGCAGAGGAATTCGCAAAGGAGGAGGAACTCATACTTCTTTGCGGCCACTATGAGGGTATAGATGAGAGGGTACTTGAGGAGATAGTCACGGACAATGTTTCTATCGGGGATTTCGTTCTCACCGGAGGTGAACTTCCGGCAATGACGATCGTGGATGCCGTATCACGGTTGATACCCGGCGTTCTTAACAACGATGTATCCGCCGAGTTTGAGACTTTTAAGGACGATCTGCTTGAATATCCCCAGTACTCACGGCCTGAGGTCTGGCACGGCAAGAGAGTGCCGGAGATACTCCTCTCGGGACATCATGCGAACATAGAAAAATGGCGTCATGAACAGTCACTCAAACGCACAGCGGAGCGTCGTCCCGACCTTCTTAAACGTTCGGCCGTTACGGATGATGAAAATAATGAAAAACGGCAAAAAAATGATTGACTTTAAGAGGCCCTTAAGGTAGAATGGTTACATAGGATAGCAAATGTGACTCTATCGTGGGAGATACTTATGAGAGTTGGTGCTGTGGGAGTAAGCCCGTATGTGTATAATACGAATGCGGTAAGCTCTAAGAGTCTTAACAGGATAAGTGGGATCGGCAATGATCTAACGTCCTCGAGATCTGATTTCTCGGGCCTTGCGCAGGGTGCCGTTAATGAGAATCCTCTTAAGCTCGGCGAGACGAAGAATTTCGTAGACATTGTGGGAATGCAAATGCAGATGGGCAAGCTGAATGCATCAAGAGTCATGGATGTTAATCCGTTCGAGGATGAAGCGGTAAGGAACGTATATGATAATATGAATGAATAGGCCTGATATTTCATATCGTTCTGACAGAAGAGCCGGACACATAAGTGTTCGGCTCTTCTGTTTGAAGTAAATTATGGACCGTGGTATAGTTTGAATATGAAAAAGAGATCGGGACATATAACGGGAATAATGGATGATCTTACCATAACGCGCAAGCTTGTGGTCCTGTTCGTGGTGTGTGTGCTCCTCCCTTTGTTCGTTACCGACGCCGTGATACTGAACATTGCGGGGAAGGAAGACAGGGAGCGCATGAATTATGAGATGGGAAACATTGCCAGCGCCGTTGAAGCGGATATGCGCAATATGGTGGACGGAGCGGTAAGGCCGACAATGGGACTGTTCATAAACAGGTCCTTAAACGAATATCTTGATATTGAATACGAGACAGCGGAAGATTTCTATCTTGCCAGATATGCGATACTAAGCAACCCGTTCGCCGAGATGAACTTATCAAACAGCGATCTTGGCATCGTAATGTACACCGCCAATCCGACTATAGTAAGCGGAGGTCCGTTTGCGACTCTTGCGCCTCAGGAGAAGGAGGAATGGTATAAGGCGATAAAAAAGGCCGAAAATGATGTAATCTTCACAAGTTATTTCGTGGGAGATGAACACAGGACGGAGACGTTCAGGAAGCGCCTGTCCATTGTAAGAAGGCTTAACTATTTTAAGGATCTTAAGTATGAGAAGCTCGTTAAGGTCGACATAGATTACGGCAGCATGGTAAGAAGGTTTAACGACATGAAGTATTCGATGCCGGTCTATGTATGCGAGGGCACCAGGATACTGTATTCAAATGAGGGTTATTCGGATGCGATCACGCCGTTCTACAGGCTGAACGGAAATGAGACCTTTGCATATGAGAATGACTTTGAAATATATGGTATGAACTTACGTGTCCTTATAAAAGATCCGGATGATAAGCTCATGCATTTTACACGCGGCAATATCATGCTGCTTGTGCTGCTCGTTTTGGTAAACATCCTTTTGCCGGTAGTACTCATGTACATGATAAACCAGTCGTTTGTCCGCCGTCTTAAGACCCTTAGCGAGGCGTTTGACAACGTAAATGAAGGTTCCGACAGCTTAGAGCCCATTGAAAACGCTGCGGGCCGTGATGAGATCGGCTCGCTTATGCGTAATTACAATCAGATGGTCTTAAGGCTTAAGGAACTCATAAAAACGGTGTATGAGGAGAGACTTAAGAAGCAGGAGACGGACCTTGCACGCCAGCAGGCCGAGCTGCTTGCCCTCCATTCGCAGATCAATCCGCATTTTCTTTTCAATGTCCTTGAGAGCATAAGGATGCACAGTATCATAAAACGCGAGGAAGAAACGGCAGGGATGATCGAACGTCTCGCGCTGCTTCAGAGGCAGAACGTTGACTGGTCCGAGGATAATGTAAAGATCAAGGATGAACTCAGGTTTGTTGAAGCGTATCTTGACCTTCAGAAATACCGCTTCGGTGACAAGCTTTCTTATCAGATAAGCCTGCGGAACGGGTGCGAGAATTATTATATGCCCAAGCTCACTCTCGAAACATTTGTCGAGAATGCCTGTGTTCACGGCGCTGAGCACAAGGCCGGCACAACATACATCTATGTCAGGGTATATGAGCAGGACGAGAACCTGTTCATGGAAGTGGAGGATACCGGTGACGGAATGGAAGAGGAAGAGACCGCCCTCCTTAACGATAAGCTTAAAAACTGTACAATTGACAGCCTCAAGACAGATAAGCATATAGGTATGATAAATGCCTGCCTGCGTCTCAAGATGCAGACAAACGGCAGGGCAAGCGTTGTGGTCGAGAGCGAGAAGGGTGTGGGTACCACTATCCTGATACGTATCCCCGTTGATACATTGACCACGCGTTTCGTATAATCAGTATCAGCTCGGAGGAAATATAATGCTCAAGGTAATGCTCGTAGATGACGAACCGTTCATAATGCAGGGCCTGTCGGTACTCATAGACTGGGAGGCTCTCGGTTATGAGATCGTCAAATGTGCCAATGACGGCGGAGAAGCATACGAATATCTTAAGAATGATAAGGTGGATCTGATCATAGCCGACATAAGCATGCCGGTGATGACGGGACTTGAACTGCTTAAAAAGATAAGGGAAGAGAAGCTTTCCGATGCGTACTTCGTTATCTTAAGCGGCTATAATGATTTTAATTATGCCCAGCAGGCAATACGGTATTCATGCATGGAATATATGTTAAAGCCTGTAAGCCGTGAAGAGCTTACCGGGATATTAAAGCGTGTATCGCTGACCGGACGCATGGGCTCAAAAAATGATGAGGGTACAGATGAACCGGCAGGCAAGGTTGTTCTTTTCAAGGATGAACTTGATTCTTTGGTATCCGCGATCGATCTTAATGAGGTTACCAGGATGAACGCGAGCGTTGATGCGCTCTATGATGCCATGTATGCAGCCGGCATGAATGAAGAGATCCTTGCGATGAACATAAATTATCTTCAGGTAAGGCTCATCCATCTGGCGGTCGAGCAGGATGAGAGCGTTGATCAGGAGGAGATCCTTAATTTCATAAATGAAAATGTCTATGATGCTGGCAGGACCAAGGGAACAAGGACTCACCTTAAGCGGTTTGCGTTAAGTTATGCGGATTATCTTGCGGGCCTTCGGAAGAATGTTTCACGCGGGGTCCTTCAGGAGATAGAACGTGAGATCAGGCAGAATTATGCCGAGAACCTGACTCTTAAGGATCTGAGCAGGAAATATTATGTAAACCCCTCATACCTTGGCCAGATCTTCCGGAAGAAATATGACCAGTCCTTTAAGGATTATCTGTGTTCGGTAAGGATAAACGAGGCTGCCCAGCTGCTCATAAAGACGGATGACAAGATATCCCTGATAGCCGAGGAGGTCGGATACAAGGATACCGATTACTTTATACAGAAGTTCATCGAGTTAAAAGGCTGTACCCCGGCCAGGTACCGTAAGAACGGGGGAACGGCGTGATCAGCATTTAAACTGCATTATATTAAGGCTGTTTTCGCAGGCCGGGTGCCAGTACTGCGGATCGTCCTTAGGCCTTTGTGGCGGATTCGGTGTGTGGTATTTAACGAAATCGGCAAAACAGTCACACATCCTGCGTGCCAGCTCAAAATGCGCACCGCCAAACGGACGCCAGCACATATTTAGTGTTTCGAACCAGAACCACAGATCCGAAGAGTGGAATACGCCCGGATCATCCGGCCCCGGTATCGTGGGCGCAAACTCGTACACATAAATTTCGGGATCCCCGCCGGCTGCAAGTGCACCTTTAACGGCATTGTGTACGGATTCCTTTACCCGGTTTACCCCTCCTATCACAAATTCATCCGGTGTATATCCCGTGATCACGGGTATATCTGCCCGTTTATTGTTCATAAAACACTCATAAGGATCATACCTGTAGTGGGTCTTATCAAGTACCGGTGCGAACCTCGGATTATCCTTGACATATTCGCCGTATGCATCTCTTATGCGGACCTTATCGATACTTCTTGCCTCATTTATTGAAGATGCCCCGAGATATCTAAGGAAGTCTTCGCCCTTTTCACAGGCCTTTTCAAGGCTTGCGGGAGTCAGTATATCATCGCCCGGGAAGCGGATCATCCCGCTTAACACCACGGCACCCTTTATCATGCCGTAGTTTTCGGGATCGCAGATCTGGTTAAGAACACTGCCGCCGCCGGCTGACTGTCCCGCTACAGTTATATTTTTAGGATCGCCGCCAAAGGCCTCGATATTCTCATATACCCATTTAAGTCCCGCCTGCTGGTCAAGAAGCCCGAAATTTGCGGGAGAACCGGGATCCGCCGCGGTAAGCCCCGGATGGGCAAGGAATCCGAAGGCCTGCAGCCTGTAATTGACGCTTACAACGATGATACCGCGGCGTGCAAGACGTTCGCCGTTAAATTCCATCTCGGCGGTATAACCCCATTGGAAAGCGCCCCCGAAGTACCATACAAGGACGGGGAGGCGGTCTTTTGTGCTCATAGCGGGAGTCCATACATTAAGGTACAGACAGTCCTCGTCCATCGGGATATCCTTATCGACATGCCATTCTCTGCAATATATATCATCTCCGACGCCCGGACGGTCCTGCATGGATATCGGACCGAAGGTGTAGGCGTTAAGAGTGCCTTCCCAGTCAGGCGCAGGTTCCGGCTTATGCCATCTTAAATCCCCCAAAGGAGGGGCTGCAAACGGTATTCCCTTATATACGGTCACCCTCGGATCGTTACCCGGCAAACCCTTAAGATTTCCGTTCTTTACCCTTGTTTCCCTAAGCATGATCATACCTCCCGATCCGTTTTTCCTTATGATTATAGCATCCCGTACGGGGAAAAAAACAGCCCGGGACACACAACAATAATTTTCCCCCCTTTAAAATATAATTTATCGGTTGTTTGTGAAAGGCCTGATTTTATATGATGATATCACGGGGAGAAAGGAACCCCGGAACAATATTCATTTTATAGGGAGGAAAAAAATGAGATTTAAGAAGATTACTGCATTATTGTTAGGCACGGCTATGATAGCTTCCATGCTTGCAGGATGCGGCGGAAATGCAGCTGATACAGGCGCACCCGCAGCAGATGCAGGAGCAACCGAAGCTGCACCCGCAGCTGATGCAGGCGATGCCGGTGATGACGGCGCTGCCGCTTCGGGTGATGTTAAGGAATTCACCATGTTCATCACGATGCCCGGTTCCGAGATCAATGACGACAATGAGATCGCTCAGATGATCGCTGACAAGTGGGGCGTAAAGGTTAAGGAAACATGGCTTACCGGTCAGACCGCTTCAGAAGCTACCGGTACTCTCATCGCAGGCGGTGAGTATCCCGACTTCATCGATTCCGATGAAATGAACCTTCTTGTTGATGCAGATGCACTTATTCCCCTTGATGATTATATCGATCAGTATCCCGAGTTCAGGGATCTGTGGTTCACACCCGAAGAGTGGGATAAGTTCCGTCAGCCCGATGGTCATATCTATTGGATCAATCCTTTCGGAAACACTCTTGGAGAGACCAAGCAGACCACACATAATGACGAAGCATTCTGGATCCAGGTTCGTGTCCTTGAGTGGGCAGGATATCCGAAGATCGAGACGATGGATCAGTACTTCGACCTTCTCGAGAGCTATATAGCTGAGAATCCTACGATGGATGACGGCACAGAGAACATGGCTTACACCATCCTCTGCGAAGACTGGAGATACTTCTGTCTTGAGAATGCAGGTCAGTTCCTTGCAGGATATCCCAATGACGGTTCGGTTATCGTTGATAAGACAGATATGACCATCAAGGATTACAATACCTCTGAAGATACGATCGCTTACTTCAAGAAGCTTAATGAAGAGTACAACAAGGGCTTCGTAGATCCCGAGTCATTCACCCAGACCTATGATGAGTACATTGCAAAGCTTTCAACCGGCCGCGTACTTGGTATGGTTGACCAGTGGTGGGATTTCGCTTACACCGTAAATGATTCCTTCAAGCAGTCAGGTCTTGACCAGAAGGGCTGCAACTATGTTCCTCTCGGCCTTACGACCAAGGAAGGTATGGAGAACAGGTGGCATACATATGATGATACCGTTAACCAGGCTTCAGGTATCGCTATCACGACCGATTGCGAAGATCCCGATGCAGCTTTCAAGTTCCTTGTAGACTGTGCTATGGATCAGGAGCTTCATGATCTCCGTTTCTGGGGTGTTGAAGGCGTTGACTACAACGTAGATGACGAAGGATTATTCTATCGTACCGATGAGCAGAGGCAGAACTGGGCTGATACCTCTTATCAGGCAGCTCACAGGTGCCAGTACTCATACTTCCCTCAGTGGCATGGAACAAGCCGCGACGGCAAGAACGCCAACAAGCCCGAGGAGCAGCCTTCAGAGTTCATGAACGATATGGCAGCACCTCTTAAGAACTGCTTCGATGCATACGGAGTAACAACTTATCCTCAGATGATCGGTTCCGTAGTTGAGACCAATGGTCCTTGGTTCCCGATGTACTCATACTCCAACAACTTCACGACCGAGACTCCCGGTGGTGTAGCCTGGGCTAAGATGGGTGAGGTTAAGCACGAGTGGTTACCTAAGGTAGTTATGGCTAAGGACTTCGATAAGGGATGGGCTGATTATATGGAAGCATATAATGCATGCAAGCCTGAAGACTTCCTTGCCGAAATGCAGGAGATCCTTGACGGATTCAAGTAAGCTGCGCTTTCTTGAACCAATTATAAATAGGGGCAGCAACTTTGCGGCTTTGAGGTTGCTGCCCCTTTTTTAAAGAAGATCAGAAAAAGGTGTAACCATAATAATAGGAGAATCATTATGGCCCGGGTAAAAAATGAGAACACCAAAAAGGTGAAGGTAACGTGGAAGGAAATGAAGAAGCAGAGCTTCTTAATGATAGTTTCTTTCTTCATCGTGGTCTACGGTATCATATTCTATTACTGGCCTCTTACGGGCTGGCTCATGGCATTTGAGAACTATAAGCCCAAGAAGGGTATATTCGGATCCAAGTTCGTGGGTCTTGACAAGTTCAAATTCCTCTTTGAGGATGCCGTATTTATAAAGGTTATAAGAAATACGTTCGCGATGGGTGTCATCAACCTCGTATCAACTACGATAATGGCGGTCCTGTTTGCGATAATACTTAATGAAGTAAGGAAGACATGGTTAAAGAAGCCCATTCAGACCATATCCTATCTGCCTCACTTCCTTTCATGGATAGTAGTTACCGGTATACTCCATGATTCGCTTTCCGCGACCGGTATCGTAAACGATCTTTTACTTAAGTTCGGAATAATAAAGCAGGCAATCAACTTCTTCGCGTTTCCTAAATACTTCTGGCCCATTGTCGCATTTGCGCAATGCTGGAAGGAAACAGGTTGGAATGCGATAATCTATCTTGCGGCGATCACCGCGATCGACCCGGCTCTTTATGAAGCGGCCTCGATCGACGGCGCGGACAGGTTACAGAAGATAAGATATATAACCCTTCCCGGTATCAAACCGACATTCCTCATACTTCTTCTTATGAATGTCGGAAACGTACTGAATGCCGGATTCGAGGTTCAGTACCTCCTCGGTAACGGTCTGGTCCAGTCGGTATCCCAGACGATCGACATCTATGTTCTGAAATGGGGTATTTCCCAGAATGACTATTCGCTCGGTACTGCTGCGGGTCTGTTCAAGAGTGCGGTAAGTATCCTGCTCATAGTCATTGCGAATGCGATTGCCAAGAGATACAGTGAACAGAGACTGTTCTAGAAAGGAGGGAAGGAAAGATGCATGATAAAGAATATAAAGTAAGTAAACCGATAAGCGATAAGATATTTGCGGTCGTAGTTTTCCTTTTCTTAACCTCCTTCGTTATAATCACGCTTTATCCTGTTTTAAATACGATTGTGCTGTCCTTTAATGACGGTATAGATGCGGTAAGAGGAAATATCTATTTATGGCCCCGCAAGTTCTCGCTCAAGAACTACAAGACGGTTCTCGCGATGCAGAATATCTGGACGGGAGCGAAGATCACTGTGGGAAGGACCGTGCTGGCAACCTTAACTTCGCTGTTCGCAAATGCGCTGCTTGCATTTGTTGTAAGCCGTAAGAGGTTCCTTTTCAAGTCAGGTCTTTCGCTGTTCTGGGTAATAACGATGTATGTTAACGGCGGTATGATCCCGATCTTCCTGCTGTATAAGAACCTCGGCCTTACCGGAACTTTCCACGTTTACTGGATCCCCGGAATGATAAGCGCTTTCAACATGCTTGTTATGAGGACCTATATGGAGGGTATTCCCGAGAGTCTTGAGGAATCGGCCCAGCTTGACGGTGCAGGTTATTTCACGATATTCAAGGACATCATATCGCCGTTATGTAAACCTGTATATGCGACGATAGCGCTTTTCATCGCTGTGTGGCAGTGGAATTCATGGTTTGATGCAATGCTCTATAACCGTATGAAGACGAAGTATACAACGCTTCAGTATGAGCTTATGAAGCTCCTCTCATCGGTTATGCAGCAGAGCGGAAGTGCCGAGAACGCCAAGAACGGTGCGGCAACCATCACGCCGGTGACCATCCGTGCCGCCGCAACGGTAGTAACGATGCTTCCCATCGTCTGCCTCTACCCGTTCCTTCAGAGATACTTCGTAACCGGTCTTACGATCGGCGGCGTTAAGGAGTGATAAATGGCTTCAGAGTTTAAACAGCCGCTTAATCCATACCTGCCTTCGTACGAATATATACCCGACGGTGAACCCTATGTGTTCGGCGACAGGGTATATGTGTACGGCTCACACGATAAGTATAACGGTGATGTTTACTGCGAACTTGACTATGTATGCTGGTCGGCCCCCGTTAACGATCTCGGTGACTGGAGATATGAGGGAGTGATATTTAAGAAGAATCAGGACCCCTCAAACGGTGAACTTGACGGAAATCTGTACGCGCCCGATGTTACCGTCGGCCCCGACGGCAGGTATTATCTTTATTATTCGCTAAGCTCAATGGGGCGTGTATCCGTTGCGGTATGCGATGAGCCGGCGGGAAAGTATGAATATTACGGTTTCGTCCGTTATAAGGACGGAACCGCTCTCGGTGAGAGAGAGGGTGATGAACCGCAGTTCGATCCCGGAGTCCTTACCGAGGGCGGTGTTACATATCTGTATACCGGTTTCTGCGGCCCGGGTGACGTTAACAGGCACGGCGCGATGCTGACTGTTCTTGACAGCGATATGCTCACGGTTGTAAAGGCACCGGTATTTATCGCTCCGGGCGAACGTTACTGTAGGGGCACGTCATTTGAAGAGCATCCGTTCTTTGAAGCACCTTCGATGAGAAAGGCACAGGGACGGTATTATTTCATCTATTCATCAGTCGTAAACCATGAGCTGTGCTATGCTCTCGGTGATTCTCCCGAGGGCCCGTTTGAGTACGGAGGGGTCATAGTCAGCAACTGCGATATCGGCATTGATACCTATAAGAAGGCTTCGATGCCTTCCGTTCCGTACGCAAATAACCACGGAAGCATGGAATTCATAAACGGAGAGTGGTATATATTCTATCACAGACATACAAACGGCCATAATTACAGCCGTCAGGGATGCATAGAAAGGATAAGCATTTCGGGAGACGGAAGCATCGTTCAGGCTGAGATAACCTCCTGTCAGGGAACGCCTCTTAAGGGTACCGGCGTTTATCCTGCTTATATTGCATGCAGCCTTTATCTTTCGGAGGATGAAAACAGGGATGATCTTAATGTATATGATGTATTTAAGCCGCGCCATATGCTGATCCCCTGGATCGGATGGCTTGAAGACAGATATCCCAGGATAGTACAGGATCATTCGGATGTTGACCCGGATGAGTTTGATAAGATATCAAGGCCCGATATCATTGATACTTCGAGCGGACTTGATAAGGGGATACACTCCTACATTTCCAATATAAGGGACGGAGTTGTCGCCGGTTTCAAGTACTTTGATATAAAAGGCCTTAAGAGCATTGCGATAAGAGCAAAGGGCTACGGGCGCGGCCGGATGGAGATATATGCATCGCGAAGGGACGAGCCCGGGAAAAGGAAACTTATCGGGAGCATACCCGTTACTTCAAGGAATAATTTCACAAGATACGAGGGAAACGTTGATATAGAGGACGGTATCTACGCGCTGTATTTTGTGTTCAGGGGTGAGAGTAACCTTCATCTTCTGGATTTTGAACTGATCTAAGGTTTCCGGCGGAAGGATCAAAAGGTGGGAGATATGAGCAATCTCAGACTGCCGAGGCTTATAAGCGACGGCATGGTACTTCAGAGAGACAGAAAGAATCATATATGGGGTTATGACGTTCCGGGCAGGAACATCACGGTCTCGTTCATCGATGACGTATATAAGACCGTTACGGATCCAAACGGCCGCTTTGAGGTATGGCTCGAACCTGTACCTTTCGGCGGCCCGTATACTGTCACCGTATGTGACGATGCAGATGAGTCGTTTACTGTATCGGATGTCCTTGTCGGTGAGGTGTGGCTGTGTTCCGGCCAGTCCAATATGGAGCTTCCGATGGACAGGGTTAAGGACAGGTATCCCGAAGAATTTGACGAGTGTGACTATCCGAATGTACGTGAATTCAAGATAACCGAGGATGTTGATTTTACCGCACCGCTTGATGAGGTCCGTACCGGATGCTGGAGAAGGCCGGACAGATCGTATCTGGGGTCTTTTTCCGCAACCGCATATTTCTTTGCAAAGGAATTGAATATACTGACCGGCATACCGGTGGGATTTATTGATGCAAGCCTCGGCGGTTCGAAGATCGAATGCTGGATGAGCCGCGAAATGCTGAAAGGGTATGATGATAAGCTTGCCATTGCGGATGAGTATGCACCAAAGGCCGTCCGTGATGCCGTAAATGAGGCAAATATAAAGGGCATGGACGATTGGCATGCGATGGTCGATGCCATGGATGAGGGGCTTAAGGAACACTGGGAATCCGATGATACGGATGACAGGGAATGGAAGGAGATCACGCTGCCCGCGTTCTTTAAGGATACCGAAATAGGAGATATGTTCGGATGTATCTGGTTTAGGAAGTCATTTAACGTTCCCGCAAAGATGGCCGGGAAGAGCGCGAAGTTGTGGCTTGGGACAATAGTTGACAGCGATAAGACCTACGTAAACGGTGTTTATGTCGGGCAGACCGATTACCAGTATCCTCCGAGAAAGTATGATATACCCGAAGGTCTTCTTCGTGAAGGCAGAAATACGGTCACGGTAAGGATGAACTGCGAATACCTTGAGGGTTTTCCCGGCGCGGTGCATTCGGCTGCGAGGTTTACACCGGGCAAGGAATACAAGCTGTTTGATGAAGAGTATTCTATCGATCTTACCGGTGAATGGAAGTATCGTGTGGGTGCTGTCACCGATGTTGAATTTTACAGGCAGAATTTCGTGAGCTGGAAGCCGGTCGGGCTTTATAATGCCATGACCGCTCCCTGCCATAAATATACGATAGGCGGCTTTAACTGGTATCAGGGAGAGTCGGACTGTGAGGAGACCGGGCTTTATAAGGATCTGTTTTTGCGTATGATCGACGGATACAGGAAGGAATGGGATGATGAGACCCTGTTTGCCTCTATTGTCCAGCTTCCGAATTTTACGATAGATAACGATCCCTGCAGCGAGGCATGGCAGAGGATGAGGGAAACGCTCCGTGCGCTCGGAGAGCAGATCAAAGACTGCGAAAGTGTTACGGCGATAGATCTCGGAGAGGATAACGATCTTCATCCGGTCGGAAAGAAGGAACTCGGCAGAAGGCTTGCGCTTGTCGCCGCACATTTTCGCTGCGGAACGGATATTGAATACAGCGGACCGAGGATCGAGAAATCCGTATGTGTCAAGAGCGCTGACGGTGCGGTAATAACACTCAGTATGTCTCATGTTTCGGACGGGATCGTGATAAAAGCCGCAAACGGAAAGGGAGATGACTTAAAGGTCACCGATATGTATATAGTCGATGATGCGGGGAATCATTTAAGGGCCGCGGTAAGTGCCGCAAAGGATAAGCTCATCCTTAATGTGCCCGGACTGAACCGTTCGGCACGGGAGATAAGATATTGCTATGCCCAGAGCAACAGCGGGGCGCTTATCTATAATTCGGAAGGCCTCCCGATGAGCCCGGGCATATATAAGCTTTAATCCTGGGTTTTCACTGTTTTTTTGATGATCTTCTTTCGGATTATTTTTTTCACTACTTTCTTCTTCGGAGGGGCGGAGGATCCTATCTCGCTGTACCACAGATAGCCATTCCGTCCCTTCTCCTTTGTTTCGTAAAGGGCGGCATCCGCACATTTCTTAAGACCGGACAGATCAGCCGAGTCATCGGGGAAATTTGCCGCACCCGCCGAGAAGCTTATCATGAATCCCCGGCCTTCATGCTTGTCATCATTAAGGTCGATGGCATGAACATCTTCTGTCGTCTGGTCAAGCTTTGATGCTATGGCACGGATATTTTCCATTTCTGTAAGTACTACGAATTCATCACCGCCGAATCTGGCGATTATACCTGTGTCTGAGAAGTTCTTCCTGAGAGCATCGCAGAAGGCTATAAGAAGCTGGTCACCGGCATCATGTCCGAACTGGTCGTTTACCTGCTTGAAATAATCGATATCAAAGAATATGAGAGCGCAGCTCCTTCCGCTGTTCTTTCCGCGGAACAGAAGCTTTTCGGCCGCAAGATCGAAGGCCCTGCGGTTAAAGGCTCCGGTAAGGGGATCATGTATCGATAAGCTCTTGAGCATTTCGTTATCTCTCTTTGATAACCGGTACATGTTTCCGATGAGCACGATGACGACCACGAGCAGTACGGCCAGGAACAGGAATATGTAGGTCCTGAAGGCGGTCATGGTCGCAGAGAGTGCATCTCCGGGTATTCTTACAACGACATACCATCCGGGAAGACTTGAGATCTTCGAGCAGTACTGCGAATAGAAGGTTTCGGACGTTGAATAGGATGTGCCTATGTTATCCTCAAGATTACGTACCCTTTTAAGCCAGTCTTCGTAAACATTAACATCTTTGCGGCTTACGTTCTGCATCGTAAGATAGGCATTTGTCCAGCTTCCGGTAGCATGTTCGTCGGCACCTACGCACTGTATCGTGTTGGCGGAGTTGGCATCCATGAGCCATATCTCTATCTTGTCTCCCAGTGATTCGGTCACTGCAACTTCCTGGAGATCCTTGAGCAGATAAGTGGTAAACATATATCCGCGCTGGTTGTTTCCGTATTGAAAATCGGAAAACAGGGTGATAACGGGCTGACCGAAGACCGAAGAGCGGTAGGGTGCGGACATCGATACCGGATGGGCAACCTTGGCTGTTTCAAGGAGCTCCCATTTTTCAAACTCCTCCATTTCCTCCGGGGTCGCGTAAATATGCATTGCCGCATCTATGAAACCTACACTTAAGTAATCGGCTTTCGTGTTTCCTTTTAATACATTGTATATATCTTTGGGTGAGTTAAAAGCCTGCGCGGATAAGACACTGGCCATGCCGTGCGTGGTCTCTGTCATGAATTCGATCGAAGAGTTCATCTTTTCGGACATAAGAGTGCAGATCTCACCCGAAAGCTTCTGGTCATGCCTTGAGATAAGCCTGTTGAAAGCGGCGATGAGCAGGGCTATGGCCGCAAAGAATATGATAAGGCATAAGATCAGGGTCATGTAAAATGAACGTCCGCCCTTGATAAAGCTTATGTCTTTTTCGTCATTTGTGTTTTTGGGTCTTATTACGTTTCCTGCTTTTCTCTTCATGTCTTCCTAGTTGCGTTCAAGAACCTCGGTAACTTCGGGGTCCGAGAGGGTATCCGTATTTACGGTTACGACTCCGGTATCCACAAATTTAAGCGGGGGAGTATCGCCGTTTAGCAGATCCATGACAGATCCCACCGCAAGGTTTCCCATGTCATACTGACGCTGCAGCATGGTGGAGGCCGGGTATTCGGGAAGCTCTATAAGTTCCTTCATTTCATCCGAATAGTCAAAACCGACAACTACAAGATCGGTCCTTGACTGTTCCTTTACGACACCGCATATTGCGCGTGTAGGACCGTTGTTCGTGCCGTATAATCCTGCCGTTTCCGGATGCTGTTTAAGAAAATCCCTTGCAAGGTCAAACCCCAGATCCACCTTACCGTTACAGTTCATGATATCGGATATGATGGTCCATTTCTCAGGGGCGTTCTCGGTCCAGTATTTATAGAAGCCCGCAAGACGCTCGTTTATCGTCTGGGATTTCGCGGATCCCACCATGATCCCCACGCTTAATACGGCTTCAGTGTCGTGGCCCGTTCTCTTAAGCTGGTTTAGCATTTCGGCGGCAGCCTGCTGGCCTGCGAGCAGATTATCGGTCATATAGCAGATATCGAAACTGTTGGTATTGGCTGCGGTATCGATGAGCACGACGGGTTTGCCGAGATCGTGGATCCTGTTTATATCGGCGGCAAGCTCGATAGAATCGTCCGGTGCAATGATCATGGCATCGGCCTTGGATTCGAGAGCCTCGTTTATAAGGACCTGCTGGCCTTCCCAGTCGGTCTCTATTGTGGTCCCGCCGTAATATATGTTACAGTCAAGGACCTCGCCCGCATCCCTGGCACCGTTTACGATGACCTTCCAATAACTCGAATCCATTACCTTTATGATAAGGTAAACATTCTTCCGCCCGGCCTTTATCTCATTCAAAGGTTCAAAATGAGAGATGGGAAGGGGCGCATTATTATCTTTTTTGCCGCTGCATGCCGGACATAACGTTATACACAGAAAAGTCAGGCAGATAAGCAGTATGTAAGCTGTTTTTCTCTTCATGGCATATTACCCAATGATAAAATACTACATTTAAAAAATAACATAACGTAATACGGTTTGTAAACAAAATCACTTATCGTCATCTTTCACTAAAATGTTAGTTGTATTATGTGAAATATTCCGTCTTTACCACTAACATGTCAGCGTGATATATTAACTATAACCGTACTTTTACTGTGGGAGAAAGGAAGGTAAAGGAGAGGATATATGAATAATTCGTTAAACATGCAGACATATGAGAACCTGAAAAGAGATATCATGACTCTTGAGCTCATGCCGGGTGAACCCGTATCCGCCGC
Organism: Lachnospiraceae bacterium; assembly: GCA_024692905.1. Taxonomy (GTDB): domain Bacteria; phylum Bacillota; class Clostridia; order Lachnospirales; family Lachnospiraceae; genus UBA2868. The sequence continues at coordinate 39,826 of JAILLY010000083.1, read as the reverse complement.
GAAGATAGCCGAACGTTACAATGTCAGCAGGACGCCGGCGCGTGAAGCGATAGTCAAGCTTGAAAGGGAAGCACTTATTGACATATACCCTCAGTCGGGATCGGTCATATCCAAGATAGATGTTGACCGTGCCGAGCAGGAATGGTTTGTCAGAAGGACTCTTGAGATGGGTGTGGTCGACGGACTGTTTGAACATGTCACGGAGGCTGATATCGAGACCATGAGGGAATTTAACGAGAACATGCGCAGGGTTGCGGCCAAGATGAGGGATCCCGGTATGATATACGAATATCTGATGTGTGATAATGAGTTCCATACCGTTGCCTATATAGTTGCCGGCCAGAAGCTCGCATCCGAGCTTGCGTCCAATTCGATGACACACTATAACAGGATCCGTCTTCTGATAGATATGGAGAATGTCAATAAAGACAGGACCCTTAATGCACACAGCCAGCTGATAAAGTGCATCGAGCAGAAGGACAAGGAGAGCTACAGGACGCTTCTGTATAAGCATATATCCTATTTTAAGAGTGATATAGAGGAACTTATGAAGAGTAAACCCGAACTGTTCATGGACTGACGGGATAATATAACGGAGGACAGCTGCCATGCATGTATACAATAATGAAAAAGAATACAAGGATATCGGCGGAGGGGTCTTAAGAAAGGTCCTGGCATACAGCGACAATATAATGAATGTTGAACTTTTGTTTGAGAAAGGTTCGGGCGGCGCCATGCACCGGCATCCTCACGAGCAGATCGGATATGTGGTCGAAGGCTCCTTGATCTATAAGGAGGAAGGCAGGGAGGATACGGTATTAAGTGCCGGAGATACCTATATAGTAGGGCCAAACGTTCTTCACGGCATAGAATGCATTACCAGGGTCAAACTCCTTGATATCTTCACTCCAAAGAGGGAGGATTTTCTGTAACAGAATGTTTTCAGATAGATGATACTCCAATAAGCGAGGTAAACATATGTATAAGCGGACAGTCATTTACAAAAACGAGATGAACGAAAAGACGATGAAGTTTCTTGACCGTTTTGTCAAGCGCGTAAAGGGCAATCCGCCCGGCGTGTGCCCGATAGCGGTACAGTTATCCTTCCTTCAGAGTGCAAGAAGCCAGACCTGCGGCAAATGTGTGCCCTGCCGTGACGGACTCTACCAGGTTGAGCTGATGATGAAGGATATTGTCGAAGGCAAGGCCGATATGAAGACCCTCGAAGCCATGACGGATCTGTGTCATATCATTGAGGATACGGCTGACTGTGCCATAGGATATGAAGCGGCCCGTGTTGTGCTTGAGAGTATCGATCTGTTCAGGGACGAGTACATAAGTCATATAAACGAACACAGGTGCCAGGCCGATGTGGGTCAGAAGATCCCCTGTGTTTCATATTGTCCTGCCCATGTCGATATACCCAATTACATCGCCCTTATCGGCGAACACAGATATGCGGATGCGATAAACTGTATCCGTCTTGACAATCCTTTCCCGACCGCATGCGCGTTCATTTGCGAGCATCCCTGTGAGGAAAAGTGCAGAAGAGATCTTCTTGACAGTCCCGTAAACATAAGGGGGCTTAAGAAGTTTGCCGTTGATCAGGTTTCCGCCGACAAGGTTAAGGTACCCAAATGCAATGTCGCCACCGGTAAGAGGGTTGCGGTAATAGGAGGCGGCCCCTCGGGACTTACTGCGGCCTACTACCTTTCTCTTATGGGCCATAAGGTCATAGTGTTTGAAGGAAGGGAGAAGCTCGGGGGCATGTTAAGATACGGCATTCCCAATTACAGGCTGCCAAAGGAACGTCTCGACCAGGATATAAATGCCATCCTTTCGACCGGGAACATAGAAGTCAGGAATAACGTAAGCATTCCCGAAGATATAACGATGGAACAGCTTGTAAATGAATACGACGCGGTATATATAGCGATAGGAGCCCAGCTTGGAAGGACGGTTGATATAACCGGAGCACATGCGGACGGAGTATATTCCGCCGTTGAAGTACTCGGTGAGATCGGCAGGGGCAATATACCCGATTACAGCGGCAAGAGGGTGGTCGTTGTCGGCGGCGGAAACGTTGCGATGGACGCGGCAAGAAGCGCCGTGCGCTGTAAGGCAGACGAGGTTACGATCATCTACCGCAGGAGACAGGTGGATATGACAGCACTCCCCTCCGAGGTGCAGGGTGCCATAGAGGAAGGAGTCGAGCTTCTTACCATGAACGCACCCGATTCCGTTGAGGTGGATGAAAACAACAGAGTCACGGGCCTCGGGATGCAGCCCCAGATAACGTCCGTACACCGTAACGGCAAGCCTACGGTAAGGCCGGCAAATGAACAAAAGAGAGTACATCCCTGCGACATAGTGCTTATGGCCGTCGGTCAGGATATCTATTCCGAACCGTTTGCAAGCTTCGACGTAAATCCCAAGAGGAAGACGTTTAATACCACCGAGAGCGCAAGGCTCAAATCATATCAGAAGATATTTGCCGGGGGTGACTGTGTCTTCGGCCCTTCAACCGTCATTAAGGCCATAGGAGCCGGCAAGGTGGCCGCCGTCAATATTGATGAATTTCTGGGGTATCATCATAAGATCCTCGGCTCGATAGACTATCCTGTACCGAGGGAAAATGACAGGACACATATCGGCCGTGTTCACCTGACGGACAGGTCCGCAAGAGAACGCAAAAAGGATTTCGGACCGGTCGAGAACGGAATGTCATATGACGAAGCCATGCAGGAATGCGGTAAATGCTTAAGGTGCGATCATTACGGATGCGGCACGCTGGAAGGGGGCAGAGTATGAAGATAAATATCACCATAGACGGAAATAAGCTTACCGTTGACGACAGCCTGACCATACTCGAGGCAGCCCGTCTTTTGAATATCGATATACCGACCTTATGCTATCTTAAGGATGTAAATGAGGTCGGTGCATGCAAGATGTGCGTGGTCGAAGTGGAGGGACATGAGCATCTTGTGACTTCATGCAATACCCGCATTAAGGAAGGAATGGTGATAAACACCTGCACCGAGAGAGTCACGAACAGCAGGAGACAGGTGCTTAATCTTCTTCTTGCAAATCATGATGTCAGATGTTTTTCCTGTGCGAAATCCGGCAGCTGCAAGCTCCAGGATCTTGCCAACGATTATGAGATAACCGGTTCGGTATATGAGCCCCATGAAGCGCATATACCCGCCAAAAAGGAGAATCCTTTCCTGACTTATTATCCCGAACTGTGCATAAACTGCCAGCGCTGCGTCAGCGTTTGCAACAAGGTTACGGGAAACGGAGTCCTCCATAATGCCAAGCTCGGCACGCGGACCCTTATCGATGCTCCTTTCGGCCCCGACTGGAAGAGCACTGCCTGTGAATCCTGCGGTAACTGTGCACAGGCCTGTCCCACCGGGGCGCTCATTGCCAAGAATAAGAAAAAATACCAGCCCGGACGTGTGGAGAAGGTCCTTACGACCTGCCCGCACTGTGCGACCGGATGCCAGTATTATCTTATAGTAAAGAATAACGTGATCGTGGATACGGAACCGGCAAACGGCCCCTCAAATAAGGGAATGCTGTGCGTCAAGGGAAGGTTCGGATCCTTTAATTTCGTGCATTCGCCGGACCGTCTGAAACATCCCATGATAAAGGACAAAGCAACCGGAGAGTTTAAACAGGCCACCTGGGAGCAGGCGATGAACCTGATCGCGGAAAGGCTTCTCAAGATAAAGGATGAATACGGGGCCGATGCACTTGCGGGCTTTGCCTGCTCGCGCTCGACCAATGAAGATATCTATATGTTCCAGAAGATGGTGCGCTGCGCATTCGGGACAAATAACGTGGATAACTGTGCAAGGGTATGCCATTCGGCATCGGTGCACGGACTTGCGATGACGCTTGGATCCGGTGCCATGACGAATCCCATAGGGGATATAACCGGGGATGTTGATGTCATCATGCTCGTGGGTTCCAATCCCGAGGAAGCTCACCCCGTTGTCGGTATGCAGATACGTCAGGCCGTTGCCAGGGGAACCCGTCTTATAGTGGTCGATCCGCGTGATATCGGTCTGTCAAAACAGGCGGATGTACATCTTAAGATAAAACCTGGAACCAACGTGGCATTCGCAAACGGTATGATGAACGTTATCATAAACGAAGGCCTGTGTGATGAGGAATTTATAAAGACACGTACCGAGGGCTTTGAGGAGCTTAAGGAGATAGTCATGGAGTACACGCCCGAAAAGGTCGGAGAGATCTGTCATATAGATCCCGATCATTTAAGGGAGGCCGCTCTTATGTATGCCAAGGCTGCAAAGGCTCCGATCATATACTGCCTCGGAGTTACCGAACATTCCACCGGCACCGAAGGTGTCATGTCGATGAGCAACCTTGCAATGATGGTAGGCAAGCTCGGACGAAGCGGCTGCGGAGTCAATCCGCTGCGCGGGCAGAATAATGTTCAGGGCGCCTGCGACATGGGTGCCATGCCCGGACATTTCCCGGGATACCAGAAGGTGACCGATCCGGCTGTAATGGAGAAATTCGAAAAGGCCTGGGGAGTGACTCTTAATAAGAAGACCGGTGTGTTCGCGACGGATGTTTTCAGTGCTGCGATAAGGAAGGAGATACGCGGCCTGTTCATATTCGGAGAGGATCCTGTGGTAACGGATGCCGATCAGAATCATGTTAAGAAGGCACTTAAGAGCCTTGATTTTCTTGTTGTGGACGATCTGTTCATGACAGAGACCGCGAAACTTGCCGATGTTGTGCTTCCGGGTATCAGTTATGCCGAAAAGGAAGGAACGTTCTCAAATACCGAGCGCCGGGTCCAGAGAGTCAGGAGAGCGGTAAGGCTCGAAGGAGAGATGCGTGCCGATACCAGCATATTTATAGATCTTATGAACCATATGGGATATGACCAGCCTTATCTCACTCCGGATGAGATCATGGACGAGATCGCGTCCGTGACCCCGAGCTTTGCCGGTATAAGCCACAGAAGGCTCGACCGTGAAAAGAACGGTCTTCAGTGGCCGTGTACCGGAAGGAAGCATCCCGGAACACCCATAATGCATGTCGGAACCTTTACAAGAGGTCTCGGATGGTTCTATCCCGCAAGATATATCCCGAGCGCGGAACTGCCCGATGAAGAGTATCCCATGATACTCATGACCGGACGTATACTGTATCACTATAATACCCGTGCGATGACCGGCAGGACACCGGGACTCATGGAGAGGGAAGGACATTCCTTTATCGAGATGAATAAAGAGGATGCCGGCCGTCTGGATATACGTGACGGCGAACTAATAAGAGTGTCATCGAGGCGCGGGGCTCTGGTCACCACGGCCAGGGTCGGTGATAAGGTATCCCCGGGTGAGACATGGATGCCTTTCCACTTCCCGGACGGAAATGCGAACGTGCTTACCAATGCCGCCCTTGACAAGTACGCAAGGATACCGGAATACAAGGTATGTGCGGTAAGGCTTGATAAGCTCGACTGACGCAGGATGTCATGTCCGATCCCCGGTACTGTCATTTTTAACTAAAATGTTAGTTGTTTTATGTATATTTTTACATATTTACATCTGACATGTTAGGGTGTTATAGTCTTATTGTATTAACATGTTAGTCCGTGCAACGCGGGCGATTATCTCAAAATAAAACAGGAGGAATTTTTTATGAAGAGGAAAGTATTAGCAATCGTATTGGCATCAACAATGATCGCTTCGATGCTCAGTGCATGTGGTCTGCAGAGCGCGGATACCGGTGCAGCTGCACCCGCAGCACCGGCGCAGGAAGCAGCACCCGCTGAGGAGCCTAAGGAAGAAGCTCCCAAGGAAGAAGCACCTGCTGAAGAGCCCAAGGAAGAAGCACCTGAGTATGCGGCAGCAAACGATCCCAAGGTTACTTTCGTTATGGCAGAGGTTAACCCTCTTGACACCATCGTTGGTATGACCGACTCCAAGTTCAAGGAAGAGGTTGAGAGGCTTTCAGGCGGTTCTATCGAGATAGACCTTCAGGCAGGCGGTGTTCTCGGTTCAGAGAACGACATACTTGACGGTATGCTTGCAGACAACGGTATCTGTGATATCTCCCGTATCTCTGCATTCTCACTTACGAGCTACGGCGGAACGAAGTCACTGCTTCTTTCACTTCCTTATACATTCGTAAGCAGGGAACATTTCTGGAATTTCGCACAGAGCGATCTTGCACAGGAATTCCTTGAGGAGCCCCAGAAGAACGGCGCAGGCGTACGCGGCCTCTTCTACGGTGAGGAAGGCTTCCGTCACTTCTTTACAGGTAAGGAAATCAAGGGTATCGAGGATCTTGCAGGCATGAAGATCCGTGTTTCCAACGACCCTGTTATGAACGGTCTTGTTGAAGGTCTTGGTGCTTCTCCTACAGTTGTAGCATTCGGCGAGCTTTATTCAGCACTTCAGACCGGCGTTGTAGACGCAGCTGAGCAGCCTATCGCAAACTATAAGTCAAACGCATTCCCTGAGGTTGCAAACACCATAATCCTTGACGGACATACTCTTGGTGCTATCGAAGTTGTTATCACCGATTCCGCATGGAATAAGATGACTCCCGCTCAGCAGGAGGCAATGATGGAAGCCGGTAAGCTTGCAGGCCAGTACTGCAAGGAGATCTCAGCCGACAAGGAAGCAGAAGTTCTTCAGCAGCTTAAGGATGAGGGATGCAATGTCATCGAAGTTACCGATATCAAGCCTTGGCAGGATGCTGTTGCTAAGGTTATCGAGGAGCAGGTTAACACAGACGAGCTTAAGGCTCTCTACCAGCAGCTTCTTGACCTTCAGTAAGAAGGAACTCTCCCTATAAATTGGAATTGTAATTGGAATTGGAATTGTAACATGGCTGGATCATGGGGCACTGCACGGAGTGCAGTGCCCCGATTTTAAAAGAAGGTAGGTACTATGTTTGAAAAATTAGACAGGATCAAACCTGTATATGACGGGGTTTACAAGGTGGTCTTATTCGTCTGTAAGATATTCCTTATCGCAGACATACTGATCACAACCATGTCGGTCATGGGACGTTATATATCATTCATCCCCGACCCTTCATGGAGCGAAGAAGTTATCCTTACGCTCATGTCTTATATGGCAGTGCTGTCCGCCGCTCTTGCGATAAGGCGGGGAGCTCATATAAGAATGACCGCATTTGACAGATTTCTTCCCAAGAACGTTTTAAAGATTCTCGATCTGCTCGGTGACCTCATGGTCCTGACATTTGCGGCGATAATGCTCGTGGTCGGAAGCCAGTATGCCGCGACAATAGGCTCCAAGGGTACATACGTATCGATGCCCTGGCTGTCAAGGATCTGGATGTATCTTCCGGTACCGGTTGCAGGTGTCGCGATGATAGTATTCGAACTCGAAACGCTCTATGCACATATCAAGTCTATAGTACTCAAGACGGAATATATGGCAGGAGCCGTTGAAGATAAGAACGATGAGATAACAGCTGCCATTAAGAAGGCAGAAGAAGAGGAAAAAGAAATGAAAGGAAAGGAGGGTGATCAGTAATGAGTGTTCAGACGTTAGCGATAATCGTATTGCTCGGTAGCTTTCTGCTCATGGTTCTGCTCCGTTTCCCGATCGCATTTGCCGTAGGTTTTTCATCGGTACTTTGTCTTCTGGTACAGGGACAGTCACTTGCGACCATATGCCAGTATATGGTCAAGGGAATAAGTTCATTTTCACTGATGGCGGTTCCTTTCTTTATCACCATGGGTGTATTGATGGGAACGGGAGGTATATCCGAAAAACTCATAGCGCTTGCGGATTCCATCGTTGGATGGATGACAGGCGGAATGGCAATGGTTAATATCGTTGCATCATATTTCTTCGGCGGCATCTCCGGATCCGCCGCAGCGGATACGGCTTCAATAGGATCCATCATGATCCCCATGATGGTAGATCAGGGATATGATGATGATTTTTCAACCGCAGTCACGATCACTTCCTCATGTGAAGGACTTCTTGTACCGCCCAGCCATAACATGGTCATCTATGCGATGAGTGCAGGCGGTGTGTCGGTCGGAGCTCTTTTCCTTGCCGGCTATATTCCCGGAGCCCTGCTTGCCTTATCGCTTATGATAGGATCGTTTATCATCTCAAAGAAGCGTAAATATCCCAAGGGCGACAAGTTCTCTTTTATCCGTATGTGCAAGCAGTTCGTTCAGTCATTCTGGGCGCTGGCGGCAGTCATCATAGTCGTTATCGGTGTCGTTGCGGGTGTTTTCACCGCTACGGAATCGGCAGCTATCGCCGTTATATACAGCCTTATCGTTTCCGTATTCATATATAAGGGTCTTGACTGGAAGGGTGTCTGGAATGTTCTTGACAAGTGTGTTGATACCCTGGCAATAGTACTTATCCTTATATCGACTTCGGCGATCTTCGGATTCTGTCTTACCAGGCTTCATGTTCCGGATATGGCAAGCCGCGCGATACTCGGTATGTCATCAAATCCCTACGTGATAGCGCTTCTGATCGACCTTATCCTCCTTGTACTCGGATGTATCATGGATATGGCGCCGATCATCCTTATTGCAACACCCATACTTCTTCCGATAGCTACTTCCATCGGTATCCATCCGGTGCAGTTCGGAATAATAATGGTACTTAACTGCGGTATCGGTCTTCTGACCCCTCCCGTAGGAGCTGTGCTCTTTATAGGTTCCGCCGTAGGACACTGCAAGATGGAGAAGGTAGTAAAGGCAACCCTGCCGTTCTATCTTTGCATGATAGCAACGCTGCTGCTCGTAACCTTCTTCCCGGCAATAGCAATGTCCCTTCCGAACCTTTTCGGGCATTGATATAAGAAAGGACCGGTATGCAGTTTACCTATAAATATAAAGTCAGGGTTTCGGATCTGTGGCAGGCATCGATGTATTATGCATATTCATCGTACATGGGTGTGGTAAATGCGGTTTGCATTTTTGCCGCGATCGTCCTGATAGTCAGCAGGTGGAGGGATTCATCGGATATCTTCAGAACGGTAATGGTGCTGTTCCTGATGCTGTTCACGGTGATCCAGCCTTCCCTGATCCTTTTGCGGGCTTTTTCTTCCTTGAAGAACGGCCGTCCCGAGCTCGAGTTGACCTTCTCTCGGGCGGGGGTGAGCATATTGACAGACTGGAAGGAACAGAACGTGAAATGGCAGGAGGTCTTAAGCATAGTCAAAAAGCCGACCATCATGATCGTTTATATGACGGACGGCAACGGATATATATTAAGGAACAGCGTACTGAAGGAAACCCGAAACGATCTTTATGATTTTGTAAATAAGATGCTTCATGAAAATAAGAGGGATCAGATATGAAACAGTTTATGGATGATGATTTTATACTCGTGAACGATACCGCAAGGCATCTCTTTCACGATCATTCCGAGGATCTTCCGATCATCGATTATCATTGTCACCTGTCTCCGAAGGAGATATACGACGATGTAAGGTTTGCAAGCCTCGGTGATGTATGGTTCGGCGGCAGGCAGGAAGACGGGAGCTGCTTCGGAGACCACTATAAGTGGAGGCTCATGCGTTCGCACGGAATGCCGGAGGAGCTCGTGACCGGAAGGTCGGATGAACTTAAAAGGTTTAAGGGATTTGCGGATGCCTTAAGCATGGCGATCGGAAATCCGATGCACCACTGGTGCCATCTTGAACTTAAGAAATACTTCGGGATAAACGAGCCGTTAACGCCCGCAAGCGCCGAAAGGATATGGGATAAATGCAACGACAGGTTAAAGAACGATCCCGATATGAGCGCACGCGGACTGATAAGGCAGAGTAACGTTGCCTATGTCGGCACCACGGACGATCCCATAGACAGTCTTGAATGGCATGAAAAGATAGCACAGGATAAGAACATTGATTTCCTTGTAAGGCCTTCGTTCAGGCCCGATAAGGCCATAAATATAACAAAAGACGGCTTCAAGGATTATATCATGAAGCTTGCGGCATCGGTCGGAAAGGACAGCCTTGATTCAACTCAGGATGTCATCGATGCGCTCACAAAGAGGCTTGAGTTCTTCGCATCTTGCGGATGTGTTGCTTCTGATCACGGACTTGATTATGTTCCGTTCAGGAAGCTTCCTATGGAAGTCTGCGATGCAGCCTTCAAAAAAGCGATGGAGGGTGAGAAGGTCGGCATTGAAGAAGCCGAAGGATACCAGACCGCCGTACTCATCGCACTCGGAAAGGCATACCATAAGCACGGTATCGCAATGGAACTTCATTATTCGTGCTTAAGGAACATGAATGAGAGGATGTATAAGCTTCTCGGTCCCGATACAGGCTATGATATGATCGCCCAGAACACATGCGGAGGAAGCGTGGCCGGATTATTAAGTGAGCTTGATAAGACGGATGAACTTCCCAAGACGATCATCTTTTCATTAAACCCTGCCGACAACGAGCAGATAGGCACCATACTCGGATGCTTCCAGTCGTCTGAGGTGCCCGGAAAGATCCAGCAGGGACCCGCATGGTGGTTCAATGACAATAAGAGCGGAATGGAAGAGCAGATGAAGTCACTTGCAAATCTCGGACTTCTCGGCAACTTCATAGGAATGCTCACCGATTCGCGCTCATTCCTGTCATATACGAGACATGATTATTTCAGGAGGATAATGTGCAGCCTTATCGGCGGATGGGTTGAGAACGGAGAGTATCCGGATGACGAGGAAACGCTTAAGCGTATAGTCAGCGGTATATCCTATTACAACGCCAAGAGATACTTCGGTATCTGATAAGACGGCAGATTCATTTAGGTTCGGAGGGATGAAAAAGTGAATGAGTTACTGAGTAAGATCCATGACATAGGTATAGTGCCCGTTATAGCAATTGACGATGCGGGGAAGGCGGTCCCGCTTGCAAGGGCACTTGTAAAGGGAGGACTTCCGGTCGCGGAAGTGACTTTCAGGACGGAAGCAGCCGAAGAAGCCATTAAGGCGATAGCGGCCGAGGTTCCCGAGATGATACTCGGAGCAGGGACCGTTCTTACAAAGGAACAGGCAGACCGGGCCATAGCAGCCGGTGTAAGCTTCGTGGTAAGTCCCGGCTTTAATCCCGAGATAGTAAGATATGTCCTTGATAAGGGCGTATGCATGCTCCCCGGAACCGCAACCGCTGGCGAAATGGAGCAGGCCATGGCCATGGGTCTTGATGCTGTCAAGTTCTTCCCGGCAGAGCAGAACGGCGGAGTTGCCAAGTTAAAGGCACTTGCCGGACCTTACAGAAACCTTAAATGGATGCCTACGGGCGGAGTAAATACGGGTAATCTTGCCGATTACTTAAGCTTCCACCAGGTACTTGCCTGCGGCGGTACATGGATGGTAAAGAAGGATCTTATCGCAGGTGAAAAATGGGATGAGATCACGGCTATATGCAAGGCTGCGGTTAAGAACATGCTAGGGCTCGAGCTTGTTCATATAGGAATAAACAGTGCGGATGAAGCTGAAGCAGAGTCAACCGCAAAGACCATAAGCGCTCTTTTTGATCTTGAATACAAGCCCGGAAACAGTTCGATATTTGCAGGCTCGGGATTCGAGATTATGAAGAAAAAGGGCAGGGGTACCCACGGTCACATAGCCATTGGCACAAATGATGTTGACAGGGCGGTATACCATCTTAAACATGCGGGCGCGTCATTTGAGGAGGCATCCGCAAACAGGGATGACAAAGGCACCAAATCCATATACTTAAACGGTGAATTCGGCGGCTTTGCCATACATCTTTTGAGGAAATGAGATCTCAAACAGAGGTATAAATTGGACACATTAAATTATCAATCACTTAACAGATCGGGTTATGACGGGTTCATCCTTAAGGATGCGCCGGAAAAGGTCCTGCAGTTCGGAGAAGGCAATTTTCTAAGGGCTTTTACGGATCATTTCATTGATGTCATGAATGAAACAGCCGGCTTTAACGGTAAGGTCGTCGTTGTAAAGCCGCGTTCGGGCGGCAGGGTAGGCAATGTCATAAATGAGCAGGAGGGCCTCTATACGCTCCTTCTGCGCGGCGTTAATGACGGCAGGAAGCAGGAGATCAAACGCGTGATCTCATGCATTTCAAGATGTATAAATCCGTATACCGATCATAAGGGATTTTTGGAATGCGCGCATAATCCGGAACTTAGGTTCATCGTGAGCAATACGACTGAGGCGGGCATTACATTTGACCCCGGCTGTTCGCTTACGGATGAACCGCCTGCAGGTTTTCCCGCAAAGCTCACCCGGTTCCTTTATGAAAGATATAACTCAGGCCTTCCCGGCTTTATCATCCTTCCCTGTGAACTCATAGACAGGAACGGTGATGTGCTGAGGGAATGTGTGGAAGAATATATAAGTCTTTGGAAACTCCCCGCAGATTTTTCTGCGTGGGTAAGGGATGAGAACATATTCTGCTCAACCCTTGTAGACAGGATCGTACCGGGATATCCGAAAGCGGAGGCCGGTGCTCTTTGCGAAAGTTTCGGATACTCGGACGGACTTCTTGATTCTGCCGAAGTATTCGGCTCCTGGGTGATAGAAGGGCCGGGTTTTGTAAGTGATGAATTCCCTGCCGACAGGGCTTCATTGCCGGTCACCTTCGTAAGCAATGTCGATCCTTATAAGAAACGCAAGGTCAGGATACTTAACGGAGCACATACATCCATGGCTCTGGGTGCTTATCTTGCAGGTAAGGATATCGTCAGGGACTGTATGGAAGATGATGTGATAAGCGGATATCTTATGGCTGCGGTAAACGATGAGATAATACCGGTCCTTTCCGATCTTGATGAAAAGGAAGTTAAGGATTTCGCGGCCGCTGTAAGGGACAGGTTCTTAAATCCCTTCATGGATCATGAACTTTTATCCATCGCGCTCAATTCGACAGCCAAATGGAAGGCAAGAGTCATGCCCACGCTTATCGAATATCATGCGGCAAAGGGAACCCTGCCTAAGATGCTGACTTTTTCATTTGCGGCATACCTAAGCTTCTATCATTCGGGATATGAGATGGAAGACGGGGCGCTTAAGGGTTTAAGAGGCAGCGATACTTTCCTTATTAAGGATGATGAATATGTACTTGAGGAATTCTTAAGCCTTAAGGACGCGGATGATGATACGCTTGCCGAAGCGATCATCGGCAATGAGAAGATGTGGGGCAGTGCACTTAAGGATATCGCGGGCTTTAAAGAAGCCGTGACAGGATATCTTAAGCTGATCGCGGATAAGGGAATGTATGAAGCCATGCGCCTTATCCGGCAAGAGTGAAGATCCGGAGGAATGTTTTGGACGCTGTGATTATCAATCCCCTCGATAACGTGGCGGTTGCGCTGCGTGATATGAAACGGGGCGAAAAGACGGATATTGGCGGTAGCTGCGTAACGCTGACAGACGACGTTGCAAGGGGCCATAAGATCGCGATAAAGGATATAGAGGCCGGCGGGCCCGTCATAAAATACGGTACAAGGATAGGTATCGCAACCTCTCCGGTAAAATGCGGCAGCCATGTTCATACACATAATACAAGGACAGCACTTTCAGGGGAGGGGGATTATAAATATGAACCTTCCGTTAATGAACTGCCCGTGCTCCCTAAACGGACCTTTATGGGATACAAACGTCCGGACGGTAAGACCGGGATACGTAATGAGATATGGATAATCCCCACCGTGGGTTGTGTCAATTCCGTGGCGCAAAGACTTGCCGCCGGTAATCAGGATCTTGTAAGGGGTTCCGTGGACGGTCTTTACTGTTTCACTCATCCATACGGCTGTTCGCAGCTTTCGGATGACCTTGCCGCCACTAAGAAGATACTCACCTCACTTGTACGGCATCCCAATGCCGGAGGGGTACTGGTCCTTTCTTTGGGCTGTGAAAACCTTACCATGGAAATGTTTAAGGAGGAGCTTAAGGAATGGGATGAGGACAGGGTTAAATTCCTCGTATGCCAGAACTTGGATGATGAGCTTGCCGAAGGCAGGCAGCTGCTTATGGAGCTCAGTGAATACGCGGGAACCTTCAAACGAACCGAGAGGGATGCCGGAGAACTTGTCATAGGACTTAAATGCGGCGGTTCTGACGGCCTATCGGGCATAACTGCCAACCCTGTCGCGGGAAGGATCACGGATATGATCACTTCCATGGGAGGCTCTGCCGTACTTACGGAGGTCCCCGAGATGTTCGGAGCCGAAGAAATGCTCCTTAACCGCTGCGCTGACAGGGAGATATTTGATAAAGCAGTCGGTATGATAAATGATTTCAAGAAATATTTTATAGATCACGGCCAGGTGGTATATGAAAACCCGAGTCCCGGAAACAAGGCGGGAGGCATAACCACTCTCGAAGACAAGTCATGCGGATGTGTTCAGAAGGGCGGGAGAGCTGTGGTGACCGATGTCCTTAAGTACGGGGAAGCGGTCAGGTCACGCGGGCTTACGCTGCTGTCGGGTCCGGGCAATGATATCGTATCAACGACCGCACTTGCCGCAGCCGGCGTACATATGATCCTGTTCACAACGGGACGCGGTACTCCGCTTGGCACGCCGGTTCCGACGATCAGGATATCAAGCAACAGTGATCTTTATGCCAGAAAAGAAAAGTGGATCGATATAAATGCCGGAGCGATAGCAGACGGCACTAAGACAGGAGATGAAGTCGCGCATATGCTGTTTGAGCAGGTCATGCTGACCGCTTCGGGCAAATGTACCAGACAGGAACTGAACGGATACAGGGATATCGCGATATTCAAGGATGGAGTGACTCTTTAGAAAATACGGTTTTTTGGAAACTATTAACAGGCACTTTTCCTCCGCCGCCTTCGGAGAAACTGATGCCCATAGAAAGAAAGAGGATGATGAGATGGAAATGACAATGAGATGGTTCGGAACCGGATTCGATACGGTAAGCCTTAAGCAGATAAGGCAGGTTCCGGGAGTTACGGGAGTTATCACGACGCTCTATGACACCACACCGGGTGAAGTCTGGAGCCGTGAGAGGATACGTGCCCTAAAGGATGAAGTTGAAGCATCGGGTCTTCACATATCGGGCATCGAATCCGTCAATATACATGATTCCATTAAGATCGGTTCACCCGACCGGGATAAGTATATTGATAATTATATCGAGACTCTTAAGAACCTCGGTGAAGAAGATATACATCTTGTATGCTATAACTTCATGCCGGTCTTTGACTGGACCAGATCCGAGCTCGCTAGGAAGCGTCCCGACGGTTCGACCGTACTTGCATATTCCCAGAAAGCGATCGATGCGCTCGATCCCGAGAGCATGTTTGATTCCATCAAGAATGATGCGAACGGA
Source organism: Lachnospiraceae bacterium (assembly GCA_024692905.1). Classification (GTDB taxonomy): domain Bacteria; phylum Bacillota; class Clostridia; order Lachnospirales; family Lachnospiraceae; genus UBA2868. The sequence goes on along the minus strand of JAILLY010000083.1, from coordinate 24,488 downwards.
GCGATACTTCCGGGCTGGGAACCTGAGAGGATGGCCGTTATCAAGCAGCTCTTTGAGGATTATAAGGAAGTAGACGAAGAGAAGCTTTTTGATAACCTTAAATATTTCCTTGAGAGGATAATGCCTGTATGCAATGAATATGATATCAAGATGGCGATCCATCCCGACGATCCCGCATGGTCTGTATTCGGTCTTCCGAGGATAATCATCAATCTTCCGAATATCCAGCGCATGATGAAGATGGTGGACGATCCCCATAACGGCGTGACTTTCTGCTCGGGTTCATACGGTACAAACAGGGAGAACGATCTTCCGGGTATGATAAGAGCGCTTAAGGGAAGGATCCATTTTGCACATGTAAGAAACTTAAAGTTCAATTCCGATGACGATTTCGAAGAAGCAGCACATTTATCGCGTGACGGTGACTTTGACCTCTATGAGATCATGAAGGCTCTGTATGACATCGGCTTCGACGGCCCTGTCCGTCCGGACCACGGAAGGATGATATGGGATGAGGTTGCCATGCCCGGTTACGGACTCTACGACAGGGCGCTTGGTGCGACCTATTTAAACGGCCTCTGGGAAGCTATCGAAAAGAGCGCTAAATAACCTGTCATGCCCGTAAGAAGAAATTAAGGAGGAACGGTATGAAACTGGTACAGATAAATAATGAAGAGATCAGAAAGGAATTTGCGGATAAAGGATATAAGCTCCCGGCATATGACCGCGACGAGGTTCGTGCATCAACGGCGAATGAGCCTGTCTGGGTTCATTTCGGGACCGGTAATATCTTCCGCGCATTCCCTGCCGCAGTGATCGATTCACTGCTCAACTCAAGCATGTATGACAAGGGTGTCATTGCGGTTGAAGGATTTGATTACGATATCATATCAAAGGCATACAAGCCCTTTGATGACTTAAGCCTTCTTGTTACTCTTAAGAGTGACGGAAGCATCGAAAAGAAGGTGGTCGGTTCCGTAACGGAATCCCTGACTGCTGATTTTTCCAGGGAGAATGACTTTGCAAGGCTTAAGGAGATATTCACGGCTCAGTCACTTCAGATGGTAAGCTTTACGATCACCGAAAAGGGTTATTCCTTAAACGGTCCCGACGGTTCGCTTGCCGGAGTCGTTAAGGATGATTATGACAACAAATGCTTCCCGCCCAAGCATCTCATGGGTAAGATCGCTTATCTTCTCAATGAAAGATATAAGGCGGGCGGATATCCCGTTGCCATGGCGAGCATGGATAACTGCTCACACAACGGCGATAAGCTCAAGGCAGCTGTATTTGCCTATGCCGAGAAGTGGTTGGAACAGGGGCTTGTGGATGAAGGGTTCATAAGTTATCTTAAGGATGAGAGCAAGGTATCCTTCCCTCTGAGCATGATAGACAAGATAACCCCGAGGCCTGACGGCAATGTTGTTGAAATGCTTAAGAAGGACGGCTTTGAGGATACGGATATAATCATCACCGATAAGAATACCTACACGGCAGCCTTCGTTAACGCGGAGGAGACCCAGTACCTTGTAGTTGAAGACAAGTTCCCTAACGGAAGGCCTCCTTTTGATAAGGGCGGTGTATATTTCACCGACAGGGAGACGGTTGATAAGGTTGAGAAGATGAAGGTCTGCACCTGCTTGAACCCGCTCCATACCGCACTGGCTGTATTCGGATGTCTTCTTTCCTATGATACTATATGGAAGGAGATGAAGGATGAGGATCTTTCATCCTTCGTAAGGGAAATGGGTTATAAGGAAGGCATGCCGGTTGTGATAGATCCCGGTATCATCAAGCCCGCAACTTTCATTGACGAGGTACTCAACAAACGTCTTGTCAATCCGTTCATGCCCGATACGCCCCAGAGGATAGCATGCGACACCTCGCAGAAGCTTCCCATCCGTTTCGGCGAGACCTTAAAGGCATATATGGCCAAGGGCGAAGATGTTTCAGGGCTTCATTATATCCCCGTAGTGCTTGCCGGATATTTAAGATACCTGACCGGTATAAACGATGAGGGTAATGAGTTTGACTTAAGCCCCGATCCGCTGCTTTCTGAACTTACCGGAATCATGGCCGCATTCAGGGGTTATAAGGCAGCTGACGCAGAGTCACTTAAGCCTGTGCTTTCAAGGAAGGACATATTTGCGGTAGACCTTTATGAGGCAGGGCTTGCACAGATAATAACCGGGCTGTTCAACAGGATGAACGAAGGCCCCGGCATGGTAAGGAAGGTATTGCACGAAACCGTAACGAATAAATAAAGGGAGGGTAAAAATGAGTAAAAGAGTCATTACATTCGGAGAACTGATGTTAAGGCTTGCACCTGAAGGATATTACAGGTTCGTTCAGGCAGAGAAATATATGGCAACCTACGGAGGCGGTGAGGCAAACGTGGCGGTATCGCTCGCAAATTACGGTATAGACGCTGCCTATGTCACCAAGTTTCCCAAGCACGAGATAGGACAGGCTGCAGTCAATTCGCTCAGGAAGTTCGGAGTTGATACTTCGCTTATAGTCCGCGGCGGCAGCAGGGTAGGTATTTATTTCGTTGAGAAGGGCGCAAGCCAGCGTCCGAGCAAGGTCATCTACGACCGTGCGGGTTCGGCCATAGCCGAAGCCGAGCCGTCTGATTTTGACTGGGATAAGATATTTGAAGGAGCTGACTGGTTCCACTTTACCGGTATCACTCCCGCTCTTTCAAAGAACCTTGCGGGTATCTGCCTTGAGGCATGCAAAAAGGCAAGGGAAAAGGGCATCACGGTGAGCTGCGACTTAAATTACAGGAACAAGCTCTGGACCAGGGAAGAGGCCGGAAAGACGATGTCGGAGATCTGCAAGTACGTGGATGTCTGCATCTCAAATGAAGAAGATGCCAAGGATGTTTTCGGGATATGCGCTTCCGATACCGATATAACCGGCGGTAAGATAAACAGCGAAGGTTATAAGGATGTTGCAAGACAGCTGGTTGAGAAGTTCGGATTCAAGAAGGTTGCGATGACGCTTCGTACATCTCTTTCGGCAAGCGACAACTTATGGCAGGGATTGCTTTATGACGGATCCGAATATTATCTGAGCAAGCAGTATTCCGTAAGGATAGTTGACCGTGTAGGCGGCGGCGACTCCTTCGGCGGCGGACTTATATATGCATGCTTGAATGATTTCAAAGGACAGGATACAATAGAGTATGCAGTGGCGGCAAGCTGCCTTAAGCATTCGATCGAGGGTGATTACAATATGGTCACCGTCGACGAGGTATTAAAGCTTGCGGGCGGTGATGCTTCCGGACGTGTCCAGAGATAAGATACCAGGAGCCGTTTTATGGAATTTGTTTTAAATAGGAATAATGTTTCATCCGCTAAGGTTTCCTTCCTGTATGAGGAGGAAGCCTTAGTCGGCGTTAAGAGGATCGCAGATAAAGTCAGAAAGGATCTCTCTCTCGTCTTTGACGTCTTGCCGCAAGCCGTGACGGTTAAGCAGGATGCCGGGCTTGAAGATGCTGCCGGTCAGGCTGTGTATCCTGTCATATTCGGTACGGCAGGGAAGAGTCACCTGCTTTCCGAACTTGAAGAAAAGAAGCTTATAAGCCTTGACGGGATAAGAGGCAGGCGTGAAGTATATACGTTCAGGGTCGTAAGCGTACCCGCCAAGGGAGAGTGCACTGCTCTTGTGATAGCAGGGTCTGATAAGCGCGGTACGATCTACGGCCTTTTTCATCTTTCCGAGCTCCTCGGGGTTTCCCCTCTCGTTGACTGGTGCGACGTTATGCCCGATAAACGGGATACATTTGTCATAAGCGAAGAAGACGGCTTTACTTCAAAGGAACCCTCCGTAAGATACAGGGGCTTCTTTATAAATGATGAGTGGCCCGCTTTCGGCAATTGGGCCGGAAAGAATTTCGGCGGTTTCAACGCCGCTATGTATGAGCATGTATTTGAACTTCTCTTAAGGCTTAAGGGCAATTATCTGTGGCCTGCGATGTGGAGCGCTGTATTTCCGGAAGACGGCCCCGGACTTAAGAATGCCGAACTTGCCGATGAGCTTGGTGTGATCATGGGGATGTCCCATCACGAACCGTGCTTAAGACAGGGCGAGGAATATAAGCATTTGAGGGGACCTGAGTCGGTATACGGTGATGCCTGGGATTTTAAGTCCAACAGAGAGGGCATAATACGATTCTGGGAAGACGGGCTTAAGCGCTCCGGAAAGTTTGAAAACGTTATCACCGTAGGCATGCGCGGGGAGTTTGATTCCATCCTTCTTGGTAAGGAGGCAACGCTTTCGGACAATATCGATCTTCTTCGCGACGTGTTAAGGACACAGAATTCCCTGATCCGTGAGAACGTCAATAAAGATCTTGATAAGGTCCCGAGGATGCTTGCGCTGTATAAGGAGGTCGAACCCTTCTTCTACGGTGACGAGGACACGAAGGGACTTATGGACGATCCCGAGCTCGAGGGTGTGACTCTCATGCTCTGCGATGATAACTTCGGGAATTTAAGGACGCTCCCGGATGAACATATGAGGGGACACAGGGGCGGTTACGGGATGTATTATCATTTCGACTACCATGGATGGCCCGTCTCGTATGAATGGGTTAACAGCACCTATCTTCCGAAGGTATGGGAGCAGATGACCACCGCATATGAATTCGGTATAAGGGAGCTGTGGATCGTAAACGTCGGTGACATATTTACAAATGAGTACCCTTTATCGTACTTTATGGAACTTGCTTATGATTATGATAAGTGGGGGATCGGCAACTTAAACAGTGTCGATGAATTTAACGCCGCTTTCGTAGAGCGCCAGTTCGGGAATTCCGTGAGCTTGCCGGACAGGCAGATCATCGCCCGGCTTCTTAAGGAGTATACGAGGATATCATCCCTGAGGCGTCCCGAAGCCATGAACGACCGGGTATTTGATGCGACAGCCTTCGGTGAACTTGAAGACCTGTCGTTTAGGATAAATGAGCTTATGGAACTTACGGATGAAGTGAGTACCCGTTTCGATGAAGGATCTTCATTTGTTTTCTTTGAACTTGTAGGTTATCCGCTCATAGCAACTCTTAATCTCATGCGCATGTGGCTTGCCGTGACCGAGAATCATTATCTTGCCGGTATCGGTGCGGGCTTTGCTCAAAAGCTTGCCATGGAGGCAAGGAACCGTTTGAAGCTTGACAGGGCACTTACCGGTAAGCTGCATGAACTTAAGGACGGCAAATGGTACGGAATGGGTTTATCAGAGCATGTGGGATTCAGACACTGGAATGAAGAGGAGTGCCTTTTCCCGTTGCTGTATGATGTCGAGCCTGCAAATAAGGCAAGGCTCATAGTTACCATACCCGGTACGAACCTGCACACAGAGGGCGGGCCATGGACCGGAAAGAGGCTTAAGCTTGATGATTTTACCGATCCTTCCCGTGACAGTGCAAGGATCACCTTATATGCCGCCGGCAGGGAGGATGCCTCATATGAGATAATATGCGATGCACCATGGCTTTCATTCGGAGGCGGAAATAAGGGAATATGCCACGCGGGAATGTATGAGCATATATATGTTAAACTTGACAGGACGGCCATAAACGGTGACAATAATACCGTTATAAGGATACATGGTGAATACGGGGATACCGAGATAGATGTATCCGTCGATACGAAGGATCATTCCGGTCTGCCTGCGGACACCTATATCTTTTCGGCCGGTGGATGCGGCATGGGATATGTTTCCATCGAAGCGGCTCATTATGCGGCCGTAAACGATACGGATCACGGCCGGTTCGTTGAACTTCCCGGTCACGGACGTACTCTGTCGGCTATGAAGGCTTTTCCGGTCACTGGATATTTTAAACCCGGTGATGATGCGCCGGGTATTGATTACAGGATCTGGACGGATAAGGAAGACGAATATGAAGTATATCTTTACACATCACCTTCCAATCCGGTCTCGGCAGAAGGAAAGATACTCTTCGGGATATCCACGGAGCCGGGCGACAGGGCCGGAGACCCTGAATGGGACGGGGAGACAGAGATAAAGAATACGATCCCCGACGGATTTAAGGTCGGTGACGATAACGACCTGTGGGGGAACGGTGTACTTGAAAATATCAGGGTGAGCCGCGTGAGGGTGATCCTTGCCAAGGGAATGAACACGCTCAGGATATTTGCCGTTACACCCGGATTTGTGCTTGAGAAGATCGTGATCGCCGTGGTAGGAACGGACTTATCCGGATCGTATCTCGGTCCGAAGGAGACCTACCGTATAACGGCGAAGGAACAGGAAGTATAATAATACACAGGAGAAGACTATGGAGACGACCAGAGACTTATGCATAAGCAATGATGAAGCAGCTGCCGCACAGGCGCTTGAGCTTACCGATGAGTTTATAAAGCAGCAGGGCCTTGAGGGCAGGAAAGCGATGCACCTTCGGCTTCTTGCCGAGGAGACCATAGGGATGGTCAGGGCGATGACGGGTGATTTTGAAGCCATTTTCCGGCTTGAGCATGCCGACGGGGAGTATAAGGTAAGGCTTACCGCTAATACCAGGATGAGCAGGGAGAAGAAGGACAGCCTGCTGTCCGTGTCGACATCCGGAAAGAATGCTTCCGTCAGGGGCCTTATGGGGAAGGTCGGAGAGATCATTGAGAACGGGTTGCTTGATTATAATGACGTCATGAAGCTTCAGCAGAAATTCGGAAACGGATATCTTGATTATGCGGCCATGGGCTTCGGTGTTCCGGGCGAACTTTCGGTAAACAATCCCCAGTTCGTTTGGTCTCTTAGCAATTACAAGTCAAAGCTTGAAGATGCCGCGGGAAATGATGATGTCGCAAAGGAAGCCTGGGATGAACTTGAAGAATCGATCGTCGCAAGTCTTGCCGATGACGTGACAGTAGGAGTGAAGAAGGACCGTGTGGATATGACTATCAGGGCACGGCTTGACTGATAATGAGTGATAAGGAAACGTTTGACGAAGAAGAGATAACGAAGGATAAGCCTGCCGAGAACAAGATGGGTACGATGCCCGTCAACAGGCTTATCATAAATATAGGACTGCCGATGATACTGTCGATGCTTGTGCAGGCATTTTATAATATCGTCGACAGTTATTTCGTTGCAAGGATATCCGATGATTCCGCCGCGGGTTCTGCCGGCACGGCGGCTCTGGTAGCCGTGGGTATGGCATTCCCTTTTCAGACGCTGCTCATAGCGTTCGGATCGGGAACCGGCGTCGGCGTTAACGCGATGTTAAGCAAGGCACTCGGTGAGAAGGATCCCGCAACAGTCAAAAAGGCGGCCAATAACGGCATATTCGTATCGATCGTCTGCGCCGCGGTCTTTTTTATAATAGGCCGTTTCTTTGCCGGTACACTGATACGTTCACAGGGCGGGGAAGGTCTGACTCTTGAATACGGAACGGCGTATCTTTCCATTGTCTGCATGTTTTCTTTCGGGATCTATATGCAGTTTATCTTCGAACGCCTGCTTCAGGCAACCGGCCGGTCGTTTTATTCCATGATCACCCAGATGACGGGTGCCATCATAAATATCATCCTGGATCCGATACTCATATTCGGCCTTTTCGGCTTCCCCGAGATGAAGGTTGCGGGTGCTGCCGTTGCAACGGTCACGGGCCAGATAGCAGCGGCTCTTTTCGCATTTATAATAAACCTTAAGAAGAATCCGGAAGTTGAGATAAGCTTTAAGGGCTTTAAGCCCGATATGCGTACCATCGGCAGGATCTATTCCGTCGGTGTTCCTTCCATAATCATGATGTGCATAGGTTCCGTGATGACATACTGCATGAACAGGATACTGGTTTCGCTGAACTCGGCTGCAGTAGCCGTGTTCACTGTATATTTCAAGCTCCAGAGCCTGTTCTTTATGCCTGTCTTCGGACTTAATAACGGCCTTATCCCCATACTTGCGTATAATTACGGCGCGCAGAAGAGAAGCCGCATGATCAGGGCGATAAAGGTTGCCATGGCGTATGCTTTGGGATTTGTTGCGATAGGTTTTATCCTGTTTGAAGTGATACCCGATAAGCTGCTTCTCATATTCAATACGGGTGACCCGTCCCTTCTTACCTACGGTGTACCGGCGCTTAAGATCATTGCGTTCCATTATCTTATTGCGTGGTTCTGTATCGTGGGAGGAACCGTATTCCAGGCTCTCGGCAACGGAGTATATTCCCTTATCGTATCGGTCGCCAGACAGCTTGTTGTGCTCATCCCTGCGGCCTATATACTTGCAAGGATAGGAGGACTTGCCCTGATCTGGTGGTGTTTCCCGATCGCGGAGCTTATGTCCTTTATCGTCACCTGTTATTTCCTGTACAGGATAAACAGGGAGATCATAAGCAGGGTACCGGATCTGGCATGACTTTGCGGAGCAGAAGGCAGGGACAGTCTTTATGATCCGGGGCAGGCCGGCTTTTAGGGTATGAAGGCCAAAGACAAGAAAAAGGTCCGACCCGCCGGTCGAACCTTCCTTTATATAAATTTATTAGAGGGAGGATGTGAGGTCTTACCTCACTTTATGAAAAAGAATTATTAATTTCTATGATGTAAGTATATTGGGAGTTTGTGACCCTGTAATGCACAAATTGTGAACGTTAAATGAACAATCTGCAAAGAAATCATGTCATGTTGAAGAGCCGATGTGACAGATAAAGTTTATGTAAACGCAATTACGAACGTTTCTTTTGGTGAATATTCGGCGCCCGTATGGGGCATTTTCACCGCGAAAGACGGATCATCCCTATGAAATATGCAAATATAATTGTGAATATTTCACATGAAAACCTGGATAAGACTTTTCAATACACCGTGCCCGAAGATATGGCCGGTGTCATCAGTGTGGGCGACTATGTGACGATACCCTTCGGAAGAGGCAATAAGCTCATAAAGGGATATGTCCTTGAGCTCACAGATGAGGCTGCCTGCGACCCTTTAAGGCTTAAGAGTGTTGTCTCGATTGATACGGACAGCCGTCTCGTTGAACATAAGCTGATAAAGCTCGCCTCATGGATGAAACAGACATACGGCTCGACCATGATAAATGCGCTGAAGGTCGTGCTTCCCATCAAGAAACTCGTTAAGGAGAAGGAGGAAAAGAGCATAGTCCTCCGACTGGGATCCGATGAGGCCGGTGAGCGTCTTGCGATGTATGCAAAGAAGCACCAGACCGCAAGGGAGAGGCTGCTTAAGGAGCTCATAAGCGAAGGCCGGCTCGATTACAGGCTCGTAACGGCCAAACTGAACGTATCGCCCGCGACCATAAAGGCTATGGAAAAGCAGGAGGTATTAAGCATCGAGAAGAAACGTGTCTACCGCAATGCCGCAAATGCCGGAAAGAGGGCAGATGCCGTGGTCCTTAACGATGAGCAGCAGGAAGCCGCATCCTCCATAATAAACGATATCAATAGCGGGATCAGGAAGACATATCTCATTCACGGGATAACCGGCAGCGGCAAGACCGAGGTTTACATGGAGGTCATCGATGCTGTGATAAGACAGGGACGGCAGGCTATCGTCCTCATCCCCGAGATAGCTCTGACCTATCAGACAGTCATGCGTTTCCTGAAACGGTTCGGTGACCGGGTCTCAATGATGCATTCACGTCTTTCCGACGGTGAGAGATTTGACCAGTTTGAGAGAGCGAGAAAGGGCGAGATATCAGTGATGATAGGACCGCGCTCGGCTCTTTTCACTCCGTTTGAGGATCTTGGGCTCATAGTGATAGATGAGGAGCACGAGGGTTCATATAAGAGCGATAACTCGCCGAAATACCATGCGCGTGAGACCGCGATCGAACTTGCGCATCTTCACGGGGCATCGGTCATACTCGGTTCGGCGACTCCGTCCCTTGAAGCATATAAAAAAGCTCTTGACGGTGAGTATAAACTTTTTACCCTGAGCAAAAGGATAGGGGATGCGACTCTTCCGAAGGTGACCGTAACGGATCTTAAGCAGGAACTTAAGAACGGGAACAGGTCGATGTTTGGCGAAGAACTCAAAAAAGCCATGGAAGAGCGGCTTTCAAGGGGCGAACAGATAATGCTCTTTTTAAACAGGCGCGGTTATGCGGGATTTGTATCCTGCCGAAGCTGCGGCCATGTTATAAAATGCCCCCATTGCGATGTTTCCCTTGCAAGGCACGGCGGAAGGAAGCTTATGTGCCATTACTGCGGATATGAGCGGGAAGATACGAATGTCTGCCCGCAGTGCGGTTCCGGAAGCATCGGAGCCATGCGGGCCGGTACCGAGCAGGTCGAGATGAACGTAAAGAAAATGTTCCCGTATGCTTCGGTATTAAGGATGGATGCCGACACCACAAGGCAGAAAGACAGCTATGAAAGGATACTTTCGGCCTTTTCAAACCGTGAAGCGGATATACTGATAGGGACACAGATGATCGTTAAGGGGCATGATTTTCCCTATGTTACCCTGATGGGAGTCCTTATTGCCGACATGTCGCTCAACGCAGGCGATCACAGGGCCGCGGAAAGGACGTTCCAGCTGCTTACCCAGGCGGCAGGCCGTGCCGGAAGAGCAGATCTTAAGGGAGAGGTAATAATACAGACCTACCAGCCGGAGCATTATGCCGTTAAGTGTGCGGCGGCGCAGGATTACAGGGGATTCTACGACCGCGAGATAGCGTACAGGTCCTTAGCCGGATATCCTCCGGCAGGTCATATGCTTGCGGTACTTACCGAATCCGCATCGCAGGATGATGCGCGCAGATATTGCGAAGCGTTGGCAGAAACACTCAGATATGATATAATCAAGGGTCGTTACGGCGGCGGCGCAGCCCTTATCGGGCCCTCGGATGCCACTGTCGGAAGGATAAATGATATATACAGGAAGCTGTTCTATTTAAAGGCGCCGGATATGTCCGTTATCGTAAGGATAAGGGATGCCGCCGAGAAATACACGGATGAGCACAGGGAAAAGGGCATAAGGGTAAGCTTTGATGTGGATCCGCTTAAAGGGTATTGATCTTTTTTGAAAGGAATTATTATGGCACTCAGGACAATAAGGACAATGGGTGATGATGTACTGACTAAGGTGTGCAAGCCGGTAAAGGAAGTAACACCGAGGATCAGGACACTCATCGAGGATATGAAGGAAACAATGTATGATGCCGAGGGAGTCGGACTTGCCGCTCCGCAGGTCGGGATACTCAAGAGGATAGTTGTCATCGATGTGGGTGAAGGCCCGTTCGTTATGATAAATCCGAGGGTGCTCGAGACTTCGGGTGAGCAGACGGGGACGGAAGGATGCTTAAGCGTTCCCGGAAAATGCGGTATAGTGACCAGGCCGAATTATGCGAAGGTCCTTGCGTATAACGAAGATATGGAGCCTGTCGAGATCGAGGGGACGGAGCTTAAGGCCCGCGCCATGCTCCATGAGATCGATCATCTTGACGGAAAGCTGTATGTTGAGAAGGTCGAAGGGGAACTTAAAGACGTTGAAGCTCTCGAAGATGACGAAGAAGAATGATATCCGGGATAAAGAGGTAATATGAAGGTTTTATTCATGGGTACTCCCGATTTTGCCGGGAATATCTTAAATGCGATAATCAGATCGCGGCATGAAGTCGTGCTCGTTGTTACTCAGGAAGACAAGCCAAAAGGAAGGAGCGATAAGCTCATTGCTCCGCCGGTAAAGGAATGTGCCCTGGAACATGGCATAGAAGTATTCCAGCCGCACAGGATAAAGGATGCCGAAGCCGTACGCAGGCTTAAAGAATACGAGGCCGATATCTTTGTGGTGGCGGCATACGGGCAGATACTGTCCCGGGAAATACTTGATATCCCCAGATACGGGTGCATAAACACGCATGCCTCGCTCCTGCCAAAGTACAGGGGAGCAGCGCCTATCCAGCGGGCCATAGCCGACGGTGAGAAGGAGACAGGCGTTACGATAATGCAGATGGATGAGGGGCTTGACACAGGAGACATACTGTACGTTCGTAAGGTTAACATAACTAATGATGAGACCGGAAAGAGTCTTTTTGATAAGCTTGCAGAGGCAGGAGAATCACTTATAGTTGAAGCACTCGACAGGATCGAAGCGGGTGACATAACTCCGGTTAAGCAGAATAATGCCGAGGCAACCTATGCCGGTATGCTCAAAAAGGAAATGGGAAGGCTTGACTTTAACCTGCCGGCGGTAAACCTTGAAAGGCTTGTAAGAGCCTTCACTCCGTGGCCCGGCACATACACTTATCTGCGCGGAAAGATGTTAAAGGTCATAAAGGCCGAAGCCGTTGCTTTAAAAGGTGCGGACAGGGAAGGCATGGATCTTGGTGTGAGCGCCGGATGCGCGGCAGGTGCCTTTGGAGACGGTTTATATGTAATGACGTCCGACGGCCTTCTTAAGATAACGCAGCTCCAGCTTGAGGGGAAGAAGAAGATGGCAGCAGGGGATTTCCTGATGGGCTGCCGGGTCGAAACGGGGGAGAAGCTTGGATGGATCTGAGAAGGATCATTCTTGAAACGCTCCTTGCGATGGAAAAGGATGATAAAAGTTATGCCATCATAGGTCAGGTGCTTGATAAATATGCTTATCTTGACCGTCGCGACAGGGCCTTTATAAAGAGGGTGCTTGAAGGCTGCATCGAGCGTAGGATAGAACTTGACTACATCACAGATCAAAAGAGCCGCACGCCGGTATCAAAGATGAAGCCCGTTATCAGGGCGATCATGAGGATGAGTGTCTACCAGCTTAAATATATGGATTCGGTCCCTTCGTCCGCAGTGTGCAATGAGGCGGTAAAGCTTGCGGTAAGTAAGGGTTTCTCGGGACTTAAGGGTTTTGTGAACGGAGTATTAAGGTCGGTCTCGTCAGGCCTTGATGATATTGAATATCCGGATCCCGGTACGGATGAGGGTTTATCGGTAAGATATTCATGCCCTCTCTGGCTCGTAACCCAGCTTGCCGGTGAGATCGGAAGGGATAACACCGAAGCCATGTTAAAGGCCGCATTAAGGCCGTCCCGTCTGTATATCCGTATAAACGTATCAAAGATCACGCCTTCACAATACGCCGCAATGCTTGATGAAGCAGGTATCAGGCACGGATCCGTGCCGCGGCTTTCCTGCGCGATGACAGTTGATGATATCGATACGGTAACAGCACTTCCGGGATATGACAGGGGATTGTTCAATGTCCAGGATCTGGGTTCGATGCTCGTTACGGAATTGGCCGGGATAAACAAAGGAGACACGGTATTTGATGTCTGCGCGGCGCCCGGCGGCAAATCGATGCATGCGCTCGATATCCTTAACGGGAGCGGGCATCTGTATTCTTTTGACATTTCCGACAGAAAGCTGGAACTTATAAAGGATAATGCGGCAAGGAGCGGATATTCAAATATCGATATAATGAAGGCGGATGCTTCTGTGTTTGATCCCCGTTACGAAGGCATGGCGGATGTGCTCATAGCCGATCTTCCCTGCTCGGGAATAGGGGTCATGGGCCGCAAGAATGATATTAAGTATAACCTGACTCCCGAACGGGAAGTGGCTCTTGTGAAGATCCAGAGGGAGATACTTGCGAATGTGAGCCGGTATGTTAAGCCCGGCGGTACGCTCGTATATTCAACCTGCACGGTGCACCGGGCCGAGAATGAGGATAATTTCCGCTGGATCGCAAAGGAACTGCCGTTTGAACCCGTGGCTGTACCCGGACTCCTGCCGGAAGGATATGTACAGTTCATTCCGGGAGTAGACGAGTGTGACGGATTTTTTATCTCGAGGTTCAGAAGGATCAAAGATAAGTGAAAAGTGATATCCGTTCAATAGAATATAAGGATCTTGGAAAGATCGTGGAGGGACTGTCTGAAAAGAGATTCAGGACGGATCAGATATTCGGCTGGCTTCATGCAAAAGGGGCGGAGAGCTTCGATGAGATGACAAACGTTCCCCTTTCGTTAAGGGAGGCGTTTGCACGGGAATATGAAATATATCCCGTGAAAGTCAACCGGGTGCTTAAGTCGGCGCATGACGGCACCGGAAAATACCTGTTCGCGCTTCATGACGGCAATCTTATAGAGAGCGTTTTAATGCGTTACGAGCACGGCAATTCCGTATGTATATCGACGCAGGTCGGCTGCCGTATGGGCTGTAAGTTCTGTGCATCGACCATAGACGGGCTTGTAAGGAACTTAAGTGCCGGTGAGATGCTCGGCCAGGTATACGGCATCACGAAGGAGACCGGCGAGAGGATATCAAACATAGTCCTTATGGGATCCGGTGAACCCTTCGACAATTACGATGAAACAGTCAGGTTCATAAGGCTCATTACGGATGAGAGGGGCCTTGGCTTAAGCGCGAGGAACATAACCGTATCAACCTGCGGGATAGTCCCGGGGATAAGGAAGTTTGCCGGTGAGGGGCTTCCCGTGACTCTTGCCCTGTCACTGCATGCCTGCACCGATGAGGACCGCAAAAGGATCATGCCGGTCGCCAACAGATACGGACTTGATGAGGTGATGGATGCCTGCAGGTACTGGTTTGAAAAGACCGGGCGGAGGCTGACATTTGAATACAGCCTGATCGGAGGCGTTAATGACAGGGATGAAGATGCCAAAGGACTGGCGTCTTTGGTATCCGGGCTTAACTGCCATATAAACCTCATCCCGGTCAATCCCATAGAGGAGAGAAACTACGTACAATCCCCAAAACAGGCGGTTCTTGCATTTAAAAATAAACTTGAAAAAAATAATATAAATGTTACTATTAGAAGAGAAATGGGCCGGGATATTGACGGCGCATGCGGCCAGCTGAGACGAAGGGTACTGAAGGAAGAAGGCCGCTGAAAGGATACAAAACGATGCTTAAAACGTTCTCTAAGACCGATATCGGCCGCAAGAGAAAGATCAATCAGGACTGCATTTTCTCCTGTGAGGTTCCGCTCGGAAACCTCCCCAACCTGTTCATAGTCGCGGACGGAATGGGCGGACATAACGCGGGTGATTATGCGTCTTCATATACGGTAAAGGCCATAGAGCGCGAGGTCATGATAAATGATTCCGATGAACCGGTCAAGGTCATCAAGGAAGCCATAGAATGCGCCAATTCCGAGATATTCAGGAAGGCCGAGGCCGAGGCTGATTTCCAGGGCATGGGGACCACTGCGGTCGTTGCTACGATCGTTGATGATGTTATGTATGTGGCCAATGTCGGTGACAGCAGGCTCTACGTCATAAATGACGATATACGCCAGATAACCAGGGATCATTCCCTTGTTGAGGAAATGATCAAGATGGGCGAGATCGACAGGGAATCGGCAAGGATCCATCCCGACAAGAACATAATCACGAGGGCGATAGGAGTTGCCCCGAAGGTCGAGGTGGATTTCTTTGAAGTTGATATTAAGAAAGGCGATCATATCCTGATGTGCTCCGACGGACTCACCAACATGGTTGAGGATGATGATATCCTCATGGTGGTCAAGGCCGGAAGGGATGTGGTCCAGATCGTTGAGGAATTGATAAGAGTTGCCAACCATAACGGCGGCAAAGATAATATAGCGGTGGTAATAATCGAACCGTTTGCGGATGAGGTGAGATAATGTTAAATCCCGGAACCATACTGGGCAATCGATATGAGATACTTGAAAAGATCGGTGCCGGCGGAATGGCCGATGTTTATAAGGCCAAGTGTCATAAGTTAAACAGGTTTGTGGCGATCAAGGTGCTTAAGGATGAATTCGCCGAGAACAAGAGCTTTGTGAGTAAGTTCAGGGCGGAAGCCCAGGCGGCGGCAGGCCTTATGCATCCGAATATCGTTAATGTATATGACGTCGGAGATGAAAACGGACTGTATTATTTCGTGATGGAACTCGTTGAGGGCATCACGCTTAAGCGTTATATCGAGAAGAAGATAAGGCTGTCGGTCAAGGAGGCCGTCAGTATCGCCATTCAGGTGTCCATGGGTATAGAGTCGGCGCATAATAACGGCATTATACACAGGGATATAAAGCCCCAGAACATAATCATATCCAAGGAAGGCAAAGTCAAGGTCGCGGACTTCGGCATTGCCCGTGCCGCAAGTTCGGATACCCAGACTTCGCATGCCATGGGTTCCGTTCATTACACTTCGCCCGAGCAGGCCCGCGGAGGTTATTCGGATACCAAGAGTGATATATATTCGATAGGTATCACGCTGTTTGAGATGGTGACCGGACGTGTTCCGTTTGACGGTGAGACCACGGTCGCGATCGCGATCAAGCATATCCAGGAAGAGATGCCTTCGCCGAGGATATATGTTCCCGAGATCCCCATAAGCGTTGAGCAGATAATAATGAAATGTACGCAGAAGAATCCTGACAGGAGATATTCAAATGTCAGTGAACTCATGCAGGATCTTAAGCGTTCGCTTATAAGCCCCGATGAGAATTTTGTGGTGATCCAGGATCCCGCAAGCTCCGAAGGGACCAAGGCCATCACCGATGAAGACCGCAAGGAGATAAGGCAGCAGACGTCATCGAACATGTATGGCGGAGAATCATTTGAATCCGCATATGCGGGTTACAACAAGGCCGGCCAGTACGGTTCCTATGATGAACCGGGTGCCTATGGCCAGGGTTATCAGGGCCAGTATCAGGCAGGCGGTGTATATAACGATCCCTATTATGCCAATCAGGGTTATCAGGGCGGATACGGTGATCAGCCTTATCCTCCCCAGCAGGGCTACGGGAACCAGTACGGCCCCGGGCAGTATGACGGCATGGGTGAGGAAGGCTACGAAGATCCGTATTATGTGATGGATCCCAGGGCTGCCAGGAACCGCAAGCAGCAGGGAAGGCCCGCGGTACCCGACCAGGCCGAAGGATTAAGGAACAAGCAGCGCGGAAGTGCCCCCGCAAGGAAGGAACCTCCCACGCGTTACCGTGAACAGGAAAGGACGAACCGCAAGCCGCCCCGCAAGACAGAGAATCCGCGCGATCCCAGATATGATGACCGCGTGATCGATGATAATGACGTAGATCCCAGGATGGAGAAGGTAATGACCATACTCATGATCGTTGCCGCAGTTATCCTCGGGGTATTTGCTATCATCATTCTGTTCAAGGTATTCAATCCCATGGGCGGAAGCGATGAAGATACCCTGCCCGAGGGCAAGACGAGGGTTCCCAATCTGGTCGGACTCTCGCTTCAGGATGCCGAGAAGGAGCTTAAGAGTGCCAAGCTTAAGGCTAAGGCATCATATGCCGAATCGACCATGTATGATAAGGATTACATAGATTCGCAGGATCCCGAGGAAGGTACCGTTGTTGATGAGGATACCCAGATCGTGCTCATAGTGAGCAGCGGTAAAGTCGCGGGCGCGGATAAACCCGAAGAAAACACGGATGCTCCCGTGGGAGGAGCCGCCGTGCCCGATGTCGTCGGAAAGACCGAAGCCGAAGCAAGGGTTGCGCTTGAGGGCGAAGGCTTTGTATTTACTTCAATAGAACAGTCATCCGAAACGGTAGAGAAGGGAAGGATAATATCCCAGAATCCCCTTGGTGCGACCAATGCGCCCATAGGAAGTTCCGTTCAGGTTTATATAAGTTCCGGTTCGAATATTGAGCAGGTGCAGGTACCCGATTTAAACGGTAAGGATGAAGCCACGGCAAGGGCTTTGCTGCTCGAGGCCGGGCTTAACTGTGAAGCTTCCGAGGAAGATAATGATACGGTGCCGAAGGGGAACATCATATCCCAGTCTGTTGCTGCGGGTACGACGGTCGAAAAGGGTTCGAGCGTCAGCATCAAGATAAGCAAGGGACCTTCGGGATTTACATGCAATGCTACCGTACAGGCGCCTGAAGGATACCTTCCCGGTTCCGAGGCGATCATAGTCCTTATAGATGCTTCGGGTGCCGAACTTCAGAGGTTCAGTACAACGACCTTCCCATATACGGCGGTCAAGACCGGTATCACCAGTTCTCCCGGAGGAGCGATCACGGTCACTTATCAGACTGTAGACGGTCAGTGGCAGACATCACCGCCGGCTCCCGTAATGTTCAATAAGGAATAGCATATGCAAGGCAGGATCATCAAGGGTATCGCCGGATTTTATTACGTATACTGTGATGACGGCAGGACGTATGAATGCAGGGCAAGGGGCATATTCCGCAAGGACGGCCGCAAGATACTTGTTGGCGATATCGTGGATATCGGGATACTTGATGATAAGGAGATGACCGGCAGTATATCTTCCCTTGTTCCCAGGACAAGTGAGCTGATAAGGCCGGAGGCGGCCAATGTGGACCAGGCGCTTATCGTATTCTCGCTTGCGGATCCGAGGCCCGATCTTATCCTGCTTGATAAGCTGCTTCTCCAGTTCTTTGCTCAGGATCTCCCGGTTGTTTTATGTTTTAATAAGGATGATCTGGTCACGGATGATGATGTAAACCGGGTACTCTCCATATATAAGGACTGCGGCTGCAGGACCTTCATTACCTGTGCGTCACAGGGTAAAGGCATTGACGAATTAAAGGAAGCGCTTAAGGGACGCTTAAGTTGCGTTGCAGGGCCTTCGGGTGTCGGCAAATCATCGCTGGTCAACTGCCTTCAGGATTCCGTGAAGGTACAGACCGGGGCGATAAGCAAAAAGATCGCACGGGGTAAGCATACCACCAGGCATTCGGAGATCATACCCATTTCATCCGGCACCTTCATCATGGATACCCCGGGTTTTTATTCTTTTGATGTCCTGTTAAAGGACGAAGGTGAACTGGCTTCGTATTACAACGAATTCACACCGTATGAAGGATGTAAGTTCAAGCCGTGTTCCCATACGCATGAACCCGGCTGCGCGGTCAAGCAGGCAGTGGAGGAAGGGCTCATAAACAACGAAAGATACGAAAACTACGTGCAGATATATAATGAGATAAAAAGCTCAAGGAGGTACTGATATGATCCTTTTATCACCTTCGATCCTGGCGGCTGACTTTGCCTGCCTGGGCGATTATATGAGGCTGGCAGATGCCGCAGGGACGGATATGTTCCATGTTGATGTAATGGACGGCATGTTCGTTCCCAATATCTCCTTTGGGATACCCATCATGGAATCCGTAAGGAAGATCACACATACTCCCATAGACGTTCATTTAATGATAGTGCGTCCCGAGAGATATATAAGGGAGTTTGCACGTGTCGGAGCAGATATAATCACGGTTCATTATGAGGCATGCGATGATATAAACGCTGCCGCCGCACTCATACATGAATGCGGGTGTAAGGCCGGGATATCCATAAAGCCGGGAACCGATACCTCCGTGCTCGAGCCGTTCCTTGATGAATACGATCTGTTCCTTATAATGACGGTTGAACCGGGGTTCGGCGGTCAGAAGTACATGAATAAATGCACTGCGAAGATATCGGCGCTGCGCGCCATGTTAAACGAGCGCGGGCTTGAAAGTTATATAGAGGTTGACGGCGGGATAACTCGGGATAACGTCGATACCGTCCTTGATGCGGGAGCGAATGTTATCGTTATGGGTTCCTCGGTGTTTAACGGGGATATAAGGGATAATGTAGCTTACTTTAAGAAATATTTTGCCGAATATAAGGGGGATGTGGTCTGATAATGAAGAAATATATAAAGATAGCCAGGCCCGATCACTGGGTCAAGAATGCCTTCATACTGCCCGGCATAGTCATAGCCGTGCTCCTGTGCGATGTTACTTTTTCGGTCGAATACATATGGAAGTTTATACTCGGGTTCTTTTCCACTTGTTTTATAGCATCTGCCAATTACGTTATAAACGAATGGCTTGACGCCGAGTTTGACAGGTTCCATCCGACCAAGAAGAACAGGCCGGTCGTATCCGAGAATATGAAGTTTTCGCTCGTCATGCTCGAATATGCCATCTGCATAGTGATAGGCATAGGTCTTGCGATCCCGATAAACAGGCCGTTCCTTTTTATGGAGATATGGCTCCTTATAATGGGTGTGCTCTATAACGTCAAGCCGGTGAGGACCAAGGATATCCCTTATCTTGATGTTTTAAGTGAATCCGTCAACAACATGATAAGGCTTCTTATCGGATGGTTCATCATCACTCCGGAGTTCCAGCCGCCCAGTTCGATACTGATCGGCTACTGGTTTGCCGGAGCCTTCCTTATGGCTACCAAGAGGTTTGCCGAATACAGGATGATAGGAGATCCCGAGAGGGCGGGACTTTATCGTAAGTCATTTAAGCATTACAGCGAGAATTCACTCCTTGTTTCGACCTTCTTTTACGCAATGACGGCCACTTTCTTCATCGGCATTTTCATGGTGAAATACCGTATTGAATACCTTCTTGCGATGCCGCTTGTTTTCGGGCTGTTCTGCTTCTATCTGTGGATCAGCTTCAAGCCCGATTCCGCGGTCCAGAAACCCGAGAAGCTCTATAGGGAAAAGAAGCTTCTTCTTTATATAGCATTTATGTGCGTGGTACTCGTTGCACTTACGTTCGTGGATCTTGATTTCCTTAACTTCTGGATGGATCCTTTCCTTCTGCCTGCTCAATAAAGGGGTATATATGAAGAAACTTTCGGAATACAAAGCAGTCGTTTTCGATCTTGACGGTACTCTTTACTATCAGCGCCGGCTGCGCCTTAAGATGGCATGGATGCTTTTTAGCTATTATCTGTGCCATTTTTGGCGTTTAAAGGAGCTGCTTATAGTCAAGAAGTTTCGTGAAGTGCGCGAAAAATGGGACGGGATATCCGGATCTGAAGCCTCGGGATCGCTTGAGGATGAGCAGTATGCCCATGTTGCCGCCATTACAGGCAGCAGTCCCGGACTTGTAAAGGATATAGTTGAAGAGTGGATATACAAACGCCCGCTTAAGGCTGTATATGATACAAGGGACGTAACCCTTCTTAATATCATCAAAGGATTAAGGGATAAGGATATCCCTGTCTTCATATTTTCAGACTATCCGATAGAAGAAAAGGCGGCAGTGCTCGGGGTGAGCGCAGACGGAATGTATGCTGCCACGGATGAGAGGCTTAATGAGCTCAAGCCAAGCCCGAAGGGGCTTAATCTTATAATGAGCGACCATTCACTTACCCCTGCGGATATCATTATGGTGGGAGACCGCATGTCACGGGACGGGCTGGCAGCGCAAAACGCCGGCTGCGAATATCTCATTCTTCCAAAATCCAGGTTAAAACGTGAGAAATTGTACAAAAAAATATAAAAAAGTCAAAAAATTTGTGCATTTCCCCATAATTGTGTTATACTTATTTCCGTAAAGCGCAGTTGTACATAAAATGCGTATACAAATAATCGTTTAGGGGGGGGAGTATGCAGGACTACAAGAAGATTGATTACGCCAAGAACAAGGATGTTGTGCTCCGATATATCCCGGGGCACTTCATTACGCCCAACTCACATGTAAACTATTACATGGATCTTACCGATATGAAGTCACGCCAGCGTGAGGCGAGAGCTACCGGTGAGGAACTGGCGGAGATGTATCTTTCATCTGATGTCATCGATACCATCTTATGCTTAAACGGCATGGAGGTAGTCGGTTCGTACCTTGCAAACAAGCTTACGAAGGCCGGGATCATCTCGGCAAACCGTCATCAGACCATGTACATCACCAGCCCGGAATACAATGTGAGCGGCCAGATGATGTTCCGTGAGAACAATCAGCATATGATAAGGGCCAAGAAAGTGCTTATTCTTATCGATACTGCTACGACAGGTGATACCTTGAGGAGCGCTGTGGGATCGGTCAGGTTTTACGGCGGCCAGGTGGTTGGTATTTCGGCTATATTTACGGTTGCAACTCAGATCGAGGGCTTCCAGATAAGATCTCTTTATTCGACGAGGGATCTTCCCGATTATATCAGTTATAAGCCGTCAAACTGTCCGTTGTGTGAAGCGGGAACACCTGTGGATGCGATCTGTAACGGATTCGGTTATTCGACACTGTAAATGTATTGGTATTACGAAAGGAGAGGGATTATGCAGGTTTCAACTAAGTTATTCGGTTCTATTGATGTCGGCGAAGATAAGATCATCGAATTCCCGGAAGGTATACTCGGGTTCCCGGAACTCAAGAAGTTTACACTTATGTATGATAACGAGAAGAACACCGCAGGTGGAATGAACTTCCTTGTTTCGCTTGATGAGCCTGCTTTTGCGATGCCTGTTGTACCGGCACTTGTCGTTCAGGACGGATATTCTCCCAAGTTCACCGAGGATATCGAAAGCACGATCGGAAAGCTTACGGAAGATAACGTGCTTCTGCTCGTAACGATGACCATCCCGGCTGATGTTACCAAGATGACGGTCAATCTGAATGCACCCATCGTTATAAATGCCGATACGAAGAAGGGTGTTCAGTCGGTTGTTGAGAATGAGGAATACGATGTTAAGTATCCCATCTATGATAAGCTTAAAAAATAACCGTACATGATCTTCTGATGTGTGTACCTTAAAGATTTCCCATCCCGGGATACGGGATGGGAAGTTTTTTTATACTCCTTCTTGGTTTTATGGTGTTAAGAGTGGTATACTCATATGAAGGGTCCTTCATATGAGGGAGCCTATCACAGCAAACGGGCAAACTGCCCATATGCGGAAAGGAATCAATGTATAATGCTTGAATTACACAATATATCCTTCGGAGTTGAAGCCGATGGCGGACAGAAGGAGATAATAAGGGACGTCTCCGTGACTGTGCCCGATGATAAGCTTGTGGTGGTCACGGGCCCGAACGGAGGGGGAAAGTCAACCCTTGCAAGGCTGATCGCCGGTATCGAGAAACCCGACAAGGGATCGATAATCTTTAACGGAAAGGACATCACGGAAACGTCGGTGACGGAACGTGCAAAAGCGGGTATCGGATTTGCGTTCCAGCAGCCGGTACGGTTTAAAGGGATTGAGGTCTTCGATCTTATAAGGCTCGCAACGGGGCGCTCGATAACGATATCCGACGCCTGCGGATACCTGTCGGCGGTCGGGCTGTGTGCAAGGGATTACGTTAAACGTGAGGTGGATTCCAGCCTTTCCGGAGGTGAACTTAAGAGGATAGAGATAGCGACCATACTTGCAAAGGCACCGTCGCTTGCGATCTTCGACGAACCCGAGGCCGGGATCGATCTTTGGAGCTTCAAAAACCTGATCGAGGTGTTTGAAGGGATGCGCAGGGATATAAAGGGAAGTTCGATACTTATCATCTCGCATCAGGAACGCATACTTGAGATCGCGGACGAGATAATAGTGATAAAGGACGGAAGCATTGCTTCAAAGGGACCGCGCGATGAGATCCTGCCGGGACTCATAAGCACACCTTCGGCAGTCAGGGAGTGCGAGGCATTAAGGACACCTGCCGCCGTCGGGAAGGGAGGTGAATGCTGATGCTTAACATGGATGAGATACAGAAGAGGATATTAAATGAGGTCGCCGGACTTCATGAGGTTCCGGAAGGTGCATATAACATACGTGTCAACGGAGCATCCGCGGGAAGGGCTTCCACCGGCAACATAGAGATAATACCGAGGGAAGACGGTGCGGGACTCACGATAAAGATAAAGCCCGGCACCGTACATGAGAGCGTTCATATACCTGTCGTGATGACTCAGACCGGACTTAAGGAGACGGTATATAATGATTTCTATATAGGTGAAGGATCCGATGTGCTCATCGTTGCGGGATGCGGCATCGATAACTGCGGAAGCGGCGATTCGCAGCATGACGGTGTACACCGGTTCTTTGTCGGCAAAGGGGCAAGGATCAAATATGTCGAGAAGCATTACGGCTCGGGAACGGGTACGGGCAAGAGGATATTAAACCCAGTTACCGAGGTATTTATGGAAGAAGACAGTCATGCCGAGATGGAGATGGTCCAGATAAAGGGCGTGGATGATACCGACCGTGTGACAAAGGCAGAACTCAAGGCAGGCGCGGGGCTCGCCGTCAGGGAGAGGCTCATGACGCACGGAGACCAGAATGCCGTAAGTACATATGTCGTTAACTTAAACGGTGAAGGATCGAATGCCGATGTCGTATCAAGGTCGGTCGCAAGGGATAAGTCTTATCAGAAATTTGACGCGGTCATTACCGGAAACGCCCCGTGTTCGGGGCACACCGAGTGTGATGCGATAATCATGGACGAAGGAAGGATACTTGCCGTGCCGGGGCTTGAAGCAAATGATGTTGATGCGGCCCTGGTACACGAAGCTGCGATAGGCAAGATAGCCGGAGACCAGATCATAAAGCTCATGACTCTGGGACTTACCGAGGAAGAGGCGGAAGAGCAGATAATAAACGGATTTCTTAAATAAAAAACAGGAGGCGCATGGCGCCTCCTGTCAGACTGTAGACAAAGTGGGAGTGGAACTTCGAGTTCCACTCCCGTTTTCTGCTTTAAAAGGATTTTTCATCATGCAGCCATCGGACAACCAGATAATTGATCATATGGCGGTCCTATTATCCCCTTTCTTTGAAGCATCTTTGCTAACTTCTTTAGATTTAGGCATGCATAAGT
>JAILLY010000007.1 GCA_024692905.1 Lachnospiraceae bacterium | reverse complement strand
AAATGAGATCAGAATGGAATGGTTTCGTAGGCGGCAAATGGGAAAACGAAGTTAACGTACGTGACTTCATCCAGAAGAACTACACCCCTTATGACGGTGATGCTGAGTTCCTTGCAGGACCTACACAGAACACTAAGGATTTGTGGAATCAGGTACTTGAGCTGCAGAAGCAGGAGCGTGCAGCAGGCGGCGTACTTGATATGGATACCAAGGTTGTATCAACTATCACTTCACACGGCCCCGGTTACCTTGACAAGAGCAAGGAGACTATCGTAGGTTTCCAGACAGATAAGCCTTTCAAGCGTTCACTTCAGCCTTACGGAGGTATCCGTATGGCAGAGAAGGCTTGCTCGGATAACGGTTATGAAGTAGATCCTGAGATCAGCGAATTCTTCTCAACACATCGCAAGACCCATAACGCAGGATGTTTTGATGCATATAATCAGGAGATGAGAGCATGCCGTACGGCTCATATCATCACCGGTCTTCCGGATGCATACGGCCGCGGACGTATCATCGGTGACTACAGAAGGGTTGCTCTTTACGGTATCGATTACCTTATCGAAGACAAGCAGGCTCAGAAGGATTCAACCGGTCGTGTTATGACTGATGATGTTATCCGCCTTCGTGAAGAGCTTTCAGAGCAGATGGTTGCTCTTAAGATGATGAAGGAAATGGCTGCTTCTTACGGCTGCGATATCTCAAAGCCCGCTACCAACGTTCAGGAAGCTATCCAGGCTACTTACTTCGGATATCTTTGCTCGGTTAAGGAGCAGAACGGTGCTGCAATGTCACTCGGACGTACCTCTACTTTCATCGACTGCTATGCAGAGCGTGACCTTAAGAACGGTACATTCACCGAGGAGCAGATCCAGGAGTTCGTTGATCACTTCATCATGAAGCTCCGCTGCGTTAAGTTCGCACGTACACCTGAGTACAATCAGATATTCGCAGGCGATCCCGTTTGGGTAACCGAGTCTATCGGTGGTGTAGGCGTTGACGGACGTCATATGGTTACGAAGATGAGCTTCCGTTATCTGCATACCCTTGAGAACTTAGGTGCAGCTCCCGAACCCAACCTGACTGTTCTCTGGTCAACGAGGCTTCCCGAAAACTTCAAGAAGTTCTGCGCAAGGATCTCGATCACGACTTCTTCGATCCAGTATGAGAACGATGACCTTATGAGAGTCACTCACGGTGATGACTATGGTATAGCATGCTGCGTATCTTCAATGGTTATCGGTAAGGAAATGCAGTTCTTCGGAGCACGTGCCAACCTTGCCAAGTGCTTACTGTATGCTCTTAACGGCGGTATCGATGAGAAGACCAAGAAGCAGGTAGGTCCCAAGTATCGTCCTTATGAGGGTGATGTACTTGAGTATGATAAGGTTATGGATAAGTTCATGGATATGATGGAGTGGCAGGCTGACGTTTACGTTAACACCCTTAACATCATCCATTACATGCATGACAAGTACTGCTATGAGAGAGCAGAGATGGCTCTTCATGACAAGGACGTTAAGAGATATTTCGCAACCGGTATCGCAGGTCTTTCGATCGTTGCCGACTCACTTTCAGCTATCAAGTATGCTAAGGTTGAGTGCATCAGGGATGAGGACGGACTTATCGTTGACTTCAAGACGACCGGTGATTTCCCTAAGTACGGTAATGATGACGACCGTGTTGATTCTATCGCTCAGGAGATCGTTCATAAGTTCATGACCGCCATCAGGCGTCATCATACTTACAGGAACGGTGTTCCCACGACTTCGATCCTTACCATTACTTCAAACGTAACCTACGGTAAGGCAACAGGTAACACTCCTGACGGACGTCGTGCAGGCCAGCCTTTTGCACCCGGCGCAAATCCGATGCATGGCCGTGATACCCACGGTGCTGTTGCTTCACTTGCATCAGT
Source organism: Lachnospiraceae bacterium (assembly GCA_024692905.1). Taxonomy (GTDB): domain Bacteria; phylum Bacillota; class Clostridia; order Lachnospirales; family Lachnospiraceae; genus UBA2868. The sequence goes on along the minus strand of JAILLY010000007.1, from coordinate 15,983 downwards.
ATCAAAGCTTCCTTTCAAGGATGCACAGGACGGTATCTCAAATACCTTCACCATCATCCCCGGCGCGCTCGGTAAGGAAGATAAGGTATTCGCAGGCGACATCGAGCTTGATCTTAATAAGTAAGAGTCACTAAAACACATAAGAAAAGGAGGTGCGTTCTATGGATGAAAATAAGAATATCGAGGATTTGGTTGCATTCTTAGACGGTTCCGTCGGCAAGGGTGTGGGTCATATCAACGTTGATACGGATGATAAGGTTACTGAAGCCGTAAACGTCGAGACCATGGGATGCACCGACTGTTCCAGGACTCCCCTTGCATGCAGCGTACCCACGCTTCATCAGGGTCTGGATGATTATGCTTAGATAAAAGGACTCAAAGTCTGACGGTTCCATGCTTGCATGAAGAACCGGAAGATCTTGAGGACTTAACGAACATGAGCAAGTAGCATTCGCGCCGCGAATAGCGGATTGCGAATGGGCATAGGATTACGAGAATTGCGAAGCAATGGAGTAATCCGTTATCTAATAAAACGTAAGGAGGAAAAAATTATGGCAGCAGAAGCTAATCAGCAGCAGATCGATAATCTTGTATCATTACTTGACGGATATGCAACTAAGGGCGGACATCACCTTAACGTTAACGTTCTTAACAGGGAAACCTTACTTGATGCTCAGAAGCATCCCGAGAATTATCCCCAGTTAACGATCCGTGTATCGGGTTATGCAGTTAACTTCATCAAGTTAACTCCCGAGCAGCAGCAGGACGTTATCACAAGGACGTTCCACGAGGCTATATAGATCATAAGGAGAGACCCGGTTACGGGAGTATTTCTTACCTTGTAGATCATTAGGAGAGACCCGTTTATCCCCCGGCTTTGCAGTCGGGGGATTTTGCTTTATCGGGTTTTTTCTGTTATACTTGTCTGAACGTGAAAAAACGGGGATATAAATCAGGAGGTCAGGTTTTGCGACGCGATGAATATGATATAAACTATCAGAACAGACAGTACAGGAACGGCGGCAGCGCGCGAGGCACGATGCGCAGACGCAGGGTATCCAAAAAACAGAAGAGGAGAGAGGTCCTTCATGTGATCCTTCCGCCCCTTATAGCGATCATCCTCATTGTGATCGTTGCGGCGGTGGCATTGACTTCGGGAGCGCTCGACAGTCTTAAGTATTCTTCAAAAAAGGCGGACCTGTATTCATATTTCAATATAGCCGATGATTCGCAGGCCGTAGTGGTAAGGTATGGGGAAGCCACGGAAGAACGCGTGCCCATTATAAACGGCGTACCTTATATTGAACTGAGCACCGTTAATGATGAATTTAACGGCCGGTTCTATTACGATACGGAGAGTGATTCTTACCTTTATACAAGGGCTGATAAGTCCGACAGCGCCCGTGTGGGTGACCGCACGATAACCTTCGACGGCAGCAGCAGTACGGTCGGTTATGATCCTTATGTCGTTGAGGGAGATACCGTATATATGGCGCTTGACTATCTCAAGCTTTATAAGGATATAGATTACAGGCTGTGCGGCGGCGATGGTGAGCCTTACAGGATATGGATGTCAGATGCCGAAACGGATACGGGAATAACGATAGTTCCTCTTAAGAAGAAGCAGGCGGTCAGGACGGCCGAAGATAAGAAGAGCGAGATACTTAAGGAACTTAACGCAGGTGATACGGTCATCCTTCTTCAAAAGGGTGATGAGTGGTCCAAAGTCACAACGGATGATTTTCTTGTCGGATATATAGAGAACAAATTTCTTGATAATGCCGGTGCGGGCGAGGAACTGAAAACGGGCGGTTCAGTGATACCTCTTAATATCCCGCAGACATCATTGGGCGAACCCGTGGTACTCGCATGGCATAACGTGACCAATAATTCGGGGGCGGATGATATTGCCTCGATATTGAACAGTTCACCCGGAATAAACGTGATCTCGCCCACCTGGTTTACGGTTACCGATGATGATGCAAATATCGATTCCATTGGAAGCAAGGACTATGTTGATATCTGCCACTCGGCAGGTGTCAAGGTATGGGCTCTTTTTGACAACCTCCAGCACCTTGAGGTGAGCTCCTTTGAGATATTCTCCAAGGCTTCGAAGAGAGATAAGCTGATCTCTCAGCTTATCGCGTATGCTCATGAATACGGTATCGACGGTATCAATATCGACGTTGAATCCATACCCGTGGAATCGGGCGAACATTTTATGCAGTTTATAAGGGAGTTGTCGATAAAGTGCCGTGAGAACGGACTGATCCTTTCGGTTGATAATTATGTTCCGATGGATTATAACGATCACTATAACCGCGCCGAGCAGGGTGTCTATGCCGATTATGTAATAATCATGGGTTATGATGAGCACTATTCGGGATCGCTTACCGCGGGCAGCGTGGCATCCATCGGATATGTCAGGTCGGGGATCGAGAATACGGTCTCTATGGTACCCAATGAAAAAATCATTAATGCCGTCCCCTTGTATACCAGGATCTGGGTGGAAACGCCGAAGACGGATGAGGAGATCGAGGAGGACAGGGTTAAGTATGACGATCAGGGCAATGAGATCCCCGTTCCCGAGGAGGATATAGTTCCTTATAAGCTTGAGGTCCAGACGGTAAGGATGTCCGAGGGCATCGAAGCCGCAAGGGCAAATGCGGAGGTAGTATGGGACGAGGAGACCGCACAGAATTACGCTACATGGACAAAGGGTGATAAGACCTATGAAGTCTGGCTTGAAGACAGGGATTCACTTGAGGCCAAGCTTAAGGTGATGCAGGAGAACAACCTGGCCGGAGTTGCTGCATGGCAGGTCAAGTTTGCCGATGATTATGTCTGGGATCTGTTCTCGAGTTATTACGGAAATTAATTATTTAAATTGAGGGACTGTGGGGACCGGGGGACGGTTCTGGGACCGGGGGGGGACGGTTCCAAAAAGGAGGAGAAGGATATGAAGTATACCGAAGGATTCTGGCTTACAAGTGAGAGGGCAAAGATAAGTTATGCTTCCGAAGCGTATGAAGTGGAAGAGATACCCGGAGGTATGCGGGTGCTCGCCCCGACGAAAAAGATAAACGGCAGGGGTGATACATTAAATCTTCCTGTCATTACGATCGAGTTTAAGGCTGCCGGTCATAACATGATCGGGGTGAGAGCATGGCATTACGAAGCTTATGAATCCGGTGAGGCACGATACGAGCTTAATGAAACACCGGGCGGATATACGGTAAGCATTAATGATGACGAAGCGGTCATGACAACGGGTGATGTATCCGTGGTCGTTGACAGGAATGACTTTTCCTACAGCTTTGTCGTAAACGGCGAAACGGTAACCCGCTGCGGATTCAGGAATCTGTCTTACATAGTCATGGACAGGGAGCACTCATCGATGCTCCCCGGAGATGATTACATGAAGGCCACGGGTGATGACTATATGCGCTGTGAACTTTCGCTTCGTCCGGGTGAATGCGTATACGGCTTCGGCGAGAGGTTCACACCGTTTGTCAAGAACGGACAGAGCATAGAGACATGGAATGAGGACGGCGGCACAGCATCGCAGGTCGTATATAAATCCGTTCCTTTTTATATAACCAATAAAGGGTACGGAATATTTGTGGACCATACGGATAACGTTTCCTATGAGATAGCAAGCGAGAAGGTAGAATTCGCAGGCTTCTCGGTACCCGGAGAGGAACTGCGTTATTACTTTATCTACGGTCCGAAGCCGCAGGAGATAATAAGGGAATACACTTCTCTTACGGGCAGGCCGGCGCTTCCTCCGGCATGGTCATTCGGATTATGGCTCTCGACTTCGTTTACCACCAATTACGATGAGGAGACCACGAGTTCATTCATAAACGGCATGAGTGAGCGTGATATACCTCTCTCGGTATTCCATTTTGACTGTTTCTGGATGAAGGAATTTCACTGGTGCGATCTTGACTGGGATAAGAGGGTGTTCCCGGATGTGAGGGGTATGCTTAAGAGGTATCATGAACGCGGTCTTAAGATATGCTGCTGGATCAATCCCTATGTTGCGCAGGGAAATGACTTTTTCAGGGAAGGTGTTAAGAACGGATACTTCCTTATGCGCGCGGACGGCAAGGGCGTCAAGCAGGTCGATGAATGGCAGTGCGGCATGGCCGTTATCGATTTTACGAACCCGGAAGCCGTTAAATGGTTTACGGGCAAATTGAAAAGCATACTCGATATGGGTGTCGACTGTTTCAAGACCGACTTCGGCGAGAGGATCCCGGTTGACGTTAAGTACCATAACGGAGCCGATCCCGCATCGATGCACAATTACTATACTTATCTGTATAACAAGGCTGTATTTGAACTGCTTAAAAAGGAAAAGGGAGAAAGCGAAGCCATCCTGTTCGCACGTTCCGCAACGGCCGGATGCCAGCAGTTCCCCGTTCACTGGGGCGGTGACTGTTCCGCAAGTTTTCCTTCGATGGCCGAGACGCTCCGCGGCGGATTATCTTTTGCGATGTCGGGCTTCTCGTTCTGGAGCCATGATATTTCAGGATTTGAATACACGGCCACTCCCGACCTTTACAAGCGATGGGTCGCTTTCGGCCTTATGAGCACGCACTCGAGGCTGCACGGTTCGACGAGTTACCGTGTGCCCTGGGTCTTTGATGATGAGAGCAATGATGTTGTGCGCTTCTTCGTTAAGCTCAAGTGCACTCTCATGCCTTATATCTACTCACAGGCTGTCCTTGCACATGAAGAGGGTATTCCGGTGATGCGCCCGATGGTATTTGAATACCCGGACGATCCGGCATGTTCTTATCTTGATATGCAGTATATGCTGGGAGGATCGCTCCTTGTTGCGCCCGTATTCAATGAGAAGGGCGTTGCGGATTACTATCTTCCGGATGGAAGATGGACTCACCTCCTCACGGACGAAAAGCGTGAGGGCGGCCGGTTCTACCGTGATACTTATGATTATTTCTCGCTCCCGCTGTATGTTGCTCCAAACACGGTCATTGTCCGCGGAAATACCGATGACCGCCCGGATTATGACTATACCCGCGATATCACCGTCCATATATATGAACTTGAGGACGGACAAACGGCTTATGCGGATATAGTTGATGATAAGGGTGTAAAAGTCAACCGCATCACGGCTTCAAGAAACGGATCCGTGATAAAGGTTACCGCAGATAAGCCTGTTGACGGGATCGGATATAAGCTTCACATGGCTGAAGAGGGTATCGGTATAGCATAATTCCGGAGCAGCATCTTCTGTCTAATACAAAAGGTATAAATAGTCAAATTGTGCAAAAATTTACCGTTTTTGCACAATTTTTTATTCACTATTTCACATTTCTATGGTATACTGTTTTATAACAATTCCAAACGAATGTAACAATTCACACAACTTCCGGTATGATTTATACTCCGGTCCGGTAAGTGACGCGTTACATTCGTACTACATAATGAGACAAGAGGTGATAGCGTGATTAAGAAAGAAATGATTGCCATGCTCCTTGCCGGAGGGCAGGGCAGCAGACTGGGGATACTCACATCCAAGGTGGCAAAGCCTGCGGTATCCTTTGGCGGTAAGTACAGGATCATTGATTTTCCACTGAGTAACTGTATCAATTCGGGTGTAGATACTGTGGGTGTGCTCACACAGTACCAGCCATTGCGTCTTAATACCCATATCGGCATCGGTATTCCGTGGGATCTTGATAAGAATCAGGGCGGAGTAACTGTGCTGCCTCCTTATGAGCAGGTAGGCAATACCGAGTGGTATACGGGAACGGCAAACGCTATCTACCAGAATATGGATTACATGGAAATGTTTAATCCCGATTATGTGCTTATCCTTTCGGGCGATCATATCTATAAGATGGACTATGAAGTCATGCTTGATTTCCATAAGAAGAACAAGGCCGAGGTAACCATCGCCGTAATGCCTGTTCCCTATGAGGAAGCCAAGCGTTTCGGAATAATCATCGCTGATGAGAATAAGAAGATAACCGATTTCGAAGAAAAACCCGATAATCCCAGGAGCAACCTTGCTTCCATGGGTATATACATCTTCAACTGGAAGACCCTTAAAGAGTCACTCATAGCAATGGCGGACCAGCCTGCGCTTGATTTCGGTAAGCATATCATCCCGTACTGCCATAAAAAAGGTATGCCGGAATTTGCATATGAATTCAACGGATACTGGAAGGATGTGGGAACGCTCAACTCATACTGGGAAGCAAACATGGAGCTTATTGATATCATACCGGAATTCAACCTGTATGAAGAATACTGGAAGATCTATACCAAGAGCGATACCCTGCCTCCGCAGTACGTAAGCAAGGAAAGTGTCATAGAAAAGAGTATCATCGGAGAAGGCAGCTCAATATACGGAAAGGTTTACAATTCGGTCATCGGCTGCGGAGTCACCATCGGAAAGGATACGGTAGTCAGCGGTTCGATCATAATGAACGAGGCTGTGATCGGCGATTCATGTAAGATCGAGAAGGCGATAATAGCCGAGAATGCGAAGATCGGGAACAACGTTGAACTCGGAGCGTTTGATGAAAAAGAAAACGAAACGGATCCGACGATCTATTCGCACGGTATCGTAACGGTCGGCGAATGGTCCGAAATACCTGACAATATCATGATAGGCAAGAACAGCATGGTATCCGGTATCACAGAAGCATCGGATTACACGGACGGTAAACTTGACAGCGGCAAGACTTTTATAAAGGCGGGTGATTGATTTGAGAGCGATTGGAATTATACTTGCAGGTGGAAACAGCTTCCGTATGAGAGAACTGTCGCAGAAGAGAGCGATCGCGGCAATGCCCGTTGCGGGAAGCTACAGGGCGATCGATTTTGCCCTGAGTAATATGAGCAATTCCCATATAGCCAAGGTTGGCGTGCTGACACAGTACAATGCCAGAAGCCTTAATGAGCATTTGAGCTCATCCAAATGGTGGGATTTCGGACGTAAGCAGGGTGGATTGTTCGTATTCACTCCTACGGTAACGGTCGAGAACAATTTCTGGTTCAGGGGTACGGCCGATGCCATATACCAGAACCTTTCCTTCTTAAAGAACAGTCATGAGCCCTACGTAGTCATCGCAAGCGGTGACGGCGTATATAAAATGGACTATAATAAGGTGCTTGAGTATCATATCGAAAAGAAGGCCGACATAACCGTAGTATGCAAGATGCTTGAGTGCCCCGATGAATCGGAGAGGTACGGCATATTAAGGCTTGATAAAGATAACCGGATAGAAGAGTTTGAAGAAAAGCCCATGGCGGCAAAGTCAAACATGATATCATGCGGTATCTATGTCATAAGGAGAAGGCAGCTTATCGAACTGATCGAGAAGTGTGCCGAGGAGGACAGGTTTGACTTTGTAAGGGATGTCCTTATAAGGTACAAGAACATCAAGCGTATCTACGGATATAAGCTTGATACATATTGGAGCAATATCGCTTCGGTCGAGGATTATTACAGGACGAATATGGATTTCCTAAAGCCCGAGGTAAGGGATTATTTCTTCAAGACCTATCCCGAGGTATACAGTAAGATCGACGATCTTCCTCCGGCAAAATACAATGTCGGAACGAGTGTGAAGAACAGTCTGATCGCAAGCGGTTCGATAATAAACGGTACCGTGGAGGATTCGATAATCTTCAAGAAGGTATTCGTCGGAAACAACTGTGTGATCAAGAATTCGATAGTCCTCAATGATGTATATATCGGAGATAATACATATATTGAGAATTGCATCGTGGAGAGCAGGGATACGATCCGTGCAAATTCATATTATAAGGGAGAGGATGAGATCCGGATAGTTCTTGAGAAGAACGAACGATATGTATTTTGATGCAACGAAGCGATCCGCTGCATAAAGAATAAATAAGGACAAAGATTATTTCAAAAGGAGATTGAAATGAACATTACAGATGTAAGGATACGAAAGATCGATCAGGACGGGAAGCTCCGCGGAGTAGCGTCGATCACGATTGATGACGTTTTCGTGGTTCATGACATCAAAGTGATACAGGGGGACCACGGTCTGTTCATCGCAATGCCGTCACGTAAAACTTCGGAAGGAGATTACAGGGATATCGCTCATCCGATAACCTCGACCGCAAGGGAGCAGATACAGAGTTCGATCCTTGAAGCATATGAAAAGGCCGAGTGAGAAGTCCTCTGCGCAGGAATAACAAAAGAATAAAGAAAGAATAACGAAAGTATAAGACACGGGCGTGAATACGCCCGTGTCTTATGATATAATCAGTATATGTTTTTTAATATCGGAAAAGAGAAAAAGAAAATGTTCATTATCGCAGGATTGGGTAATCCGAAACCGGAGTATATGCATACCAGGCACAATGCCGGTTTCGATACGATAGACATAATCGGGGATAAAAACGGCATAAACGTTGAGACCCTCAAACTTCGTTCGCTCATCGGCAAGGGGATGATCGCGGGCAGTAAAGCCATTCTCGCAAAACCTCAGACATTCATGAATTTAAGCGGCGAGAGCATACGTCCCTTGGTGGATTATTTTAAGATAGACATCCGGAGTGAACTGATCGTCGTTTATGACGATATATACCTGGCTCCCGGAAATATCCGCATAAGGGTTAAGGGAAGCGCGGGCGGCCATAACGGGATGAAGAGCATCATAAACTGCCTTGGAACGGATGAATTCATGAGAGTACGGGTCGGCGTGGGAGAAAAACCCAAGGGTTACGATCTTGCCGATCATGTTCTGAGCCATTTTTCACAGGATGAAAAGGAAGCCGCATATTCGGGAATGATACGTGCGGCAAACGCGATCGAGATGATGATAGCGGGGAATGTCGAGGGTGCGATGAACGAGTATAACAGGAAAAAAGATAAGGAAACCGAACAGGATATTATATGAAGACTCTACTGGCACCGCTGTCTGAAATGGCGGAGTATGAGGAGGGAAGGTCAAGACTTAAGAAGACCCCCGGCATAATTGAAATAAACGGCTGCGTCGACTCGCAGAAGCTGCATGTTGTATACGGTCTCGGTGAGGGATACCGTCATAAGCTCATCGTAACCTACAGTGAACAGCGCGCGAAGGAGATATGCGAGGATTATGCCTTCTATGACAGGAATATCGAGCAGTACGGGGCAAGGGATCTTATCTTTTATCAGGCCGATGTCCACGGCAACCTGCTCACGAAGCAGAGGATGTCATGTCTTAAGCCGATCATAGAGGAAGACCCCGTGACGATAGTCACGACCTTTGATGCACTGATGGAACATATAGTTCCGCTTGAAACCCTGGAGGCGCATATACTCGGAATAAGTACAGGCGATCAGGTGGATCTTCCGGGCCTTCAGAAGCAGCTTGTGACTCTCGGATATACCCGCAGTTATCAGGTGGAAGAGAGCGGGCAGTTTTCTGTCCGCGGAGGTATAATAGATATCTATCCCTTAACAGGTGACAATCCGGTCCGTATCGAACTGTGGGGTGATGAAGTCGAGTCCATCAGGAGTTTTGACGTTTTAAGCCAGCGCTCCATAGAGAAGCTTGACGATATCATGATCTTTCCCGCATCGGAGATAATCCTGACGGATGAAGAGAAGGAAGCGGGTATTGACAGGCTCCTTTCGGATGCGAAGAAATATGAAAAAAAGCTTCTTAAGGATGAACAGCCGGAAGCGGCGGGCAGGGTAAGGCTCCAGGCGGAGGAGATCGCGGAACAGGCAAAATACCTTGGCGTTAGCAGCCTAAACCTTGAGAGCTACGTTAATTATTTCTATGATGAAGAAGTTTCGTTTCTTGACTATTTCGATAAAGAAAACACGCTCCTTATCCTTGATGAACCGGCACGTCTCAGGGAAAAGGGAGAACTTACGGAAACGGAATTCCGTGAGTCGATGGAGAACCGTCTGAAAAAGGGATACATACTCCCGGGCCAGACAGACATCCTGTTATCGCGCGAGCAGATAATGGCAAAGGCGGCTGATTTTCACGCTGCCGCTCTGTCAGCCCTCCCCGTCAACAAAAACGTATATAAGCCCACAGAGCGTTTTTCGATGATCGCAAAGTCAATGAATTCGTATAACAATTCATTTGAAGCGCTGACAAGGGATCTTAAGCGGTTTAAGAAGAACGGTTACAGGGTGCTTCTTTTATCCGCATCCAGGACAAGGGCAAAGAGGCTTACCGAAGACCTTAACGCACCTTCCACGGAAGTGTCCTTTGATGAAGACGGGGAAAAAGCGAAGAATGAAGGAACGCTTGGTGCATATTATACAGAGGATTACGACCGCGAGATAAAACCCGGAGAGGTGATGGTATCCTACGGCCGTATACGTCGGGGATTTGAATATCCGCTCATTAAGTTCGTTGTCATATCCGAATCTGATATATTCTCGGCACAGAGGAAAAAGAAGAAGCGCGTCAAATACGAAGGCGGGCAGAAGATCCGCGATTTTTCGGAGCTTTCAGTCGGTGACTTTGTCGTCCATGAGAGTCACGGACTCGGTATATACAAGGGTATCGAACAGGTTACGGTCGATCATGTGACCAAGGATTATATAAAGATCGAATACCGTGACGGAGGGAACCTTTATATTCCCGCGACTAACCTTGATTCCATACAGAAGTACGGTTCGGCAGGAGGCAGGGCACCAAAGCTTAATAAGCTCGGCGGCAGCGAGTGGACCAAGACGAAAACGAAGGTTAAGAACGCGATCGACGTGATTGCGACGGACCTCGTGGATCTGTATGCAGTGCGAAGGATGAAGGACGGATACAGATACGGAGAGGATACGGTATGGCAGACGGAATTCGAGGAGCGTTTTCCGTTTGAGGAGACCGAAGACCAGCTGGCTGCGATCGAAGCCACCAAGAAAGATATGCAGTCCTCCAAGATCATGGACCGTCTTATATGCGGAGATGTGGGTTACGGCAAGACGGAGATAGCGCTTCGTGCCGCTTTCAAGGCGGTTCAGGAAAACAAGCAGGTCGCATATCTCGTACCCACCACGATCCTTGCCCAGCAGCATTACAATACCTTCATGCAGAGGATGAAGGATTATCCGGTACGCGTTGATATGCTTTCAAGGTTCAATACTCCGGCACAGCAGAAAAAGACAATAAGCGACCTTAAAAAGGGTATGGTCGATATTGTAATAGGGACACACCGGTTACTCAGCAAGGATGTTGATTATAAGGATCTGGGTCTTCTTATCATTGATGAAGAGCAGCGCTTCGGAGTACGGCATAAGGAAACGATCAAGAAACTTAAGGAAAACGTGGATGTGCTGACTCTTACCGCAACTCCGATACCAAGGACACTCCATATGAGCCTTATCGGGATCAGGGACATGAGTGTACTCGAAGAGGCGCCGCAGGACAGGATGCCGATCCAGACATTCGTCATGGAATATAATGAGGAGCTTGTAAGGGAAGCCATAAACAGGGAGCTCGCAAGGGGCGGCCAGGTATTTTATGTGTACAACAGAGTGGACACAATAGTTGAAATGACAAACTTTGTTCAAAAGCTCGTCCCGGATGCCAACGTGGCTTACGCTCACGGCCAGATGAAGGAACAGGAACTCGAACGCATCATGGTCGACTTCATAAACGGCGAGATAGACGTGCTTGTTTCAACGACCATAATCGAAACGGGACTCGATATTTCAAACGTGAATACGATGATAATCCATGATTCCGACCGGATGGGATTATCGCAGCTGTACCAGTTAAGGGGCCGTGTCGGACGAAGCAACAGGACAGCATATGCCTTTCTCATGTACAGAAAGGATAAGCTTCTTAAAGAAGTGGCCGAAAAGAGGCTGCAGGCCATACGTGACTTTACCGAACTCGGATCGGGCTTCAAGATAGCGATGCGTGATCTTGAGATAAGGGGCGCGGGCAATCTCCTCGGTGAGATGCAGAGCGGCCATATGGAAGCCGTCGGATATGACCTTTACTGTAAGATGTTAAATGAGGCGGTCCGGGTAAAGAAGGGCATCGAGGCTCCCGAGGATAATGAGGTTTCGGTCGATATCAACGTGGATGCCTATATCCCCGATGAATATATAATGAATGAGAATCAGAAGATCGATATATATAAGCGTATTGCGGGCATAGACAGTACCGGCGAACGTGAGGAGATGCTCGAGGAGCTGAATGACAGATTCGGCGAGCTTCCGGCGGCCGTTATAAACCTGCTTGATATTGCCAATATCAGGATGCTCGCCAAGCAGGTGTATATCTCGGATATAAAGGAAGAGAGCGGGGCAGTTAAGTTTTCGGTGTATGAGAAGGCGAAATACGATCCGGAAAAGATCGCGCCGTTTATCGCGGGCTTTAAGGGTGCGATGACTCTTAAGATGGGTGAGAAGCCGTACTTTCTGTATCGTTTTCCCAAGGGGAGCACATATGAGAACGAGAGGCTCATACGCCTTATCGAGGAACTGCTTACCGGGATGCAGGAGCTTAAGGAGGATGCGCTAAGGACAGCCTTGCAGGGGATGTAACAGATATAATTGAACCATCTGTGATATACTTAAAAGCGATATATCAGATCCCGCGGGTTTTGGTATCACCAATATATCTGACCCGGAAAAGGGAAACCGACTGCGGAGACAGGCAAGGCTATGTATCCTGCAAATTAAAGAGATAAATCTGAGAGGAGAAAGGCTGTAGGAAATATGAATTATGCAATATTGCTGTCAGGAGGGACAGGAACAAGGACAGGTGCAGACATACCAAAGCAATATGTCAGGACAGACGGACATATGATGGTCACTTATGCGCTTTCAGTCCTTGTAAACAGTCCGCGGATTGATAAAGCGGTGATAACTGCCGATGAAGCCTGGCGGGATGAGATAATAAAAGATGCGGAAGCATTGGGACTTGATACTTCTAAGATAGCGGGTTTTGCATCTCCCGGAGATACCAGGCAGCTGTCGATATTAAGTGCGATTGAATTTATATGTGGGAATTGTGAAGATAGTAAAGGTCTGACCGGCACAGAAGCCGGTAGCGGGGCGGACGTCGACACCGTACTCGTACATGATGCAGCTCGTCCGTTTATTACGCAGGAGCTTATATCGGCCTGCTATGATGCTCTCCCTGGATACAACGGTGTCATGCCGGTTCTTCCCATGAAGGATACCGTGTATTTAAGCGAGGATGGAAAGGCGATAAGCGGACTGCTTGACAGGAGTACCGTTTTTGCGGGCCAGGCTCCGGAACTGTTCAGACTTAAGCCCTATTATGAAGCAATTATGAGGCTTATGCCGGATGAGATACTTAAGATAAACGGGGCAAGCGAGCCTGCGGTTATGGGAGGAATGAAGATAGCGATGATCCCGGGGGATGAGAAAAATGTGAAAGTTACTTCGGCCGTGGATCTTGAGAAATACAAAAATGTAGGTAGATAATACTTGTATCGAACTTATGTTTGCCCTATAATAAATTTAGGGCATTACCACAAACGGTAAGCGGTTCGCCTTTCTGCCGGATTTATCCGAGAACTCCCATGTTTATGAAAGGAGTGGTATGTATGGGAAATCTGAAGGAAGGGTCATTATCAAGTAGTCGAGTGAGCATACTTACTGCACTTGGTTCTATAGCATCTATCGTTGGACTTATTCTGACAATGTTGTTTAGGATCAGGGACAGGAAGAATCATAAAACGAAAGAAAGCAACCGCCCGACCAAGGAATAGGTTGCTTTCTTAGTTACCTATATACGAGGCGAACCGTTTGCTTCACGGTAATGCCTTCTGTTATTATATTACCTACTAACGATACATATGTCAATATAGTGTGATAGCGGATTATCCGGAGGGAATGATTTGAAAGCATGGGTATTGCATGATATAGGGGATATCAGATTTGAAGATGTTGACAAACCCAAACCGGGACAGGGAGAGGTCCTTGTAAGAGTCAGGGCCGCAGGGATATGCGGTTCTGATATCCCGCGCACCTTTGATACCGGATCGCATAAGATGCCGCTCATATTGGGACATGAGTTTGCGGGGAGTGTTGAAGAGGTTGGCGAAGGTGTCGATCCTGCATGGGTGGGAGCAAGAGTGGGCGTGTTCCCGTTAATACCCTGCCGTAACTGTTCTCAGTGCTTAAAAGGCAGATATGAGCTGTGCCGAGATTACGATTACTTGGGGTCGAGGAGCAACGGCGCTTTTGCGGAGTATGTCACGCTACCCGAAAAAAACCTAATAATGCTTCCCGATAACGTATCGTTTGAAGAAGCGGCGATGCTTGAACCCATGGCGGTCGCGGTGCATGCGATACGCGGGATAATGCACGAGGATGACGATAAGGATCTAAGGATCGCAGTATACGGCCTTGGTACTATAGGGATGTTTGTTACCATGTTCCTTAAGGCAGCAGGCTTTAATAACCTTATACTGCTCGGAAACAAGCAAAAGCAGAAGGAAACGATCCTTTCAATGGGAATTCCAGAAAGCTGTTATTATGACGGCTCGGATGATAATGCGATAATTCAGATAAGTGGAGCGGGAGGGGCAGACGTGGTATTTGAATGCGTAGGGAAGTCACAGACCTTTGCGAGCGCAATTGATATCACATCTCCCATGGGAAGGGTGATACTTATGGGCAATCCGTATTCCGATATGACCCTGCCCCGCGATATATACTGGAAGATACTGAGGAACCAGCTGACGGTAACGGGTACATGGAACTCATCATTTACGGGTAAGGCGGATGATGACTGGCATTATGTGCTGGATCATCTTGCATCGGGCATTGACGGAGCGGACAGCATCATCTCTCACAGATTTAAGCTTGAGGATTTAAGGGACGGCCTTGATATCATGCATGAGAAGCGGGAGGAGTACGGGAAGATAATGATCGGTTGAAAAATGAGGTTTATCTGTTACAGTTTCAGAATATCTTGTGCACAAACCTGTTTAATGCTATAATTCGAATAGTTTGTACAGCATGATCCGGATGAGATCATTGCTAATAATATAAAAGAAAGGGTGAATCAAATGTCATTAGTTACTACTACCGAGATGTTTAAGAAGGCTTATGACGGCGGATATGCTGTCGGTGCTTTCAACGTTAACAACATGGAGATCGTTCAGGGTATCACCGAGGCGGCAGGCGAGCTTAACAGTCCTGTTATCCTTCAGGTTTCAAAGGGTGCCCGTGCATACGCAAACCATACTTACCTTGTTAAGCTGGTTGAGGCTGCAGTTGAGGAGAATCCTCAGATCCCCATCGCACTTCACCTTGATCACGGTGATACATTTGAATTATGTAAGTCATGTATCGATGGTGGCTTCACTTCTGTCATGATCGATGCATCAAGCAAGTCTTTCGAGGACAATATCGCACTTACCAAGCAGGTTGTTGAATATGCTCATGCAAACGGCGTTGTTGTTGAGGCTGAGCTCGGAACACTTGCAGGTATTGAGGACGAGGTTGTTGTTGAGGCAGGTAAGGAAGCTTATACAAGACCGGAAGAGGTTGAGGAGTTCGTTGACAAGACCGGATGTGATTCACTTGCTATCGCTATCGGTACTTCACACGGCGCATACAAGTTCACGGCAGCTCAGTGCACAAGGAACGCGGACGGCATCCTTGTTCCCCCTCCGCTTCGTTTCGATGTTCTTGAGGAGTGCATTAAGAGGCTTCCCGGATTCCCGATCGTTCTTCACGGATCATCATCGGTTCCTCAGGAGTTCGTTAAGATGGTCAATCAGTACGGCGGAAACATGCCCGATGCTGTAGGTATTCCTGAAGAACAGCTTCGTAAGGCAGCAAAGCTTGCTGTATGTAAGATCAATATCGATTCCGATATCCGTCTTGCAATGACCGGTAATATCAGGAAGTACTTCGCTGAGCATCCGGATCATTTCGATCCCCGCCAGTACTTAAAGCCCGCACGTCAGGCTGTTAAGGATATGGTTGCTCATAAGATCATCAACGTTCTCGGATCGGACGGCAAGGC
>JAILLY010000060.1 GCA_024692905.1 Lachnospiraceae bacterium | reverse complement strand
AGTTGCTCCTCTTAACACGAATGCGTCGGCAGTCGAAACGAAAGTGTACGAAGGCATTATCACTTCGTCGCCTTCCTTTATGTCACAAAGCAGCGCTGCCATTTCAAGTGCATGTGTGCACGATGTTGTAAGAAGGGCTTTGGCCGTTCCGGTTTTTTGTTCGATCCACTCGTTGCACTTTTTGGTAAACTCACCGTCACCGCAGATATGCATGCTGTCAATAGCCTGTTTTACATATTCTGTTTCTTTTCCCACAAACGGTGGAACGTTAAATCTGATCATATTGTTTCCTTTCGTTCTCAGTTTCCGGCACTGTCTGCTGTTATCACATATACACTGTACCCGTTGTTGCTGTAGATCTCCTCATATCTGTGATCCGCTATGAACTGCTCGATCATTTCCTTCTTCCGGACCGCGTTTTTCGTATCGGAAACGTTTCTTGAAGAAGTTATTATCAAAGGAGCGGACTTTGACGGATGATAACTGTCTGCATATATCTTCATGCTAAGGTCTTCGAGTTCTTTTTCCATGGTCTCGACCGGATATGAATCAAGATCTGGCCAGGTCGTGCTTAAGGCGGACCGGCGATCCAGAGCATAGCAAAGTCCCGGAATATTGCCGTAAAGGAGAAGGTTTCTGTCTGAAAACTCCTCGCTTCCGGTCTTAACAAACGCAGAAAGTTCCGACAGCTCCGCTGCATTCCATTCGGTGGTCTTCATTCCGTTAAGGACCGCGTTATCGGTAATATATCTGTTTCTCGGATATCCGTCCTCTCCGTCCATGAAAACGTAGCATGCACATAGTCCCAAAGACACGGCAAAGAACGCAATGACAACGCCTGCACTCATAGCCTTAACAGCAAATACAGGAACTTTTTGAGTCTCGTCCATATATGCCCTGCCCCATCTGACGAACCTGTATATCATCCAGAAGGTTACGGGAGCGATAAAGAACAGGCTGTTAAGTATCGGCCAAATATGATTGTTTGATCCGAGAGGAAGTATCAGAATGTTAAGAAGTGATAGCATTCCGATCAGCTTCCAGTCATTATTTATCTGTTTCGTAAACAGCATCCATATATCCACTCCTATTGAAAGAAGCAGGAAGATCGCACCCCACTGAAGGGCTGAATCCTTCTGATAAAACTTAAAGTTATACATTCCCCATCTGCCGAGCACGAAGAAAAGGAATGCGATGCACAGACAGTAAACAATCTTGCGCACCTTTATCATTTTGCCCGGCCAAAGGACAAAGAAAGGAATTCCGGGCAGTATGCAAAGGATCATATAGATCGCCCACTTGAAACCATGGAGATAGGCATCCGCTATGGCCAGTATCATCTGTCCCATTGTATACTCGGAATTGCTGCCTGCTATCCCGAGGGTTCCGTTTATCATCATAAGGAACGAATCACTTCCGAATGAAACGCTTATGATAAGTATCATCAGCAGAAATGAAGCTATAAAGCCTGCGATGCAAAGCAGTGTCTCTTTAAATACATCCGAAAAGTCCTTTTCGGTAATAAGGCCGTAGAACCAGACAGCTATTATCAACGCTGCATGAAGAACATTCCCCGGGAACTTGACAAACGTATTTAATCCGACAAGAACTCCTGCGATAAACAGACAGTATGTCCTGTTGGTTCCCGCAAGTCCCCTGAAAATAAGGATCGATGTAAAAAGCAGCAGGAAGTATGTAAGGTAATGATAAAGCACCGATCTGGGCGCCCAACACATGCCAAGGACCGCAAGCTGCGAAAGAAAAGCCAGCCATCCCGGCATCTTGGTCATAAAGAACCTGTATCCTGTAAGAGCCATAAGGCTTATCAGAACGCTCACATATATGTTGAATCCCAGCATGGTATTCCCGAATGGAAGCTTTGTCAGCAGATGTCCAAGGGCACTCGGGATAAAGGTAAGGAGATTCCATATATTCCTGACCTGTCCGAAATCCCTGTAATTGCCGAGACTGTATGTGGTATCGGCAATGTCAACACCCATGTTGACCTTCCAGAAAGGGATCAGCAAAAGGATCAGCGGGAACAATGTGAACTTGGAGATCTTATAGATCTTTCTTAAGTTTTCTCTGTTCATCTTTCGCGGGTTATCTTTCCGTTTTCAACACGATATACCATATCGCATTTTTCTATGGTCTGAAGCCTGTGGGCGATTATAATGAGCGTTTTTTTGCCATGCAGGAAGTTTATGGATTCCATGATGGCGGCTTCAGTCTCGTTATCAAGGGCAGAGGTCGCTTCATCAAGCACCAGGACCTCAGGGTCCTCAAACAGGGCTCTTGCTATACCTATCCTCTGGCGCTGTCCGCCCGAAAGCCTTATTCCTCTTTCTCCTATTGTCGTATCAAGTCCGTCGGGGAGGCCTCTTACGAATTCATCAAGTGCCGCTTCCTTAAGCGCATGCCACACTTTATCATCATCTATCTCCCCGGATGCATATCCGAATGCGACATTATTTCTTATCGTTGAATCCGTCATAAATATAGTCTGGGGAATATAGCCGACGTTTCTAAGGAACGATCTGTAATCATCCATCACGCTTTTACCGTCTGCCAGAATGTTTCCTTCCTCAAGTTTAAGAAGCCCCAGAAGTATATCTACTACTGTAGTCTTGCCTGCACCTGATGTGCCGACTATTCCGACTGACTGCCCTATCGGGATCTCCATGTCTGCATGATCAAATATATAGACATCCGTATTGGGATATTTGTAAACGATATTTTTAAGTTCAAGACTGTTGTTGATCGGGAGCTTGGATACCTCTTCGTCCTTAAGATAGATATCAGCTCTGTAATCTATGGATTCATCCCTGATCTCATCCTGGAGGGAATCCGAAACATTCCACAGGAAAGGCTCATAATATGATATGGATGTCAGATAATTGTTGATCCTGTTTGCACAGGGTATGAGCCTTACAGCAACGAGTGCAAGCAGTGTGATCTGAGGCATTATCTCGTTCATCTGCGCGCCGCCAAGAAGGCTTGTCAGCAGATAGAGTATCATTCCGGTAAGGGCAATGGTTTCTATCAGAAGTCTGGGGGCAGCATTAAAGAGGTTGTATTTCTGAACCGCTCCGACATATCCTGCACCGCAGGCTGAATACTCGTTTATGAAGTAATTTTCCTTATTGGCGATCTTGATCTCTTTGATGCCCGTTACAGCCTCATTTATCCATTTATAAAGGCCCGAATAATAATCCTGATTCTGCTGT
>JAILLY010000002.1 GCA_024692905.1 Lachnospiraceae bacterium | reverse complement strand
AGTCAAATAGACAAAAAGATACTCATTACAAATGACGATATGGACTATTCCACAAGCAACGTTGAGCATATCCGGCTTAAAGATTTTCTTATGTATCATTCCCTGGAAGAGAAATAATGGCATAACTATTATGATGGTTATTTTGGTTAAGAATCTTAACCGGGGATGCCCGAACCTCCATTCTTTACTGCATTTCCCGAGTTTTAGTGTCTTTCGATTCCGCTACGAGCTGCTAAAATGAAAGTCCTCAATGTAAACACATTGAGGGCTTTTTATATTCCTATTTCATTGAACCTCTTCTCATTGGATGTGTCAGTCGTCGGACTCGATCTCCTTGTTCTTCTTGGAGTCCGTTATGTCGAGGATCGAGTCTGCAACAACTATCGGAGTACCGTCATTTTCCCTTATGGTAGTACCGACGGCCTTAAACCATCTGTATGTTCCGTCCTTGAATAACATTGCGAACATCCTTTGCATAAAAATTCAATCAGTAAACTTATTTTCTGACAAATGTTTGCGTGATATCATTGAAAACCGGCTAAAATGCATACAACATAAGAACCATGGGACGCGTAAGCGCAGTACTTGACCACATCCTGACACTGGTACATACTGTATGTTGAGGATCATCATCGCAATCATGAATGCATAAAAATTTACGAAATGAGAGAAAGACCGGAATGAAAAAAAGTATATTCATCACGATCATATTAATGCTTGCCGTATTCTCGGCCGGCTGCAAAGAAAAGGAGGAGCCTGAGACAATGCATTTACCGGGCAGTGGAAAGACAGTCGGAAAGGATATCCTTATGGAGGATATAACTGACTTTTACTATACGGAAGAGAACATAAACTATGGAGCGTATTATCAGCGTTACAGGTTCTATGTTGAGGACGGGAAGCATATGTTCTTCCACGAGACAAGGGAGCGTAAGGATGATTACGGACCGTGCACGGAAGATGATACCACACTTAAGGGAACGGCGGAGCTTACGGACGAACAGTGGTCGCAGTTTTATGATCTTGTAAACGGAGGCACCGTTAAAGCAAGGAGTGATTCTGCAGATTCAGGGGATACCGGTCCGTGGCTTTATCTGTACTGGACTGATGATAAGTCAAAGTATCAGGAGTTCTCATTTGATTCTTATAATACCGAGACACGGTTCGTCGATTATTGCATTTCTCTTATACCTGACAGTCAGGATCGGGGCAGTTTGGGCGAAGAGCGCGAAATGACGCCGGTGTCGTTCGTGATGGTAAAGGTGGGTGACAGGGCCTTTACAATAAACATGGAAGACACTCAGGCGGCCCGGGAATTCTTTGATGAGATTAATTCCCAACCTCTTGTCATAACCATGCATGACTTCGGTTCATTCGAAAAGGTGGGGGATCTTCCGTTTGATCTTCCGGCGGATGATGAAGAGATAACGACTGTCCCCGGGGATCTGATCCTGTATCAGGGTAATAAGATCACAATCTATTATGATGAAAATACCTGGAACTTCACAAAGCTTGGTCATCTTAATGCAGCCGGTGAGGAAATACTGGAGGTATTCGGGGGTAAGGATGATATAACGGCCGAGTTCTTTGTTGAATGGTCGGAGTAGGGATACATTTTTCGCATATGAATGAAGGAAAGGAAGAATCACAGACGGTTTGAAGAATCAGACAGCGAATCAGTATTTCAGACAGCGTTTCGGATGCAAGGTATACAGGATTGCGATCGACGCGGGGTTTACATGTCCGAACAGGGACGGAAGTATCGATACGCGAGGATGTATTTTCTGTTCGGGGTTCGGTTCAGGTGAATTTGCCCAGGATAAAAGTCTTAGTGTAACAGGACAGATTGAGAACGGAAAAGACCTTGTAATGAAAAAGATGCCGGCTGAAGGCGGTAAATATATTGCCTATTTTCAGGCCTTTACCGGAACATATGCACCTTATGAGAGGCTGGAGAGCATATATACCGAAGCAATCTGCCATCCGGATGTTGCAGCTGTCGCGGTAGCCACCCGCCCCGACTGTCTTCCCGATGAAACCCTCGACCTTATTATGCGGCTTAACCGGATCAAACCTATGTGGGTTGAACTCGGGCTCCAGACGATACATAAGAGGACTGAGGAGTACATAAGGCGCGGATATCCGCTTGAAGTATATGATGATGCGGTGGCCCGCCTTCATGAACGTGGAATAGAGATCGTAACCCATATCATATTGGGACTTCCCGGTGAGACGCGCGAAGAGATGCTTCAGACCGCGGCATATGTCGGCAGAGGGCCTGTCAGCGGTATCAAGATCCAGCTTCTGCACGTGCTTTCGGGAACCGATCTTGCCAAAGAGTATAAGGAAGGTAAATTTGCATGTCTTACGATGGAAGAGTACACGGATCTTGTGCGCGACTGTGTAGCGATGCTTCCTGAGGACATTGTGATACACAGGATGACCGGAGACGGGGCAAGAAAAGACCTCATTGCCCCGCTTTGGAGTACCGACAAAAAACGGGTCATCAACATGCTCAGACAGAAACTTGAGATGTAGGTTTCCGCTGCCGGGATATGGGCAAATATATACCGCGTATATTTTGACTCACCGGGAAGAATTTTGTATAATGATATGTGGCCCGTATAAAACGAAAAGTGCCCGGCCATGGGGTGACCGGGCTTGATAGGGGTATAAAGTTTTCGTTTGAAGAATTAAATAACTCTTACAGTGGTAATGATAGCATATATAATGTATAAAAACAAGACGCACAATATGCAACAAATGTGACAGGAACAGGGACGACGGGATGAAAGAGACTGCGTTTTTCAATGATTTTTTAAGGATGGCTGATGATGCCTGGCACATGGGCTGGCATGAGAGCAACGGCGGCAATCTTTCCTACAGATTAAGGGATAAGGAAGCAGATGAGATAAGAGAGTCATTCATGCCCGGAGACTGGCACAAGATCGGAGTCGGCGTACCGGTGCTTGCCTCGTCTTTTTTTATCATGACCGCTTCGGGAAGCCATTTCAGGAATATGCTCAAGGATCCGGAAACATCTCTCGGCATTATCGAAGTTGATGATACGGGTGAAAGATACAGACAGGTATGGGGATACGCAAACGGCGGCAGGCCGACATCCGAACTTGCCCCACATCTTTTGAACCATCAGGTTAAGATGGAGGCAACCGGCGGTGTGGCAAGGGTTATATATCATGCCCACCCGTCCGATATCATCGCGCTTTCGTTTGTCCTTCCGCTTGAAGATGAGGCTTTCACAAAGGAACTCTGGGGGATCATGACCGAGTGCCCGATCGTATTTCCGTCGGGGATCGGAGTGCTTAAATGGCTGCCGCCCGGAAGCCTTGATCTTGCAATAGCCACTTCAAAGCTTATGGACCGTTATGATGCGGTAGTCTGGGCCCATCATGGGATATTTGCGGCCGGAGCTGACTTTGACAGCGTATTCGGCCTTGTTCATACGATAGAAAAATCGTCCGGCATACTTCTTAAGGTGATGTCTACGGGACGTGACAGGTTATCCGGGATTACTTCCGGTCAGTTTAAGGAGCTTGCGGCAAGGTTTGACCTTAAGCTTGATGAAAGGTTTTTGTGACACAGGAGAAAAGGGATGTCTGACAGCAATAATACCCCTCAGAAAAAACGAAGGAACAGTATAATATACTTTTATACCGGGATGATCGCCATTGTCCTTGTCTTTGCGGTGTTCTCAAGGATGGCACTCGGTTCATATCTTGAAGGGATCACCGATCCGGTCCTTGTTAAAAACATGGTCCTGTTCTATTACGGCATAATAGGATTTTTCTGCATCATCATACTTATCATAGAACTTGTGCTTTTCAGATACAGCAGCAAGAACCTTCAGCTTGAAGAGGAAAACCGTGCGATCGAAGTTGCTCAGAGGTCAAATCAGGCCAAGTCGGAATTCCTTGCAAACATGTCCCATGAGATAAGGACTCCGATCAATTCGATCCTTGGTCTTAACGAAATGATCTCAAGAGAGACCGATCAGGATCAGGTCTTTGAGTATACCGAGGATATAAAGAGCGCCGGCGAGACCCTTATTTTCCTGATAAATGATATCCTTGATTTTTCGAAGATAGAGTCAGGCAATATTGAGATAAGCGAAAAGAAGTATGATGTACCCGGCCTCATAAGCGACATAAACAATATGATCGCGCCGAGGGCAAAGGCGAAGAACCTTGATTATACGGTCAATATCGATCCGGATGTTCCGATGAGCCTGTACGGCGACAAGATAAGGGTACAGCAGATAATCATAAACCTGCTCACCAATGCGGTTAAGTATACCGATAAGGGCTCCGTTACGGTGCAGATGACCTGGGATAATGACGTTCATTTCCTGAGGGTTGATGTGACGGATACGGGCAAGGGCATCAAGGAGGAGGATGTCAATATCCTCTTCGATAAGTTCAGGCGTGTAAATCTTGAAGACAACAGCAATATAGAAGGTACAGGTCTCGGTCTTGCGATAACCAAGATGCTCCTTAACAAGATGAACGGAAACATCTATATAAATTCCACTTATGGTTCGGGGTCGACATTCTCTGTCATCATCCCGCAGAAACCTGTAGGCTTTGATAAGATAGGAGAGTATCATAAGCCCGAACGCAGGAGGAAGAAGTTTAACCATCTGTTCACTGCAAATGATGCGAGGATACTTGTGGTGGATGATTCCCAGACAAACCTCATAGTCGTACGCGGGCTTCTTAAGGGAACCGGTGTGAACATAGATACGGCGCTGAATGCCGATGAGTGTCTTGAGATACTAAAGGATCGTTCATATGATGTGATCTTCCTTGATATAAGGATGCCCGGCATGAGCGGTGATGAACTGCTTTCTGTCATTAACAGGAAAGGCTACAGGAAGGGGACTCCCGTGGTTGCACTTACCGCCGATGTACTTGCGGAGTCAAGGGATAAATTCCTTGCAATGGGCTTTAATGAATATCTTGCCAAGCCGATCGATCCTGAGAAGCTTGAAAGAAGCCTGATGCATCTTCTCCCGCCCGATAAGGTGACGGTAAAGAATGAGAATGATTCTGCCGGGGTTATCGAGAGCAGTCATGTAAGAGGCCTGTTCTCGCATCTGAGCGGATATATAACCATACATAATGACGAGGCGTTAAAGAGCATGCTCGGAGCATTATCAAACTATGTGTTCCCGGGTGAGTACCAGACAGGCTTCGATGAGATAAAGGATGCATTTGAAGTCAGGGATTACGACCGGATGGGAGAGACCGTCCGGAGAATACTCAAAAAGCTGAGCGATAATGAAGGATAAGGCTCAGTCCCTGCGTTCCCCTTCATTATCGTAGCATTCGCAGAAGCGTCCGGAAAATGAAGGATCAATTCCTGCTTCATATAAATGATAAACATCACCGAAGGAAGTGATCCTGAAGGATGCAATCCCCTTGCGGCGCTCCTCGGTATACACGGTCGTCACGGAAGTCGGGGCCGCTATCATCCCATGCCAAAGGATCATCGGAGAACAACCCAGCATATGAGAAAGCATAAGCGCAGTAACGCCGAAATGACAGAACAGTGCGATAGTATCGTTATTCGGCCGGACCGCGCGGTATATACGTCCGTCACGCTCATAGCCGTGATCCTTAAGAAGACCGTCGATCCCGTTCCATACATATTCGGCACGTTCGCGTACATGCCCTTCCTTTAAGATCTCATCATCCCACCAGTCGTTTCGGTCATAGAAACAGTCACGCGCAGTCCAGTCCTGCGGCAGCCAGTCCCAGCTTATATGCTCCCTGTCGGGCGAGTCAGGACGGTGGATCTTCGGGCTGAATTCCTCGAGCCAGTCGTATTCGGTAGCTTCCATTCCAAGCTTTTCAAGACACGGTTTTGCTGTAAGCCTTGCCCTTCCCAGCGGTGAGACATAGCATTTATCCACATGAGTATGTTCCATGCGCTTTGCAAGGAGCTCTGCCTCCTTTTTTCCTCGTTCGGTAAGTGAATCCGTGACATATTCAGGATCGCCGTGTCTTATGAACAGCAGTTTCATTTCATTACATCCCTTTCAGATTTTTATACTATTTTAGACATGAACTTCCCCTCTTTGCAAGTCCTTTTGATCATCCTGCTCATCTTCGCCGTGATGGACAAACAACCGTAAATCTAGTATACTAATCCGGAATGCGGATAACTTTTAAGCTGCAGGGAAGGAAGTGCGATATGGATAATAATGACAGGCCCAGAAGCCGTGAAAAAAATGTCGTAGAAGGCGGAAAAGGAGTATATAAGCGCGGAGACGGCCTTGGTACCGGCCCCGTCGGAAAGACGGACCGTCCGGAAGGGATAAAGACCCAGCAGACGGCGGTTCCTGCAAGGGGCGGTATCGGCAAGATAGGGCTTATCATTATCATTATACTGCTCGTCATCGGCGGAAAGGGACTGTTAAGTTCCGATAACGGAAGTACCCTGGATTATTACGGTGATGAAGCGGATAATGTATCCGGAGGCGGGTCGCAGAGCCTCGGAGGCAACGCGGCGTATGACGATCCGGGTTACTTCAGTGCGCAGCAGACACCCGCTGCCGACACTACCGTTGCCGAGGGTGCAAGGGATAAATATACGGTGATAAAGGGTGACGGTTCCGATACCGTTACCATAATGGTATATATGTGCGGTACCGATCTTGAGAGCAAATACGGAATGGGTACCAACGATCTTACCGAAATGACAAGGGCGGATATCTCGGATAAGATAAACCTCATTGTCTACACCGGCGGATGCAATAACTGGAAGAATAATGTCATAAGCAGTAAGACAAATCAGATATATCGTGTAAGGAACGGCCAGCTTGAGAGGCTTGAAGCCGACATGGGTTCGGAGGTCATGACCAAACCCGCAACACTTTCGGGATTTATAAAGTACTGCGCAAAGAACTATCCCGCAACACGTAACGAACTTATCCTGTGGGATCACGGCGGCGGTTCGATAAGCGGATACGGATATGATGAGAAGAGCGCGATGAGCGGAGCCATGAGCCTTGCCGGTATCAATACCGCGCTTGCCGACGGCGGTGTCAGGTTTGACTTTATCGGATTTGATGCATGCCTCATGGCAACCGTTGAGAACGCACTGATGCTCGAACAGTACGGTGATTATATGATCGCCTCCGAAGAAACGGAGCCCGGCGTCGGCTGGTATTATACGAACTGGCTGACCGAGCTTTCACGCGATACGGGTAAGCCGACCGTCGAGATCGGAAAGAGGATAACGGACGATTTCGTGGATGTATGCAACCAGAAATGTCCCGGACAGAAGACCACGTTATCGGTGGTGGATCTTGCTGAACTCAAGGCAACGGTACCGTCCGAGCTGACTGACTTTGCAAAGTCAACCAACGAGCTCATCAAAAACAAGGAATACAAACAGGTTTCGGACGCAAGGAACAATACGAGGGAGTTTGCCCAGAGTTCCAAGATAGACCAGGTCGATCTTGTTCATTTATGCAAGAACATGGGAACGGCCGAAGGAAGCGATCTTGCAAGGGCGCTGCAGGGAGCCGTTAAGTATAACAGGACGGCGTCATGCATAAATAACGCATACGGCTTATCGATCTATTTCCCTTATAAGAAGGCGGGAAATGTCAGGAATGCCATCGCGGCCTATCAGCAGATAGGGATGGATTCGGAATACAGCAAATGTATCCAGGAATTTGCCGGCCTTGAAGTAAGCGGCCAGATTTCAGCGGGCGGAGCATCATCGCCCATGCCTTCATTGTTCGGTTCGCTGGTTGGAGGCGGAAGTACCCAGCCTGCTTCCGGAGGAGGACAGGATGCGATCATGCAGATGCTCTCGGGACTTGTCTCCGGATCCTCGGGTGCGGGAGCGTTCGGATTTGACACCTCCATACTTGACTTTATGGGCGGCAGGGAATTGAGCACTACCGCTACTGCCGAGTATATAAGTGAGAACTATTTTGATCCCGATAACCTTGTATGGACGAAGAACTCAGAGGGACAGACCGTGATAAAGCTTCCCGAAGAGCAGTGGGGACTTGTCAAGGATTGTGAACTCAATGTATTTTATGATGACGGCGGCGGATATATAGATCTCGGCCTTGATAATGTATTTGAGTTTGACTCTGACGGAAATCTCATAGGCGATTATGACAACACCTGGATCTCGATAAACGGCCAGCCCGTGGCTTATTACCATCTTGACACCGTGGAAGAGGGCAGTGATTATACGATAACCGGATATGTTCCCGCAATGCTCAACGGTGACAGGGTTGAACTTATCCTGGTATTTGACAGCAATAATCCGTACGGTTATATCGCGGGTGCGCGCAGCGTATACGCAAGCGGCGAGACCGATACCGTGGCCAAGAGCATGACGAGTGTCGGTGAAGGTGATGTGGTCGAGTTCATATGTGATTATTATACATACGAAGGAGAATACAAGGACAGCTATTATCTCGGAGAGAAGATGATCTTAACGGGTCACGACGAGATCGCAAATACCGATGTGGGCGAAGGGGATGTCAAGGTCATGTTCAGGATGACGGATATCTATCAGCAGAATTACTGGACGCCCGAGCTGCCCAGATGATCGGAGGATGACGTGTTTGACGGAGTGATATTTGATGTTGACGGAACGCTGTGGGATTCAACACCCATCGTTGAAAAAGCATGGAACCGCGCCCTTGAGGAAAACGGATATCCGGATATAAGAGTCACCGCGGCGCAGCTTAAGGGCCTGTTCGGACTTCCGATGCCTGATATCATAAATGCGATAATGCCCGACGTTCCGCAGGATGAACAGGAGGCGTTTGCTCCCAAGTGCTATAAATATGAGCACGAATATCTGGAGAGGGAATCCGGGATACTGTACCCGGGGATACTTGAGACCATAAGGGAACTGGCACTCAGCCATGATATATTCATCGTTAGCAACTGCCAGGCGGGTTATATAGAACTTTTCATAAACAAGACCGGGATAGGGGACGTTATCAGGGACCATGTGTGCCTTGGTGACAACAACCTGCTAAAGGCCGCGAACATAAAGCTCATAAAGGATAAATACAGCCTTCGCGATCCGGTCTATGTCGGAGATATCCAGGGTGATGCAAACGCATCATACGAAGCGGGAGTGGAGTTCATCCATGCGGCATACGGCTTCGGAAAGGTGGATAAATGCTACGCCGCCGTGACCGAACCTGCCGGTCTTATAGGGGTCATCAATTCTTAACGATAAACGGAGATGTAAGATATGAAGACGATATATAAACGTTTTGGTGCAATTGTGCTATCGGCTGCCTTTGCATGTATGAGTACCGTGTCCGTTCATGCAACGCAGCTGCCTAAGGTAAATCCTGCGCCTCTTATCCCGCAGACGCCTGCGGTCACTACGGTGGAGCAGCCCGCGACCCCTCCGGTTACCGTGGATCTTATCATATTCGCGGGACAGAGCAACATGTCCGGCAACGGCGGTAATGCAGCGCTCGCTCCTGTAGTCGGGCCGGGACAGGGCTATGAATACAGGCCGTCATCTGCCCCGAATGCACTTTTCCCGCTCGTTGAGCCCTTCGGCAGATACGAGAGGGGTTATATAAGCGACAGTCCCGAGTACCAGAACGGCACGCTCGTTTCGGCCTTTGTTTCCACGTATTATTCCAAGACGGGTGTTCCGGTGGTGGCAGTTCCGGCAACGCACGGCGGGACCGATTCGGGTTACTGGGCTAACGATGCAACGAAGGCCGATCTGCTTTCGAGGTTCGTAAAGGCCAATACCTATCTTACTTCAAATAATTTCAATGTTCGTCATAAATACCTTGTTTTCCTGCAGGGAGAATCAGACGCGGTCAAGGGTATCAATTCCTTTGATTACAAGAATAATCTCTCATCTGCTTTCCAGCCTTTGTTTGCAAACGGCCTTGAGCAGGTATTCATCATAACTCCGGGGTATGCTATAGACGGCATATACTCCTATGAGGAGGTATACAAGGCTCAGGTTGAGCTGTGTGATTCGAGTGACCTTTTCACTCTGGGATCCGCACTCTTACATAAGCTTGCGCCCGGGGCATATCTGGCTGATGCCGTTCACTATAACCAGAACGGTCTTAATCTTGTCGGTTCCAATGCAGGTGCGAATGTTGCCGCCTTTGCGGGCGGGATCAAATAAGGAGGCCCGTCGTGAGGGTGATACTTGGTTCTGCTTCCCCGAGACGCAGTGAGATACTTACAACCGCAGGTATAGGATTTGAGGTGATCGTAAGTGACTGTGAGGAGGTCATCACCTCCGTTGCACCGGTGGATGTGGTAAGTGAGCTGTCGGCTCTTAAAGCATCGGATGTATGGGATAAGGCAGCAGCTATTTACGGCACGGACGATCTTATGGTCATAGGTGCCGATACGATAGTCGCATATGAAGACAGGATATTCGGAAAGCCCTGCGATGAGGAGGATGCCGTAAGGATGCTCCGCATGCTTTCGGGCGTGACTCATCAGGTGTACACCGGTGTGACCGTGCTTACGGCAGATAAACGTATAGCGTTTGCCGACTGTACGGATGTAACGATGTATGAAGTGAGCGATGAGGAGATACGCTGCTATGTTTCATCGGGTGAACCGATGGACAAGGCGGGAGCCTATGCGATACAGGGCGGATATTCAAGGTATATACGCAAGATACACGGCGAATACAATAACGTGGTCGGATTTCCCGTCGCGCGTATGATATATGAACTAAAAAAATCCGGGATCCGTATATGAGAAAATAACGCAAACCGACCCGGCAGGATGAATGGATCAATAATATAACGGGAATAAACCCGGCATGATCAGATCACATAGAAGATCATGCAGAAGAAATGCAGTATGCTGCCGGCAAGCACGAAAAGATGGAAGATCGAGTGGATCCATTTATGTTTCTTGCCGACACCGTACAGTATAGCGCCTATCGTGTAGCATATCCCGCCGCCGACAAGCCAGCATACACCCTTAAACGATATGGCTTCCGTAAGCGGCTTCACGGCAAAGATTATACCCCATCCTATACCGACATAGCATATCATTGAAAATATCTGGTATTTCTTGATATCAATGGCAGTCAATGTGATCGCGAGTGCCGCAAGCCCCCACACGATACCGAAGATGACCCAGGCAACGGCCGGTGATACCCGTCTTATCGCGGCAAGGCAGACGGGAGTATAGGTGCCGGCTATCAGGAAATATATGGTGCAGTGATCGAGTATCTGCAATACTTTCTTGCCCATGTTCGGCCTGAGCCCGTGATATATGCTCGACATGGTATAGAGCATGATGAGTGCCGCACCGTATATCGAACTGCCTACAACTGCCCAGGGATCATGATGGATCGCCGAGATAACGACACACAGTACCAAAGCCGCCACGGCAAGCGCCGCGCCGACTATATGTGATACCATGTTGAATATTTCTTCGCCTTTTGTATAGGTTGGAAGGATCCTGTCGCGCAGTTTGGTCCTTTGCATACAGTCACTCTTTCTTATTTCTTGAACAGATTGACCACCAGTTTTATTCCGTACTTGCAGTAATTGATAAACACGCCGGGTTTGGTCACGCATTCACCCATCTTCTTAAAGATGTATCTGGGACGGAGATAGAAGGAGAGAAGGATATTCCTCCTTAACTTCTCGACCTCATCCATGGTAAGGTACATCGTGCCCTTCATGCTTGAGTGGAAGAAGTCAGAACCCAGTACCGATTCCGCCAGCAGGTCGTTTTCCTTACAGGTTTCATAAAGCGGCGTTCCGTAGAAGGGAAGTGCCATCGTGACCTCGATGAAATCAGGATCTGCCTTCATTATAAGCTTCTTGGTCTCAAGTATGTGTTCCTTATTCTCCCAGGGGAAACCGATAACGAAGTATCCCCAGAACGGAAGTCCCACCTCATGGCACCATTTGGCGGCCTGAAGGTTGTCTGCCACAGTCGTGCCTTTTTTCATGAGCTTAAGTATCTCATCCGAGCCCGATTCGAATCCGAAGGCAACGAGGAAGCAGCCGGCATCTTTCATAAGCTGGAGTGTTTCCTTGCTTAAAGGCTTGACCCTGGAATTTGCCGTAAACTGGATCTTTCCGTGGAGAGGCGAAGCGATGATGAGTTCGCACATCTCCTTTACCCATGCGGGATTTATCGTAAAGGTATCTGCCTTGAAGAAGAAGGTCCTTATACCGTGCTTCTCATAGCACTCGGTCATTTCATCGAGTACGTTCTGCGGTGAACGGAACCGTACGCATTTGCCGGATATTCCGGGCGTTAAGCAGAATACGCATGCGCTCGGGCATCCCCTTGCGGTTTGTATCGTAGCCATCGGTTCGTCGGTATCCGGGCGCTTATACAGTGCATTGTTCATAAGCTCCCTTGCGGGGAAGGGTTGTGCATCAAGATCCTCGCCCCATGTATGGAATGCGGTACGTTTGAAATCCCCGTTTTCATCCCTGTAAAGGATCGAGAGGACCGAAGAAATATCGCCTTCCTTTCTTAATGCGTAGTCGGCAATACCTCCTATGGCAAAGTCGATCTCGCCGCCTATCATGTAATCAACACCGCTTAAATCAAGAAGGTCGAGCATTGCCTGCTCGGGATCGTAAAACAGTGCGCCTTTGATGACTGTTACCGGAGAATACTTATCCTTTAACTCCTTGATGATCTTAAGGTCATCAAAGATAGTTGTATTGGTGATGCTCATCATAATAAGATCGGGTGCATATTCCTTCATATCCTTATGAAGGTCATCCATCGTAAGCCCCTCGGTCTGGTAGTCACAGAGCTTTACATCGTAGCCTTTTTTAAGAAGTATGGCAGCCGCATAACCGAGGTCGTTGCAGGCACGCATGGCTTGGGCCGAACCGTCATCGACGTTCTGCTGGCATCTGTCTTCCCCGCGCTGGAACAGGAGTCCGGGGGGATAGAATAATAATACTTTTTCCATATATCATGATTCCTTTCGTTTAGGATTGTAAGTGTCCGTTCATTCGGGACGTTGAACAGAATCAAGTATATAATATATAATTATTAAGGTCAAATCGGTTTTGGGTTGTAAAATTCACGCCTGCGTTATAAACTGTGTTGGTCGGATCAGTTATGCCGGAGCTAAGATGATATGATTTTTTCGATAAACAATGCCACCGTCCGTTTCGGGGCGGATACGGTACTTAATAACATACAATTTGAGATACGGAACAGGGATGAGAAGATAGCCGTTGTAGGACGTAACGGCTGCGGCAAGACGACCCTTCTTAAGCTTATCGCAGGCGAGATCGAGCCTTCGGGAGCAGACGGGGTCCTGCCCAATATCTCCTCGACCGGGAATCCAACGATAGGATATCTTAAGCAGCTTACGTTTAAGGATGACTCCATTACTCTTGACGAAGAGATAAACAAGGTCTTTGCGCCTATCATCAGGATGAAGGAGCGCCTCGAAGAACTCGTTATCCTAATGAATTCCACGGATTATTCGTCGGATGCCGCATATTCCGCGATCTTAAGGAATGAGGGATACTGTGACATGACCCTTAAGGATCATGAGGAACTTGCCGGGGAATATACCGCGCTTCAGGAGAAGTTCCGTGATGCCGGAGGGTATTACTACGAGAAAGAATACGATACGATGCTTAAGAAGTTTGGCTTTTGTGAGGAGGACAGGTCGCGGAAGTTAAGTGACTTTTCCGGAGGACAGAGGACGAAACTTGCTTTCATAAGGCAGCTTTTGAGCAAGCCTGACATACTCCTTCTTGATGAGCCGACAAACCATCTTGACATAAGTACGGTCGAATGGCTCGAAACATATCTTAAGTCCTATAACAGGGCTGTCGTGATAGTTTCCCATGACCGTATGTTCCTTGATAAGATCACGGATACCGTATATGAGATCGAGCATCACAGGATCAAGCGCTATAACGGCAATTATTCCGCGTTTGTAAAGCTTAAGCGCGAGGCATACGATAAACAGCTTAAGGATCATAATGCCCAGAAGAAGGAGATCGAAAGGCTTGAGGGGATCGCCGAACGCTTCATGGGCAAGCCGACGAAGGTATCGATGGCAAAGTCAAAGCTTAAGGCCATTGAGCATATGGATATAATAGAAGCGCCGGACCGTTACGATAATAAGGCCTTTAAGGCCCAGTTCACTCCGAGGATCGAATCAGGCAGGGATGTGCTGTTTGTAAAGGATTTAAAGATAGGTTACGATCATCCGCTGGCGCAGCTGTCCTTTGAGCTTAAACGCGGCGAACGTCTCGGGATCACAGGCGGGAACGGTATCGGCAAGTCGACCCTTCTTAAAACGCTGGTTGATTCGGTACCTGCCCTTGACGGGGAATACAGATACGGAACGAATGTTGAGATCGGTTATTTCGACCAGCAGATGGCCCAGTATACTTCCGATAAGACAGTAATGGATGACTTTTGGGATGAATATCCTTCCCTTACTCAGACCGAGGTCAGGAACAGCCTTGGAGCGATGCTCTTTTCGGGAGATGATGTGTTCAAGGAGGTAAGCAAGCTCTCGGGCGGTGAGAAGGTAAGGCTCGCACTTGCCAAGATATTCAAGAAACGCCCCAATATGCTTATCCTCGATGAGCCGACAAACCATATGGATATAGTCGGTAAGGAAACGCTCGAATCGATGCTCGCGGATTATCCGGGGACTGTGATATTCGTTTCCCATGACAGGTACTTTGTCAAGAAGACCGCCACCAAACTCCTGCATATGAGTGAGGATAAGGTTGTATTCTATGAGTTCGGATATGAACAGTACGAAGAGGAGATGGCAGCCGAAAGCCTCGGGGATGATTTTACGGGAGATATAACGCGCGGCAAAGTCATTTCGGCGGATGTAAGCAGTTTTGGCAGGTCACAAAGCCCTGCAGCAAAGCAGGAAGGCAGTACGGACGATGAGGTAAGGTCAGGGCAGCAGTCCTATCTTGAAGGCAAGGAAAGAGCAAGGCTTGAAAAGAAAAAGAAGAAGCTCGAGGAACAGATAGGTGAAGTCGAGAAGGAAATAGATGAGAAGAATGAAGAACTTTCGGATCCCTCAAATGCAAGCGACTATGTAAAGCTTCAGGATATCCAGAATGAGATAGATAAACTTGAAGAACATCTGCTTGAACTGATGGCCGAATGGAGTATGTGATAAGGACGGTAAGTGAAATGAAGGACAGGCTGACGCAATCGGATATAAAGAAAATGGAGGAAGAGATCGAGTACAGGCGGGTGACTCTGCGGCCGCAGCTCCTTGAGCATGTAAAGACAGCAAGGGCACACGGGGATTTAAGCGAGAATTTCGAATACAAGGCAGCCAAGCAGGAGAAGAACCGCAACGAAAGCCGGATAAGATACCTTGAAAAGATGATAAAGTCAGCCGTGATCATAGATGACAGCGCCCGGGATGATGAGATAGGCATAAACAACACGGTCACGGTTGAATTCGAGGATGATCATACCCTTGAAAGTTATAAGATAGTCACCACCATACGGTCCAATTCGCTAAAGGGGCTTATAAGTATAGAATCACCGCTCGGGAAGGCGCTCATGGGCCATAAGGCGGGCGATAAGATCGAGGTAAGGGTTGATGACAACATTTCCTATTATGTGACCGTCAAGGAGATAGACAAGTCAACCGACGACAGCACGGATGAACTGAATTCATATTAAGCAAGATACTTGCCAAAAGGAACGTAAGCGGTATAATATTAGATGTGCCAAAATGGCAATGATCATGAAAGGATGAAGAAAATGGCAATATTAGAGCAGTGGAGAGACATGGCATATTCGGCCAAGGCAGACAAGCAGGAACTTCAGAAGCTGTGGGCGGATTATTTTGAGAAAGAGAAGGAGATATACAAGCAGCTCCTCAGCGATCCCGATACCGAGGTTAAGGGAACGGTAAAGGAACTCGCGGATAAGTACGGGATCGACATCATGACGATGACCGGCTTCCTTGACGGTATCAATGACAGCCTTAAGGAAAAGAATCCTATCGAGGAAATGGAAGAGGATACGGTTGTATCGCTTGCCTTTGATAAGGAGAGCTTATACAAGAACATGGTCGGAGCCCAGGCTGACTGGCTGTACGGCCTTGAAGAGTGGAATGACATCTTTGATGAGGAGACACAGAAGCGTCTCTACAAGGAGCAGAAGCGTTCCACCACGATCGTTAAGGGTGAGAAGATCGGACGTAACGATCCCTGCCCGTGCGGAAGCGGCAAGAAATATAAGAAATGCTGCGGTGCGAGGGTGACTGCCTGACGGGTCGGATCAGATTAAATACTAAGTAAAGAGCACGGCCATTGCCGTGCTCTTATTATGCTTATTATATTTCCGGGTCATCAGTGCGTTTTGTTGCGGACCTCCGAAACGACCTTGTCGATAAAGGCATCCAAGGACATGACCTCGGTCTCGCCGGTATCGCGGCTGCGGACGCTGACTGTTCCTTCGTCTGCTTCCTTCTGGCCGATAACGAGCATGTAAGGGCAGCGGTCAACCTGCTGGGCCTCACGGATCTTATAGCCGATCTTCTCGTTCCTGTCATCGAGCATGGTACGTATTCCGTTATCCTCTATGGCCGCATTTACCTTGGCGGCGTAGTCGTTCGTCTTTTCGCTTACGGGAAGGACCTTTACCTGGAGAGGTGCAAGCCATACCGGGAATTTGCCCTTTGTTTCCTCGATTATGTATGCCATGAAGCGGTCGAGCGATCCGAGTATCGCACGGTGGAGTACGACAGGAGTCTTTTCGCTTCCGTCCGTATCTATGTACTTAAGATCGAACTTGGCGGGAAGACAGAAGTCGAGCTGGCAGGTCGAAAGAGTATATTCAACGCCTACTGCGGGCTTGACGTTTATGTCGAGCTTCGGTCCGTAGAATGCAGCTTCGCCGATCTCCTCGGTGTATTCGATACCGATATCGTTAAGCACCTGGCGAAGAGCATTTTCTGCATTATCCCACATCTCGTCATCCGGATGATACTTCTTGGTGTCGGACGGATCCCTTAATGAAAGAACGCATCTGTAGTCCGTGATCCCGAAATCGTTATATACATCGAATATAAGATCAACGACCCGGCTTACCTCATCCTTTATCTGGGAAGGGGTAACGAAAAGGTGCGCATCGTTCTGGCAGAAATGACGTCCGCGCTCGATGCCCTTTAAAGCACCGCTCGGTTCAAAACGGAAATCGTGTGCGATCTCACCGATCCTTATGGGAAGTTCGCGGTAGCTGTGCGGCTTGTTCGCATATATCATCATATGATGCGGGCAGTTCATCGGACGAAGTACGAAGTTCTCGCCTTCGACTTCCATCGCCGGGAACATGTTCTCCTTATAATGATCCCAGTGTCCGCTGGTCTGATACAGTGCGACCGTACCGACGCAGGGAGTCATGACATGCTGGTAACCGAGCCTGCGTTCCTTTTCTTTTATATAATTCTCAAGTTCCATCCATAAGGTATATCCTTTGGGAAGGAACATCGGAAGGCCCTTTCCGATAAGATCGTCGGTCATGAATAAGGACATTTCCTTTCCGATCTTACGGTGATCCCTTGCCTTGGCCTCGGCAACCTGCCTTTCGTATTCTTCAAGCTCTTCGTGGGTCGCAAAGGCAACGCCGTTTATACGTGTGAGCATCTTGTTGCTCGCATCGTTTTTCCAGTAGGCGCCGCTCTGGCCGGTGATCTTAAATGCCTTTAAGTTCTTGGTATAGGTGATGTGCGGACCTACGCACATATCAACATAGTCGCCCTGCTGGAAGAAAGTGATAACGGCATCTTCCGCAAGATCGCCGATGTGCTCCTCCTTGTATTTGGCACCGCGTTCATGGAGATATTTTATTGACTCCTCACGGCTTAATGTAAAGGTCTTAAAGGGAAGGTTCTCCTTTACTATCTTTTTCATTTCCGCTTCGATCGCGGCCAGATCCTCATCCGTAAGCTTGGTCTCGCCAAGATCCACATCATAATAGAAGCCTCTTTCGGTAGCGGGACCGTATGCAAAGTCAGCTCCCGGGTACAGACGAGCTATCGCCTGAGCCATGATATGAGCGGCAGAATGCCTGAGTACATGGGTTACTTCTTCCTTGGGACATTCATCCACATGTCCGTCATTGTAGAGAATCTTCATAAGGGTTCCTCCTGTTTTATCCTGTATCCGTTTATCCCGGATAGTTGTTTCGGGTGTTTGGATAAAAAAATAAACACCCCTGTAACTCCAAGGGTGCTGTTTAGCACGGTACCACCTTGATCTTTCACTCGAATGTCCGTTGACGCCGGGCTTACGTCGTGCTTGTGCCGAAGCTTTCTCACACGCGGCTTGGGAGTGGTATCATCCGTATCTGTACGATGCGATCTCAGCATCCGCATCTCTCTGTAGTACAGTCATAACGGAATCGGTCTCCGTCATTGCCATTTGAAGGTATTATATCATAGCCGCATAGAATTGCAAGGAGTTTTGAAAGGTTCCCCGGTTTATTAATATGTCTTTTTGTGCTTGACAGCAACGCCTTAGTATGTTATCTTATCAAGGTGTTTTGAGCACGGCAAGCAGGGTATCCGCCCTCACCCCGGGACTTAAAGGTGTTACCGGGCGTTTAAATCTCAAAATCTTTATGATTTTATATGGTTTGAATGGTAAGGTGGATATCTGTGATATTCATCTTTTATTATTTTAAGGAGGGCAAGGCCATTAGCGATTTAATGATCAATGAGCAGATACGCGACAGGGAAGTTCGTGTTATCGGAGAAGACGGAGAGCAGCTTGGAATAATGTCTGCGAAGGAAGCGCAGCAGTTAGCCGATGATGCGGGACTGGATCTTGTGAAGATTGCTCCCACGGCCAAACCGCCTGTTTGCAGGATAGTCGATTACGGCAAGTTCAAATACGAGCAGACACGCAGGGAGAAAGAGGCCAGGAAGAAGCAGCATACGGTTGAGATCAAGGAAATACGTATGTCTCCGAACATTGACACAAATGACCTTAACACCAAGATAAATGCGGCCAGGAAGTTCCTTCAGAAGGGTGACCGTGTGAAGGTGACCTTAAGGTTCAGGGGGCGTGAGATGGCCCATATGAACAACAGCAAATATATATTGGATGATTTTGCCGAAGCACTTTCCGACTGTGCGGTGATCGAGAAGGCACCCAAGGTAGAGGGAAGGACAATGACAATGTTTTTAACTGAGAAGCGGAATTGATCCGTTAGTTTAGTTAAAATAATAAGATTATCAGGAGGAATGAAAAATGCCAAAGATTAAGACCAACAGATCAGCAGCCAAGCGTTTTAAAGTTACGGGAACAGGCAAGCTTAAGAGGAATAAGGCCTACAGGCGCCACATCCTTACCAAGAAGACCACTAAGAATAAGAGGAATCTCAGGAAGGCCGTTATGACCGATGAGACCAATGTAGCAAACATGAAGAAGATCTGCCCTTATCTGTAAGTTTGGTAGGATGATCATAGTAAAGATTTAGGAGGATATAAAGATGGCAAGAATAAAGGGCGGAATGAACGCCAAGAAGAAACATAACAGGGTACTTAAGCTGGCTAAGGGTTACAGAGGTGCCCGTTCAAAGCAGTATCGTATAGCCAAGCAGTCAGTCATGAGAGCGCTTGCTACATCTTTCGCAGGACGTAAGGAGCGCAAGCGTCAGTTCAGGCAGCTTTGGATCGCACGTATCAATGCGGCTGCAAGGATGAACGGTTTATCATATTCCAAGCTTATGTACGGACTTAAGCTTGCAGAGGTAGATATCAACAGGAAGATGCTTGCCGAGATGGCAGTAAACGATGCGGAAGGGTTTGCAACGCTGGCAGAACTCGCCAAGTCTAAGATCGCATAAGCAGCCGATAATTTTATGGTTGCAAATAAGCATCTGATGTGGTAATATATTTTTCGGTCGCTGAATGAGTGACCGGTAATGGCATAAGGAATTCACTAAAGTGTAAGCCCTGTGCCATGCGCGGAGGTGTCGGAACTGGCAGACGAGCAAGACTAAGGATCTTGTGGGAGCAATCTCGTGTGGGTTCAAGTCCCATCCTCCGCACGATTGATTTTTAGTGAAAAGCTTGAGATTTCGCGGATCTCGAGCTTTTTTTCTGCGCAAAATTAATGACTTTCGAGGGGTTCCCTAGGGTTCCCTGGGGTTCCCTGTCGTCTGATTCCTCACAGAAACCGCTTAATACTGCGCTTTTCTCGCA
>JAILLY010000116.1 GCA_024692905.1 Lachnospiraceae bacterium | reverse complement strand
GATACCATGGGAAAGTTAAGTGCGTCACAGCTCGTGGAGGGACTTATTAGATGCTATAAGGACTTCTTCAAGCTTCCTTTAAAGGACGTTTATTCGATGAATCCCAATGCGATAGTGCGCATTGCCTTTCTCATATCCCTGATGATCCTTTTATATACCCTGCTTAAGGTATGGACATCCGGGAAGAAGCTGCATCTTAAGGTGCTGGTCACGGCGATCATGGCCGTGCTGCCCGTTGCGGTCGATCTGATCTCGATAATGGCGATCTCATCCGGGACCATGTATTCGATAATGGTATATGAGTTGGTATATGTGTTTGTGATCCCGACAGCGTGTCTGACGGCTCTTCCACATGATGGAGGACGGCTCATGAAGGCTGCTGATATTGCAGCTTCCGTATCGCTTGCGGCAGCGGTCATCACATACATATGGTTTGCAAACGGCAATTATCTTGCGCTTGAATACACCAATATCCATGATACCGAGTATTTTACCGTACTTATGACGCAGATAAAGAGTGCTGAGGGCTACAGAGAGGATATGCCCGTGGCACTTGTCGGATCACCTTTGTGTGACCCTGCAAACAAAAGACCGGCGAAGATCGATAAGACCTTTGATATTGCCGGAAAATCAACCACCAACGTTAACGCATATTCCTACTGGAACATAATGACCAGGGTCATAGGTTTTGATCCCGTAGTAAGGAATTCGGATGAGGATGAGAAATACTTCCGAAATCTACCCGAGGTTGATGCCATGCCCGTATACCCCAATGCAGGCTCTGTTAAAGTCATAGACGATACGGTAGTGGTCAAGTTCAGGGATATTGAGGATATAGAAGAATAAATATGAAAAGTATACTTTTAGTATACTGTATTGCACCGGCAGATATGTTATAATCTGACCTGCTGATTAACGTACATCCTGGAAGAATGTGGAAACAGGTTGACTATATGGTTTACATAACTCATAATTTAACAGAACAGAACAGAACAGAACAGAACAGAACAGAACAGAACAGATAGTATATCTGCGCTTTTTTTCAGCGGATATTTATATGGTAAAAGACCGTCATACTCAGGGTAAGGCCTGAACAGGGCGGTCTTTTTATGTTGTATATACGGTAAACAGGTAACGGGTAATAATACTTCGATGACAGGAGAGTCAACACATATTAACGAGGAGGAAGGATCATGAACGGAGAAAACAAAGGTAGTTTAGGTGTTCTGATAAGGAGAGGCGGCAGAAGGATAGCAGCCCTGTTGACGGCTGTGCTCCTAGTGTCGGATCTTTACGGGCACGTGCCCGCTTATGCGGACGAAGGACCGGTGGCTGAGATATCGGAAGCTACTCCACAGGATATTGACATTGCATCTGCCGCAGAGAATGAAGGGCAGATAGAGGCCGTTCATAAAAACGCTGACAGTTTGGTTCCCGAAGGGG
Organism: Lachnospiraceae bacterium; assembly: GCA_024692905.1. Lineage (GTDB taxonomy): Bacteria > Bacillota > Clostridia > Lachnospirales > Lachnospiraceae > UBA2868. The sequence goes on along the minus strand of JAILLY010000116.1, from coordinate 6,321 downwards.
AAGGCGAAAATGTACTGAACGGGGAGGTTGAGGCATCGGGTCTTACGGATGATGCAGACTATAAAGTTGTGGGTGATACAACGCTGCATATCGGAGAAGGCGTGCACAAAAAGCTTGGAACTATTTCCTGGGGTACCTCGAGCGGATATAAACTTACGATCACGGGGGCCGGAAGTCTGTCTGCGGATAGAATAGTTGCGGTTGTAAATAGTGGTCTTGATATCCGGGGTGGGAAGATCACTACGGAATCATTTTATATATGTGGTGATTTAAACATTAGCGGCGGTGAATTGATTGATAATGATGATGAAGCCGAGGGTTGGGGGCTTAAGGTTAGCAATGGGGATATTACCGTAAGCGGCGGAAAACTGAAAGGTGGAAAGATTACTGCTCTTGATGGAAGTATCAGCATCAGCGAAGGTGAAGCAATATTCAGCGGAAATGCGATGATGAAGAATAGCTTTACTGTCAGCGGTGGCACGGTGATTATGGGAAATATATATACCGGACAGCATGCTGATAATGATGGGGATGGATTTGTCAGGATCAGCGCCGGTACTGTGAGTTGCGGCAAGATCGCCACGTCAACGAAAAGTAATGTTACTATCTGCGGCGGCGAAGTGGAGAGTGAATCAATTAACCCTGACGGAGATTTTGTGATCACGGCCGGATCGCTTAAGGTAATTGGAAATGAGTATGATCACGGGATAGAAGCGAGAAATATCCTCATTTCCGGTGAGGTAAGTGTTGATGCAACGACGCGAGCTCCTGAATATTATGATGAGTATGCTTTTGCCGCATATGACTCTATCATTATAGACGATGGGCTTATGATCACAGAACCGGTTTATGGACAAGTGGGAATGGTAGAACAATATTTATACAGTATAGTGGATGATGAAGGGAATGGGGCAAGATCGGTAAAGATCCGCCCTCGTCCCGAAGGGCAGGAGAGTATCCCGGAAGCTGGTTTTGATAGTACAAATAACTGTCTTACGGGCTTGATACCGGAGGCGGATTATATTATTAACGGAACAGATCATACTGCGGATGAAGCCGGCTGTATCCCGATCGATGATGACTGGTACGGAAGGACCATAAAGATAATAAAGAAAAATGAGGATCCGGATTTAAACAGTTCTCCTCAAAAACTGCTGATCGGTGTCTCTGTTCCGACACAGTATGCACTTTCACTTACGGCCCCCGCGGGAGGTGTACAGCCACAGACAACTCTGGAAACGGGATCGAGTTATGTGGATGGCAGTATCACCTGGGAACCGGAGGTGTCTGAAAGCGGTTTTTCGATAAGCGAAGATTATACGGCAACCATAACCCTTAAGGCAAAGGGTGCTCTTAAATTCACGGATGGTGTGACTGTCAAGATAAACGGCGATGATCCGGATACTAAGGTCCTTAATTCGGACAAAAATATAATTACAGTTACGAAGCGTTTTGCATCAATTAAAGAGCATACTCCTTCAGCGATATTTAATGCAGAGGAAGAAAGACTTGAAGGCCTCGTTGCTTTGGCTTCCTACATCATTGACGGGAAAGAAATCTCTGCGGATGAAAACGGCCGTATAGCGATCAAGCCTGACTGGTGCGGAAAGACAGTTCAGATCATTAAGAAAAAAGTGGGTGAGGGATATAACAGTGATCCGCTAAGCCTCTTAATAGATGTTTCAATTCCCGAAACTATAGCACTCACAATAGATGACCCGCTTCCTAATGATTTTGCGCAGCCTATATCTACACTTGATACAGGTTCGGTTTCTTATTCATGCGGTGTCACCTGGAATCCTGCGGTCGGTGAAAGCTTTATTAACGGTACAGTTTATACGGCAACCTTTACATTGAAAGCCAGTGGCGCTCTTACTTTTGATGATAAAGTAAGTGTTAGCCTGAACGAAGTCTGGCTCGCACCGGTTGTCCTTTCGGATGATAATACAACGGCTACGGTTTCATACACATTTCCGAATCAAGGAGAAGACGCGCCTGAAGCGGTCTTTGATGAGGAAAGCGGACTCATAACCAATCTTACTGCGTATGCAAACTATCTGATAAACGGAGCAGATTATCTGGCGGATAAGGACGGCTGTATCGAGGCGGATCCTGCCTGGTACGGTTATGTAATCCCGATAACCAAGAAAAGTTTGAGTGTTCTTATAATAAATGAAACTCAATATCTTTCTATCAATGCCACAATACCTGCAGATTTATCGCTTACCGTTAAACCGCCTGTAAAGAACGCTCAGCCTGAAGATATATTAGCCACATTTGATACGGGTTCGCGTTATTTCGAATGTACCGGCATAAGCTGGAGCCCTGAAGTTCCCGAAAGCGGTTTTGTAAAGGGAACGGTATATACGGCGACTATCGAGCTCAAGACCAAAGGTGATCTCGCGTTTGATAACGAAGTTAAGCCGACCGTAAACGGCGACGACGTTACGTCAGCGGTACTCTCGGATGGGAATAAGACTCTCGCATTGACTTATACCTTTGATGAGACCGATTTTGACATTCCGCAGAAAGGATTGTATGCGGAATTTGTGGATGATACAACAGAGTATTACTATACCGGAGCTGCCATCCGCCCGGCCATAAAGGTATATTACAATGGCCTGAGGCTCGCTGAAGGCAGGGATTATAAACTGAAATATACAGGCAATACAAAGGTTGCAAGGGATAAGAAGAGCAAGGCCGTTAAGCAAAACGGCGCCAAAGTTACGATTACCGGTAAGGGAAATATGGCGGGCAAGGCCGTACTTAATTATACGATACTGCCTGTAGATATAAGCGGCAATGAGGTTGAAAAAGGACAGATCACGGTCGTTAAGGGATCGAAGGCCACTCCGATACTTATGCACGGACTCAGGAAGCTGACGACAAAGGATTATACTGTTTCCAATTCCAAGAAGAAATACAGCGCGGATGGAGATATGACTGTTACCGGTAAGGGCAATTATACGGGCACCGTAGTTATACCCGTGCATGTTGTGGCAAAGAAGGCGGATCTTTTGAAACTCTCCGTCACGCTTTCGGCAAAAACCCTGAATTATGATCCGAATGTCGATAAAGACGGGATGAAAGAAGTGATAAGAGGCCTGCTTCATGTTTATTCTTCCATAGATACGGCGAAGGCATCTCCGCTTACAGAAGATACGGATTATAAGATCATCTGGCCGAAAGATCTGATAAATGCGGGTAAGAAGAAGATAACGCTCGTGCCGGTTCAGGGCAGTTCGTATACCGGCGCCGTAGAAAAGACGATCACGGTAAAGCCGCTTAAGGTCACGGCTGACAGCATCGGGAGTATCCGGGTAAATACTGCGGAAATAAAGGCCGCATCATATCCTTACGATCCCGCGGGAGTTAAGCTGTCGGGTCACGAAGGTCGTCCGAATCTTTCCGTGAATTACGTTGACAGCGGCAATGTGTCCCACCTGCTCAAAGAGGGAAAGGATTACAAGGTTTCTTACTCCAATAATAAAAAGGCAAGTACCGCGAAGAAACCCGCTAAGTTCAAGATAACGTTCATCGGCAACTACAATAAGTCCACGTCGATAAAGAACGCTGCGTTTACCATTGCAAAGAAGGCCATCGCTACGGATGCGGGAAATCTCGCGGAGGGTATTGGACTTTCCCTGCCCGACCTTATTTACAGCGGGAAAGCAGGTCTTTATAAATCCTCACCCATCGTTCTGCTTAACGGTAAGGTGCTTTCCGGTAAGAAAGATTACAGTATATCTTATTATACGGATGCTGAGAGGACCAAAGCGGTATCCAAGAGGAATAAGGTTAAGATCGACGGCGATAATACGGAAGCCGTTGTTTATGCCAAGATCACTGCCAAGGGGAACTATGCGGGAACGATCCTTACACAGTATAAGGTATATAAGAAGACAGGTAATGTATTCGATCTTTCAACTGCACGCATCATCCTTTACAAGGCAAAATATGTACCGGGGAGCACGAACAATAAACTGTTAAAGAGTGTGGTCTATACCGGTATGCCCATAGAGATAAAGGACGGTGAGAAAGAAGACGGTGTAGGTACCATCGTAGTACAGTGCAAGATCGACGGCGGATATACCACACTTACGGAAGGCACCGATTACAGAGTGGAGTATACAAACAACGTGAACAAGGGTAAGGCGACGATACTGATAATCGGGACCGATGATAATACTCAGCAGAAACGTTTTGTAGGGATAAAGAAATCTTCGTTCAAGATCGTTTCACCGAATATAAAGTCATTACTGAAACTCATTTCCGCTCTTCTGCCTGATGCCTGAACCGGGAGATTTAAAAGGCCCATCCGGGACCTGAAAGCATTATTGATCTTCAGCACCTGTGGATGTATTTTATGGTACATCTGCAGGTGCTTTTATTGATTTCAAAAAGTGTATTTCCCGAGCGTGGTGTATGAAAACTCATATCTCCAATATATCTTCGGGGGTGCAGTGCAGGACCTTTGCCATGGCCAGCACGCTTCCTGCGGCGGCTCTGTTTATATCCTTATCGCCGATCTCATATTGCTGGAGAGTGCGAAGATTGACCCCGGATCTTTCGGCCAGCTTCGCCTGTGTATAACCGATTTTTTTTCTGTATTCCTGAAGCCTTGATATCTGAGCGCGTTTCCGGCAGAACTCATCTATCTCAAGGACAGCCTTTTCTTCGGAAACGGTATGTAAAGCCGGATACATGCGCATCAGGTCGGAAGCTTTAAGCGCAGAAGTGATTTGTTGAAATGTCCGGGAGAAATACCACTGATAATAAGCCAGGATATACCCGGTCCAGTAATAAACATCCGCATCATACCTTACCAGAGCATCGGGCATCGTGGAACTGCCGATCCCGCATTTTTCCATCATCGCGATATATAATTCGGTACCGGACATGCCACTGACGATCCTGGGATCTCCTGCCTGAAACCGCTTGGCATATCCGCTTATAATGAAGCATCGTAATGCATGATCCGGATCGGTATTACAGGCGTGATGGGCGTATTCGGTCATTTCGCCGAGGTTTTGCATCGCATCGGATACATATGATTGACTATAGGCATAGATCATCTGCACACATCTCCTTTCTGATAATATCCCGCACATAGAGCCCGTCGGCAGGATCCTGCTCGAGCAGCCGGTAGTATGCCTCCCTGGCCTGATCATCCCGCTGTATGTATTTCGGGTAATAGGTTTCACCGTCGACGGGTACGGCTTCCATAAAGCGGATAGCATTAAAACTTTCCCGGCTCTTCAGACAGACCTGGATACCGAGGTTCCCAAGGCGCAGAGCCGATTGCAGTTGCTGCGCGGATATGGTATTGGCCAGGAAAGCCCGTGCATAAGTAAAATAAGAATCATCGGCGCGGTATCCTGTCAGCAGATCGTATCCTGTCGTATCCGGAAGAAAATGCTCCTTCAGATACGCGGCAGCCTTCTTCTCAAGGGGGCTTGAGTAACGCACGATCCGGTTGGAGAGCAGCAGTGCGATCCAGGAAACCGGGTTGCAAACTGAAAGATCCAGAACCTTAAGGCCGGAGTCATCAAGTTCGTATGTATTGACGAATCCGCCATCCGTATCCTGGCAGGCCCACTCCTTTGCAAGTTCCATATCCTGCGTGCAGTAGAATCCCTGACCGTAATCATTATGTGGTTTGCCGTATCCGTATAAGGGTTTTTCGATGATCACCCCGGAACCATGATACAGGATCATAACCGTATCCTCCTTTTTATATGTAAGAAACAAGAACGATATATACCTCTGTGGAAGTATATGTTCATTATACTTCTGTGGAAGTAGTTTTGTCAATTTTAGGATCAGCTTTGAACGCATAACCCGTAATTAGAATTTCTTTTATACTTGCGCATCTTACGATCCTCCATTATGATAGTATAAGTTTTACGAGGTGGGTAATGAAGAAAAGAGTTGTGATATGCCTTGCATGCATCATGACGGTGCTCCTGATGCTGTGCGGGTGTGATATTGATGATACTGCTGATTTTGACGTGGCGGACTTTTTCTTTGGTGATAAGAGTGAGGAAACGGTCGTTGAAGACAAGTTGGTTGAAGAAACGCCAATGCCCGTCATAAGCATAAATGACGTGGGAGAAGAGAAACGGGAGGAAGTGACTCTTCCCGAGATAAAGGAAGACGGTCTCCCGAAGTTTTATATTTCCACGGAACACGCAAGTGATTACGGTGAGGATACGGAGTGGATCAACCACCGCTTTGATCAGATACACATGGTGACCGATGATGATTCCTACAGTGAGATCGGTAAGCACCTTGATGAGGTCAACAAAGGGATAACGCAGA
>JAILLY010000038.1 GCA_024692905.1 Lachnospiraceae bacterium | reverse complement strand
TCATCGAACACATCAAGGACATCCTGTGTTATGTTGGCAAAATCCACTTTTATATATGACCTATACTCCTGCTTTGCAAATTCTTCGGCAATTGTCGATTTTCCAACACGCCTGGCCCCCTCCAAAAGCACAGAATACTTTGGTGCCTTTTTTTCTTTCCAATTTTTTAGCTTTTCTAGGGCTTTTCTTTTGAACATATCATCTCCTCAAAACAGCGTTGTTCCATTTCTTCAAAATCACAAATAGATTATAGTACCGTTTCTTCAAGATTGCAAGGGCGTTATTCCATTTCTTCAAAACTAATTCCTGCGTTTAGTACCGTTTCTTCCTCAAATGGCATATACCATATATGTTCGGAAAGTTTCTTAATTATCACCTTTTATTGCTCCTTTTAGGATCTTTCACACCTTCTTTTGAAACGTTATTCTCCAATTAAATATGCTTCTGTTTTTCTGCGATTACATATTCCCCGTTCTTGAAATTCGCAGAAGCCCCCGTCATCTTGAACCCTACCTTTTTCATCTCCTGTAACAAGGTATGCATATAGAATCCATGTGTGACAACAGCTGCATCCATGTCGTCATTTCCGATCAATTCCACAAACTCTTTTGCCCGTTCTCTCGTCTGCCTGCGTTCTTCAGCCTGCCTTCTGCAATTGAAAAACCATTGCAAACGTCCCGTCAGGTTCCAAAACCATAACGGTAAATTCAGTCTTGTATCAAAACTCGATTTAAGGGGGACTTCATTTATAAGCCGGGATTCAGCGTATTCTCCATTCTGAAACAGTATTTTGGCTGTATCCTGACTTCTGGACAATTCACTGACATATATTTTCTGATATGTGGTCTGCGGAATGTTATAATTCACATTCCTGATCGGAGAAAGATCATATTTTCTGCACTCTGAATCAAACATTTCCGATGTACATCGCCTGCTCCAGCAAAAATCCACTTCCGCATGTCTTATTATAACTACCCTCACGCAAACTCTCCTTATGAATATATACTTCCATATTCCCCGGAAAATAAGGAAGAATTTCAATATCGCTTTTGTCAACTTTAAAAGGACAGATAATTCTCTGTCCTTCTTTTTCAATGATCCTGAAAACCGCTTTTATGCATTACCGTTCTTTGCATCAATTATCGTATATGCATCACGCATCTTTTTGGACTCATACAGTGCCTTGTCTGCTGTTCCTATCAGATTATTTACAAGCTCCGTACCGAAGGCACATCCGAAGCTCATTGTTATCCGGACTTCCGGCTTACTTTCGATGGTGATCTTATTTACTGCGGCCTTAAGGTGTGACAAATACATACCCGCTCTCATTCCCTTTGTGAACATATCCTCCCTGAACTTGGCGATCCTGTATTTGCTGTTTGCCTCATCGATCCTCCGGTTGCATTCGGTTATGAGTTCGCGCTGGTCTTCCGGATAAGAAGATACATCGAACAGCGGAGTCAGATCGTCTGCCGTAATACCTGATTCGGTGGCAAACTTCCCACACCTTTTTCCATGCTGTCGATCATCGCCTTTTTATCCATACAAGACACCTTACCTTTCTATATCTTTTTTCATTACCATCCCGCCGCTGGTTGGGTCTATATTATATATAGCTGCAGCCGCACCGTGGGGATTTAAGACATACCACCTGTTCCCGTATTTAATGAGGTCTAAGAACATATACCATTCCTCGCCGTCAATGTCTATCGAAACGATGCGATCCTCAACATCTCCTCCGGCCATGCTTTCAAATCTTTCGATCAATTTATCATAATTGTCTCTGTACTCCCGGATTCTGCTGAGCGTATCCGCTTCTTTGGCTTTACCGACCTTTATCTTCCTGCCTTTAAGCCGGCCGATCAGATCAAGTTCATCAAGCACTTCATCCATGTCTATCCCTTCATCCCCGATCACGACGGTAGTACCATTCATTAAAGGCGAATCCGGACCATGCGAACTGTACATGAACATACGGTAGAAATATGTCAAATACAGGTTGGCTCTGCGTCCGTAAACATTACTGTTTTCCGTTTCCGGATCGTCTCCCGCCAGGACCTTGATCATCGGGTTCAAGCTCTGCATCCATTCAAGTCTCTTTTCAACGCTCATATTTGCGACATAGCTTTCAATGGCACAGGCTTTATACATACCTTCAATATCCTGTTTACTGTATGCATTTGCAAATGCAAGTGCCGCCTCGTCGGCGCTTGAATATCCCGGGCCTTCCAGCCTGTCGCCCGAACCTGACACTTTATCGATAAACGGCATCGGAATAAGCCTTCCGAATACCACACCCGCAGCTATGAGAAGGATCATGAACAGGGCAAGTATGACTTTTCCGCCCCTGCCTTTTTTCTTCTTTTTCTTTTTATCATCATCCGGTATAGGAGCAGGATCCCACCTGATCTCCCGGACCGGTCCTGTACTGTCCGCACTCTGTTTTGTACCGCATTTGGGACAGAATACAGCTCCGTCCTTTAAGGGATGTCCGCATTTTACACAAAACATATACCTTCCCCGTCCTTTCTTACTCTATTTCATCTTTCATTATCATCCCACCGTTACTTACGGCAAGACCATAAATCGCAGCAGCCGTCCCGCCGGGATTTAAGACATACCATTTGTCCCCGTACTTAACAAGGTCGAGGAACATATACCATTCATCGCCGCTAATATCTATTTCTACAATACGCTCTTCGATATCTCCCCCGTATATACCTTCATTTTTTTTGATCTGATCTTTATAATAATCCGAATCACTCCGCAGATACTCGAGAATATCTGTGCCTTTGACTTCACCGACCTTTATCTGCTTACCCTTAAGCACCTTGACCGGATTGATCTCATCAAGTGCCTCACTCATGCTTATCCCGTCATCACCGATCTTTACGGTGTATCCGTTTACGAATTCCGAGTCCGGATCATGCGAAGTATACATGAACATATTGTAGAAATACTGGTTATACAGATCGGACATGCGGCCATTCGCATTGCAGTCTGTTGTTTCAGGATCATCTCCTGCCATTATCCTCAATGTAGGGCTCCAACTCTGCAGCCATTCAAGCCTCTTTTCGAGATTCATATTTTCGGCATAGCTCTCAATTGCACAGGCCTTGTACATGCCTTCTATATCCTGTTTGCTGTATGCCGTCGCAAACGCAAGGGCAGCTTCGTCCGCGCTTGAATATCCGGGACCTTCCATCCTGTTCCCCGAACCTGATACTTTGTCGAAAAATGGCATAGGTATGAGCCGTCCGAATATCACACTTGCAGCTATGAGCAGGACCATGAGCAGGGCAAGAATGACTTTACCGCCCTTGCCTTTTTTCTTCGTTTTCTTTTTATCATCATCCGGTACGGGAGCAGGATCATATCCGTATCCGGATCCCTGCCATGCATTCTGATCTGTTTCAGGCGCAGGATCCCGCCTGATCTCCGTGGCCGGTCCTGTACTGCCCGCACCCTGTTTTGTACCGCATTTAGGGCAGAACTCAGCTCCGTCCTTTAACTCACATCCACAATTATTGCAAAACATATCATCCCTCCTTAAATTCTTTCCGGCATTTGCATGCCAAACGCTTATTTACAGGATATCAGAGTATCTCCCCTGTATTCAAGCCTCAGAGTGAAAAAATCATCCGTTTCCAACAGCTTTTTTAGAAATACACGGTCTCCTTCCCACAGTTCAAGCGAGGGGACCTTATCGATATCGATCCACTTAAGGACTCCCTCATCGCACGGGACGGGCTTACCGTCTATAACCGGGGTGACTGTTCCGTCAGCTTCCTCCTGCAGGTCACCCGTAAATCCGTCCGCCGTATACAGGAACATATACTCTGTTTCATAAATGTCCGAAATAAAGGACACTATCCCGCGCAGCCTGTATGATGTGAGTTTAAGCCCCGTCTCCTCGTACACTTCACGCAGCAGGCATTCATCCGGGCTCTCCTTATCTTCAAACTTGCCTCCTATGCCGAGCCACTTCCCGTGACTCTGGTCATTATCCTTCCTGACCCTGTGGAGCATGAGGTATTTATCGTCATTTATGATATAGCAAAGTGTCGTATTTTTCATATCCCGTTTCTCGTATCATGCCTTCGCAAAAGGTCCGGGGATCACGGAATCTCCCCTGAAAACGCCGTTAAAGTCAGTATCAAAAACTATATCACTGCCATCGGGGTTCTCGAAACGCTCCTCGGGTTCGAATGCCATTCCGAGAGTATCCGAAGTTATGAGCTTGCATTCGGGCAGATACTCATCCAGATTGGTATCAAGCTTGATCTCTCCGTTTTCCTCGATAAGAGTCACGGTTATCTCATGCTCGTCATCCACCGTGAAATCTTCTTCGATATCACACGGTTTTGCTCCGTTAAAGAACACGTTCCCTCCGGTCCATACGGGAAGCGGCATATAATAACGGTCGCGCGTGGCTTCCGCGCCTTCTCCGCAGTAACCATCAAACATCTTCTTCCATTCATCTTCCTTCATATATCCGGTAAAGGGGAGCGTTCCTGCCGTAAGGTTTAAGTCATCCCATTCTCCTTCGCCCGTCACGTTGACCACGGGCTTATCCGAAAGCTCCATAAGTCCTTTGAGCGAGCCCTTGCATACCTCGATCATCCCCTGCCTTACCTTAGGCTGGACAAAGATATTATTATAGAACCTAACATCCCCGTGGAGCACGGTCATGACACCCGTGATAGCCGTGCTGTGCGGCCTGTGTATCGGTGTATATCTCGGTGATGGACGGTCAACGGTGCCATTTAATACACCGCGCCCGACACCTGCCACGGCCCCGCAGAACAGATTATGTACAAAGGCGATACCCTGCGCGGGAATGCGTACGCACCGCTCCGAGAGCATTATGTTGTTATCGACCAGCGTCGGTCCGTGGGCTATCTCGATCCACAGATCCTCACCCATACCGAGCCCTTCGGTGAACTCTTCCTTAAGCAGATGATCCCTTGACATGCAGTTATCATGGAACAGATTGCTTGAAACCCTCGTACCCTGGCACTGCCAGTCAAGCCAGATCCCTCTTACGTTGTCGTGGAAATGATTGTTCCTTATGATGACATCGATCGCGGCGTGGAATTTGATCCCGCCCGTCTCGGCGCCCGCAAGGTTGCGCTTGTTGTTGATGTGATGGATATGACAGTTCTCAACTACCGAAAATACGCATCCCAGGTTTCCGACTATACCCGTCTGGCCGCAGTCATGGATATCGCAGTTCCTTATGATATGCGAACCGATCGTTTCCCTGCTCCAGCCGTCAAGCTGCGCTATGAAGGAACAGTCACGCTGCGTCTGCGCACCGTCCTTATACTTGTAGTGAAGCCATTTGTTGTCATTGCCCTGCTGCCTGTATTTGCCGAACGATATACCGGAGCATTTCGACTCGGATATGTCGCAGTCTTCTATGAGCCAGCCCTTGCTCCAGTGCGGACCTATCATACCCTCCTGAAGAGCCGTGGGCGGTGCCCACTGGGTTGCGGCCTTAGTTACAGTAAATCCCGACAGCGTGATATAGTTAACATGCATTTCCACCGGCCAGAAGCAATGCGGACGCACGTTTATCTCAACGCACTCTTTATTCGGATCGGCGCCCTGAAAATTGGCATATATGATCGTTGCATCTTCATCTTCCGACTGTTTTGTGAACCAGACATGCTTAGTGAATCCACGGTCCCAGGATGCGTCGTAAAACTGAGGATCCAATACCTCATCAAGGCTGCATTTTTCATATAATGACTTTCCGTTTAAGAAGACCTCACCCGTATGCATGGGTTCCTTCATCACGTACCAGTCTCCGCTGACAAGCGTCGTATACGGGTTATATTTCCCGAAGTATGAGTTAGGTATAGTCAGCTTCCAGGTATCGCCCTTGTAAGGCTCCCAGTTATCAAAAACATCCGCCCCGGTGATCACTGCGGCATGAGGTTCCTCCGAACGGTACACTATCCTGTCGCGTTCGGTTCCGGCGTATCTGGGGCTTACATCCTCGCGATATATACCCGGCGCAACGATCACCTCGTCTCCCGGCATTGCAACAAGGGCAGCGTCACTTATCGTTTTAAACGGTTTATCCTTGCTGCCGTCTCCGTTTATCTTTGCATTTTGGTTAACATAATATTGCATGACTTTTCCTCCCATCCTGCTCATATACAAATACCCGGGACGAACCCGGGTATCTGTAATTTAGTATCTGTCCACCCTTATACCGTATACTGCGAAAGATCTGAGTTGATCTCGTCGGAGTACTGGTTAAGGTTTTCGGAAATGTTCGTAATATTCGCGGTTTCCGTACGGAGCTTATTGCTCTCGGAAACGATCATGTCACTTAAGCTTAAGACTTCGTTTATGCTCGATGCCTGCTCCTGCGTGGTAGCTGCGTTATTTGAAGCCACATCATTGATCCTCTCGATACCGCTTGCGATCTCTATGATGCCGTCGGTCGCCTTGGCAACATCGCCGTAGATCAGGTTGAAGGATTCATTGGCTTCGGAAACTCCGGTCATGCAGGCTTCCATATCACGTGCACAGATATCGGCCTTCTTGTTTATATCGACGATATTCTTGGTGATATCTTCAACAAGCCTGCGGATCGTCTCGGTAGCGTTTGATGACTGGTTTGCAAGTGCACCAACCTCGGTCGCAACTACTGCGAAGCCCTTACCCATCTCACCTGCCCTGGCTGCCTCGATCGAAGCGTTAAGGGACAGAAGATTGGTCTGCTCGGATATGGCGTTGATCGTATCGGTTATGCCGGTGATCTCCTCAACCGATTTGGCCGTTGCCCTGATGAGACCTGTGAGCTCGTTGATCGTATCGTTAAGCGTGGTAACGTTCTTCGTCATGCTCTCCATCTCATCCTTGCCCTTTGCAGAAGCTTCAAGCGTCTCATCACAGAGCATCTTGACGTCTTCGGCATTCCTTGCAAGCTGTCCGGATGTGCCGGCAAGTTCGGTTGCTGCCTGTGCGATATCATCGATGGATGCGTTCATGTCACTGAGAGTAAGGTTAAGCCTCTCGATTGATTCTCCCTGATTCTGGTTCGCATCCGAAAGAACATGTGAAATATCGAAGCATTCACCCGCGCGGCTGTTCATCTGGCCGGATATGCTCGAAAGGCTGTTGAGGGTGGATCTCATCTTGCTTATATATTCGTTAAGGCTCTCACTGAGTGTCGTGATCTCATTATTTCCTTCGGGAACGATAGTGACTGTAAAGTCACCCTTGCTTATATCCGTGATCCTCTCCGTAACGGTAGTTACAGGGTTGATTGCCTTGCTGATTATCATGTACAGCAGTATCGAAAGTATGATGATCAGGATGGCAGCGCTTACAAAGGTCACGAACATAACCTTAAGTATGCTGTTGCTGAGGAGCGAAGACGGTACCGCACTGACGATAACCCATGAGGTTCCGCCGATATCGGTTGCCGTGACCATCATTCCGCCCGCTCCGGTCTTGACTGTCTTGACCTTTTTGGCATTGGAATCAGCAGCCGTGTTCAGCGTGCCGAAAGCCTTGGCGATGCCCTTTGCGACGGGATCTGTCGTATCATCAAGTGTCTGGCCGACTGTCTCGGCAACGTTACTTACGAGTATGTCCCTTGTTTCTTTGTTGATTATGTAGTATTTAGCATCCTTTGATATGGAGCTGAAGCCCATAACCTTTTCGGAAACCTTATCGAAGTTTATGTCGCTACTGAGTACCACGTTATCGCGGATCATGATAGAGCATGCAAGACAGGTCTTGCCGGTCGACATATCCACATAAGGCTCCGATGAGAAGAGTTCGCCCTTCTTTTCGAGCGCTCCCTGATACCAGGGCCTGTCGGTAAATACGAAGGTGTCATCAGGCTCCCAGCCCGAGCCGTCCAGGAATTTCGATGTGTCTCCGAATGCCATATATATGTCCTGCGAATCAGGGTCAAGTTCGGTCAGCTTAAGGAGCATCGCGAGCGTATCCTCATATGACTGTTCCGGAAGGTTCCTCATGATATTGGCAGTCTGGTTTACCCTTTCCCCGATGCTGCTCCACCAGTTCTGGATCTCAGAAGCATAGGATATCGACTCACGGATAAGTATACCGTTCGTGAGCGACTGGATATTATCCGACGCAAGCTTGATGCTTATCTGCGTAATGATCACGATCATTATCGCAACATAGACAATTGTTCTGATCAGAAGTGATTTCTTCAGTGATTTCCTTTTCTTTGCTTTCATTACTCTTACCTCTCCATGGTATATAATATGATGAGAAATGATCCGGGCTTATAGTCACCTTAAAAGCCCTATGTAATATTATATCAGA
>JAILLY010000109.1 GCA_024692905.1 Lachnospiraceae bacterium | reverse complement strand
TCATGGTACCGCGGAACTGCTTACGACGTTTAACTCTCTTTGGCATTAACATTATTTATCGCTCCCTTCCTTTGCCTTAGTGGGAAGTACTTCACCCTTGTAGATCCATACCTTGACACCAAGCTTACCATATGTGGTGTCTGCCTCGGCAAATCCGTAATCAACATCTGCTCTCATAGTCTGAAGGGGGATTGTACCCTCGCTGTAACTTTCGCTCCTGGCGATATCCGCTCCGCCGAGACGTCCGGAAACCATGGTCTTGATACCGAGCGTTCCTGCCTTAAGTGACCTGGACATGGCCGACTTCATTGCCTTACGGAAAGTCACACGATTCTCAAGCTGCTGCGCGATATTCTCGGCAACGAGCTGTGCGTCCTTATCGGGGCGCTTGATCTCCTTTATATCTACGACCATCTTCTTGTCGGTGAACTTCTGGAGTTCCTTCTTGGTAACCTCGATCTCCTGGCCGCCCTTACCGATGATAACACCGGGCTTTGCAGTGAAGATGACTACCTTAACCCTGTCAGATGCTCTCTCGATCTCTATCTTAGAGATACCGGCATTGTTTAACTTCTTCTTAAGGTATTCCCTGATCTTGTAGTCCTCAACAAGATAATCTGCGAACTCCTTGTCTGCATACCACTTGGAATCCCAATCCTTAATAACCCCGACCCTTAAGCCGTGAGGATTAACTTTCTGTCCCATTTATTTCCTCCTTACCTTTCGTCCAGTACAACCGTGATATGACTCATTCTCTTCTCAATGCGATATGCCCTTCCCTGAGCCCTGGGCCTTATACGCTTCATTGTGGGGCCCTTGTTCGCGTAGCACTCTGCCACGTACAGGTTGGATGCGTTCATGCCGTTGTTGTTCTCGGCATTTGCTATCGCTGATTCGAGCAGCTTCTTTATCACACCTGATGCGTACCTGGGATTATATGTAAGGATACCGAGTGCGGTCTGCACGTCCTTCCCCCTGATAGCATCCAAAACGAAACACGCCTTCTGAACAGATACTCTTGCATAAGACAGCTTTGCAGAGGGTCTTGTATCTTTATTCGCATTTCTCTCTCTCTTGATCTGGGATCTATGTCCTTTAGCCATGAGATAATTCCTCCTTCCTCGTATCTACTCAGATTATTTAACCTTACTCTTCTTCTCGTCCTTGCCGTGTCCGCGGTATGTCCTTGTTGCAACGAACTCACCGAGCTTATGTCCTACCATATCCTCGGTAACGTATACCGGAACGTGCTTCCTTCCGTCATGAACAGCGATCGTATGGCCGACAAACGTAGGGAAGATAGTTGAACGGCGTGACCAGGTCTTAACTACCTGCTTATCATTTGCAGCGTTTAACGCGTCTATCTTCTTCAGTAAGCTTTCGTCCGCAAACGGGCCTTTCTTAAGTGATCTTGCCATTATATTTTCCTCCTAAACGGTGCTACTTGATCGTCTTGCCGTCACGGCGTCTTACGATCAGCTTATTGGACTTCTTGTTCTTCTTCCTGGTCTTAAGACCAAGTGCAGGCTTACCCCAGGGAGTGCAGGGACCGGGACGTCCGATCGGTGACCTTCCTTCACCACCGCCGTGCGGATGGTCGTTGGGGTTCATTACCGAACCGCGGACCGTAGGCCTGATGCCCATGTGACGCTTACGTCCGGCCTTACCTATGTTGACGAGGTTATGATCGCCGTTTCCGATAACGCCTATAGTAGCTCTTGCATTAAGAGGAACCATCCTCATCTCGCCCGAAGGAAGACGTAATGTTGCGTACTTTCCTTCCTTGGCCATGAGCTGTGCGCTGTTTCCGGCGCTGCGTACCATCTGGCCGCCCTTGCCGGGATATAATTCAATGTTGTGTACCAGAGTACCTACGGGGATCTCGGATAAAGGCAGGCAGTTGCCGATCCTTACTTCCGCTTCGGGTCCGTTCATTACCCTCATCCCTACCTTAAGTCCTTCGGGAGCGAGTATGTATGCCTTCTCACCGTCCGCATAGCTTATAAGTGCTATGTTTGAGGTCCTGTTGGGATCGTATTCGATCGCTACAACATTTGCAGGTATTCCGTCCTTGTTTCTCTTAAAATCGATTATCCTGTACTTCCTTCTGTTGCCGCCGCCATGATGCCTTACGGTTATCTTACCCTGGTTGTTGCGTCCGGCATTCTTCTTAAGTGAATGACAGAGTGACTTTTCGGGGGTCGTCTTGGTTATCTCAAGAAAATCGGAACCGCTCATCTGTCTTCTCGAAGGTGTATATGGGTTATATGTTTTGATTCCCATTGTCTTTCTCCTTTATTATTTGTTATCAGGTATCTCACCTATATTTATCTGCTGTATTCGGTAATAAATCCTGCGGATTCATTCTGAATACTCATGTCATAAGGACTTCACCGTCTTCGGTGGTTCCCCTTATGATCAAAGTCCGCTGAAGATCTCGATCTCCTTGCTGTCCTCTGTCAGCTGCACGATAGCCTTCTTGCTCTTGGCAGTCTTGCCGGTTACGGCTCCGCGCCTTCTGTTCTTGCCGTCAAGGTTTATCGTGTTTACACTCTTTACCTTGGCTCCGTCAAACATCTTCTCGACCGCTTCCTTGATCTGAGACTTGTTTGCATCGGTATGTACATAGAACGTGTACTTCTTATCTCCCATGCCGGCCATGCTCTTCTCGGTGATGACGGGCTTAAGGATAACGTCGTAATACTTGATATCAGCCATTATGCGTACACCTCCTCAATCTTCGCTACGGCATCCTTTGTAACGATCACGGTGCCGGCCTTCATTATATCGTAGGTATTGATGTTGCCGGCTGCTGATGTGATGACTGAAGGAATGTTCCTGGTTGAAAGGATCACATTCTTATCATCCTCGGCGGTGATGACCACTGCCTTGGCAACCTTGAGCGCATCAAGTACTTCCTGCATCTTCTTTGTCTTTATCTCATCAAGCTTAAGCTCGTCAAGAACGATGAACTTATCATCCTGAACCCTTGAAGTGAGTGCCGACTTAAGTGCCAGCCTCTTCTCCTTCTTATTTAACTTAAATGAGTAATCCCTCGGTACGGGAGCGAATACGACTCCGCCGCCCTTCCACTGGGGTGATCTTGTTGAACCCTGCCTTGCATGACCGGTTCCCTTCTGCCTCCAGGGCTTCCTTCCGCCACCGGATACCTCGGACCTTGTCTTGGCCTTCTGGGTTCCCTGACGCTTATTGGCAAGATGCTGGACTACTGCCAAATGAACAAGATGCTCATTGACCTCAACTCCGAACACCGCATCGTTTAAGTCCATCTTGCCGACTTCTTCGCCATTCATATTATAAACAGATACGTTAGCCATCTGTGTCTTCCTCCTTCCTCATAAAGACTAAACTGCAGCCTTTACGGTCTCCTTAATCGTTACCAGCGCCTTCTTGGGTCCCGGTACAGCACCCTTTACAAGCAGAAGGTTGTTTTCAGCATCAACCCTTACTACTTCAAGGTTCTGGATCGTGATCCTCTTGTTACCCATCTGACCGGGCATTCCCTTACCTTTATATACGCGGCTGGGGCTTGAACATGCACCGTTACTTCCCTGATGGCGGTGGAACTTGGAACCGTGAGTCATGGGACCTCTGTGCTGGCCGAGTCTCTTTATGGTACCCTGGAAACCTTTACCCTTTGAAATAGCGGTTGCGTCAACCTTATCTCCTACCTCAAAGATATCAGCCTTGATCTCCTGGGCTAAAGAATACTCGGATGAATTCTCAAACCTGAATTCCCTGACAAACCTCTTTGATGAAACCTGAGCCTTGCCGAAATGACCCTTAAGAGCCTTGTTTACACCATGTCTGTGTATTATTTCCTTCTTACCGGACTTATCTTTGTTAACGATCCTGTCCTTCTTGTCCACAAATCCTACCTGGACTGCATTGTAACCGTCGTTCTCTTCGGTCTTGATCTGTGTTACCACACAGGGACCTGCCGAAAGGACAGTCACGGGAACGAGTACGCCGTCTTCATTGAAGATCTGCGTCATTCCGACCTTTGTTGCCAAAATAGCTTTCTTCATGTCTTCCTCCTTAATTACCTACAGCGGAATATGTCACCAAATTCATTCTAGTAGGAGTTATTTGTTCTTCATCTTTATGTCAATATACACACCCGCGGGCATCTCGAGCCTTGACAGTGAATCAACCGTCTTCTGGGTGGGTGTAATGATATCGATGAGTCTCTTATGAGTTCTCTGCTCGAACTGCTCTCTGCTGTCCTTATACTTATGAACAGCACGAAGGATCGTTACCACTTCCCTTTTGGTGGGAAGAGGGACCGGTCCGCTGACCTCTGATCCGTTCTTCTTGACAGTCTCGATGATCTTCTTGGCAGAAGCATCCACCAGCTGATGATCATAAGCCTTAAGTGTGATCCTCATTACCTGAGTTGCCATAAAAAAAGTCGCCTCCTTTTCGCACTTTATTAGATAAGTACGACAAGCGGTGACTGTACACTCTCCCGTGTGTGTCCTAAAGCTTAACGAGCCTTTTGACTTTCACACGTCGTTTCTGCAAATGCAGACAATTGATATAGTACAGTGACTTGTCGCCAGTTTCATAACTTGACATTCGCTCCACGGAACTACCACATACCCACCAAGATACAAGGCCGGAATCCTGACGGATTCTTTTGATGCCTCAAATTTCGTCATAAGGGAGGACCGCTCGCGGTGGATTCCTTATGACTTTAGGCGGGCTCCCCCGAGACAAGCTCGTGGGCAGTGCAACCTCGCGCTTCACAGCTATCAATGTCACAGCAAACGCTATTTTACAACAAAAAACCCCCTATTGCAAGGGGGTTTTAAAAAAACTTAGTTATTTATCATCAGGGATCACTTCTTCTTTTTGTTCTTCTTATTCTGCTTCTCCTGCTCTTCTTTTTCCTTCCGCTCTTTTTCTTCCTTTATCTTCTTATCCCTGTCCTCGGTCATGACAAGCTTCCTTATTATGATCTTCTTGACCGAAGCGTTGATCTGCTCTTCATCTATCTCGCCCGCGGCAATGGCTTCCTTTACCTTCTCAGGGATCAGGTCAAGTTCCTCGGGCATGAGCAGCATGTCGTTGCCGGCCTTTATCGCAAGTACCGCCGCATCCGCTCCCGAATAGCTTTCCGAGATCGCCGCCATATTGAGGGCATCCGTAACGACGATACCGTTGTAGGCAAGTTCTCCCTTAAGTATCTCGGTCACCATCGTATGGGACAGCGAGCACGGGGTATTGTCATTTAATATGGAAGGAACCGATATATGGGAGACCATGACCATATCCGCGCCGGCCGAGGTGGCATAGGCAAACGGAACGAGTTCGGCTTCCTTAAGCTCATCCAATGTCTTGTCGGTCACGGCCGTACCTTCGTGAGAATCATCCTTCGTGGCTCCGTGACCCGGATAGTGCTTGAAGGTGCTGAGTATGCCGGCATCATGAAGACCGTTTGAATATGCGGCCGAATATTCCCTTACAATATTGGCATCGGAACCGAATGACCGGTCGCCGATGACTTTGTTGTCCGGATTCGTGAGCACATCACAGTCCGGGGCAAAGTCAACATTGAAGCCGAGATTCCATAAGTACCCGCCTATCGTATGTCCCGCTTCGTAAGCCGCATCGGCGCTCTTTATCTGGCTCATCGGAGAAACCTTCGTTGTTTTGAACGCCTTGTTGCTCCCTATACGCGCAACGCTCCCGCCTTCCTCGTCAACGCACAAAAACAGCGGTATTCCCTCTGTCTTAAGCCCGTATTCCGCGGTATTTGCGAGCATCTTCTTCGTCTGGTCGGGATCCTTTAGGTTGGCGGAAAAATATATGATCCCGCCGACCGGATATTTGAGCAGGCTGTCCTTGGTCGTCTCTCCCGCCGCAGTTACATCCTCCGTCCCTGTAAGCTGCTCGGGCGTCACAATTATCATCTGGTATATCTTCTCATCAAGGTTCATCTGGGCAAGGAGCTTATCCGCCATCTGCTCGATCTCGGTCTCATCATTTGGAACCTCGTTTTCCGATAAGCCTTCCTCTTCCCTCTTCTTTCGCTCCTCTTCCTCGTGCATGGCCTTTAAGTCTTCGGCACTTATAGGTACCACGGGCTCGGAATCGTCGTTTATCTCGATCCGCACATCTTCCTTCTTCTCAGCCTCTTTCTGACCATCCTCCTTATCGCCGAATACGAATACCGATAAGACAACATAGATTGCAAAAAGGAACAGCAGTCCGTAGGCTATCGCGAGGATCGTCCTTATTCTTTTATGTTTTTCACGCTTAAGCGCTCTTGAGCGTGCCCTCTCTTCAACATCGGGCCTGACTCTTTTTCTGTGTTTCCTGCCACTCATATGATCTTAACTTTCCTCCCCTGTCTACCATTCGCAGATATAGGATATCCTTCCTTTATAATATTTGGGTGAAAGAGCGAGCACGTCGTCGCACACGTCATTCCATACCCAGGCATCGGAGCCCTTGGGTTTGAGCATCGACATATACATCTCCTGCCTTACATCTCCGTCCACCGTATCGGAATAGCTCGGCTCTCCTTTAAGCCAGAATTTTTGAAACTTACCGCCGCTTAAGGTGTAATCAAACTGAGTACCGTCATCATCCACCCAGCGATAGAAATATTCATCTTCGGTGCGTTTGCCGCCGATGAACACGACACCGTCTATTCCTTTTTCATTCAGTAACCCGATTATCATATCATTTTCCTGCTCAGAGTCAATCCTTACGAGATGACCTCCCATATTAAGGCAGTTCTGATAGGCCATGGTCCAGGTCACATCCTGGGTAAATACTTCATACGTATGCAGCGAAGTATCCGCGGCTTCGGGACTGTGCTTCCTGTAGTTATCGACCATGCCGTAATATCCGGGCTGCCCGGGATAGAGCGGAACGCAGTCGGGTACTATCTCGGAAACATCGGTGTATTCGGCATCCGGGGAATTGCTTATATCCTCATCGAACAGCAGCTCATCCGTTATCTCCCCGTCCTTTAACATCATCTTGTCTATGCTCAGGTATCCCATATGCCCTGATGCAGATACCAGACCGTTTCCGGAAGGGTAGCTGTACAGGAACATATGGCTCATTCCAATCTCGCCGACTTTGACTCTGCCGCGCTCTTTTCTTCCATATGTATATATAAGCGCGTGAAAATCAGCCTCGCACGTTCCGAACTGCACGATCAGTTCCGGAATATCATCCTTATCTATATCATAAAGCCAGTACTGGTAGCAGGGAAGGTCATCCTCGCCCCTTCCGCTGAAGCATGCGTAAAGGATATCCCTGTACTCGCTCTGCCAGTCATCATCCGTAACCTCGGGCGGTTCCTCCTCTGCGGCAGGTTCCGCTTCGACTGCGGGTTCCACTGCGGCAGGTGCGGGCGCTTCAGGTTCTTCCTCTTCCTCTTTATCATCTTCTTTTTTATCTTCCTCTTCGTCTTCCCGGTCTTCGACCTCACCGGCATCGGCTTCTTCCTTGTGTTGACCGAATAAGTCAAGAGGTGATTTTGCATCGCTTCTTATATATATAACGAGGAATACAGCTCCTGCCGTAACCAAAAGCGCAAGCGCGATAAGCGCGATGATCATGC
Source organism: Lachnospiraceae bacterium (assembly GCA_024692905.1). Classification (GTDB taxonomy): domain Bacteria; phylum Bacillota; class Clostridia; order Lachnospirales; family Lachnospiraceae; genus UBA2868. The sequence continues at coordinate 24,338 of JAILLY010000109.1, read as the reverse complement.
CCGTGTTTTTCTTCCCGGCGGGCTTGCCGGAACGACTTTTCTTAACCGGAGGCGCGGCTTTTTTCTCCACGGGAGTGATAGTATCCATGCGCTGCTCCTGCATCGGCGGCACGGGCCTTTCAACCGGAGGTACCGGATCCATGCGCTGTTCCTGTATCGGCGGTACGGGCCTTTCAACCGGCGGAACCGCTTCCATTCGGGATTCCTGTTTCGGCATGGGACTTTCATCCGTCTGCTGCCCGCCTTTTTTTATTATCTCCTTACCGCAGTATTTACAAAAACGGTTACCGTCTTTATTCTCTTTACCGCAATATCTGCAAAACATATCAACCCTCCATCTTCCGAAGATCGGATATCTTCTCGGCCATTATGTCGTAATCGTAATGCACGTCCAGCTGATTGAACGGAATCTTTATGTCGTTTTCGTTGAATATCCTCATTATCTGGTCATGCATGAACCGCTGAACATCCAGCCTGTCCTTCTCCTCGCACATGAACTTCACGCGCAGGTCGACCGAGCTGTCGGAAAATTCCTCGATGCCAAGGCACGACGGAATACTCTTTAAGAACCTGTGATCCTCATAGAGCTGAAGGAATTCAACATTGAGTATAGCACGGATCATGGGATAATCCTCGCCGTAAGGAACAGGTATGCTGTAGTAAACGACCGAATACTTCATCGACATGTTCACGAACGACTTCATCTCGTTATTGCATACGATGCGGATATTCTGGTTGATATCCTCATACCTTGTCGTACGAAGACCGATCTCCCTCACTATGCCCCTTACATCGTTTATCATTATATAATCGCCGACATGCACCGAGCCTTCCATTACTATGAATATGCCGGCGAGCAGGTCGCTTACCAGGCTCTGCGCTCCGAGACCTACGACGATCGAAAGGATACCTGCCGATGCGAGGAGCCTCGTGGCGTCTATACCCATTATGTACAGGCAGTAGAACGCGACGATCATGACTGTGGCCGCCTCTATAAGGGACGTCGCAAGATGCATGAGCGTTTCGACCCTGCTGCCGAAAGCCGCGGCTATAAGGCATATCACATGCTTGAACATCTTAAGCAGAATTCCCGTAAGGATGATTATGACAAATGCGGCCGAAAGCGAGAAGATATGTACTCCCCTGTCCCATTCGCCGCTGACTATATAAAGGATCGCCGAATTCGAGCCGAAACGGTATGCTTCATAGGCGATAGAGGCCAGGAATACCGCCACGCATATAACAAGAGCATCCTTTATGATGATCTCAAACCTCTGGGTCGGCGTTAAGTTCATCCAGTTCTTCGAAGACCTGCGCATGCCGAATACCGCGAGCGGATCGTTCTCCTCGCGCAGGAGTTCCTTTTCATCCACGTCATAGAACACCAGGGTATACAGCGAGATGACGAACATCATTATAAATCCGAATACCGCACAGAATATCGCGGTGGAGAAGCTGTCACCGTACAGCCTGTCCGTCGGCATCGCGGTCGCGATATAATAGTCGCCTGCAGACCTGAAGCACTGAAGGTAATTCCTACCACCCAGCCTCTGGAAGCCGTTATAGCTGCCGCTGAAAGCCTTATCCGAGATCCCGAGATCGCGGGCGTATCTGCCGGTCATCGATTCAAGGCCCGAATAAAATACCCTGTAATCCTCTCCGGCCTCATCGTAAATGAATCCGATGAGGAACCCCTCTCCCGATATCTTCGTATTTGAAAGTATAAACCCGGGACTTGCCGATTCGATGACATCCTTGCGGTCATCATCATCAAGTTCAACCCTGAGCAGTCCCCTGTGCCTGGTTATCCCGTCCTTTATACCTTTAGTTTCTCCCTGATCCATGTAATCCGCGTATTTGACATACTTCGTATTGCCGTCCCCGTCAAGACAGGTGTAATAATCAAACGCGCAGCCTATTATATACGAACCGTCTTCTGCGTCCGCAGCGCCCGGCTGGACCACCGTATCCTTCCTGCCGTCCAGGATATCCCTGAATTCATGCGAAGGATCTTCTTCATCCGTCCCGAGCGAAAGGTTCCAGAACTCCGAAGTTGTAGCCATCGTATATCCCGAATCGGATATAAGATATATATCCTTAACGAAGTTGGCATCCTTTAACTTATTGAGCGCCCGGGAATTGTTTATCACCTTGACGGGGTTGCCGTATTCATCCTTCACGGTATCGCGCCCGCCGTTTGCATCGATATTACCGAGAGTCACAACCCTGTCGCTCTCTCCTTCAAAGTCAAGATACTCATCCCCGTTAAGCGCCACGATGAATGACATGAGCTTGGCACGGCTTGTGCTCTGCATTTCATAATAAGCGGTAAAGTCATCCTGCAGGGCACTGCTCTTTTCGACGTTACCCGATATCTCCTCCTCGACCGCGACCGATCCGACGAAAGCGCTCGAGAGTTTCATAAGTGACTGTATATATAATGAAGAAAAGAATATAAGGACCGCGGATGCGATCACGACCGGTATTATCCTGCTGCCCAGCGTCCTGCTGTAATAAACGTCGCAGCCTTTAAATGTGAACAGCCTGACTCTTTTTTGTTCCTTACGCGACTTAAGCACCTCGGAACGCACGAATGAGGAATAAGCCGTTATGAGCACAAGGAAGATAAGAAGAAGGCTTAAATTCCAAAGCATTACCGGGAAATTCCCGCTGTATAAGTCGGATGAGGGGATACATGCCAGTATGACATCATCCTGCCCTATAAGCCCCGAGGAATAACCCCTTGATGAGATAAAATACCGTGTTCCGTTTATCTTGCCGGATCCCGTAAACCCGTCTTTAAGCACGGCATCATCAATACCGAGGGATGATACGTCAGCCCCTGTCATATCCATGCCTTTGATATATCCGTACTTTACCGTTCCCAGGGACCGGTCGATAAGCAGTGAAAAGCCGTTATTTCCTATGGTCGAGCCGTTGAGCCATACGGACAGGTCACTCATCCTTTCCACGGCCTTATCCAGGATATCGGTCGCAAATCCCAGGAATATGTACTTATTTCCTTCGCCGTCAAAGGTTCCGGGGATCGCCTTACAGTATAAAAACAGCTTAGATCCCGTATCGGCACCGTCGGCATATGCGGGATTTGCCGTTTCGATATGATCGGTCTTACCGTCGCGAAGATCGGAAAACTGAGCGGCGGTTATTCCAAGATCCGTATCCGTTATGAGATTTGTTCCGTTATATCCGGGATCGGCGGATAAGGAAATATCACCGTTCTTATCCGTAAAAAGGAACCATTCACAGTCCTCCATGCTCCCGATCGAAACCGACAGGAGTTCGTTCTGTTTTTCGCGCGGCATCGCTTCAAGGCTCGTGTAATTGCTGTCGGAGCATGCTTTTACCTGATTGTTCAGCATTATCAGGTTATTGGCATTGAAGTTATCCGTAAGCGAATCTATTTCCTTCTCATTGCTGTTAAGCCTTGATATCGCGGTCATAAAGAACCTGTCATGCTTAAGCTTCTGTTCCCTGCGCGCTTCCCTCGTTAAGATAACTTCGAGCATGATAAAGAAGAGCACGATACCCGTACAGATTATCGTGAGTATGCGTACCGCTCTTTTATGATATCTGCTGTTTTTGCTGTTCTTTGCCTTATCCTCGCTCATGCTCCTCCCTTATCAGGCCTTCACCCTGCATATCCGTCCGGGTTCATGGACTGCCATTTCCACAGATCCCTGCACATTTCATCAAGTCCGTAATGTGCCTCCCATCCGAGTTCCTTCTTTGCAAGCGAAGGATCCGCGTAACAGGTCGCTATATCGCCGTCACGGCGGGGCTTGAACTCATAGGGCACCTCGTGTCCGCAGGCCTTTGAGAATGCTGCGATGACCTCGAGCACACTGTATCCGTTGCCCGTACCGAGATTATATATCTTTACTCCGGGTGATTCTTTTATCTTATCTATCGCCTTGACATGGCCGATTGCAAGATCGACAACATGTATGTAATCCCTGACTCCGGTCCCGTCGGGCGTATTATAATCGTTCCCGAACACTCCGACCTTCTCAAGCGCGCCTATCGCAACCTTTGAAACATAAGGCAGGAGATTATTGGGGATACCCTTTGGATCCTCGCCGATAAGTCCGCTCTTATGGGCTCCGATGGGATTGAAATACCTAAGCAGGATAACATTCCATTCGGGATCCGAAACATGAAGGTCTGTAAGTATATCCTCTATCATGCTCTTTGTACGGCCGTAAGGATTGGTAACCTTCCCCTTGGGGCATTCCTCGGTGATCGGCACGAACGCGGGATCCCCGTAAACGGTCGCAGATGATGAGAAAATGATGTTCTTACAGTCATTTTTGCGCATCGCATCAAGCAGCACAAGGGTTCCGTAAACATTATTCTCATAATATTCAAGCGGCTTTTTTACCGACTCACCCACTGCCTTAAGACCGGCGAAATGGATGACGCATCCGGGCTTCTCCTTTGCAAAGATCCTTTCCATTTCAGCGCCGTCCCTTATATCAGCCTCATAAAATACGGCTTCCTTACCGGTTATCTCACCGATACGTCCGACCGCCTTTTTGCTCGAATTATCGAGATTATCGACTATCACCACATCATAACCCGCATTTATGAGCTCAACGCAGGTATGGCTTCCTATATATCCGGCACCGCCGGTAACCAGTACTTTCATGACTTTCCCCCTCTTATCATTTAACGAGCATCCCGCCGTACTTCCTTATCTTAAGGACATGGCAGCTGCCTTTGCCGAACACCTTCTCGATCTTTTCCCTGTATTCCTCAACGATGTCATTCGGGACAAAGACCTGGATCGTCCCGGCAAACCCGCCGCCGTGGACCCTGTAAGCGCCCCGTGTTCCAAGTATCTTTTCCGTGAGCGCAAGGGCGACCGAGATACTCTGGTTATCAACATCACTGTTTGAATAAACATTCTGGAGATATTTGTATGAACTGCTGCCGGACTCGGAAATGAGCTTCTTAAATCCGTCAAAGTCAACCTTTACGGGATTTATGACCGGATCTTCGGGATCGGCAAAGTCAATGTTTACGAGTCCTCCGACACTTGATGCCATCTGGTCCATAAGTCCGCAGGGCTTGCCGAAGTAACGGTTCTCCGCATACTGGCTCGCCTTTGCTATATAAACGGCGTCAAGGGAAAGGCCGTTATAAATGCCCGATAATATCGTTCCCGTAACAACCTCAAAGGCCGCAGATGACGAAAGTCCCGCACCCATGGGTACGTTGCCGGTCATAAAAGCATCAAATCCGCCGACCTCACTCCTTCCGGGAGCCGAATAGATACTCACTTCCTTATCGCCGTACAGTTCAATGAACTTATCAAGCGCACCCGTATACCGGTCCTTCTGATAACCCGTCAGGCTTTCATCGGCATAAATATCCAGGATACGCTCATCAAGGCCTCCGCCTTCAATAAATACCCTTAATTCAGATGCCTTCATCCCATTACTCTCTTTCCGTTTTTAAGGCCCCAAAAAGGAGCCTTATACCATCAATAGAATTTTAAGGCCGGCCCGTTGTTTTGTCAATGACAGCCGCCCATTGGAAAGCCCCGCTTGATATGATATTATGGTCATATCAAAAGCAGGGAAAAAAGCCATGAATATAAGCGATCTTATATCTGAACTTGTTCAACGAGAAGCATATCCTGATGAAGATCGATAAAGACGCATTCGAAAAGTTGATTGACTTCATTGGTCAATTTCCTCATTACACTGCCGGTTCCAATGCCGACCTGCCTATAGTGGGCGGGTCGATATTAAGCCACGATCATTTTCAGGGAGGCAATTACGAATTCCCCATGGCAAGGGCGGAGTACGAGAAGGAATTCAGCATCCCCGGCCATCCGGATGTTCACGCAGGCCGTATCAAATGGCCCATGTCGGTCATAAGGCTTGAAAGCCGGGATAAGGATAAGCTTGCAGATGCGGCGGATCATATACTTAAGACCTGGCGCGATCATACGGACAGGGAAGCGTTCATACTCGCATATACCAAAGGTGAAAGCCTTGAAGCCGTTAGCGGTCCTTCCGATCCCTCTGCCGTCCCGCACTCGACGATAACTCCGATTGCGCGAATGAGGGGTGACTTATACGAACTGGATCTTGTCCTTCGCAATAATATAACCACGGAGGAATACCCTCTCGGAGTATATCATCCGCATCAGGAGTACCATCATATCAAAAAGGAGAACATCGGCCTTATCGAAGTAATGGGACTTGCGATCCTTCCTGCAAGGCTTAAAACGGAAATGGCTGCATTAAAGGACGCCATACTGAACGGACGAAACCTTGATGCCGATGAGCGCACATTGCCGCATGCCGGTTGGGCTGCCGGATGGATGCGGGTGTGTTCAAACGCACTCCCGAAGGATTCAAGGCTTTTGACCGGTTCATAAGCACACTGTAGGTCCGGCCTTTATGCGTTTCTCTTAGTTTCTGCCTCCCATATGAGCTCTTCAAGAGACCGATACAGCCTCTCCGGTTCAACAGGCTTTGAGAGGTGTGCGTTCATGCCGACCTGGAGCGAACGCTGGACATCCTCATCAAAAGCATTTGCGGTCATTGCTATGATAGGAACTATGGACGCATCCTTTCTGTCAAGAGCCCTTATCTCTTTTGTCGCTTCAAGGCCGTCCATCTCGGGCATGCGCACATCCATGAGTATCGCATCATAGTAGAATTCATCACTGTCGCCGAACATCGAAAGAGCGATCTTTCCGTTTGCGGCATGTTCCGTAACCATCTCCTTAATGGCAAGGACTTCCTTCACTATCTCGGCGTTTATCTCCATATCTTCGGCTATCAGTATCCTCTTATCCTTAAGGGATGCTCGCTTCTTTTCCTTTATAAGGCTCATGTTGTTCTTGCGTGCGATCCTTTCGAACTCGTCGATGACATTTGTACGCTCTATGTCAAGGTTGACGCTTCCGGGTGCATCCGTAAACTAGATCGCATCTTGAGAACATCTATCGGGATAGTCGTCAGCATATTGAGCGAAGAATAACCCGAACCGAAATCATCCATTTCGATCTTAAATCCCTTGTTCCTCAATTCATTAACGACCTCGATCAGACGGGAGGCATTATCCGAATACGCACTCTCGGTGATCTCAAGCAGCAGATCGCTGCTCGTAAGACCGTTCTTTTCACTGCTCGCAGGTATCATTCCTGTCCACATCCTTATTTATCCCGATACGGATACGGATCTTCGCGGGAGCCCGGTATAACGAATCCATCTCCGCGATCATCCGGTTGGCAAACGCCATATGATCCTCCGGGCAGGAATGATAAATGAAAAACGTATCGGCACTCAAACGGCAGGCTATACCGAAGCCGTCCTTAAGCTCGCTTTCTATGAGCGATGCAACCTTCTTAAGTATCCTGTCGCCCTCGTCACGGCCGAATATCTCATTTATCAGGTGGAAATGTTCGATATCAATGACAATGGCATCCATCGGGGCGTCATTGTACTGTTCGATCTGCCTTATATATTCGAAGAAGAAATCGCCGGAATAGAGTCCCGTAAGAGGATCCCTCTCAGCCTCTTCCTCCTGGGTCATTACAATTATGGGGATATTTGAAAGGCCGGGATCCGACCTGCATATGTCAAGTACCTGTGCTCCGCTTAAGACGGGCATAAGAAGATCGAGGAGGATCAGCGAAAAAAAACGGTATCAGACTTTAATATATCGACAGCCTCCTGCCCGTTTGCGGCACAGACAACATCATAATCCGTGCTGAGCATATTGGAGAGTATCTCGCGGTTTATCATCTCGTCGTCGACAACGAGTACACGACGCCTGACCTGGTTATTACGAAGCTTTTCTTTCATTTGCGATCCTTCCCGGAACAAACCTTTATTTATTCTGAACCGGACCGTTTAAGGGTTCGGGATCATCCGGCCTCCCCTACGGATCCGCCTTCTTCAAGAGTCCCGTCTATCACCATGCGCTGTATCAGGGTAGTCTTGGGATTCTCTATAAGATGGATGAGCTTTTCGGCCGCAACGCGTCCGATACTGTCGGTATCCTGGCGCAGCGTGGTAAGCCTGGGGCTGATTATCTGGGATATATAACTTCCGTCGTATCCGACGACCGAGATATCCTTCGGGATATCAAGACCCGAATCCTTTATCGCGTTGATACCTCCGACAGCGGAAAAGTCATCCGGATACATTATGCATGTAGGACGCTCGGAAAGCGAGAGTAAATTCATCGTATGCTTATATGCCCCCTCCGGATTGCGGTAGGTCGAATGAAGCACATATTCATCCGGAACCTCGATCCCTTTCTTCTCAAGGCTCCTGTAGAAGCTTCCGAGACGGTTTTTCGTAACCGAGGTATCATCTCCGGCTATATATGCGATCCTGCGGTGCCCCTTTGAATATACATATTCCACAAGGTCATGCATACCCTGGATATTATCGGAGAGCACGGCGATACGGTAATCAAATACATGGTCGATCGTAATGACCGGAAGGTCGGAATGTATGAGCTCCATTATCTGGGGATCGTAAAAATCAACACAGGCTATCACAACGCCGTCAACGCCGCGATAGTGACTGTGCTCGAGATAGGACATATGTGAGCTCCGGCTTGAGCTTATAAACGTTATATCATATCCCGCTGCCTCAACGGTCTTCTTGAAGCTGTCAAGGACGTGCGCGAAATAATCATGGGTAAGGCCGCTCTGGGCTTCATCCACGAACAATACTCCGATATTATAAGTACGGTTAGTCTTTAAGGCTCTTGCGGAAGAATTGGGAAAATATCCCATCTCACGGGCAACGGTGCGTATCTGCTCCTTCGTCTTGGCTCCGACATCGTTATGGTCGTTAAGTGCCTTGCTCACGGTGGCTACCGATACCCCGCATTTAGCCGCTATATCCTTTAATGAAACCATAGAGTACCCCCTTAATCGTTTTCGAAAAGTAGTATATATCAATTCTGTCAAATATTCAAGTACAAACGCGATGCTTTTGTGCATTTTTCATTATTTTTTGATAAATACAGTTGCCTGTTTGATTTCATTGTTGTATAATTCGATTGGGTTTCTTATTTTTTTTACCCGTTAACTTAAACGTTTTCAGTCTAATTCGAAAGGATAAACGCTTATGAAATTCGGATATTTTGACGACCAGAACCGGGAATATGTTATAACCACCCCGAAGACACCGCTTCCGTGGATCAATTACCTTGGATGCAATGACTTTTTCTCGCTTATAAGCAATACCTGCGGCGGGTATTCCTTCTATAAGGATGCAAAGCTTCTGCGTATCACCAGATACCGCTATAACAACGTACCTGCCGACAATAACGGTAAATACTACTATATCAAGGATGGCGATACGGTCTGGAACATAGGCTGGCAGCCTTCAAAGACCGAACTTGATTCTTATGAATGCCGCCACGGTATGGGTTATTCCAGGTTCACTTCCGAAAAGAACGGGATCCTTGCCGATGAGCTTGCCTTCGTTCCGATGGGAGATACCTGCGAGATAAACAGGGTAAGGCTTACCAACAACACCGACGATACAAAGGAACTTAAACTGTTTTCGTACGTTGAGTGGTGCCTTTGGAACGCCGATGACGATTCGCGAAACTTCCAGCGAAACTTTTCGACGGGCGAAGTCGAGATAGTGGATTCAACCATTTATCATAAGACCGAATACAGGGAACGCCGCAATCACTACGCGGTCTTCTCTGTAAACGCTGATATAGACGGCTTTGACACCTCAAGGGACGCATTCCTTGGCGCATACCGCGACAACAGCAATCCCGAGGTGATCGAAAATGGACAGTGCACCGGTTCCGTAGCACACGGCTGGTCACCCGTTGCAGTTCATCAGATAAACGTAACGCTTAAGCCCGGCGAAACGAAATCGTTTGTTTTCGTACTCGGCTACTGCGAGAATCCCGACGACAACAAATGGGAAGCCAAGGGCGTTATAAGGAAGGATCCTTCGGATAAGCTTCTTGCAAAATATAAGACCGATGCCGATGTGGACAGGGCATTCTTTGAACTCAACGAATACTGGAACGATCTTCTTTCAATATATAAGATAGAATCATCCAACGACCGCGTAAACCGCATGGTCAATATCTGGAACCAGTACCAGTGCATGGTCACATTCAATATGAGCCGTTCCGCTTCGTATTACGAATCCGGCATCGGCAGGGGCATGGGCTTCAGAGATTCAAACCAGGATCTTCTCGGCTTCGTTCATCTCATCCCCGAACGCGCAAGGGAGCGTATAATCGATATCGCTTCGACACAGTTTGAAAACGGAAGCGCTTATCATCAGTACCAGCCTCTTACCAAGCGCGGCAATTCGGATATCGGTTCGGGATTCAATGACGATCCGCTGTGGCTCATCGCAGGCGTGTCCGCATATGTACGCGAGACCGGTGATACTTCGATCCTTACGGAGCAGGTTCCATACGATAACGATATGAGCAAGGCCACCACTCTTATGGAACACCTTAAGAGGTCCTTCAACTTCACGGTCAATAACAAGGGACCTCACGGACTTCCGCTCATCGGCCGCGCCGACTGGAATGACTGTCTTAACTTAAACTGCTTCTCGGAGCATCCGGGTGAATCCTTCCAGTGCTTCGGCCCTTCCGAGGGTCCCGTTGCCGAGTCGGTATTCATCGCCGGAATGTTCGTTAAATACGGCGAAGAGTATGCTCAGCTCGCAGAGCTCATGGGTGATGATGCCGAAGCAAAACGCGCAAGGGATGAAGTAAAGACCATGTACGATGCGGTCCTTAAGGACGGATGGGACGGCGACTGGTTCGTACGTGCCTATGATGCGTACTCTCACAAGATCGGATCGAAGGAATGCGAGGAAGGAAAGATATTCATAGAATCAAACGGCTTCTGCTCACTCGCCGGTATCGGCGTTAAGGAAGGCCTTGCACAGAAGGCTCTCGATTCCGTAAAGGAGCATCTTGACTGTGAATACGGCGTAATGATCCTCCAGCCCGCATACACGAGATATCATCTCGAACTCGGTGAGATAAGCTCATATCCGCCCGGGTATAAGGAAAATGCAGGTATCTTCTGCCATAACAATCCCTGGGTATCGATAGCCGAGACCGTTATAGGACGCGGCGACAGAGCATTCGAGATATACAAAAAGACCTGTCCTGCCTATACGGAGGAGATCTCTGAGATACACAAGACCGAGCCTTACGTTTACTGCCAGATGGTAGCCGGAAACGACGCATATATCCCCGGAGAAGGCAAGAACAGCTGGCTCACGGGAACCGCCGCCTGGACCTTCTGCAATATCTCCCAGTACATCCTGGGTGTATATCCGACACATAAGGGACTCTCCGTAGATCCCTGCGTACCTCACGGCTTCGGTGACTTTAAGATAACCCGTAAGTTCCGCGGTGCGGTATATAATATAAACGTTACGAATCCTTCGGATGTTGAGAAGGGCGTAAAGTCAATGACAGTCAACGGCAAGCCGGTTGACGGATGTGTGATACCTTACGATAAAGACGTAAAAGAGTACAACGTCGATGTCGTTATGGGATAAACCAATACCTATCTCCTAAAAAAGACCCCCGTCTGCCGCGGGGGTCTTAATAATTTAAGCCTTAAATACTTAAAAAAACCTATGATATCTCATCATTATCAAGCCTGGCCCTGACTGCTATGAACCTGGTCAGGAAATACAGAAGTCCGGTCTCATAATCATTGAATACCCTCTTCTCCTCATCGCTTATCCCGACAAAATAACCGTCCACTTCCTTATCCGCGCCGACCCTTGCGATTATAGCCGATGCCGCCCCCCGGCGCGCAAGAGCCTTATGCAGCATGGGAGATACGCTCTTAAGTGCGTCTATGTTTCCGCAGGGAAAAATCTCATTATTCATTATATAGGGGATATCAAACACATCCGAACTTGCCCCTCTGTCGGGAAGCGAACGCATAACTCCCTTGGAATCAACAAAGCAGGTTTCGGTAAGCCTAAGTTCATCCATAAGCAGCGAAGCGATCGTATTAAGCTTGTTCTCAAATCCCTTCGTGCGCTCAAGAAGCCTTACGGTACCCTGTGAAACGGAATACAGGTCATGACGTTTGATCCTGTTTACAGGCACTTCCCCGTGCTCCCTTGTACTGTATATGACATAGCGTCCGCGTTCTTCCTTCTTGCCCGTTTCCGCCGTTCTCTCAAGCAGCATGAGCAGGTCATCAAATCCTGCCGTATCTATGGGATAGGACGTACTGCTTGCGGTAGCCGTGATCGCCACCTCAAACTGGTCGACCCTGACCTCCCTGCACAAAGTACCGTCCTGCCCGTACAGTTCCTCAAGGAATGCCTTCCTCTCATCATAGGTTATATCATGGGTATTTACGATAAGCAGCTCATCATCACCGAACCTGCCCACTATGCCACGGTCACCGAGGGCATTGACAAGCGAAGCAGCCATATCCATTAAGACAAGATCACCGATCCTGTAGCCGTATGTATCGTTTATATATTCAAGGTTATCGATATCTATAAGGATAAAGGAGAATGCGGTCTCATGCTCGATGAGATTCCTTGCAAACTCAAGCGTAAAGACGCGGCTCACGGTACCCGTAAGTCCGTCCATTATCTCATCCTTTTTGAACTTCTCCAGTATGCCGTCAAAATATTCGTATCTTCTGAGCCTATCGGCACTGTAAAGCTCCTCATCCCTCGGAGTGAGCTGGCGCTTGCGCATTGCATTGGTAACGTCGGTAAAGCAGCCGATGAGTCCGACGATCTTTCCGCCGCTGTAAAGGGGCCTCTTGGTAGCTACGATGTTTCTCTCCTCACCCCTGACAATACATTTCCCCGGCACCTTATATGTGCTCTGGCCCGAAAGGACCTTAAGCTCGTCTGCCATATATGGGACCGGATCACTGTGCCATCCCATATCCTCGTCATTACGGCCAAGGATCTCGTCCACGGATTCAAAGCCGTAAAAGTCAAGAAATGCCTGATTCGCGCCCATGAACCGGCGGTCCTTATCCTTCCAGAAAATACATTCCCGGGATATGTTGATGATCTCGTTGAACAGTGATTCTTTCATTTATTCATACCTCAGCGCATCGATCGGGTTCATCTTGGCAGCCTTGTTCGCAGGGTAGAACCCGAAGAATACCCCGACTGCCATTGAAAACAGAAGTGCCGCGACTATGCTGCCCGGCGACGGTGATGCGGCATATCCCATTGCCTTTGCTCCGGCCGCACCTCCAACGATCCCCACTATTATACCAAAAATACCGCCGACAAGACACAAAACTATCGCTTCCATTATGAACTGCACCCTTATGGAACCGTTGGTCGCCCCGAGTGCCTTCCTTGTGCCTATCTCTTTGGTACGCTCCGATATCGACACGAGCATGATGTTCATTACGCCGATACCGCCGACTACCAGCGATATCGCCGCTATAACCGAAATGGCCGTCGAAACCGTCCCGAGCATCGATGACATCGCGGAGATCATTGAAGCCAGGGAGAAGGTCATTATCGTAAAATCCCGGTTCCTGTGGTAATACCTGTCCATGTATTCCTTGACTTTAAGCGCAAATTCATCCGAGTCGATCCCGGACCTTGTTATGAGCGTGAATGAATAAAAACCTTTGGCATGATTCTTGGCAAGCGCGGTATTAAGCGGTATGTACAGTTCGGTCTCGATATCCTTTTCGGCGGTCATCATGAAACCCTGGGCCTGGTATTCATACACTCCTACGATCGTAAATACGTAATACTTATGCGTATTTCCCGACATCTCTATCTCAACCTGATGCCCTATCGCCTTGTCCGTATCGCCATCATACATATTATTGACGAATTTATCGGATACTATGCATACACCCTTGCCTTCTTCATATGCGGTGGAGTTGATCTCTTTGCCGGCGATGACTTTGATATTGTTTGCCTTAAAATATCCGGGGTTCACACCGTATATGTTTACGTTCGCATAGTTCCTTCCGCTCTCTACCTTGGCGGAACCGAGCGAAGAATCAATCGATACGCCTTCTATATCATCCGGGAATTCATCAACAAGTCCGGCGATCATCTCCTTCGTTATGACATCGTCGTCACCCGGGACCTTTGTAGACCTGCTGCCGGAATATCTCATACCCGATTCGTATGATTCTTCCTCCGTTTCCCTCTGCTGGATCCCGACGGTAACGTTGTTGGCGCCCATGTCGGACATCTCGGAGGTGATCGAATTCGTCAGCGAATTTCCGACCGTGACTATGGCTATGACCGATCCTATACCTATGATTATTCCGAGCATGGTAAGGAGCGAACGCATTTTATTCGTAAGAAGGGCCGTAAAGGCCAGAAGAAGGTTTTCAAAGAACAGCACGTCTGCCACTTCCCTTCCGTTCGTCTATGATCAAACCGTCCTTAAGTTCGAGTATCCTCCCGCACTCCCCGGCAAGTTCCGGCGAGTGGGTTATGAGGATGATGGTCTTGCCCTGCTCCTCGTGGAGCCTGTGAAAGATATCCATTATAAGCCGTCCGGTCTTGGAGTCAAGCGCTCCCGTAGGCTCATCCGCAAGTATTATGGCCGGATCGTTCGCCATAGCGCGGGCTATCGCGACCCTTTGCTTCTGTCCGCCCGAGAGTTCATCCGGCTGATGCTTCATGCGGTCTTCCATTTCAACGAGCCTTAACAGTTCCCTGGCCCGTTTGCCGCGCTGTCCCATCGGCACGCCGCCGTAGAGCATCGGAAGCTCAACGTTTTTAAGCGCCGTGGTACGTGCGACCAGGTTATATGTCTGGAAGACGAATCCTATCTTCTTACACCTTATCGCCGACAGGTCCTTATCCTTTGCACGGAACATGTCAACGCCGTCAAGCGTGTATTCGCCTTCGGTGGGGCGGTCGAGCGCTCCGATCACGTTCATTAAGGTACTCTTGCCCGAACCCGACTGTCCGACTATCGCAACGAACTCTCCGTTCCTGACCTGCATGTCGATGCCGTGGAGTACCTCAAGTTCGTTTGGCTGGCCGATAAAATACCGCTTAATGATATTCTTCATATCTATGACGACCTCACCGGCCTCGCCTGAGGGAGATGGTGTCTCGTCTGCCTTAGCGGGCTTATCTTCCACCTGTACGGTCTTATCTTCGGCCTTTATATCTGCCGGTATTTCCGTATCCTGCGATCCTTCAGCGCTCTCTTCGAAAACAGGCGCATCAGGTGCGGTAAGGCTTATGTCTTCTATCTCGATTTCTTTTATCTTTTTCTTCTTTTTGGACATTTATCTTATCTCTGTCACGATGGTCTTAGAAGCCCATCATGATCTCAAACGGGTTATCGGCCTCTACGGTCGACTGGACGAGCACAGTCATGCCTTCCTTTATGCCTTCTCCGGATATCTGGGTATAATAATCGCTCTCCATACCTATGGTAACCGGTATCTCTATCTTATTTTCCTCTATGAGGTCCTGCTCCTGATCGTCCTGCTTACCGTAAGCAACCTTTAATACATTAGCAAGTCCTCCGCGCTGCCTCTTTTTGCCGGAACCATCCTCACCGGAGCTCTCTTCCTCATCCTGATCTCCCTTGCTCATATCGGGGATCGTTGCATCCGACTTGCTCATATCGGGGATCTTTCCGTTCATGAGATCGTCGGTCATGTTCTTCCGGTCTTCGATCTTCTTTGCCGTGGCGGCATCGATCGCATATACGACAAACTGTCCGTCGCCCTTGTCCACTACCGCATCATAAGGAACAGTCAGCACATCCTGGGCCTCGTTCGTGATTATCGAAAGCTTGGCGGTCATACCGAGCTTGAGCCTGTCATCCTTCGTGATTATCCTTACCTTTACGGAATAAGTGGCATTTCCGCTGCTTGCCGTAGCCGCTCCGGTCGCACTCACCAAAGTGGTCGCGGTGGATGCGATCTCCTCTATAACGCCCTCAAGCTCATCCTCTCTTGTTGCATCCGTCTTGAGCATGACCTTCTGGCCTATCTGAATGCTGGGAATATCATATTCATCGATCTCGGTGCTCACATACATCGTAGAGCAGTCCTGGATCGTAACGAGATTACCGCCGGCAAAGGAGTTATCCTCTTCGACCTCAACGCTCGTGACGGTACCGCTTATCGGCGCGGTTATAACGTAGTCGTCGAGCCTGTCCCTCTGCTCTTCAAGCTGTCGCTGGAGATTCTTTATGGCGTCGTTTGACGTGATCTCATTCTTCTGATAGGTTTCCGTAGCACTGGCAAGTGTATTGGAGCCCCTGTATATCTCGTCCTCGAGAGCGGTTATGGCCTTGTCGTAGGCACTCTGCGCTTTCTCCTGGGCCTGAAATGCGGCTGCTACTGCTTCTTCCTGCGTTTTAATAAGGGCATCATAATTCGTCGTATCTGACGGATCGTGATTATCACGCTTATCCTCAAGCTCCTCAAGCTCCCTTTTCGCATCCCCGTAAGCATCGCACGCCTCATTAAGATCCTTCTGGCGTTCGGTTATGGCGATCTGAAGGTCGCGCAGAGTTATGCTTTCGTTTCCATAGGAATAATAGTAAGTACGGGTGTTTGCAGTCTCATTGACCGCTTGAGTCGCTCTGCTTTCGGCAATATCTTCCTGCAGCTGGGCTATGGTCTTATTTATACTTTCATTGGAAAAAACGACAAGCGTCTGACCCTCTTCCACGTAGTCCCCGACTTCACAGTTTACCGAGGTGATCTTCGTGTCCCTTATGATCGTAGATGCGACCGTCCTCTTCTTTGCGCTCTCGACGGTGCCTGTTGCGGTGATGGTCTCTACAAGGTCCCTTGGTTCGACAAGTGCGGTATCGACATCGGCGCCGGCCATCTGAGCCATAACGCTCTTGGTCATGTTTGCCGTATACCGTACAACAGTAAGTATGATGAACCCCACCACCAGTAAAATGATGAGAACCTTGAATTTTTTAAAAAATTTCCCCACTCCCCCCATGATCTTCTTAAACGTTTCCACGATTATCCTCCGATCATGAGCATTAATATAGTCTCCGTGCGGCCCCGACCGCACAGAGACTATTGTACTAAATTTCGCTGATTATTTCCACGTAAATATGCACAAATTTTGAGTTAAATAATCGGCATAATGTCAGCGGATGCTTGTGTCCTCCTCAACGAATCCGGGAACCTCACCCTCGAGGAAGGCATAGGTCGGGATATAACCCGCAAGTTCCTTGCCTATCTGACCTTCACTGTTGAAGCTAAGCTGCACCGAATAATCGGGCTCGACGCCCTTTCCGCCGTCCCACCTGTATGTGTATACCTCATTCGAGACAAGGTAAGGCACTATCTGATCGATCGAATCGACATCGTAAAAAACGGTAGTGTTAAGGCTGTTTAAGATTTCATCATCGGGTTCCTCATCCTCTCCAAGGGAATTGTAGTATTCATCAGTCTCCTTATTATGGTAATTGGTGACTGTTATACCCGTGATCTCATCCTTATAGTCCATGGTCTCGGTGTCCAATCCCTTTTTCGTTATATACTCCGCACAACCCTTCATGCACGGATATACCGGGATATCATATTCCATGGTCCTGTCATAACGGTCTCTTGTATCAATGCAGAATATCACATGGCCTTTCGGATACTCCTCAAGCCTGTCCTTATATGAGATATCCTCGATATCTTTCATGTAAAGATCCATGAACTCTATCGTCTCTTCAACCGTAAGCGGCTTTCTCCATACACCGTCGGTATATCTTGCGTCCAGGTTCTTCGCCGTAGTCATGGATATGGCCTCATCTATATCAAACCTGTTAAAGTCATAATACCCGTCCTTAAATTCCTTTGAGCTAAGGAGCGTATCAAGCAGGTCCGTGACTGTCTCATCCTTAACGGGAACCTGGATGGCGCGGCTCATTGTATGGCCGTTCTTTAACCTGAATATGACCACGGCATACTCGAACATACCGCTTTCGGGATATTCACCCTCACCGAGTATCTCCATTTCCTTGTCATACCTGTCCATCGAGAGCCTTGTGATATCACAGACCGTCCCGGCATCGGTCAGATGCATGTACCTTACCGCAAACTCCTCCATGTCGAGCATATCAAGATCGGAGTCAAGGAAGGTGTATTTTCCGTCATAGCCCTGGGGGATAAATACCGCAGAGTTCACCATCGAAGGCGAAGGAACATATCTGTCGATGTTAAGCCAGTCTCCTCTGAAGCCAAAGAAGATAAGGAGCGCTGCCACGCTTCCGAGTACCCAGTTAAGCTTCTTACGGAAGGCAAGCCTTATATCCTGCTCAAATATACCCTGTATAAGGGCGGAAACCAGGATCGATGCGATCACAGTCACTATTATCGTGATCGCCGAAGCCTTGAAGGTATTCTTCGAGGAATCCTTAAGTATCCCGTAAACGATATCTGCAACGAACAGCCCTACCGGTATGGTAAGAAGGAACTTAAGAACAGGCTTAAGACCCTTAAACGCGATTGTTTTCCCGGCCGCCTCAAGCGGGCGCTTATGATACAGTACATAAACGAGTATAAGAAGCGCAAGATCAAATACTATAAGGTATAACATATGCGGCATCATCGACCCCGTATCATCCAGATCGTTGAGCACATAGCCGAATATCCCGTAAGGCGAGATGGCCGGCAGTAAGTCACCCGACATGGTATGGACATAGTCGAAGAAATCCTGCTTAAGCATTATGACGATCCCGCGCATTATGATCTCATAGCAGGAAAGTACCACAAAGGCGCATACCGTAATAAAGGTCGTTCCTGTCAGTACCTCTGAAAGGATCGCAAGGTGATATACACCGGCAAAAAATGCAAGCAGTATAAAGAACGCCTGCAGGGCCTCACCCATCGAGAATACGTTGCCATATCCCGCAGCGGTGAGTATCCCGTAATTTATGAGCATGCCCACTATATAGCTTGCCGCAAAGATCACGAGTCCGTTTACCCAGATGACGGAAAATCTCCTGCCTTTCTTTGCCGGCATACTCTCATAGAAATCGATCTTGACCCTGTCATTTAAATAAGCAAATCCCCATATTCCGAGTATAGCCGCAATGAGTGCCGTATAAAAGATGTTCAGCCCGGAAACACCCATGAAGCTTTCCGCATAACCCCTGACGACCTTTTCCATCATCTCACGGGCTCTTGCTCCGTAGGTAAGCGTATAACTCTCGGTGTTTATCGACATTACGCTTATCAGGAATGATATAACGTTCATTATAACGAGGAAGAACAGGGCGACACACCACTGCCACAGCCTTCTCTTGTTGTTCTCCCTAAGGTCAACCCATGATGAGCTTCTTGATGTCATAGCCTGCCACCTCCGTTTCACTTATGAATATCTCCTCAAGGGACAGCGGAAGCACCTCAAAGAATATGGTTTCCACTTCACCAAATGCCCTCTCGATCTCCTCACCGGTTCCCCTTAACGTATATGTACGCAGGGAGCCTGACTGCTCTTCCTTAACGATATTGACCTTTTCCTTAAGCTTCTTCTCTTCTTCTTCGGACTTAAATACACACTGCGCACGCTGGATGTTAAGCTTCATATCCTCAAGATCCTTGTCAAGCAGTACGCCACCCCTGTGAAGAAGACCCACATGATCGCAAATATCCTCAAGTTCCCTTAAGTTATGGCTTGCTATAACAGGCGTAAGCCCGCGCTCATCCATTTCCTTTGCGAATATGCTCTTGATCCCCTGACGCATCACGGGATCGAGGCCGTCAAACGATTCATCGCACAGCAGATATTTCGTACCCGAGCATATCCCGAGCAAAAGTGCAAGCTGCCTCTTCATACCCTTGCTGTAGGTATTGATCTTACGGCCCGGCGCAAGCGAAAAGGTGTTAAGATACTCAACATATTTCTCCTTGTTAAAATCCGGATACTGGTTTGCCACGTATGAAAGCATATCCATCGGCGTACCGTTCGCAAAAAAGTACGGTGTATCCGAAACAAAGTACATGTTCCTCTTGGCCTTCGTATTGTTATAAACCTTTCTGTCATCTATCGTTACAGTACCTTCGTCGGGCTTGAGTATACCCGCGACCATGCGCAGCAACGTACTCTTGCCGGCGCCGTTCGTACCGAGCAGTCCGAATACGATATTTTCGTTTATCGACACGCTCACGTTATCGACAGCCTTGATATCATCAAAGGACTTCGTGACATTTTCAATCCTTATCATCTGACTCTCCCTCCTTTACCTTATCTATACGGTCCTTCAACTCCCCTGCGGTTATGCCTGCCTTAAAGGCAGAATCACACACTTCGTCAAGCCTTCCGAATATCTCGCTCCGGTATTCATCCTTATATCCTTCGGTATCGGAAACGAAATTGCCGCGGCCTTTAACGGTGTATATATATCCCCTGCGCTCAAGCTCACCGTACGCACGCTGGATCGTATTCGGGTTAATGGACAGTTCGACCGCCAGAGTCCTGACGCTTGGCATCTTATCTTCCGCCTTGAGAACACCGTTTACGATAAGAAGCCTGAACTTGTCAACCACCTGCTCATAAATGGGCCTTGAATCCTTGTAGTCGATCAGGATCATGTTAGCTCTCTCCTTTCATATGATGAAAAAATAAGTGTACTAATTCAATTAGTACACTTAGCATACACCGTACACTTAATCCTGTCAAGCAAAAAAATAAAGGAGACTTATGTCTCCTTTACAATAATATCCAGAATGAAGGATATACCCCGTCGCCGGCCTGATTCTCAGGCATCAGGAATATCCTGTACTCTCCCTCCCCGGGAGCTATTATCCTTTTGCGTTCGAACATATTAAAATAGCGGTTCATAAACACGCTGTTAAGCCACTCGAGCGCATCATCATCACTCTTAAGGGGCGAAACCGGTGCCGGAGCGTCACTCACAACGAGTATCCTGTCTTCTTCGGCATCGATTATCTTCCACCGGCCCATTTCCTTACATCCGAAATCTATAACATCACCGGTCTTGCAGTGCATGATCGCGGCCATTTCCTTTTTGGTCGAGAACATAGGCACTATCACGGTGAACACATAAAGCGAAAACAGTATTACGAGAGCGGTCACACACACTACCATGAACCGCTTCTTGTCCATCCTGGGAGCGGGCATCTCGGCCTGGACATCCTTCTGCTCGAGCAGCCTTCTTGCTTCAAGTATGGCCTCATCCGGTGCATCTGCCTTAAAAAGGGTAGAAGTATCGGCGCCCATTGTCTTGGCAGGCTTGGGCTCTTCAGGCGATACAGGTGCCGGCGCGGGTGCTGAAGGTACAGGTGATGTTGCCGCAGGCGCCGGTGCTGTGGGTGCCTGTGCCGCGGGTGCAGGCGTCGCTGTTGCAGGCCCGGGCGCCGGTGCTGCGGGTGCCTGTGCCGCAGGTGCTGAAGCCGTCGCGGGTGCCGCGGGCTGCGGACGTTTTACGACAATCTTTTGTACTTCGGGCGCAGGGACCTCATCCCTTAACTGCTCTCCCGCTATGGCGCGGTTGATCCGGGCATTTCGTGCATCACGATCAAGAAGCTTCCACTTCTCATCGGTTATCTTAAGGCTGGTAAGAAATTCGGTCTTACATTTAGGACATCTTATCTTCTTACCGGACCCACCGGTTTTGAAATAGCTCCGGCATCCGGAGCATACATACATAATATAACCCATATATATATAATACACCCAAAAGTCACAGCCTGTCTATCCATACCTTGGCAAGCTGCGCCCATAGTCCCGCATCATTTCTGACTTCGGTTAAGTCATGCGGATTTTCTGTGGAAGCCAAAGGTTCCCCAAACTGCTCCATAAGCTCACTGTATCTTTTTTCTGAAATATTAACTCCGCAGCCGGCCTTTACCGCTGCAGCCGCAAGTTCAACCTGCTCCATCGAATAATAGGGATCGGGAATAATATCCTGACCCTTCTTATATGAAGACTCTTTGGCAAGACCAAGTCCGTGAAGTCCGCAGGGAAATACATAGTGCGCATAGGGTATACCCTTTTCCTTAAGCGCTTCCGCAAAAAGATAACTGTTTTCAACAGGAACGAGTTCATCCGTTGCCGTCTGCCAGATGAAACACGGCGGCGTGTCGGTGCTCACGTTCTTTTCTACCGAATAATACTCTAGTTCCTCATCCGTGGGATTCTTACCGAGAAGCGCTTCAAACGATGATGCGTGTCCGTATTTACCGGATGATATAACGGGATATGAAAGGATGACCCCGTCCGGCCTGTTTGATACAGCTTCATACCCGGGATCGTCATCCTTAACGTCCTTATAATGTACGGCAAGGCTTCCGCAGATATGGCCGGATGCCGAAAAACCGCATACGATCAGCTTACCCGGAGTGGCATATTCCTTCCTTATGAGCCTCACGGCCCTTGATATATCCTTAAGCGGCTGATCCTTAAGCGGAACAGACATCGTGATATCCGTGGAATAGGTCAGGACAAAAGCATCCATCCCCATTTCATAGAATTCAAGCGCAACCTCCTGGCCTTCATGCGGTGCGCATATGCAGTATCCTCCACCCGGGAGCACCAGGATACAGTCATGATCCTTCCCGTCTTCATGCATATAAGCCCTTATATTTGGAACAAAGCCGTAAGCAGCCTCATAATCATACTCCAATGCATTCCATATTACTCTGCGAAATTGCCTCATAAATTCCTCCTTTCCTGGATAAGAGAATCATACAACGCTTCACACCCTTCAAGTATATCATTATATGCGCTTTCAAATCTGTGCGTGTACCATGGATCGGAGATATCCCTCGGACGGTCCGAGTAATCGAGCAGACGTCTGACTTTTCCTTCCGGATCGCCTCCGAATACCCTTAGCATCGTATGCACGTGCCTCGTCTCCATCCCTATGATGAGGTCATATTTTTTATAATCGCTGCGCGTGATCTGAACAGCCCGTTTGCCGGAAACATCCGTGATACCGTGTCGCGCAAGTTCTTCACGTGCCGGAGGATATACAGGATTGCCCACCCCGTTCCATATCTCTTCGTCAGAGGTTCCGGCAGAAGCGATATAAAACCTGTCGGCAACCCCTCTTTTTTCAACCATGTCCTTCATTATAAATTCCGCCATCGGGGATCTGCATATATTTCCCAGGCAGACGAACAATATCTTTATCATTTTTCGGCTCCTTTACACTTCTAAATTTTATCTTTCGTGAATCGTAGTCAAAACTTGGTTTTTTATAGGGCAAAAAACTATTCGCGGTTAGTATCAAAAGTTGTTACTTATCAAGGCTGTCTTCATTAAGGAGAAAATCGAACAGTCCCATTACCATTACACCATATTCGTTATACAACGGTGCGATAGCATCTTTGGTAATGATTCTCCACCATTATGTTTTTTCATGAACTCAATGTATTGAGCAGGCAACAGAATCCTTAAACACTGCATATTTCCTTGCCCTCGTAAGGTTCGTTAAATTTGAAATCGGTCCAATCGCACATTATTCTATTCTCTCAGGATCTCTGATATTACTTTCACGTAATCATCATTTATAAGGGTAATTGGCTCTCCCATGCTCCGGAATCCATCTATAACCTTTCGATTTCCTTCCTTTATCCATTCGACAGTACAATCGGAATCATCCAGCCTGTTCTCAATATCAGATCCATGCCCCTTTATATCAGAAAAATGCGCATCGATATACTCATTCGTCATTGCAAGGCAAATGAACTTGATCTCCGACAAATACTCATCTGTAAAATCCCTTCGCCAGTCATATGGAATATAACAGCCTTCTACAATAAGATTCTGCTTATTCTCAATTGCGGTCTTGATCATCTCTCGAACAATCGGCCATAAATAACCTTCCAGTTCGTCATCATCCTCCGGGGTAAGATCCGTATTACCACTTCTGATCAGCCCCATTTTCAGATGATCGATGGAAAGATAAGGGTATTTATATTTTTCAAGCATCCTCTGAGCAAGAACTGTCTTGCCTGTATGTGATGCCCCGGAAATAATAACAATCATAGTTTGCACACCATTATAAACTCTTCTTCATTTTCATTCACAGTTACAAACCCTACCTTT
The DNA here is from genome assembly GCA_024692905.1 of Lachnospiraceae bacterium. Lineage (GTDB taxonomy): Bacteria > Bacillota > Clostridia > Lachnospirales > Lachnospiraceae > UBA2868. The sequence continues at coordinate 300 of JAILLY010000109.1, read as the reverse complement.
TTATACATCCGAACAGCATAATTTGCTTTCTGCACAGCGAGGGAAGCTTTCTCATATTACATACCTTTTGTATTTATAATAATCCAATACGCTTATATACACCTTCGATAAATGGAGATTTGTGCTCGATGTATTTATCAATATCCCACGGATAAAGCCTTGCCCCCTCCTCTTTAATTCTGCTATACTCAGCAACAGCATCCGGATTGCTACGGAGATAATCACGAAAAGCTATGTGTCTTTTCAGTTCATTTGCATCCAATGCACATACGTAAAGGTGATGTTTCCTAAGATGTTCCT
>JAILLY010000077.1 GCA_024692905.1 Lachnospiraceae bacterium | reverse complement strand
TAAGCAAACCCCATCCCCATGCATTCATATAAATACGACTATTTACTGTTATTCTCTCAATAAACAAGCCTATCTGTATCATAAGCATTGAATATATAAACAGAAAAGACGAAACCCTTATAAGTCCCGGTTTGCTCTCATCTGTTACTTTAGGAAAAACAAGCCCTATTAAACTGGCAATTGAAAACAAAATGCCAAACACCCAGGAAAAGAAAGCGCCGTTCCCAAAATATCCGATAGAAACACACTTACTGCTGTAGTACTCGCCAACTACACTGAACATATTATAAGTGTCTTCTCCCCATGAGTCGGGTTCTTCATAGATGTGAAAAATACCTGAAAGAAGAGCAATGAACAAACCGATGATCATAAGAATAGCCAGAACCGTTTTCTTGCTTATTGCATCACCTGCAGGCATCATATACCCATTGTTTACCGGCATATAAGGATTTGCACCGTTTGGGATATTCCGGTTGTTCGAACGCATATTGGGATAGGCATTGTTTTGCATATTCCAATTGTTCATTTGCATGCCGGGATTGACATTATTCTGCATATTCCCGTTGTTTCCCTGCATAGCAGGATCTACGTTTCCCCGCATACCCGTATTATCGTTATTCTGTGATCCTGCACCGGCCACGGGTGCCCCGCATTTATTACAAAAAAACGATCCTTCTACCAGGTTGTTACCGCATTTGATGCAAAACATACTTTCCTCCGCTCTTCTGTCTATATCATCGCATCAAAGGATATATCGTACTATCCTAAAGTTGATATCCTAATATCTTCCGATTTCCGGTACCGTGTATTCCACCACATCATCCAATAGCATCGAGTCATGTATCCTGAAGTCCATTTCACTCAGCAAATGGGTTTTTGCATTGAAGTTAAAGCGATAGCTTATTATCCCTGTACTCGAAGTAACGTCCTTAATGGTATCTCCATGATCTTCTCCAAAATGGCATTTTACATCAGATGTCTCCATCCTGGCATAAATCACCAGACTGTCACCGTATTGTTCTTCTTCCAGCTGAAAATCCGGATACTTTTTAAGTTCATCCTTTACGCTCTCATATGACCAGGTACCACTGTATACATTTATCCCGCCAAAGAAATATGCGTATTTGCTGTAGGTTTTCGCAGAATCACGGCTCTCATTGCTTATATGATACATTTCAAATGCTTTCGCTTCTGAAAGCGAAATGGTTTCTTCCGTATCGTTGAATGCACAGATTCCGTATATCAGAGTTCCATCCTGGTCTTCTCCGGCTATATAATAGTCGTATCCGGGCGTCAGCAGGGTTTCCGGCTCATAATCCTTCCAGATGATATTCAGAGATGTTTCTTTTTCAATCTTATCGATCAGGATCTGTGTACTGTCTTCCCACGGCAGGCTTTTATCAACACAAAGGATCTTCCAGGTACCGTAGTTACGACTAGGTACTGTACCCTGCTTAAAATTTGCCGGGAAATAATAATACGTCTTATTGGCAAAGATATGATCATACAGCTGTATCTTGCACTCCTCCGGCCGGGCATTTATGATCTCCTGGGAAGCGGTCGGAATCCCTTCATCTTCCTGATCCCCCGGTTCCTCTGCATCAACTACAGCCGGTCTTTCATTAACATCATCCGAAACGACATTCTGTACATCCTCATTATCCTTTTGATCCGGCTGTACATCCTTATTTTCGCTGCTCACAACTTTATTTTCTGTCGCAGGATTATCTTTCTTCTCATCTCCACAGGCAGAAAGGATCAGGCAAATTGCTATACCGGCCGTTATAATCCGTTTTTTCATATTCCCTCCTAAAGAACATAAATATGTGTTGTTACGATATTCATTATAGCGATATCCGGAATATAGCGATTTTTTTCTGACGAGTTGTTTCTTTTCCTGACGAACTGCAAATAAAAATCCCCCAAAATCTGCAGCCGTTAGTCCCCCTTAAGAGTAGATCACCTCTCCTTACAAACCTTTCAACTCCTCCGCCGTATAGGTCCCGATCAATTCCTTACCGCCTTCCGTGGAGAATCTGCGTTCTTTTTCATCCTGTGTGATCGGGATCCGGCTTTTGTTTTCCGCATCCCAGATATATGAATACCACACACCGTCAGGTGCCGTATCTCCGGCAGCTTCCGCTTCAGCCCAATCGGAATACTTATCCGGATCGTAGCGGTACGAAGATACATTCACCGTATCGAGCCCGTCTCCCGCTTCATTCATAACACCATAGGATCCGGAAACCGCAGTCCCCATGCCGGATATCGCACCTCCCAGAGAAAGACAGTTTTTAAACGGCACATAAGTCGGCACGACCGTTGAACGATATATGGTAGTTCCCAGTTTGATCACCTCACCCGCATGGAAGGTATACAGATTGATATAATAGCTGTTGTCTCCCATATCCACGCTGCAGACCAGTTCCGGTACGGTATCCTCATTTATAAAAGCAAGGCCATACAGGACCTCCGCGTCAGCCCCGAAGTGGATCTTCATCGTAGTTCCGCTGGAGTATTCCATAAGAAACTCATCAAGCGAGATCGTCTGCGTCTTATCATAATATGCTGCTCTCCAGCCGTTATCCTCTGCCGTCCGTAGTACCTCCTCCTCATCCGGCTCCGCTTCTTCCGGCTCAGCTTCCTGCCCGCCTTTCGAAAGCTCCTCCGGCTGGGTCTCCAATATAAAGATGTAATCATACGGATCGTAGCGGTATTCCCCGTCTGCAACCAGGCCATCCATCTTCTGTTCGTTTTTTTCGAACCTTCCCTTATAGCTCCGTTTTACATCCTTAAATATCGCCGGATCTGTTTCCGCACTCAGGTTGTTAACCGCTGCCTCCCCGACCGTTACGCTCTTTCCGTCTATCATGACATTTACACTGCTCTCAAAAACGATATAATAGGACGGTGTCTCCAGGCCGAGGTTATCCGCCTCCCAGATATCTTTCGGTATCATCTCCGAGGTAAACTCATGTATGGTCCCTATGACTTCAACAAGGGCAGCTTCCTTCTCCAGCAGCCGGATCCGGGCCATAAGCCGCTCCACCTTTATCTTCTTATAAGCGATCTGCAGGATCTCTATAGCCTGGGTAACCGTTTCCGGCGTATCCGGCTCCATCACTGCATCGGCCCCGTCCAGATAGGTGTCGGTCAACACCTCCAGCAGTGCGTCGTCATTTGTCTGTTCATACCCTTCCGCAAGGATATCTGT
>JAILLY010000066.1 GCA_024692905.1 Lachnospiraceae bacterium | reverse complement strand
TTTCGAAGAAGCGAGAAAAAGATCGCATGCTTTGCATCACCGAGCGCCTGGAAAGCAGACTGTCCCGCAAACTGGAGAGCCATGAACACGAAGCCGAAGAAGTATATCTTAAGGGCATCCGTGCCGGCGTTCATAAGTGTCTTATCATCCGAAAACAGATTAAAGAAGAAGCGCGGAAATATAATGACCGCAAGCCATGCGGCGGCAGTGTAGGTAACTCCGAGAGCAGTATTGAAATTGATCCCGGATCTTACCCTGTCGTATTTTTTTGCCCCGTAATTATAACTTATCACAGGCTGTGCGCCGCTTATCAGGCCGTTTACCGGAAGAGAGAAGATCTCACGGACGGAATTTGTGACGGTCATTATCCCGACGTACAGGTCTCCACCGTATTTTGCAAGAGTAGAGTTGCATACCACCTGAACGGCAAAATTGGTACCCTGCATAATGAAGTTTGAAGCTCCGAGCCTGCAGATATCAAGAGTGATACGTCCGTTTATCCTGATATTTGCCCTGCGTAAAGGGACAGGTATATTCTTCCCCGTAAGAAATTTAAGCACCCATATCGCCGAAACGGTCTGGCTTATCAGCGTTGCGAGCGCCGCCCCGGTGACACCGAGTCCGAACAGAAAGATAAATACGGGATCAAGGATGATGTTGACGATCGCGCCTATTACCGTGGAAAGCATACCGATCGACGGATATCCCTGGGCGCTTATATATCCGTTAAGGCCGGTTGCGGTCATTGAGAAGACCGTGCCCCAAAGATATACTCTTAAATATTGTACACCGTAAACATAGGATTCACTGCTTGCTCCGAATGCAAACAGTACCGGCTTTAAGAATATAAGGCCGAAGGCCGTCAGGATAACTGCGCTGAGGATCAAAAGTGCGAATGAATTTCCCAGTATCTTTCCGGCCCTGTCAAGATCTCCCCGTCCGCGTTCGATCGAGAACAACGGAATTCCTCCGATCCCGAACAGCGCAGTAAATGCCATTATAAGCGTGATGACGGGAAAAGTCAGTCCCACTCCGGTAAGTGCGAGAGAATGCCCCTTATCCATATGCCCGAGATAGATCCTGTCGACTACGTTGTACAAAAGCTGGACAAATTGGGCTATCGTCAAAGGTATGGCCTGAATGATGATGCATTTCCATACCGGACCGTTTGAAAAATCGTTTCTTTTTGTTGTTCTTGAACTCATACCCACCTGCTCTGCGGGAAGGAACGTATGTACAAAGATGAAGAAGATCCTGCCCTGTAACGAATACTATGGTAAGGTCGTACCGGGTTAAAATCAAGTTTTTTTATCCGTTTTATTGCTAAATACGTCATTTTACGTTATCATTCCCGATAGGAGGGGAAAGAAATGCAAGTACTGATATTAAACGGAAGTCCCAGAGCGGACGGGAACACGATGACGGCCATCGGTGAGATGGTGAAGGTGTTTGAAGAACAGGGAGTCATAACGGAAGTAGTCCATATAGGAAACAGGGATATACGGGGTTGTATCGCCTGCGGTACATGCGCCGGTACAGGCAAATGTGTATTTGATGATGCCGTCAATGAACTGGCCCCCAGGTTTGAAAAGGCTGACGGACTGGTAGTTGCTTCACCGGTTTATTATGCCTCGGCTAATGCCACGCTTATCGCATGTCTTGACAGGCTTTTTTACAGCACGGGATTTGACAAGACCATGAAGGTCGGCGCAAGTGTGGTGGTTGCACGCCGCGGAGGGTGTTCGGCAACCTTTGATGAACTGAATAAATACTTTACGATAAGCGGTATGCCCGTGGCATCAAGCCAGTACTGGAACAGCGTTCACGGACGCGGTCCCGGAGAGGCGGGTGCGGATGCCGAAGGACTTCAGACAATGAGAACCCTTGCGGCCAATATGACTTTTCTTATGAAGAGCATTGCTCTCGGCAAGGAGAAGTATGGATTGCCGGAAAAGGAAGAGCATCTGTGGACCCATTTTATAAGAGACGATTTAAAGAAAGGCTGACGGAAAATGAAGAATATATGTAAGAAGATATATTTGATCCTTATGTTACTGCTCATATCAGTATCTCTTTTCGGCTGTGAAAAAAGGGGATCTTCCTCTTTTGCCGCGACCGGGGAAAAAGAGGAGCATGAGGATGATAAGAAGGAAGATACCGTGACCGAAACCGGTGAAAATGATAAGGAAAAAGACAGGGACAAGGATAAGGACAAGGAAAAGGACAAAGATAAAGACGAAGTAAAAGACAAAGAAAAAGACAAAGAAAAGGACAAAGAAAAAGACAACAGGGACAAAGACAAGGATAAGGACAAAGACGAAGACAAGGACAAGGACGGAGACAGGAATACGGATAAAGATAAGGATACCGTATCGGATACAGGGGATGAGACTCCCTCACGCATAAGTGATGATGAGGCCCTCGAAGCGGTTAAAAAATACTGCTACGAGGAATACCCCGACATTGAAGAGATCATTGATGAAGGAGAGATCCCGGTTTACTGGAATGTTGATTCAAGCAGCGAAAACGAGATCGTTGTCCTGTTCAGGTCCTATACGGCCGCTCTGGTTTATTTTCATATAGATCCCGTGACAGGAGAAACATATATTGCGGAGTTTGTTCCCGGGATCATGGAAGAGGAAGAGCCCTCGGGTGAGACCCTGAATATAAGAGACTATTTATAAGAAGGATCTACTGATCGTCATTTTGAGAACGGCCGGCTTTGTCGGCCGTTTTGTATGCGATCTCAAGTAAACCTATGTTAAGAAAAGCAAATACCAGAAGATATACGGGCATTATCGCGATCCCGGCATGCTGCTGGAGTATCCCGAACACCATCGGCATAAATGTGCTTCCAACATAAGCCGAAGCCATCTGCAGGCCGATCACCGCGGCCGAATTGTGTCTTCCGAAGTTTATGGGGGCCATATGCTGGATCGCGGGATATACCGGGCCCATTCCGGTACCGATAATGATAAAGCCGGCGGCGGTTGCCATATATCCATTAAACGGTATGGATATAAGGAGGATCCCGGATAATTCAAGAGCTATCCCGATCCGTATAAGAAGCCTGTCGCCCAGTTTGTCCGATACAAACCCCGATATCAGCCTTCCGAGCATAAGACCGCCGAATATGAGCGATCCGAAGGATGCGATAAGCTGATCCGGAAGGCCCTGCCTTGTTCCCGCAAAGTAACTGGGCGTCCATAAAAAACAGGTAGCCTCACCGGAGCAGTATGCATAAAAAGCGATAAGAGTAAGGATCACTCCCGGAACCTTCAAGGCTTCCCTTATACCTGCACTTTCAGCGGCATTTTCCGCATCTTTTTCATTTTCGCCGTTCTTCCACAAAGGAAACGAGAAGATGCATATGAGCAATATTCCTATCTGGACATATGCCGTGTGGCGATATCCGTCATTCCATACACCGTGCCTTAGTGCCATGGCCATTATATATGGGCTTATGACTGCGCCTACACCGTAGAAACAGTGCAGGAAATTCATCGCCGCTCCCGAATAATGATCAGCCACATAATGATTGACCGACGCGTCTATCGCACCGGCTCCGAGGCCGTACGGGATCGCCAGTATAAACAGCATAGCGTAACGCGTTGACAGGGAAAACCCAACGAGGCCGAGGATCGTAAGAAATATGGATACGGTCACGATCCATTTCGTATGAAACCTCTTTATCATCCCGGGGCTTAAGAGCGCGGATATGATGGTCATAAAAGATATGGTCATTGAAACATACCCGGCATACGATGAAGGAACGTTAAATGAAACCTGCATCTTCGGCCAGCCCGATCCCAAAAGAGAGTCGGGCAGTCCCAAACTTATAAATATCAGATATATCACAGCTAAAAGTAATGATCCCATATATACAGAATACAATCATGACACGGGAATAATCAAACCATATTATGTCTGTGAGGGGTTTTCATGAAGTGAAAATCGAAGTATAATGATAACAGTTACTTTCATGCGACATGAAGGTCATTATTAATATCAGGAGGATTGCCATGAAGACCATTCGTATCAAGATCATACTGGGAATTATGCTGTGCTCACTGCTTACTGCACTGATAGTCGGTCTGCTTTCCATAAGGACTACCATGCAGATCTCCGAAAAGGATTCCACTCAGAGCATGATCAATCAGAGTGCTGCCGTATCAAGCGAGCTGGATTCAACGGTCTTAAGGGTTGAACAGTCCGTTAATATCCTTGCTGACATTGTTCAGAGCGGACTTAGTGAACGGAGGTTTTTCTCGGATAAAAATTATGCAGATGCATATACTTACGAAGTTCTTGAGCAGGTCCATCGTTTTTCGGAGCATACGGACGGAGCCATTACCAGCTATATCCGTTATAATCCCGAATATTCGAACCCTACTTCCGGCTGTTTCCTTACAAGGGACTCGCTGACAGATCCGTTCACCGAGGTAACTCCTACGGATTTCACCATGTACGACCCCTCTGACCTTGAGCATGTCGGATGGTATTATATCCCCGTCCAGAACGGTGCGCCCATCTGGATGGATCCCTATTTAAACAGCAATATAAATGTATATATGATCTCTTATGTAGTACCCATCTATGCGCAGGACGGTACCTCGATCGGTATAGTCGGCATGGATATCTCCTTTAAGGCGCTTACGGATAAGGTGGAAGAGATATCTCTCTTCAAATCGGGTTACGGCATCATCGCAAGCTCGGAAGGAGATATACTGTATAATAAGAACATGGATCCGGGACGGAATATAACCGAACTTGACAAGTCTCTTTCGGGAGCTCCCGCATTTATCGCTTCCGCCGGTACCTCTGACAACGCATACGCATATAAATATAAGGGTGTTGATAAGATGCTTGTAGCCAATCCGCTGCATAACGGAATGGTCCTTCTTCTGACCGCTCCGAAATCCGAGATCTTTTCGGAAGCATATACCCTTTTATATACGATAATCGGCGCGATCCTCATCGCTCTGCTTGTAAGCGGTATTGTCGGTTTTCTTGTCGGCAACGGACTTGCCAAGCCGATACTTGTTCTTACCGACATCATCGGACAGACCGCGAGGCTGGATCTTACTTCCTCGGATGGCGGCAGGGATCTTACGTCTCATAAGGACGAGATCGGCCAGATGGCAAACGGTGTCAGCGATATGAGGGCTTCTTTCAGGGATATGGTCAATTCTTTTGTGAATGTTGAGCATACCATATCCGGAAGTATCGATGAACTCGATACCATCATGAGAGAGAATAACTCCCGTACCGACAGCAATAATACCGAGACCGGGCATCTGGCCGAAGGAATGAAGGTTGCTGCCGGCAACACTGCCCAGATCGTTCATAACGTTGAAGAGGCAAGACATCAGACGAGAGAGATCTATGATCTTGCAGTCAAGAGTGAAGAGGATTCAAGGGCCATTCAGAACAGGGCCGGTGAAATGGAGCAGAGAAGCAGCATCTCCGTTGAAAAGACCCATCAGATGTATGATGTCATGAAGGTGCGCAGCGACGCGGCAATAGAGAAATCCAAGGCCGTTAACCGTATCCATGAACTTACGGATGATATTAAGAGTATTTCCGCAAACACCAACCTGCTTGCCCTGAACGCAAGTATCGAGGCTGCACGAGCCGGAGATGCCGGCCGCGGATTTGCCGTAGTTGCGGATGAGATAGGTGCACTTGCGGCTCAGACATTAAAGACGGTTGATAATATCAGCGGTATTGTGGACGATGTCAGTGATTCCGTATCAAATCTCAATGAATGTATCACCGAGCTCATGTCCTTCCTCGAGGATACCGTACTTACCGATTATGGTATGTTCCAGGATTCCGGTGCGCGTTACAGGGAGGATGCGGATTACTTTATCGATGTTATGTCCCGTGTCCGTGCAGGTACAGATTCCCTTGAGAATCATATCGAGGAGATCGTATCCGCAACCGATGATATCAACGGAATGACAGGTAATTCCGCCGACAGGATAAATGATATCGCGGAGAGGTCAAACGAAATGCGTCTCTCGAACGAGCAGGGTTACAGGAAACTGCAGGATGCGAGGGAGGCTGTCAGGGAGCTTGTTGAGATCACTGCGAAGTTTAACTGGAACGGGCAATGACCGGGAACTTTTAATACGATCCATCCGATATAGCCCCTATATATAATAGGGGCTGTATTTCTGAAAAGATTAAGAGAGGAAGTTAATGGAATGTCAGAAGAAATAAAGATAAACTGTCCGGCCTGCGGAGCGCCGGTAACATCCGAGATATGTCCGTATTGCGGAGCGATGACCGGACTTGACACGGCGTCGGCGGACATGGAATATCCCGTGCTTGAATGTAAGGAAGCCCATATGAATTTCTGGAATATAACGTTTCCTTTGATATTTGCGTTCGGTTTCGGCTTCTTCGGGTTTGCGTTTCCCGTGATCTTTTCCGTGGCTGGGAAGGGATTTGACACGATGGCAACGGTCATCTGCATTCCCTTTGCCGTGATCGCAGTCGTGTCTCTTGTTATAGTGTTAAAGAACCTGTATTATGCGCTAAGCGTTAAAAGCATGGGAGAGGAAATGGAAGGAACGGTTTACGGCTATATGGATGATACCCTTCTTTTAAATGACCGTCCCGCGCAGATATGCAAGATATTGCTGCACACATCCAAAGGCCCCAGGTTTATATTGTATAAGCTGCACGACACAACACATCCTTACGGCATCAATGACAGGATAAACATCAAAGTTTATAAGAACAGGTTTGCAGTAATAAAAAACAAAGAACGGATATGATCGTAGCGTTTTCATGTGATCAATATAAGACAGAAAGGAGAAAAGATCATGGCAGGAAATAATCCGTATGCAGGAACGAAAACCGAGAAAAACCTTTGGGAGGCATTTGCGGGAGAGTCACAGGCAAGGAATAAATATACATATTTTGCTTCCGTTGCAAAGAAAGCAGGGTATGAGCAGATCGCGGCATTATTCCTCCAGACTGCCGAAAATGAGAAAGAGCATGCCAAGTTATGGTTTAAGGCACTCGGTGAACTCGGGGATACACCCGCAAACCTGCTCCATGCCGCCGAGGGTGAGAATGCGGAATGGACAGACATGTATGAAAGAATGGCAAAGGAAGCCGAGGAAGAAGGTTTTACGGAGCTTGCCGCACAGTTCCGGGGTGTAGCGGCGATCGAAAAGGTTCACGAAGAGAGATACCGTGCGCTCCTTAAAAACATCGAAGCCATGGAAGTATTCAAAAAGAGCGGCGTGGTAATGTGGGAGTGCCGTAACTGCGGCCATGTCGTAGTAGGGCTTGAGGCTCCCGAAGTATGCCCGGTATGCAACCACCCTCAGGCATATTTTGAAGTCAGAAAAGAGAATTACTGATGTATCATGAAGTGATCGTTGCGGGGGCCGGACCCTCGGGAATGATGGCAGCCATATATGCCGCAAGAGGCGGTGCGGATGTTCTTATACTTGAACGCAATGACAAGCCTCTTAAGAAACTGTATGCGACCGGAAACGGAAGATGTAACTTTACCAATCTGGTATTTGATGATAATTCCTACAGAGGCGGCGATCCCGCATTTGTAAAGAGTATGCTTGGGCTGTACGGAAGGGATGAACTCATGGATTTCTTTCACGGGCTAGGCATGATGACCAGAAATATAGGAGATTATGTCTATCCGTATAACGAGCAGGCAAGGACGGTCGCTGATGCACTGCTGCTTGAAGCAAGGCGGCTGGGATGCAGGATCGTCTGCGGCGAGATGGTGGTTGACATAACATCAAACAACGGGGGTTATACGGTCGTTACGAACGGTCACAGATACGAATGTCGTGCGGTGGTCGCGGCAACAGGAGGAAAGGCTTCTCCCGTTCACGGAAGTGACGGGAACTTAAATAAGGTACTTGAGGGACTGGGGAATGAACTTGTCCCTCAGTATCCTGCGCTTGTGCCCCTCGGACATAAGGATAAGAAACTTGCAAAGCTTGCCGGTGTAAGAGTCAAATGTTCCGTATGGCTGACAACAGACGGAGTCAAGGCGGCCTCCGAACGAGGTGAGATCATATTCAATAAAGATAATGTAAGCGGAATACCTGTGATGCAGTTAAGCCGCTATGCGACAAAGGCTCTGAACGAAGGCCGTGAAGCGGTGCTTCATATAGATCTTTTTCCCGATAACGGACAGGATGAAATAAGGACCGCACTTGAGGCTTCTTTTAAAGGCAGCAGTATAAGAGGAAGCCGCGGCAGGACTGCGGATATAAGGAAGGACCGCAGTATGATCGAGGCTCTAAGCCTTATGCTTAATGAAAAACTCGCTCTTTATTGTCTTGACCGGCTTAAGATGATACCGGGTTCGCTTGCGGTAAATGCTCAGGATAAGAAGCTTGATGCGCTTTCGGGTTTACTTCTCGATCTGGAAGTACGAATAGATTCCGATGCCGGATTCGAGCGCGCCCAGGTTACGGCCGGAGGATTCGGCTTGTCCTCTCTTGATGAGGAACTTGGGTCCCGAAGCTGCCCCGGACTTTATATCGTTGGAGAACTGTGTGATGTGGACGGCACCTGCGGCGGATATAATCTGCAGTGGGCATTCACCTCTGGAGCCATTGCGGGGAAGGACGCAGCGGATCATATACGCTCATAAGTAAATTCATTTCTGTAAAAACTCATGTTTTTGGTATAAACATATTAAGTTTATCTCCGATATATATAATAACCGAAAATTTCCATTCGGATCCAGGGAAGGATCGGACGGCATTATTAAGACAATGCCTTATACATGGAGGGTAGACGGATGAGGATTACATATAATCAGGTTTTCTTTAATCCCGTATACAACAGACAGAACAATATAAAACAGCCGGGTATGATGAATGCCGGGCTTAAGGATCGCAGCATAAATCCGGGTGCACCCGGGATCGCCGGGCTTGTTTCGGGCGGACAGGGTGAAGATGCGAGGACATCCGTGAGAAAGCAGATGCAGGACCAGTTAAGGAACCTGTTTGAAAAAGAGCGCTCAAACCCGCTGACTCTTGTTAAGGAAAATACAAATGAGGCTGAGGAGGCCGGGAAAGAGGAAGATAAGAAAGACAAGCTGCTTGACAGCGGCAAGATATATAATTTCAAGGAAGTATCAAACAAGATACAACGCGCCAAGACCTCGCTGAGTGCGGGCCAGGCGGTAATTGCAGCCAAGCGTAAGGTGAGCGAGATAAAGCGTAAACTGGCTGCGGCAGGGGATGACGGTGATGAACTTCAGGTGGCGCTGACCCATGCAAGGAAGATAGAAGTGGTTGCCGAACGCAAGCAGAATAATCTTAAGCTTGAGGAGATGGTCGCCAATACGCAAAAGCGCGATGAGATGCTAAAGAAGATGGAAGAGATCGGGGAAAGCAACAAAAGCGATGTGCTTAACGCCGTAAAGGATGAGATCACCGAAAGGCAGTTTGAAAAGATAGACGAACAGACCGAACTCATGAAGGAGGAAGCCGAGAAACTTCGTGAGGAGATGGATAAAAAGATAGAAGCTACACAGGAAAAGATGCTTGAGCAGATGGATGAGTTCGCCGAAGAGATGAGCGATGAAGAGAGCGAGATGCTCCGCGAAATGTCCGAGGTGATAGATGCAATGGAGATTGTCGATCCTCATATGAGTGAAGAGGAACTGGAAAAACTAAAGACCAAGCACCGCTTTTCAGAGCAGAAGGCCCTTATGAAGGCCGATATGGAATATTTAAAGAGTGTATATAAAAATATTGACGGCAGGAGTTCCGCCGGAGCATCAGGTATCTCTTCAGGTATGTCAGGTGCGTTTGGGGCTTCTCAGTCAATGTCTGCGTTCGGATCCGCATCGGTGTCTGTATCGTCTGCCGGAGCCATAGCAGGATCGGCTGATTCAGGAGCATCCGCTCCGGTTCCGGCCGTGGATGTTTCAATATAGGTTTTGGATGAACGGATCAAATATAGATATATCATCAACCCGGGCTATTAAGTCCGGGTTGAATCATGTCATGGATTGTGATAGAATCAGTAATGCTCTTGAATAATGAAGGCTGGCGGTGCCACGGTTTTATCCGGGGTTAAAAGGGAAACAGGTGCAAGGCCTGTGCGAACTCGTCACTGTAAATACGGAGTATGGCTGCCGTTTTGGTATGACCAAAGTCACTGGGGAAACCCGGGAAGGCAGGCTGTCATATGATGATGTATGAGCCAGGAGACCTGCCGTTTGCCGGTACAGGAATCATTCCGGGTCACGAGTAACTGATCGTACCGTATGACCGGACCCTTTAGGGGGTCCTGTTATTGTGCGTGCTCATCCGGGGATCCCGTTTGAGCTGTTTTTGTGTCAGGAAATACAATTGATATATTAAAGGAGGAGTAGATTATGAAAAAGAAGATTCTATCGGTCATCATTGGTGCAGGTGTGGCTGCCGTGCTTCTTGCAGGCTGCGGAACGGTCAATGTAAACATCAATGATTCGGGGATCACTGATGAAGCGGCTGAGGAGACAGCTCCCGGACAGGAGGAAGAAGTGGTAGATGATCTTGAAGCGGCTAAGAAAGTTGCGGACCTTATCGATGCGATCTATGTTCAGGAGAGGACAGATGAAACCGACGCACAGTGTGCTGCGGCGAAGGAGGCGTGGGATGCGCTTACCGATGAGCAGAAGGAACTCGTAGAGGGTGAAAATGCCGATCCCGATTATTTCGGAAGGGACACAGGCGATGCTTCCCTTGACGATCCTCTCAATGCTGATGATATAGGTGAGAATGAGATACTTGTCGTAAGTTTCGGTACATCGTTCAATGACAGCCGTACAGAAGATATAGGCGGCATAGAGAAGGCTGTGGCAGATGCCAATCCCGAATGGGCCGTAAGGCGTGCCTTTACTTCGCAGATAATAATAAACCATATACAGGCGAGGGATGGCGAGAAGATCGATAATATGGACCAGGCACTTGAGCGTGCGGTCGAAAACGGTGTTAAGAATCTTTTGGTGCAGCCTACACATCTCATGCACGGTGCCGAATATGACGAGATGATCGAAGCGCTTGAAGCGTATGCAGATAAATTTGAGTCTATAAGAGTTGCCGAGCCTCTGCTTGGTGAAGTCGGAAGTGATGCAGGTGAAGTAAATGAAGATAAGGAAGCCGTTGCAGGTTTCGTAGTTGCCGAAGCCATGAGTGTGGCAGGATATGATGATGCGGCAGCAGCAGCCGCTGACGGTACCGCACTCGTACTTATGGGACACGGTACATCGCATAATGCGAAGGTCACCTATTCCCAGATGCAGACCCAGATGGCTGAGCTTGGTTATGATAATGTGTTTGTTGGGACCGTTGAAGGTGAGCCCGAGGAGACTGCCTGCGATGTTGTTATTGACAAGGTAGCTGAGGCCGGTTATAAGAAGGTCATCTTAAGGCCGCTCATGGTAGTTGCCGGTGATCACGCCAATAACGATATGGCGGGTGATGAAGAGGATTCATGGAAGAGCATGTTCGTTGCTTCCGGAAACTTCGATTCTGTAGATTGTCAGATCGCGGGCCTTGGACGCATCGAGAACGTTCAGGAAATTTATGCAAACCACACGATCGCGGCTTTTGATTCCGAACCGCTTGCAGCCGGTGCCGCGGATGCTTCCGGTAATGCATCGGTACCCGACGGAGAATATATGGCAAAGTTCACCACAGACAGCAGCATGTTCCATGTAAATGAAGCACTTGACGATATGGGCACGCTGACTGTTAAGGACGGAGAGATGACCATTCATGTAAGCCTTGCGGGAGACGGGATATTAAATCTGTTCCCCGGAACGGCTGAGGACGCGGCAAAGGACGGTGCGGTCCTTCTTGAGCCCACCGAGGATGAGGTTACTTACGATGACGGTACTGTCGAAACCGTAAACGGGTTCGATATTCCGGTTCCTGTACTCGGAGAGGAATTCGATGTGGCACTTATCGGAACCAAGGGCAAGTGGTATGACCATAAGGTCATGGTAACCTGTGATTTTCAGGAATAGGATTTAAGAAACAGTTAAGGAACAGACAGGATACAGGTTAAGACTTCCGCCTTCGCACATTGTATGATGGGTATGTAACAGGGAACTGTATATTCATCCGGAGGCGGAAGTATGAAACTGTTTAAGGAAAACAAAAAGAAAGTCATAGCAGGCGGGATAGCGGCATGTGCGGTGGCCGTAGTATCCGTGTCGATGAACGTAAATGCAGCAATGGCCGTTAATTCATATACGGCTGACCGGGGCCCGATGAGTTCATCGATAGAACTTAACGGCAATGTGGGTACAAATGAAAAGAAGACCTACTACACGCCCGCCGAAGTACGCATAGCTACGGTACATATCAAGCAGGGCGACCATGTGAATAAGGGCGACCTGCTTATTTCATATGATGAGGATTATCTTGAGTATATGATAAACCTCACCGGTTATAACATGCAGTCGGCCCGCGACGGGTATGACGGAAGCATGCAGGCCGGAGACAGGAATGCGGGACTGTACAGTGAAGCAGCCGGCCGGCTTGCCGGTCTTGACGGACAGATACATGATACCGAAACCAGGATACTTGAGCTTAAGGACGCGATAAATGCAAGAAGAGCGGAGCTTGCAAGCGAGGGTGCGAGGCTCCAGATAGAGCTTATAAACTGCGATGATCCCGACAGGGCTCTTATCACGGATGAAGATGATATACTGTACGGAAACAGGGACTCTGTACTTAAGCAGATCCAGAATAACACATATGCTCAGCAGTACGATCCGGATATCTTAAGGATGGAGGAGGAAGTTGAGCGCCTTAATATGCAGCTTGCCGGATATAAGGAGCGAAGGGCCGAGATGAGCAGCCAGAAGATATCATCTTATTCCGGTACCCTGACAGATGCCGACCGTGAACGCATAGAGGTCCTTAAATCGGCAAACGATCTTGAGGCGGGTGAGAAGATAGAGCATCTTAAGATGGCAAGAGGCGGTATCGTTGCAGATCATGACGGCGTTGTGACCATGATAAATGCTACCGAAGGAGAGACCGTGAATGAGGGAACGCCGGTACTGACTCTTGAATCCACTGAGGAAATAGTGGTCAGATGCAGCGTAAACAAGTATGATATAGACAGTATTGATAAGGGGCAGACGGCATCTGTTAAGATAAGGGGAAATGATTATTCCGGAACAGTCACACGCATCGAAGGCATGACCGGCACGAATGCGGAACAGGCCTCAAATATCGGCATAGAGATAACCCTTGACGAGCCGGATGATGAGATAATCATAGGCCTTGAGGTCAAGGCATATATCAATACGGCCGATGTGGAGGACGTGCTGCGTATACCCGCGGATGCACTCGGTACGGATGAGAACGGTGACTATGTCTATGTGGCACGTGATAAAAAAGCTGTCAGGGTGAATGTTGTGACCGGAATTAAGAATGCCGATACGGTCCAGATAATATCGGGCATTGTCGATGGAGATGTTGTTATTTGGAATGACACGACGGAACTTTCTGACGGAATGGATATAAAGGTAAAATAAGGTATGAGCAATAAGGAAGTAATACTTAAGGCAACGGATCTTTCCAAGACATTTTCAAATGATACGGTGCAGCAGCATGTACTGAAGAATCTGAATCTTTCGATCTATAAGGGTGACTTTACGGTCATAATGGGAAATTCGGGTTCGGGTAAGAGCACGCTTTTGTATGCCCTGTCCGGAATGGACCGCCCGAGCATCGGAAAGATAACCTATTATACCGGAGGGGAGGAGACTGAGATCTCGGGATTTGGCAATGACGCACTGGCTAAGTTCAGGCGTGATCATGTGGGATTTGTATTTCAGCAGAATTACTTAAATGACAGCATGAGTGCGCTCGATAATATCATGGTGTGCGGGCTCCTTAAGAGCAGCAGCAGAAAAGAGATCGCCGAAAGGGCAAAGACGCTCCTTGAAAGTGTTGAGATAGGAGAAAGTGACTGGAACAAATTCCCGACGCAGATGTCCGGCGGACAGCAGCAGAGGGTCGCGGTCGTACGCGGTGTGATAAACAGGCCTGAGATCCTGTATGCCGATGAACCGACAGGTGCTCTTAATTCCCAGAATACTGAAAACGTGCTTAATATACTTACCGGTCTGAATAATGAGGGCCAGAGTATCGTGATGGTCACGCATACGATAATGGCAGCCGAGCGCGGCAACAGGGTCATCTATTTATCTGACGGTGTGATATCGGATGAGATAGACTTGGGACCTTACGCAGGTGATCACAAGGACGTGAGCAATCCGAAACTTGAAGAAGCAAAGGAACGTTACGGACGGCTTAAAGGGTTCCTTCAGAATATGGGCTGGTAAGGGTTATGTACAGATATTTCTTTATCGCCAAAAACAATATGAGAAAGCAGAGGAAGGATATGTTTACCTTCTTCATACTGACCTGTCTTTCATCCCTGCTCATATTTATAAGCAGTTCACTTCTTTACGGAACACCGCGGGTCATAGATACCAATCATGATCTTATAAACGGCGCGGATATTATGATCCTTTTAAGCGACCATACTCCCGCCGTTACCAAACTGTCCGAGATAATAGAAGGCAATATATATATCGACAGGTATGAGATGACCGACTGCATATCAACATACTGCAAGTACCGTCATAAAGGTGAGAAAGAGTGGGTTGAGTATTCCTTCACCATCTGCGCATCGGATGAAAAAAGAACTATCGAAAAGACAAGTATTGATATTTCGGGCCTTAAAGAAAATGAAGCCGTTCTTCCCGTTTCACTCAGTACGGAATTTTCGGAGGGCAGTATCATCCAGCTTAAGATCGGGGATAATATCTATGATATGAAGGTCAAGGGCTTTAATGAAGATATGTTTTACTGTTCGAGCGTGAACCTCGGAAGTTATCTGACCTTTGTTCCGCGCGGTCTGTATAACGATCTGATCTTCGAAAATTCCTCAAGCGTAGCCCAGCAAAATAAGAGGTTTGCCCTTAAGATCACCAATACGGCCAGAAAAAGGAATATGGATGTTAATGAGATATCCGATATGATGATGAATGAATTCGTGGACTGGGATCTTAAGTATGTTGCGTCGCACCCGGAATATCCGGGTACAAGTTTTAATTTCCTTCCGGCTCCGCTTATGAAAACAGCCACGATGATCATGCCGTATATAGTTGTCGCCATCGTATTGCTGTTTGCACTCATCATATTTATCATTGCTGTCGTTATAATCGATTTTTCCGTTAAGAATTTTATAATGACCAACATGAAGAATACGGCAATAATGGAGGCTTCCGGCTATACCGTCAACGAACTGGTTTTGATCCTCCTTACTCAGTTGCTGCTTATAGCAGTTATCGGAAGCGTTTCGGGGGTTTTGACGGGGGCGGCGCTGATCGGCAGGATAGGTGTCATACAGCTGTTCCTTATGGGACTGTCCTGGAACCAGCCTGTTTTCTGGGGCATTGCGGCAATTGTTGTTATCGGGATATGTCTGATAATAACCGGGATCACGTTCCTGTTGGGGATGGACTACAAGAAGACGTCTGTACTTGAAGCCTTGAGGGGAGGCATCAATGCGCATAATTTCAAGAAGAATCACTTCCCGTTTGATACAACCGGGCTTCCGGTGCCGCTGACTATGGCACTTAAGGAAACTTTCGGGAGATTCTCATCAAAGATTGGCATCATTTTTATCGCTGCCGTTCTTACCGTATCCACAACGACGGGGTTTGGCTTGATCGATACGTTTTTCTATGATGACGAAGCCGTCATGAACATGGGAGGATTTATCGCTGAGGATGCTGAGGTTTCCGGGGATGAGACAATGTACAATAATCTTATGACCATGTCGAGCGTGAAATATGTATACGGAGACAATCATATGGCATATGAGTATACTCGCGGGAAAAGCAGGCAGAGCATTACTACAAGATGTTTTACCGATATGGAGAACATCCACGGCGGCGGGCTGGTTGAAGGAAGATGGCCCAAACATGATAATGAAGTAGTGCTTGCCACGAATGCGGCAGGGAGACTGCATGCAGAGGTTGGAGATGTGGTCATGATTAAGAGCGGGGAAAAGGAAGATTCATACATAGTATGCGGATTAAACCAGACATTCAATAACATGGGAATGATGGGATTCATGACCGAGGGCGGACAGGAGAGGATAAGTCCTAAGTTTCATGAAAAGACGTGGAGCATAAAGCTTAAAGACGGATTCTCTTTTAAGACCTTTGAAAGTGAATTTAAGGATATATATCCGGATGTTGATATAGTTAATGTGGAGGAGGCCACCAAAAGTACCATAGGAACCATAAAGGGTGCAATGAAAGGTATATCCATGGGTATAGCCGTACTCACGATACTGATAACCGCATTTGTGGAGGCACTCGTGATACGGACACAGATAAACAGGGAATGGCGAGATCTGGGCGTCAGCAAGGCACTTGGTTTTACTTCTTCCCAGCTTATCCTTCAGACAACCGTCTCGAACCTGCCCGGAGTTGTGATCGGGCTTATCCTGGGACTTATGGCATCCACGGCTTCCGGAACAAAGCTGAGTATCATGATATTCGGGATATTCGGATTTAAGAGAGTTGACTTTTCAATAAATCCGGCGTCATATCTTTTGACTTTTATTATAATATGCGGGTCTGCCGTCATTACATCGGCGTTTACCGGCAGAAGGATAAGGGGCCTTGATCCCGTCAGGATGATCACGGAAGAATAAGCAAAAGACGTATCTTTATGATATAATTATCATCGTTGGGAGGACCGCGATGCACTATAACTGTCTTATTGTCGATGATGAAGAAGAACTTGCGAAGATGACTGCCGAATACTTCAGGATGTTTGAAGTTTCGACCGAATATGTCTGCAGCGCCGGGGAGTGTTTTGATTTTTTTAAGGATAACACGGCCGATCTCATACTGCTTGACATTAACTTGGGCGACGGTTCCGGCTTTGATGTCTGCAAGAGATTAAGGGAGGATATGCAGCTTCCGATCCTTTTCATAAGTGCAAGGCAGAGTGACGACGATGTACTTATCGCACTCAGTATCGGCGGTGATGATTACGTAAAGAAGCCTTACAGTCTCTCGGTGCTTTTGGCCAAGGTCAAGGTCAATCTTAAAAGGATCGGGCAGATGAAAGATGCCGTTTACGCAGATGAAGGGCAGGAAAACAGTGCAGACAGCATGCAGGATATGCTCACCCTTGATCCGGCTACGATGTCTGCAGTTCTGAAGGGAGAGCGGATCCCACTTAAAGCCAAGGAGTACGCATTGCTTGACTGTTTATACCGGCATAAGAACACCATAGTAAAAAAAGAGGTCCTGTTTGATGAAGTATGGGGCGACAGTTTCTTTTCCGACAGCACGCTCAACGTGCATATAAGGAAACTGCGCGAGAAACTTGAGGCAGACCCGAATGAGCCTGTACTCATAAAGACCGTCTGGGGAACGGGATATTATCTGGA
The DNA here is from genome assembly GCA_024692905.1 of Lachnospiraceae bacterium. GTDB lineage: Bacteria > Bacillota > Clostridia > Lachnospirales > Lachnospiraceae > UBA2868. The sequence continues at coordinate 100,488 of JAILLY010000066.1, read as the reverse complement.
AATATGAAGCAGCTTAACAGATTGGCATTTGTCTTTACTCTGGTCATGCTTGCTGCATTATACATGTTCATCGGTATCAATAAACGTAATTCATTTATCAAGCGCGATATAGTGAGTTACAACGATATGCTTTACATGATATGCGAAGACTATTCGGCAGGGATGAGTGAAGATGATATCGAGGATAAATACGGGTGTGTTTTGGTCCTTTCAAAGAGACTTGATGCACCGGAACTGTCGGAACTGTACAGCAGTAATGCGTTCGTGCTTGACTTTGCACCGGAGGGTGAATATCTGGGCAAGGTGGCATGGACGGATGTGGAAGACGATTATATAAAACAGAAGAATGATTTTTTCCGCGCCGCGATGATACTGTGGGGAGCAGTACTTATATGCGGCTATTTGTTATTGGTCATATTGTATTTATCTGTTGTCAGGCCGGTGCATGAGATGGAGAGTTTTTCCGGCGAAGTGGCAAAAGGTAATCTGGATATTGAACTTCCGATGCGCCGGAGCAACCTGTTCGGAAATTTCACCGAAGCCTTCGATCTCATGAGAGAGGAACTTAAGGCATCAAAGAAACGTGAAATGGAGGCCGAGATAGCGAGGAAGGAAATGATAACGGCTTTAAGCCATGATATAAAGACTCCCGTTGCCGTCATAAAGGCTGCATGTGAGGTGCTTGAAGTCAAGAACAGGCGCAGGCTTGAGACGATAAAGGGGAAGCCCGGACGAAAGGACGAGGAAAGTGAGATAGAAGATACCCTTGTTAAAGTGGGAGCGATCTCACAGAAGGCTGATACCATAAGCGCGCTTATGAGCAACGTTATGCATGTTACCCTTGAGGAACTTGACAGGATAGAGGTAAATGCAGAGCCCTGCAATACGGAGGTGATAGAGGAGTATTTTAAATCACTTACCACCTACGGAAGGATCATAACCATGAATGATATCCCACGGTGTCTTGTATATATGGACAAGTTAAGGATGGAGCAGGTAATAGACAATATCGTGGGGAATTCCTATAAATATGCGGGAACCGATGTTAGGGTCAGCTTCGGAGAAACCCGGGATATAAGCCTTCCTGACGGAAACAGCGTCAGGTTTATAAGGATAACCATAAGGGATCAGGGGCCCGGTGTTCCAGAGGAGGATCTGCCGCTCATCGCCGGTAAATATTTCAGGGGAAAGAATACGGAAGGCAGGACCGGCTACGGGCTTGGCCTGTATCTGGCAAAATGGTATATGGAGAAGCAGGGCGGCGGGCTTGAGTATTATAATGATAACGGTTTTGTCGTGGACCTGTTGGTAAGGAAGGTTTGAAGATGGGAAGAAGATGCCGCATATACGGCTTGATCATTTTTATACTGATAATTGTTTCCGGAGTCTTAGGCTGCACGGGATATCAGGGAACTCAGATAAACAGCTCTTACGTTAAAGGTGATACGGTCACGGAACATGAGGAAGATACCGTGATAAGTGACGGTGAGTATGAGGTGCCTGTGGAGCTTACAGGCGGCACCGGTAAGGCTTCCGTCGCATCGCCTGCCCGGGTCACGGTCAGTAACGGGGAAGCAAAAGTCACGATCGTCTTCAGCAGCGATCATTATGACTATATGAACGTTGACGGGATAAGATACCTCCCTCTTGAAGGAGACAGGGCAGTGGAGGGACATTCGGTCTTTGAGATCCCGGCAGGGTCCATGGAAGACGATATTGATGTCATCGCTGACACGACGGCAATGAGCAAGCCCCACGAGATCGGGTATACACTGAAGTTTGACTGGTCCGTGATAACCGGAGAAACCCGGCATGATGAAGATGCGGAAGATGTGTCCGTTAAAACGGACTCTTCGAACGGCGGGATAGCTTATCTTGAAGAAGTCATTACCGCGCGGGATAACGAAGGAACCCTGATACCGCTTAATATCACAGGTCCTGACGGGGAGTTCATTGAGTTTGATAAGACCGTGAAAAGAAGTTATGCGAAGATGTTTTCGGCTGCGTTTTCGGATGAAGGATTTGTGTTCGTGCATATCGAAGGCAGCGGGGATCATCTGATCGTTCCGGAAGGGATAACGGCGAAGGATGTGAGTACGGGTACTTATTCGGAGACAGTATATGAAGATGATGAGGAGGCGGAAAGATTAAGAGGTGATGAAACAGGAGAGCAGACAAAGGTTTCAGTATTATGTAAACCATTTGATGATATTTATCTCGTTTCTTCCTCTGCTATGGATATAGCTGCATCTTTGGATGCAAACCTTTCGGATATAGCCTTCTGCGGCCTTGATAAGAAGGACTGGTACGTGGATGAAGCAGTAAAGGCAATGGATGGAGGAACACTTAAATATGCCGGTAAATACAGCGCGCCGGATTATGAGCTTCTTCTTTCGGGCAGCTGTGACCTTGCCGTGGAAAACACCATGGTATACCATAAACCGGAGGTCATAGAGAAACTGAATGCTCTCGGCATCCCGGTCATCGTGGATGTATCAAGCTACGAACCGCATCCGCTCGGGCGCATGGAATGGATAAAACTGTACGGTGTTATCGAGGGAAGGTTTGATACGGCTGAAGATGTATTTGAAGAGAAGCTTAAGGAAGCCAAACCCGTGATAGATGCAAATACGGTCTCTTCCGGAGATATGCCGCGGGTTGCTTTTTTCTACGTGACGTCAAACGGAGCGGTTAACGTCAGAAAGAGTAATGACTATATAAGCCGGATGATAAGCATGGCGGGCGGTAAGTATATACCGGAAGGAACAGATGACGATAATGAGAATGCACTCTCGACCGTGAATATGCAGATGGAAGCCTTCTATGCAGAAGCAACGGATGCTGATATACTTATATATAACGGAACCGTGGATGATGCGATCGGAAGTATTGACGAACTTATCGCCAAAGATAAGCTCTTTGCCGATTTTAAGGCCGTAAAGAACGGCAGGGTATACACAACGGATGACGATCTGTATCAGAAGACGATGAGCATTCCGGAACTGATCCTTGATCTTAACCTTATTTTCTCGGGTGAGGACGGATCCGAAGATGCGCTCGTTTTTCTTCATAAAGTTGAATGAGAGGTGTAGGAATTGAGGATCAATCTGAAGGACAGAAATTACGTGGGGGTATTCGGAGTTCTTGTGTTTTTCGTGATACTCCTTGTTCTGCTCAATGTCTGTATCGGGAGCGTCAGGATCCCTGCGGGTGATGCGCTGTCGGTGATGACAGGTACCTCAAAGGGCAGCGTCAATTCGAGGATAATAAAGGAGATACGTCTTCCCAGAGCGCTTGCCGCGCTTCTTCTTGGAGGTGCGTTGTCGGTTGCGGGATTCCTGCTGCAGACTTTTTTCCGTAATCCCATAGCGGGACCGTTCATACTCGGAATATCTTCGGGGGCCAAACTCACGGTCTCACTTGTCATGGTTGCTTCACTGAGCATTGGCTTTTCGATGGGATCGTTCTTCATGATCGCAGCCGCATTTCTCGGTGCGATGATGTCCATGGTCCTTGTCATTATTATCTCAAACAGGATAAAACGCATGTCGGTCCTTATAATATGCGGAGTTATGATAGGTTATATCTGCTCGGCCGTAACTGATTTTGTGATCACATTTGCTGACGATTCCAATATAGTAAACCTTCACGGATGGTCTTTGGGAAGTTTTTCCGGTACGGGATGGGATCATGTTAAGGTCATGTCCGTCACGGTCATATTGATGCTGATAGCCGCATTCCTTCTTTCCAAACCGATGTCGGCCTATCAGATGGGTGATGTCTATGCCCAGAATGTCGGAGTGAACCTTAAACTGCTGCGCATCGGACTGATCCTTATCTCGAGCGTGCTTGCCGCGACGGTGACTGCTTTTGCGGGACCGGTCTCATTTGTCGGGGTTGCGGTTCCGCATCTTGTAAAGACTGTATTTAAGTCATCAAAACCGCTTGTGCTCATCCCCGGATGCTTTATGGGAGGGGCAGTGTTCTGCCTTGCATGCGATCTTATAGCAAGGACGGTTTTTGCGCCGACAGAGTTATCAATAAGCACGGTGACCGCGGTCTTTGGCGCTCCGGTAGTCCTTGCTGTATTGCTGAAAAGGGGAAGGGAAGAGAAACTGTAATTTCTGAAATGATGGGAAAGAATATGAGGCAAAAGAAAAAGAAGGCAAATATATACCCGTATCTTAATACAAGGAACATGGCTGCGGGATACGGAAGGAAGATCATTGTAGGCGGTGTGGAGATAACGGTGGAACGCGGCGAGACAGTCACCCTTATCGGTCCCAACGGCAGCGGTAAATCGACTGTATTAAAGAGCATCATCGGACAGCTTAAGCCGGTCAGGGGGTCGGTATATATAGACGGGATCAATATGAACAGGATGAGGCGGGCGGATTTTGCGAAGCGTGTTTCCGTATTGATGACCGATCGCGTTAAGACCGAACTTATGACGTGTTTTGATGTTGTTGCGACCGCAAGATATCCTTATACGGGAAGTCTGGGTCTGCTTTCCGATGATGACAGGAGCGTTGTATACAGTGCGTTGAGAATGGTCAGGGCCAGAAAACTCGCCGATGTTGATTTTAACAGTCTCTCAGACGGACAGAAGCAGCGCGTGCTGCTTGCAAGATGTATCGCCCAGGAACCCGAACTCATAGTTCTTGATGAACCTACATCGTTTCTTGATATCAAGTATAAGATAGAACTCCTTCAGGTGCTTAAGAAACTTGCCCGAGAGAAGGGAACGGCGATCATCATGTCCATGCATGAGATCGATTTTGCAAGGCAGATATCCGACAGGGTCATATGCTTAGGAGGGGGAGAAGTAGACAGGATAGGCACTCCCGATGAAGTCCTTACACCCGATTATCTGTGTACTCTTTTTGATATAGATGAAGAGTCATATGAGGAATTCCTCGGCCATGATCTTATTAAGCCGGATGTACCCGCCCGGCCGTCTGCAGATCGGGAAGATACGGATGTTGTTGCAAGGAACGGCAGGCTCATGCGTAAGGGGATCACGACAGGGACCTGCGCGGCTGCTGCGGCATACGGCGCGGCAACGCTCCTGATCACAGGAAAGGAACTTGATTCGGTAAAGATAGTCACACCTTCGGGCAACAGCGTCGAGGTTAACATAAAGCTCGCCGAATCCGGACAGGATGAAACCGGATATTCGGTCATTAAAGACAGCGGAGATGACCCGGATGTAACCAACGGCGCAACTGTAAGCGTACATACGCGAAAGGTTGACATAACTAATGACGATATTCCTTACGGAGTTTTCGGGGATGAAACACACCCGGGGGTGTTCATAGCGGGCGGTGAAGGAGTCGGGACAGTTACCGGAACAGGACTTGAGATACCGGTAGGATATCCGGCGATAAATAAGGTACCCCGAAGCATGATATATGAAGCCGTGGACACCGTCAGGAGCATGAACGGATATGACGGTGGCATACTTGTAACCGTATCCGTCAAGGATGGCGCCCTGCTCGCACGAAAGACCTTCAATCCCGATCTTGGTATAGAAGGCGGGATCTCGATACTGGGGACGAGCGGCATACTTGAACCCATGAGCGACAAGGCGATCGTTGATACTATAGAGGCACTTATCAGGCAGAAGTCATCGCAGGGACATAAGGCTCTTCTCGTAACGCCGGGACAGTATGGACTCGGATATGTGAAGGATAAGCTCGGGATCGACGCATCAAATGCCGTAAAATGCAGCAACTTTATCGGAGATGCCATTGACATGGCTTTGTCCTATGATATCGGTCACATGCTGCTTGTGGGTAATTTGGGAAAGCTTATCAAGCTGGCCGCGGGTATCATGAACACGCATTCAAGAGTCGCTGACGGAAGGATGGATATATTATGCACCCATCTTGCAATGAGCGGCGCCGATGCGCAGAAGGTCAGGAAACTGCATGGATGCATCAACACGGACAGTGCACTTGAACTGCTTAAGGAGTGGGATAAATACGATGAGGTCTTAAACAGCCTTACCAAAGAGATACACTTAAGGCTTAAGCGCAGGGCAGGTGATAAGTGCAGGGTAGGAGTGATCATCTTTTCGGAGAAATACGGATATCTTGCGGAAACCGGGTATGCCCGTGAAGCACTTGACGCATACTGCAGGGAATATGAGCCGGACAGGGCGGAACGTGTCCCGGATACGGAACGTACCGTGAGCGGGCCCGAAGAAAAACCTGAAGCGGAGGGCGAAAGCGCAGAAACAGCCGCGACTCGGGAAGAAGTGATAACCGAAGACAGTGCCGGTACCGGAGCCGGAGATGAAGTAACAGAGGAAAGCAGCGTTGCCGGAGAAGATGCCGTGGCACATGATGATGGCGGAACGGAAGAAAAATCTGAAGCGGAGGGCGAAAGCGCAGAAACAGCCGCGACTCGGGAAGAAGTGATAACCGAAGACAGTACCGGTACCGAAGCCGGAGATGAAGGAACAGAGGAAAGCAGCACCGCCGGAGAAGATGCCGGAGGGTTGGAAGATATCGAAGCAGGAGACTGTACGGACGCCGAAACGGAAGATGAAGCGACGGAAGAAATAAGCACCGCCGGAGAAGATGCCGTGGTGCAGGATGATAATGAAGCTGCAGTTCCCGGCCCGGTTAAAGATGAAAAAGATGGTAAGCGTCCTGCCGGGTATGTAAGCAGCAGAAAGAAGAAACGCAATAAAAAAAGAAACAAAAACAGGAAGTGAGATATAAATGGTACATTTTGTCGGAGCTGGGCCGGGAGCAAAGGACCTTATAACCGTGAGGGGTGCAGCCCTGCTTGCCGGGGCGGACATGATAATATATACAGGCTCCCTTATCAATAAGGAACTGCTTGAGTATGCGGGAGAGAACTGCAGGATGTATGACAGCGCATATCTTGATCTTGATGAGGTTGCCGGCTTGTACAGGGATAACCGCGATCTTGATATCGTACGGCTTCATACGGGAGACCCGTCGATATACGGAGCGATAAAGGAGCAGATGGATATCCTTGATAAAGAAGGCATCGAGTATGAGGTATGTCCGGGGGTGAGTTCGATGGCCGGAGCGGCCGCGTCGCTTAAGACGGAGCTGACTCTTCCGGGAGTATCGCAGAGTATAATAATATCAAGGACCGGAGGACGGACCAAGGTGCCTCCCTGCCAGGAACTTTCTGCCTTATCCGCTCACGGATCGACTATGGTCCTCTTCCTTTCGGCCGGGCTGGCATATAAAGTCAGGGATGAACTTACGGCGGGCGGATATGATGAGGATACGCCCGCTGCCGTTGTATATAAGGCAACCTGGGATGATGAGAAGATATTAAGGACCACACTCGGAAAGCTGCCTGAGGAAATGGATGCGCAGGGGATAAATAAGACTGCGCTGATCATTGTCGGAAACGTACTTGACGGTGAGTATGAGCTTTCTAAACTCTATGATAAGGATTTTGACACGGGTTTTCGCACGGGTACGGGAAGGCAAAGTACGGACAGTTGATCCGGGGTTTAGTGCACAATGAAGATCAGTATATTTACGGCAAGTGAACGCGGATCGGTATCTGCGGTCAGCATTAAGGATAAGATCGAAAACGGATATGATGAACGCGGAGATTTTTTGGCAGAAGTTTACATAAAGTCGAATCATCTTAATACGAAACCCGTGGGCGCAACTGTGATACCTGAAGATGAAAGCCTTGAGAAGTATGTTAAAATGGCTTTTTCATCATCTGACGCGCTCATTTTTTTATGTGCATGCGGGATCGCGGTCCGGACTATTGCACCTTATGTAAACCATAAAAGTTCCGACCCGGCGGTTCTTGTGATAGATGAACATATGCATTATTGCATACCGTTATTATCCGGACATCTTGGCGGAGCAAATGAACTTGCCCGCAGGCTTTCGGATCTTTTCAAGATGATCCCGGTGATCACGACCGCGTCCGATCTTGACGGTCTGACTGCGGTTGACGTTTTTGCCAAGGATGCCGGACTTGCGATAACCGACTATGTGAAGGCTAAAGATCATACGGCGGCCCTTCTTGCCGGTGAGACAGTATATGTGATAAACGAGATGCCTGAAACATTCACCTTATCCCGGCTTCCGGCGGGTTATGAGTATGCCGTTACGGGAAATGCGGATGATATATCCGGTATTGATAAAGGGAGCCGGGATCCGGATAAGATAAAAAGGATGATAAGGATATCCTGTCATGAGGATGAAGGCACGCAAACGGGCTGTGATGTGCTTACCCTTGTGCCCCGTGTGCTTAAACTGGGGATAGGATGCAGAAGGGGTACATCCGCCGGTAAGATAAAGAATGCTGTTCTTAAGTGTTTTTCGGATCACGGATTGTTTACGGAGGCCATTGAAGGTGTTTACAGTATCGATCTTAAGAACGAAGAGGAAGGTATCATTTCATTCTGCAGGGAATACAATGTCCCGTTTACAACATATTCCGCGGACGAACTGGCCAAAGTTCAGGGCAATTTTACCCCTTCGGGCTTCGTGGATAAGGTTACGGGAGTTGATAACGTATGTGAGAGAAGCGCAGCTGCTTCGGGCGGACGTATCCTTGTTCGCAAGGAGATATACGACGGAGTGACTGTCGCCATAGGGATAATATGAGCAGATTATATGTAGTGGGTATCGGCCCCGGCAGCGCAGACGGGATGACGATAAGAGCGAGAAAGGTACTTGACGAGTGCAGGATAATTGCCGGATATAAGACGTATATCGGGCTTATCAAGCCTTTGCTTTCGGGTGATAAGGAATATATAGAGACCGGTATGCGCGAAGAGATATCAAGATGCCGTATGGCACTTGAAAGGGCCGCAGACGGTGATGAACCGGTATGTATGGTATGCAGCGGCGATGCTGGGATATACGGAATGGCCGGTATAGTTTTGGAACTTGCGGCAGATTATCCCGGAGTCGAGATAGAAGTAGTGCCCGGAGTCACGGCGGCATTGTCGGGCTCTGCTCTGCTTGGAGCAGCGGCGGGACATGACCTTGCGATAATAAGCTTAAGCGATCTTCTGACTCCGTGGGATGTTATAGAAAACAGGCTTAGGTGTGCAGCGGCCGGAGATTTCGTGATATGCCTTTATAATCCCGGAGGCAGGAACCGCAGGGATCATCTTAAGAAGGCGTGCGGGATAGTTCTTGAGTACAGGGACAAAGATACCGTGTGCGCCTATACGAGAAATATCGGCAGGGACGGTGAGGAGTTTTCGGTAATGACTCTTGACGGGCTTTTGGATTTCGAGGCAGATATGTTCACGACCGTATTTATCGGAAACAGTCAGACGAAGAGGATCGGGGATAAGATGGTGACTCCGAGGGGGTATACGGTGTGAGGATACTTTTGTTTGGAGGTACAACCGAAGGACGCCTCCTTGCTGAGGCTATTGCTGAGTACGGCCGGCCGGGCGGTCAGGGAACCCGCCCGGCGGACCTTAAAGATGTATGTCATGTATGTGTGGCGACTGATTACGGTGCGGCTCTGCTTGAGGAAGAAGAAGGACTCGTACTGCATAAGGAACGTCTGGATGCCGCGGGAATGGAGGAACTTATAAGGAATGTCGGTTTCGATATATGTATCGATGCGACACATCCTTATGCGGTGGAGGTTTCCTCGAATATCCGTCATGCTTGCAAGGCCTGCGGACTGCGGCTTTTCAGGATCGGAAGAGAAGATACGGTTCCCCGAAAGGATGAGCATGTATATGCCGGCAGTGTCCGTGAGGCAGCTGAATACCTTAAGGACACCGAGGGCAATATACTTATCACGACCGGCTCAAAGGAACTTAAGGAGTACACCGTGATAAGGGATTTTAAGCAGCGCTGTTATGTGAGGATACTTCCCTCGCCCGAAGCCGTTGAAGCTTGTATCGGGCTCGGGTTTATGCCAAAGAACATAATATGTATGCAGGGACCGTTCGGATATGGATTAAACCTTGAGATGTTAAGAGCCGCAGGTGCCCGATATCTTGTTACCAAGGCATCCGGGAGCGAAGGCGGATATCCCGATAAATACAGGGCTGCCGCGGATGCCGGAGTACGGCTCATAGTTGTGGGAAGACCCAAAGAGGAAAATGAAAAAGTATATTCCTTTGATGAGATCATAAAGTTCCTTGGACTGGGTGGATGTGCGGCTTTGAAAAAAAGCAGCGATACCATGCATAAAAAAGCATATATCATAGGAGCAGGCTGCGGGGATCCTTGTCTTATGACGGGACGTGCGGTCGAAGCATTGATGGATGCCGATTGCATAATCGGAGCCGGAAGGCTTATCAATGAGCTCATAAAAGCAGCTGAAAAGGGAAGTGACATTATGGGTATTCCCGCTGCGGCACTGACGCGAGGGAAGCAGCTTGTCACTGAATATGACAGGAACAGGATCGAAAGATATATTAAAGAAAACAGTCCCAAAAATGTCGCACTTATTTATTCGGGTGATATAGGCATTTACTCGGGGGCACTTGGGATCGGCGATATGCCGGAGGGTTATGAAAAGATAAGGATACCCGGTATATCATCCGGTATATACCTGTGCGATAAACTTGGCATATCCTGGCAGGACGCACGGTTTTTAAGCTGTCACGGAAGAGAACTTGATATTGACGGAATAAGTGACGGTTGCGGGAAACTTGTGATCTTTCTTGGCGAAAAGGAGGATGCGGGACGCATATGTACAAAGCTGTGCACGGACGGAAAGTCCGGTCATGAGGTATTTATCGGCGAGAGGCTTTCATATCCTGATGAAAAGATAACAAAAGGCCGGGCTGTTGAGCTTACGGATGCCGTTACGGATCCGCTTGCGGTCATGCTGGTCGTTTCGGGACAAGGCGGGAACAGACCGGCATTAACAGATCCCGGAGACGGGAAAGACATAAATGGATCGTGACAAAATAAAAGTCAACCGGATAATGACGGCGGCAATCAAAAGCGGGAGCGGAAAGACCATGGTGACTGCGGGACTTATACGCGCTCTTGTAAAGAAAGGACTCAAAGTGCACGCAAAAAAATGCGGACCCGATTATATCGATCCGATGTATCTTCGTATCGCATCGCAAGGTAAGACCGGTAATCTCGATCCGTTTTTCTGCAGCCGGGATATGTTAAGATATCTTATCGCATCGGAAGGATGGGAGAGTGATATTACGGTCATCGAAGGAGTCATGGGTTATTATGACGGACTCGGCGGGGTGTCGGAAAAAGGAAGTTCTTATGATGCCGCGACAGCTACCAAAACGCCGGTGGTCATGATAGTTGATTCTAAGGGTTTGAGCGTGACTCTTTCTGCCGTAATAAAGGGTGTTCTTGAATACCGCAGGGACAACCTGATACAGGGAATCATTCTTAACAGGATATCATCCTCGTTTTATGAAAGGATAGCGCCCTGCATTGAAACCGAATGCGGAATAAGGGTTCTCGGATATGTTCCCGAGCTTAAAGATGCCGCTATCGGATCAAGGCATCTCGGGCTTACAATGCCTTTTGAGAATGACGGTATCGCGGAAAAGATCGACCGGATAGCAGATATCATATCGGAAACCGTTGACATTGAAGCCTTTATTACACTGGCCGGCACGGCAGAACCGATCGATCCGGGTATACCGGCGGAGCTTGCCGCGGTCCTCTCGGGCGATGAGGCGCGCATCATAAAAAAGACCGCTCCCGTGATCGCAGTGGCCGGGGATGAAGCGTTTGCATTCTGTTATGATGACAACCTTAAGCTTCTTGAGGAACTTGGAGGATGCATAAAGTTTTTTTCACCGATACATGATAAAGAGATCCCGAAGGATGCCAGCGGCATCATCTTTTACGGAGGATACCCGGAAGAATATGCAGGGGAGCTTTCTGCAAATAAGACTATGCTTGCGTCGGTACGGAAAGCGCATTCGGACGGGATACCGATAATAGCCGAATGCGGCGGGTTCATGTATCTTTCAAACGAACTTGAGGATAAAGAAGGCAACGTGTTTGATATGTGCGGTGTGATCCCGGGCAAGACGTTTTATGCGGGAAGAGCGATTCGGTTTGGATACTTTGAAGCAAAGGCTTTGAAGAGCGGATTGTACGGCAGGGAAGGAACCGTTTTTCGGGGACATGAGTTTCATCACTGGGACTGCAGTGCAAACGGCGAAGATTTTGAGGCTGCAAAACCAATGTCCGATAAACGGTACACATGTATTTTTCATGACGATACGATCGCTGCAGGATTTCCGCATGTATACGCATATTCTTCTCCGGAAATGTATCTGAATTTTCTGTACAAATGTGCGCTGCGATGCAGTGGAACAACCGATGCAGAGGCACCTGAGAAAGGAAAGAAATGTTAAGATCAGTGATAACGGCATTTGCAATGTTTTCCGTGATACCTGTTCCGGCCTTAAAAACCGGGGATGAGGATGATAAGTACGCCATGTGCGCATTTCCTCTCGTCGGTGCCGTTATAGCGGGACTCGGACTTGCTTTTTATGTGCTGTTTGCCAATACGGATATGGGAACGGAGCTTGGGGCGGGAGTGATGACTCTTATCCCATTTACCATAACGGGTGGTATTCATATGGACGGATATATGGATACCTCGGATGCGCTGAACTCATACGGTGATAAAACGCGAAAACTGGAAATACTCAAGGATCCGCATATCGGGGCCTTCGCTGCGATCCGCGGAGTCTGCCATGTGCTTTTTACGTTTGTCCTGTGGAATGAACTCCTGATGCGTCTTGGCGGGGGAACGGCGGATATACGTTTGCTTTACGCCGTACTTACCGGCTATGTGATCTCGCGGATACTTTCCGCCCTGGCAGTGTTTTCGTTTAAGAAGGCTAAGGATGACGGGATGCTTTCCGATCTTAGGAAAAGGGGAGACACGCGTTGCCGGTACATCCTGTTTGCGATGCTTTTTGCCGTATCCGCCGCATCTGTATTGTATGCCGGTTATTATGCGCTTGCTGCCGTTATCCCCGCAGTTATGATGTTTGTGTATTACAGGAGCGTTGCATACAGAGGATTTGGAGGAATAACCGGCGATCTTGCAGGATGGTTCCTGCAGAAATGCGAACAGTTTATCCTGCTCATGGCAGTTGTATGGGCTGTGATATCGGGGATCCGTCGATGATAACATGGGTTATAATAACGTATCTGTACGGAGAATATATATGATCATTCTTGTGACCGGAGGGCCCGGGAGCGGAAAGTCAGCGCTTGCCGAGGAACTTATAACGGGTTTTGGAGATCTTAAAAGATATTATCTGGCAACCATGAAGGTGATGGATGAAGAGGGGAAAAGGCGCGTCAGACGACACAGGGAGGCCAGAAAGGATAAGGGGTTTATCACTATCGAACGGCAGGATCATATAACAGGGGTACTCGATATGATAAAGGATGGCCCGGACAGCGTCATACTCCTTGAATGTGTTGCCAACCTGGTAGGGAATGAACTGTATAACGGCAGCGGCAGGCCGTGGGAGGATGATCCTGCCGGGGTAATGCCGGATATATTTGCCGATGTCGTTACGGCTGATATAATGATTTTGGCGGATCATGTTAAGCATATTGTCATTGTGACCGATGAATATGCGGAAGATGACCGGACGGATGAGATGACGCATCTGTATCTGACTCTTCTTAATACTGTAAATGTAAGGCTTACGGGCCTGGCCGACAGAGTATACAGACAGGGCGTGACGGAGGATTATGACGGATAATCTGCAGGTAAGGATGATAATACTGGCTGCGGCCTTCATACTCGATCTTATTCTGGGCGATCCGAAAGGGATACCGCATATAGTTGTTTTTATCGGAAAACTGATAAAGGCCTGCGAGGATCTTTTATGGCACGAATTTAAGCTTTCCGTTGAAGAGGATGAGGATAAACGAAAGAAACTTGCCTGCGGATTCCTGCTTTGGATCATCGTATGCGGACTGAGCGTATCGGTCCCGATGCTTTTTGTCCGGATCGTATGGAGCATGAATGAGTATGCGGGGATTGTGCTGGAGGTTCTTATATGCTGGCAGCTCCTCGCGGTACGTTCGCTCTTTGGCGAGAGCATACGTGTTTACAGGGCGCTTGGGGCGCATGATATAAAAGGGGCACGGCTTGCCGTGTCGATGATCGTCGGACGCGATACGGACAGGCTTGATGAAAAAGGGATAATAAGGGCCGCGGTCGAAACTGTTGCCGAGAGTACATCCGACGGGATAGCCGCACCTCTGTTTTTTATGGCCTTACTCGGTCTTCCCGGAATGCTTCTTTACAAAGCCTGCAATACTCTTGATTCGATGGTTGGATACAAAAACGAAAGATATATTTATTTCGGGCGTTTTTGTGCAAGGATGGATGATATACTTAACTTTATACCGGCAAGGCTCACAGGGTTTATAATGGCGGTCTTAGCCGGAGCTGCCGGACTTGATCCCAAAGGTGCCATGCGGATATTCCTGCGCGACAGGAAGAATCACTCAAGCCCGAATTCAGCCCATTGTGAGGCTGCCATGGCAGGGGCCCTTAATGTGCGGCTCGGAGGCGACGCATGGTATTTCGGAAAGCGTGTAAGTAAAAAGTTTATCGGTGATCCGGAGCGTGAGGTAGTGACTGAAGATATAAGGAATGCAAATAAACTGATGCTTGTGACGGCATGCTTCTCATGGCTTTCGTTGCTGCTTGTCCTGCTCGTGATCACGAGGTGTATATGATGTGCCGTGACCATGAACGCATACATGGAGGCGGGAATCCGGATATCCCGCTTGACTTTTCAATAAACGTAAACCCGCTTGGTATGCCTGCATGCTGCCGTGAGGCGGTGATAAGATCGCTTGACGGGATAGACCGGTATCCGGATACGGATAATAACCGGCTGCTTTACGAACTGACCAAAGGATATCCCGGTACTCATGCTGTCCTCGGCAACGGGTCGGCTGAACTCATATATGCGTTGTGCAGATATATGTCCGATAAACGTCCCGGATTCAGTGCAATTGTCACAGCACCTTCCTTTTCGGAATATGAGTATGCCGTAAAAGCCGCACGGGGAAATGTAAAGATCGTAAAGACGGATGAGGATAAAGACTTTGGGATCACTTCGGAGGTGATCGAAGAACTCTTTTCCGTGCTCGAAAAAATGTCGTATAATATTGATGAAAGCCATAAAACATATTCGACTCCCGTGTTTATATGCAATCCGGCAAATCCCACCGGAGAACTGCTTGAACGCAGCGTGATGGCACGGATCGCCGGGCATTGTGAAAAAAACGGCGCGCTTCTTGTTGTAGATGAATGTTTTATGAGATTTTCGGACAGGTTTGGGGATAATACAATGAGGGCGCTTGCCAAAGAATACCCCAATCTTCTGGTGCTTGATGCGTTTACGAAATTCTATGCCATGCCGGGACTGAGGATCGGGTATGCACTTTCGTCCGATCTCCGGCTGATTGAAGGGATAAGAGCGGTGCTTCAGCCGTGGAACGTATCCACGCCTGCGGCAGAGGCTGCACTGGCAGCGCTTTCCGATGAGGATTATGCGGGCAGGACACGTAAGGTGATAAACAAAGAGAGGGATTATCTCATAAATGAGCTCAATACGCTGGGATTAAGGGTTATAGGAAACCCTGCGGCCGATTTTATAATGTTTGAAGGACCGGACGGTCTAAGGGCTTCACTTAACGGATACGGCATAGACATACGTGACTGTGCCGATATGATGAGGTATCATGATACTGAGCCCAGATATTACCGGTGTGCTGTCAGAAAACATGAGGATAATCTAAAACTTGTAAATGCTGTCTCGGATATTGTTGTACGGAGGTATGAAAAGTGAGGGCATTTTCATATGAAAGGGGCAGGCGCGACGGATTTCTCCGCGCGGGATTTGTCTTACTCGGTATATGTGTCAATGTGTTGTTTTATTATCTGACACATTCTATGGGACTGCCCATATATCTTGACTCGGCAGGGACCATATTTGTTGCCGCGACAGGCGGTCTGTTTCCCGGGATAATGACTGCCGTTGCATCAAATACTATCTGTACCTTTTTTGATATAAATTCCATATATTTCGGGATCGTAAATGCTCTGATCGCAATTCTGGTCTCATGGTTTTGTACAAACAGGCCGCTTAAGAGGATAAAAGAAACGGCTATGCTCATAGTTTTTATGGGGACCATGAGCGGAGTATTAAGTGCGCTCATACAGTGGTGGCTCCTCGGAGGTCCCGAGAACACATCCGTTATCTACCTTCTTTCATCGGCAGGAGTTTACGGGGGCGGAAGGAGATTTCTGTCATTTATCATAATAAACATTTTCCTTAATGTTTTTGACAAAGCACTTACCGCCGCGCTTGCGACGGCTGTCCTGCATTTTATCCCGGACCGCCTGCTTGAGAGGATCAACTATGCGGGATGGAGGCAGCGTCCGCTGACCCGTGACGAGAAAAAAACCATGGATCACTTAAGCGGTGATTCGAGATATTCACTTAAAAGGAGAATGACTTCCGCGCTTATCGGAACATCGCTCATGTTAGTGCTTATTACCGGGATAGTAGGCGTCAGGCTGTATTTTAAAAATGCCGTGGCGGAAAAGAAAGACTTAGCAATGAACGCGGCCCGGTTTGCCGCCGAAGTGGTTGATGCGGATATGATAGACGAATATATCCGTAACGGAGAGGATGTTCCCGGATACAGGGAAACGGAAAAACTGTTGTACAACATACGGGATAATTCACCCGGGATAAAATACCTGTATCTGGTCAAGATAGGAGAGAACGGATGTACTTTTATTTTCGATCTTGATGAAAAAGAAGAGTACAGGAAATATTCGGATGAAGAAAATCCCTTGGGATACGATCCGGGTACGGTCATTCCTGTAGAAGAAGGATTCAAACCGTATATGGACCGGCTCCTTAAGGGGGAGGAGATTCCGGTCATAGAAACCAGGAGTACATGGAGATGGTTAGCATCGGCATATTATCCTGTACGGGATGAAAAAGGAAGATTTGTATGCTATGCCGGCGCTGATGCGTCTCTTGATTATGTCTCCGACTACATGAGAGATTTTGCCATCAGGGTATTTCTTATCATGGCGGCCTTTTCAGTATTGATCCTGGCCTACGGATTATGGATCGCAGGTACCTATATGGCCTATCCGATAAACAGTATGGCTGTTGCCGTTGAGGATTTCATAGGGGCGGGAAATGAGCAGAGAAAACTTGATGATACCGTCAGAAAGATGAGGTCCATCGATATACAGACAGGCGATGAGGTTGAGAAACTGTATATGGCCATCTGCGATATGGCTGTAAACCAGAGCGAGCAGTTAAGAGGCTTAAGACGTTTTTCGGAAAATACGGCCAAGATGCAGGACGGCCTTATCATCACAATGGCGGATCTTGTTGAAAACCGTGATTCGGATACGGGGGCTCATATCCAGAAGACTTCCGCATATGTAAAGATAATCGTCGAGGGACTTCAGAGGAAAGGATATTATTCCGAAAAGATCACGCCGAAGTTCATATCCAATGTCGTACGAAGCGCTCCCCTTCATGACGTGGGCAAGATCAACATACCGGACAATGTCTTAAACAAGCCCGGTAAACTCACGGAAGAAGAGTTTGAGATAATAAAGACACATACCACGGCCGGAAAGAAGATAATGGAAAAGGCAATAAGTACCGTGAAGGGTGAAAACTATCTCAAGGAAGCAAGGAACATGGCTGCCTACCACCATGAAAGGTGGGACGGAAAGGGCTATCCGGAGGGTCTTCACGGAGAAGTGATCCCGCTTTCGGCCCGAATAATGGCAGTGGCAGATGTTTTTGATGCGCTTACTTCCCCGCGTGTCTACAAGCCGGCGTTTCCTTTTGAAAAAGCATTGTCGATGATACAGGAAGGTTCCGGGACGCAGTTCGATCCCAAATGTGTGGAAGTGCTCATGGAATCACTTGCGGAAGTAAAAGTCATTATGAGGAAGTATAATCCCGAAACACAGACGGAGGTTGCCCATGAAGATAAGTAATAAAGCGGTTAAACCTGCGGTATTCATAACAGCTCTTATTCTTTTTATCATTCAGTGTTCTCTTTGCGCGACCTTCGCGCAGGGGAAGGCCGGGGACGAAAAAGGTTTCGGCGCATACGGAGGAGGATACGCCGCATCCAGACAGCTTGCAAGGGTTGGATATACTGCCAAAGTATATGATGCATCAAACGGGCTGCCCACTTCCGATGCTATGTTCATTCTCGGGGCACATGACGGTCATGTATGGATCGGCGGCTACAGCGGTGTTATCCGTTATGACGGTTCCGTTTTTGAACGGCTTGATACCCAGGGCGGACTGACGAGTGCGAGAGGGATATTTGAAGACGGCTTCGGACGGATATGGGTAGGAACAAATGATAACGGCGTTGTCATGCTTAACGGACAGCAGAGCGTGCATCTTACATATAAAGAGGGTCTCCCTTCATCTTCGATCCGAATCTTTGCAGAGGACAGGGACGGCAATGTTTTCATAGGTACCACGTCAGGTATATGCTATGTTGATACATCACTGGCGGTGCATGATGTTCCGGGTGCCGACTTTTCCGATGAACGTATCCTTAAGCTTGATACCGATGTATCCGGAAGGATCTACGGACAGACTTCGGGCGGCCTTATATTCGCCATAGATGACCGGGAAGTGACGGAAGTATACAGCAGCGATGAGATCGGTGCCGGGAGGATCACGACGATCATGGCCGATCCGCTCCATGCGGGAAAGGTTTATCTCGGGACCGACAGCAGCAACATATATTACGGGGATTTTGGCACCACTGCGGACCGTATGAAGAAGATTTCCGTAGTTCCGATTG
This sequence comes from Lachnospiraceae bacterium, assembly GCA_024692905.1. GTDB lineage: Bacteria > Bacillota > Clostridia > Lachnospirales > Lachnospiraceae > UBA2868. The sequence goes on along the minus strand of JAILLY010000066.1, from coordinate 81,640 downwards.
AAGGTACCCACTGGCTTAATTACGACTGCGGACGTGTATGGGTATCGTCCACGAGTTCATTCGGATATCTTGATACGAATTACGTTTTTCATGTTGTGAATAATGTTCCGGTGAATTCCGGTATAGAGATGCTGACATCGGATTACCAGGGCAACCTCTGGCTTGCTTCATCCACGCAGGGCGTCATGAAGATAGTGACCAATAATTTCGCTGATGTGACGGAGGGGGCCGGGCTTCATCCAAACGTGACGAATGTTGTCTGCCGTTACGGTACAGACCTGTATATAGGTACCGATCACGGACTCGGTATAGTGTCGCAGGAGGGTAAGGCCAAAGAGAATAAGCTCACCGATCTTATCGGAGATACGCGCATAAGGTGTATCACGGAAGATACGCACGGCAATCTCTGGATCGGTACATATACGAACAATATGGGGCTTATCTGTTATACGGCGGATAAGACCGTTATCCAGTATACTGTTAAGAACGGTATGCCTGACGACCAGGTCAGGTGTGTTACACTCGCAAATGACGGAAGTATCCTCGCCGGAACGAACGGCGGGCTTGCAGTCATCAAGAACAGCGAGGTATCACAAACTGTCGGAACTGGCGATGTTATCAAAAACACCATCTTCATGACCGTTTCTCAGGAGGATGACGGTACCGTCCTCGCGGGTACCGACGGAGACGGTATCTATGTCATTGACGGCGATAAGGTTTCAAGGCTCGGAAGGGACGACGGGCTTACGAGCGACGTTGTCATGAGGATGATAAAGGATGAAAAACGCGGTGTGCTCTGGCTCGTAACGTCCAACTCCATAGAATACATAAAAGACGGAGTTATAACGAGGGTCTCGACTTTCCCGTATAACAATAATTACGATATCTATTTTGATGACAATGACAATGCATGGATCCTTTCATCATTCGGATTATATACCGTAAAAGCAGACGAGATGCTTTCGGACAACATCACGGACTACAGCCTGTATACGATCGAAAACGGGCTGCCCTATTCCATAACGAGCAACTCGTACAGCACCACGGATGAAAACGGAAACCTTTATATCTCCGGCAGGAACGGAGTGATAAGAGTCAACATAAAGAATTACTACGAAACCTCAGGCAAGGTCCGGATGGGCATAAGATCGATTTACTGTAACGATAACCGGATATTCCCGGGGCCGGACGGAGAGTATATACTGCCGGCCACTTCCGGACGTGTGCAGATATCGGCTTCGGTTATGGATTACACGATGCTCAATCCGACTGTGAGGATGTATCTTGAAGGTGCCCGGGATGAAGGTATCACCGCGAGAAGGAGCGACCTTGCAGCGCTTGAATACACAAACCTGCCTTACGGTGATTATACCCTGCATCTGCAGATGTTTGACAGAACGACGGGAACGATCCTGCAGGATGATACGTTCAGGATAAAGAAGAACGCAAGGCCGATGGAACTTCTTATAGTCAGGATACTCCTTCTGACTCTGCTGGCTCTTGTTACCGGTCTTATCGTATGGAGAGTCATGCGTTCCACCGTTATACGCAGGCAGTATGATGAGATTCGTCAGGCCAGGGATGAAGCGGAGCGGGCAAACAGTGCCAAATCACGATTCCTTGCCAATATCTCACACGAGATACGTACGCCCATAAATACCATAATGGGTATGAATGAGATGGCAATGCGTGAGGATCCGACAGGTGTTCCCAAGCCTTATTTCATGTCAATGATGAACTATGCGTTTGATATAAGAAATGCATCCGAGTCGCTTCTGGGACTGATCAATGATCTTCTTGACATGTCCAAGATAGAATCGGGAAAGATGCACCTTGTTGAGCAGGAATATGATGTGCAGGAGGAACTCAGGGCCATAGTTTCCATGATCCGCGTCAGGAGCACACAGAAGGAGCTTACATTTGACGTGGTCATTGATGAACTGCTCCCGAGGCGTATGTACGGCGATGCCGGGAAGATAAAGCAGATAGTTCTCAACCTCCTGACAAATGCCGTGAAATATACCGATTTCGGAGGAGTGGCACTTAACGTTTCCATGATGGAAAGAAACGATGATAATGCCGTCATAAGCTTTGTCGTAAAGGATACGGGTATCGGTATCAGGCAGGAGGATATGGATAAGCTCTTTACGGCATACGAAAGACTTGACGAGGAGAAGAACAGCGGAAAGCAGGGGACCGGTCTCGGACTTGATATCTCAAGAAGATTCGCAGCCCTTATGAACGGTGAACTGAAATGTGAAAGCGTTTACGGTGAGGGCAGTGAGTTTACACTTAAGCTGTCGCAGAAGATAGTGGATAATACTCCGATCGGTGTATTCATGGAACATGATGACAGTGAACCGAGGGGACCGTATGTACCCCAGTTCATAGCTCCCGATGCCGATATCCTCGTCGTTGACGATAATCCGGTCAACTTAAACGTGATCAAGGGGCTGCTTAAGGCAACAAAGGTATTTGTAACGACTTCGACAAGCGGTGAAGATGCACTCGACAAGATCAGGGATACGCATTTTGATGTCGTTCTTCTCGATCACATGATGCCCGGAATGGACGGCGTTGAGACACTTAAGGAGATACGAAAGAGCTTCCCGGATCTTCCCGTGTATGCGCTTACCGCAAATGCCATGGCAGGAGAGGAGTTCTACATCTCTCATGGGTTTAACGGCTATCTTTCCAAGCCCGTTGACAGCGAAACTCTTGAAAAGACGATCATGCGCCACCTTCCTGAAAATATGATGGAGATACCCCAAAAAGAAGATGCCGTTGAGGCACTTACCGAACTTCCGGCTGATATGATGTGGCTTGAAGAAACGGAAGGGATATCCGTTCCGGACGGTATCAGGAATTCGGGCGGCATTGAGAGTTTCATCTTCTCGCTCAATCTCTTCCTTGATACCATTGATGATAATGCGAAAGTCATCCGGGATGCGTATGAGAGTGATAATATAAGACTGTATACGATCAAAGTTCATGCCTTAAAGAGTTCGGCACGGATAATAGGTGCATCGGAACTGTCTGAGCTTTCACAGGCTCTTGAGGATGCGGGCAACAGAAAAGATATCGGCTTTATAAATGAAAATACAGGCAGGCTGTTAAACGAATATGCATCATATAAGGAAAGGCTTGCAAGGCTCAGGGCCGTCGAAAATGACGGTGAGGATAAGGAGATGATATCCAAAGAAGAGCTTGAGGATGCCTATAATGCCCTTTGTGATGTCATACCGCAGATGGATTATGATTCTGTGGAGATGATACTCGATCAGCTGGCTGAATACAGACTTGAGGATGAAGATGCAATACTGACCGGTAAACTCACGAAATGTCTGAAAACCTTCGACTGGGAAGGAATGGAAGAACTGATAAACGGATGGAAGGGCAAGGGGGAATAAATCATGGAAAAGAAGCGGGTTATCTTCACCGGTGATAAGGAATCCTTTATCGTGCGCGTGCTCGTGAAGAAAGTTGCGGATGCGGGATTTGACTGCGTATTTGTACCCAGTACTGTAAATGACATAAACGGGGCGTGGGATGATGAACAGCTGATAATCCTTTATATGGATGATGACATGATCCCTAAGGATGACGTGATACATTTTCTTACGGATAAGGTGGAAGAAAGGGGAGCGCAGCTCATACTCGTCGGGGAACAGCTGGATATAGATAATATATGTTCAAGGATCCCCGGGGATCTTATATACAAAACATTTTCAAGACCCGTGGATAATTCGGTGTTTGCAAATACGGTAGCTGAATATCACAGGAAGATGGAATCCGGTGACTTTTTAAAGCGGATCCTTATCGTTGATGACGATCCCCAGTACCTCTCGCTTGTGCGGCAGTGGCTCAAGGACAGTTATAAGGTTTTCATGGCCAATTCCGGACTTCAGGCCATTAAGTTCCTTGCAAAGAACAAGGTCGATCTTATACTTCTTGATCATGAAATGCCGGTCACGAGCGGACCGAAGGTGCTTGAGATGTTAAGGAGCGATGAGGAGACCAGGTCGATACCGGTTATGTTCCTTACCGGTAAGAGCGATAAGGAGAGTGTGATGGCGGTCGTTGCACTCCGCCCGGAAGGTTACTTCCTAAAGAGCATCCAGCGCGACGAGCTGCTCGAGAAACTTCAGCAGTTTTTTATCCTCCGGAAATAGGTGACAGTAAAGGAGAGGCTGATCATGTTTGATCTTATAAGGACATATCAACTTGATATCATGCTCGGACTGTCGGCAGCCTGTATGTCTTTCACGCTGCTGCTGTTCTTTACGCGCTTTCTTGAAAAGAGAAGAAAGATGATCCTTATTGGTATGGAGTTCATCGCAACGCTGCTTCTTTTTTCGGACAGGATGGCATATATTTATTCGGGTCTGCCCGGTTACAGGGGATATGTCATGGTCAGAGTCAGCAATTTCCTTGTGTTCTTCCTGACGTCCGCGATAGTGTTTGAATTCAACCTGTATCTTATGGACCTTCTTGTAACGAGCGGCATAGCAAAGACGACACCGAGGAGGCTGGAAGCGACCGGAACGGCCGCCGTGATCGGCATGTTCTTCATCGTATTATCCCAGTTTACGGGATTGGTATATTATTTTGATGACAATAACCGTTATCATAGAGGACCGGCCTTCCTGTTAAGTTATCTGATCCCGGTCGTCTGTCCGCTTGTACAGTATACCGTCATCCGTAAATACCGCAGGGCATTAAGCCGCCTCATATATACTTCGCTTGTCCTCTATATCTTTGTCCCTATCGCCGTCGGGATCATCCAGATCTTTTCATACGGGATATCGATCGTAAACATGGCAATGGTCCTTGTGTCCATATCGCTCTATATATTTACCTATCTGGATGTTAATGAAGAAGTCATGAAGGCCCACCGGAGTGAGATGGAGGACCTTAATGAGGAGAGAAACAGTGCAAAGAGGCTGTTTGACCAGACGGCCACGGCATTCGTTGCAGCCATAGAAAAAAGAGACGCATTTTTGGAAGGCCATTCGGAGAGAGTTGCCGAATATGCAAAAAGGATCGCAGGCAGAGTCAAAAAAGGCGAGGATGAATGCGATGAGATATACTATGCGGCGCTCCTGCATGATGTCGGTATGATCGGAATGCCGGACAGCATCCTGTCAAAGACCGAGAAGCTTTCCGATGAAGAACGCCGGATAATGAGACAGAAACCCGAGATCAGTGCCGAGATACTCGGCAGCATCAGCGAGTACCCGTATCTTAAGGAAGGTGTACTCTACAGCCATGAAAAGTATAACGGCAGCGGCTATCCGAAAGGACTTAAGGGCAAAGAGATCCCGGAGATCGCAAGGATAATCACCGTGGCGGATGCGTATGACACGATGACTTCCAGACAGCGTTATCGTGATCCTTTGCCGTATCCTATAGTAAGGGAGGAATTTGTCGGGAAATCCGGCATTCAGTTTGACCCTGAGTTTGCGGAGGCCATGATCCAGATCATGGATGAGGATAATACGGTCAGGGAACGTGCCGAGATGATGAAGGTTGAGAGCGAACTTAAATGCGGAAACTACAGGGATTCGGTCTCGGTCGGAATACCTGTCACGCCAAGGATCACGGAGATACTGTTCGATTTCATCCCTTCCGATGCATCCGATGGAAGTTTCTGTTCTCCGGCAGTTATACTGTTTGATTCGTATGACAGGCTCGTGCATACCGATAATAAGTCGATAGATGCATACTGTTATCTTGAGTACGGTGAATTGTGGTTTGACGGTCATTACGTGTCGACCGGCGCAAGGGATATGGAGGTTGACATCCTTGATAACGGGCCGTCAGAAGAAACAGATAAGAGTGATGCAAACGGCACCGCGGTATCATATCATATAAAAGCGGCAAGATATGACGATCATATGACTATCCGTATGTTAAGCCCTGCAAAGACAGTCAATATCATAGTTGCGCTTCCCGATAAGTCCAAGTCGTCCTACATAGGACTTACCGGTGAGAACGGCATCCTTAAGGGCATATCGATCAGGCAGACCGATGAGAAGATCGGTGAAGGTGATATAAAGAAGATAGTAAGCGGGGAAAGTTTCATTGACAGGCTTGAGTCCGATATCCCCAATGTGCAGATAGACCGTGACCGTTCCGATGCCACGGAAGGTATCCGTATCGAAGATGAGATGAGAGTTGATTTCCATACGATGACCCTTCCTTCGGCGTCACTCATATGGCATTGTCCTTATGTGGTCATCTACTATTCGGAGGACGGGAAGGTATACGGTAAAGGGTACCGTGAGTATGCCCTCATCAAGATAAACGGTGAGTGCACGGGAGATGAGACGCTTGCCGATAACAGGTTTACCATGAAGAAGAATGATGATTTTCCGGGATGGGATACGTGGAAGGCTGTCAATAAGGAAGGCATGGAATGCTCTGTTGAATTTGTAAAGAAGGGCAATAAGGTGACCATGGCAACGGAAAACCTCGGTATATATATCGAAAATACGACAGTTATAAGCGATGGGCCGGGCGAGGTATATGCCGCGCTTACCGGTGACCAGACTGCACTTACGGATATAAGGATAAGGAAGTGGTTGTAAAGCTATGGCGGTATCGGGGAATAAAAAGGGAATTCTCCCGGCAGCATGCATAGTTGCGGGCAACGGGATCGGAAGCGGTGTTATGGCCATACCGTATTATGTTTCACATGCGGGTATAGCCGGAGCGGCCGCTGCGTTTGCTGCAGCTTATATAGTCAGTGTGCTTATGCATTTTATGATCGCGCATATGGCTGTTAAGACCGGCGATCATACAGGCGTTCTTGATATATTCAACAGATATCTTTTCAGGGGCAGACCCGGCAGTGCATTAAGGATCGTTTTCTTTGTCCTTCTTGTTGTGGTACTGACCGCCAATCTGGCAGCATATATCTCGGGCGCTTCGGAGATATTTACGGAGCTTCTTCCCGTCGGGTCCGTTATCGTCAAGATCGTTTTTTTCCTTTGCGCGGCTTTGGTCGTGCTTGCGGGACTTGGCGCGGTATGTACATCGGAAACGGTATCTATGGCTCTTATGGGCTTCATACTCCTGTTTATGGTCGGCTTCTCCCTCCTTAACACAAAAGAGGTTATAAGTATACCTTTATCCGGCGGGATCGCGGAATGGGCTGCGGCGTACGGAATGATAATGTTTTCGTTTTCGGCTATCTTTGCAGTACCCCAGGTGGTTGATTATCTTGGCTCAAAAACGGAACAGACGGATAAAGGGATATCCGGTAAGGCACCGGGTGGCGTCAGGACGGCCATATGGCTCGGGCTTCTTTTCAATCTTATCATCTCCGTAACGGTAGCCGTCTGCACCGTGATCACATCATCCGAGGTCACCGGTATAGCCATAGTGGGCTGGGCAGAGGCGGTTGGCGGAACGATAAGGATACTTGGCTCCGTCTTTATAGTGTTCGCGATGCTGACATCGTTCTGGTCGATAGGACTCGCATCCGCGGATATCGTAGCCGGACAGACACATCTGGGACGTGAACCTTCATTCGTCATCGCGACCGTACCGGCTCTTATTCTTACACTTACCGTAAGCAGCGGCTTTACGGATTACCTTAAGCTCGTCGGTGGCATAGTGGCCATCATCATCTCACTTATGGCAGTCCCTTCGTTCCTTATATGCATGAAGGAAGAGCCGGGTGAGGGTATAATGAAATATGAAGGCTCTAAGGCTGTTGCGGCTTTTTTGTTTATTATGTACGTTATCATGGCAGTCGGATCCTGCATCAGCGTGTGAGTTGTTTAAAGGAAAGGGATAACAGTGAAAATATTAATGAAGCCGCGTATGATCGCGGTAAACCTTGTTGCGGTCATCGGGATCGCGGCAGCGGCAGGAACATATTACATAGTTAAGAACGCCGTTCCGGGTGCAGGGCTTATCCTTGCGGCAGGCTGGCTTGTAACCGTTCTCATGGTAATCTCTCCGGATTTTCTTTATCCTCAGGTGATGAGCCGGAGGCTTAAGATATTAAGGAACGGTCTTAATCTGCTCGTCCTTTTCTGCATGAGCATCCTTTTGCTTCTTGCGTTTGCAGTAAAGATACTGCTCCCATTGTGGATGGCCCGTTCGTTTGACGGCCGGCTTCCAATGCTCCTTAAAAGCCTTCTTGTGATCGTTCTGGTAATGTCTGTTGTTTTCTTTTCGGGCATGATAAGGGTATATATCTCATCCGAACAGCTCGGCATAAAATGGCGTCTCATAGGGCTCCTTTGCGGGATGATCCCCATCGTACATCTTATACTTCTTTTTAAGATCATAATCGTTTCGTCAAGGGAACTTGATTATGAGAATTTAAGGCTCATAAATGATATGGAACGTGCGGATGAAAAACTGTGTGATACCGTGTATCCGGTACTTCTGGTCCATGGTGTATTTTTCAGGGATTTTAAGTATTTTAACTATTGGGGAAGGATACCAAAGGCGCTTGAATCAAACGGTGCGGTCCTGTATTACGGTGAGCACCAGTCGGCAGCATCGGTCGAGGACTGCGGCCGTGAACTTGCGGCGCGTATAAAGGATATAGTCACTCAGACCGGCTGCGGGAAGCTTAATGTTATCGCTCACAGCAAGGGCGGCCTTGATATGCGATATGCCATTTCGGAATGCGGAGCTGATAAATACGTGGCATCACTCACTACAATAAATACGCCGCACAGGGGATGTGAGTTTGCGGACTATCTTCTCGATAAAATACCGGCAAAAGAACAGCAGCTTATAGCGGATGCTTATAACGATGCGTTTAAAAACTTAGGCGACGAGCATCCTGATTTTATGGCCGCGGTCACGGATCTTACCCATAGCGTCTGTGCGCTTTTTAATGAAAAGGTCAAGGATGTGCCCGGAGTCCTGTATCAGAGTATAGGTTCCAAACTCAACAAGGGCAGCAGCGGCCGGTTTCCTCTTAATATGTCCTATCTTTTGGTCAGTTATTTTGACGGTGACAATGACGGGCTTGTCGGAAAGGATTCGTTTGAGTGGGGAAGCTCATACAGATATCTTACGGTAAGGGGCAACAGAGGTATTTCACATGGTGATATGATAGATTTGAATCGTGAGAACATTCCCGAATTTGATGTCAGGGAATTTTATATCCGGCTTGTAAACGATCTTAAAAAAGCGGGGTTATGATCATGAAGGTGGCACTTCTTGCCCCGGCCGGGGCAATGCACAGATATAACGGTATGTTTCATAAGAATCTGCATTATGCGCCGATAACACTGGCGCTTCTTGCCGCGCTCATCCCAAAGGAGCTTGATCCCGAACCCGTGATATACGATGAAACGGCAGAAGCCATACCGCTTGACATTGATGCGGATGTTATATGTATAACGTGCATTACCGGTACGGCAAACCGCAGCTACAGGTTTGCCGATCATTTCCGTTCCCGCGGGATCCCGGTCATCATAGGCGGCGTTCATCCGACCGTGATGCCCATGGAGGCCAAAAGTCATGCGGACTGCGTCATGGTAGGGCTCGGTGACGAGACATTTCCGCAGGCGATGCGCGACTTTGCCGCGGGTGAACTGAAGGAATTCTATTACGGTCATTCGTGCTCGGATATCTCCGGCCGTCCCATACCCAGAAAGGATCTCCTTAAAAAGGACAGGTATATCACATTAAACACGGTTGAATGCGTGCGGGGCTGCAATCATTCCTGTTCATTCTGCGCCTATCCCACAGCTTTCGGCAAGAAGGTCATCACAAGACCGGTGGAGGATGTTATCGCCGAGATCAAGACCTTTAAGGGAAAGTTCGTGATCTTCCCCGATGTGAATCTCATTGCTGATGTGAAGTATGCAAAGGAACTGTTCACGGCGATGATACCTCTTAAAAAATGGTGGTTCGGCCTTACGACCACGGCGATAGGCCATAATGACGAACTGCTCGGGATATTTAAAAAAAGCGGATGCAAGGGCCTGCTTCTCGGCTTCGAATCGGTAAACCAGGAAACGCAGAAGGATATAAACAAAGGCGTCAATACGGTAAATGAGTACGGATGGCTTATGGAGAAGCTGCATGACAATCAGATACTCGTCATGGGCTGCTTTGCATTCGGAAGCGACGAGGATCAAAAGGATGTTTTTCTGAGGACCGCGCGGCTGTGTCTTGAGGCCAAGATCGACCTGCCGAGGTTTTCCATCATAACGCCGTTCCCGGGCACTCCGTTTTATGACGAACTTAAGGAACAGGACCGTATAACCGAGACTGACTGGTCTCTGTATGATGTCGAACATGTCGTTTACAGGCCGAAGAACATGACTGCGCGCGAACTCCTCGACGGTATAGAAGAAGCCTGGAAAACATGCTATTCGTGGAAGGCAATATTTAAAAGATTTGACTTTAAGAGAGTCTTTAGATGGTTCTTCATATATATGATCGTCAATATCGGTTACAGGAAGTATGCAAAGAACTTTAATAAATACGATGACCGGGTGATGACGGATAATTCGGATATACCTGCGGTTTCCGGAAACGGAGCGGTTTCATGAAGATCGTGTTCATAAAAGTCAATATGATGTATTCAAAGGGAAAGGATGCGCTTAAGCCACTTATCTTCCCGATCATCGAGAAGCTCACGCCGGATGACTGTGACATTATCTTTTATGATGAGAGGATAGAGTCACTCCCGGATGATATCGATGCCGATGTGATCGCATTCTCGGTCGAGACCTTTGCCGCAAGGCATGCGTATGAGCTTGCGGAAAAATACAGGAAGCCCGGAACCGTCATTGCCATGGGCGGTTTTCATGCATCCGCGATGCCGGATGAGGTGCTTGAGCATGCCGATACCGTGCTGATCGGTGATGCCGAGGATACCTGGGGCGCCTTCCTTTCAGATGTGAAAAACGGGTGTGTCAGGGACAGATACGAATCCGGAAACAGATGTCCCATTCCCTGCGTGGATAACAATGCGCACTGTTTTGAAGGCAAGAGATATCTTAAACTCGGTATGGTCCAGGCATCGAGGGGATGCAAGTTCAACTGCGATTTCTGTTCGATAAAGAGCCTGTATCCGGCCGGGGTAAGGCAGAAGGATATAGATGATGTCATAAGGGAGATAAAAAACAGCAGGGAAAGGATCATCTTTTTCATAGACGATAATCTCTTTGTAAATAAGGAAACGGCATCAAAGCTCTTTAAAGAGCTCAGGCCGCTAAAGAAAAGATGGGCATGCCAGATAAGCATGGATATCGCTTTTGATGATGAGCTTCTGACTCTCATGCATGATTCGGGCTGCATCATGGTCCTTATCGGCTTTGAGTCGATAGACGAAAAGAATCTTGAGTTAATGCGTAAGAGCGCGAACTTAAAAGTGATGCATGACGGTATCGGTGGGACAAAAGAGCATGAGGAGAATGAGAGCGGAGAGCCGGGTTTAAATTTAAGACACTATGAGCAGGCTATAGCAAATATATATGAGCACGGTATCATGATATACGGTATGTTTGTATTAGGATACGAACATGATACCGCTTCTTCGATAAGGAAGACCTATGAGTTTGCCATGCGCAATAACCTTGCCGTTGCTAACTTTAATCCTCTGATGATCCTGCCCGGGACATCATTGTATGAACGTATGAAGGAAGAGGGCGGCATGAGGTTTGAGAAGTGGTGGTTAGACTCCGGCTACAGATACGGAGATGCGATGTTTTATCCGCGCATGATGACCTGCGATGAACTCACACAGGGATGTAAAAAGGCAAGATATGACTTTAACTCACCGGCAAATATATTCAGGAGGATGTTTGGAGTAAAAGTCAATCATCACGGCATTTTTAATTCGGTTGTTTTTCTTCTCATTAATTTCATCTCCCGCTCGGAGATACACCGCAAGCAGGGGGAGAAGCTCGGGAGCACGACTTAAGCGGCAGAGGATGATATGAAGATAATACTTATCAAACCCAATATAGGCCGGCGTGAGCACAGCCTGTATGTTGACAATGCGAGCATGGAGCCTCTTCAGCTCGGTGTGCTTGCCGCGCTGACGCCTGAGGACATCGATGTCGTTATGTATGATGACCGGCTTGAGCCCATACCGTATGATGAGCAGGCTGACCTTGTGGCCATAACCGTTGAGACGTTCACGGCAAGAAGATCGTATGAGATCGCCGATGAATACAGGAGAAGAGGCATAAAGGTCTTAATGGGAGGCATGCATGTAAAGCTCCTTCCCGGGGAGGTAAAGGAACATGCAGATTCGATAATGATCGGTGACGCTGAGGATAAATGGCTCGAGATGACAGATGACTTAAGGGCCGGAACGCTTAAGGAGGAGTATGACTGTGCGCCTGTGTGCATACCCCAGAAGGGTGTGCTGACAAGGCGCGACATCTATAAAGGCAAGAGATACATGCCGATATCACTGCTGCAGTTTTCCAGGGGCTGCAGGTATAACTGCAGGTACTGTGCGAGCAGCGTTTATTTTGAGAGGCGTCATTTTACAAGAGAGATCGATGAGGTTGTTGCCGAGATAAAGTCACAGAAAAGAAGGCTCTTATTCTTTGTTGACGATAATATAGTAGGGGATAAGGAACGCGCCAAAGAGCTTTTTAAGGCGCTCATCCCGCTCAAGGTAAGATGGGTCAGCCAGGGCAGTCTTGATATGCTCGACGACGATGAACTTATGACTCTTATGGTAAAAAGCGGGTGCCTCGGACTTGTGATCGGATTCGAATCGATAAAGCCCGAAAGCCTCGATAACATGCATAAAGGGGTCAATAAGAAGTTTGTTTCGGACCATTACGCCGCTGCCATCGAAAAGCTGAGGCATTACGGACTTCAGACATGGGCTGCCTTCACTATAGGGCATGATACGGATACACTTGAATCCATAGAAGCGACCTACAGATTTGCCAGAAAAAACAAGTTCACGTTTGCCGCATACAATATACTGATGCCTTATCCGGGTACCGAACTGTATGAGCAGCTTAAGGCAGAGGGCCGGCTTTTATATGACGGAAAATGGTGGCTTAATGAGCAGTACCGTTTCAATTATACGGCATTTGTTCCAAAGAATATGACGGCTGACGAACTTACGGAGGCGGGCTTTGAATGCAGGCGCCGCTTTAACAGTGCCGGATCTATCCTGTACAGGCTTTTTGAACCAAGGACAAATTTAAGGAATCCGGTAAGGTTCTTTACCTATATAGCGTATAATCCCGTATTTAAGAAAGAGGTATTTGAGAAGCAGGGTATGACATTCGGATGCAAGGAGAAGGACGATAATGAAGGTTACGTTCATACTGCCCGCAATAGGGAGGAAGAAGGGAGAGAAATATCTTAAATCCTGGCTCATGGAGCCGTTAACGATAGCGGTAATGAACACGCTTCTTCCCGAAGATGTTGAAAGAGAGTTTTATGACGACAGGATCGAGAGTATCAATTATGATACCGACACGGATCTTGTCCTGATAACGGTCGAGACATATACGGCCAAGAGGGCATATCATATAGCAAAGGAGTTTAGATCACGCGGTAAAAAAGTAGTGCTCGGCGGATATCATGTGACTCTCATGCCGGATGAAGCGGCCGGCCATTGCGATGCGATAATGATAAACAACTGCGGGGATAATATGCGTGAGCTGATCGGCGATCTTAAAGACGGATGTCTTAAGGAGCGTTATGCAGGCACACCCTGCATAGATTATAAAATGGCGGACCGCTCGATATATGCGGATAAGCAGAAGAAATACCTTCCCGTTTCGCTCGTTGAAACCGGGAGAGGCTGTTATCATAACTGTGAGTTCTGTTCAATAGCCAAGTATTACGGTTCCAGATACATACACAGGGAGGTTAAGGATATCATCGCCGAAATGAAGGCGTGCAGGCATAAACTGTTTTTTCTCGTAGATGACAGTATCTTCTCCGATAAGGCATTTGCAAGGGAACTGTTTATAGAGATAAAGAAACTGAAGGTTACGTGGACGACACAGATAACTCTGGACATAGCAAGAGATGATGAGACGCTTAAGCTGATGCGTGACAGCGGATGTTCAATGGTCCTTATCGGATTTGAGTCGATAAACCAGGACAACTTAAAGCAGATGAACAAGGAATGGACGCAGAGGCTCGGAGAGCGGGATGATCTTATAGAGAGGATACATGCTGCCGGCATCAGTATTTATGCTTCGTTTGTATTCGGCTTTGATGAGGATAACGAGGAGAGTTTCAGAAGAACGCTTGAATTTACCAGGAAGCATGAATTTTTTGTCATCGCTTTCAATCATCTCCTGACTTTTCCGAATACGGATATATATAACGGCTTCAAGGAAGAAGGAAGGCTTATCTGCGATAAGTGGTGGCTCCAGGAGGGATATACGTTCGGAACGATATCTTTTGTTCCGAGACAGGTAACTGCGGAGGAACTGCGTGCGCTCTGCAGGAAGTACAAGAAGAAGTTTTTTAAGTTTGGTTCTATCATAAAGCGGGGTATAGTCTGCTTTAAGCGGACTAAGAATCCGCTCATTAATTTTGCTTACTGGTTCATCAACATACTGTTCCATTTTGAAGTTGATAAAAGGATAGGGATACCGGTCGGTGAAAACCTTGACGGTGAACCCGTATCCGGCTGACTGCCGGGAGATTGAACATGAACGGTTTTGAGTTTGCTTCTTCATCGGATGCTCCGGGAATTCTCAAGATAATGGAAGAGGATATCGCTCCCGGCGGCCTTTCGCTGCTTTATACGAGACGCAGCGATCCTTATGCATCTTTTCTTGAAGAGAGTAAAGAATCATGCGTCGGGGTCATAAAAAAGGACGGCATTGTTATCGCGACCATCGCGGCTATAGTAAGAAATATGTATATATGCGGTTCAAAAAAGCGCGTATGCTATGTGACCAACATGAAACGCATCCCGGGATCGGAAGGTTATTTGAACTGGCATGAGATGTTTTCCCGGATGTGCGAACGGGCCGGCGCGGATGCATACTTCTGTTCGCTCCTTACCGGCAATGATGACGTCATGTCAATGCTTCATAAGAAGAGGAAGTATATGCCGTATGCTGTAAGGATCACAGGATACAGGACTTTTATCTTCAGTCCGAAGGCGGGAGCCGGAAAAAGAACCCGGGACAGAGACCGTTTGGTATTCAGACGTGGCGTGCCGGAAGATGAAGAAGATATCGTAAGCTTTCTTAACGATCATGGCAGGAAGCGCGATATGTTCCCGGCTTTTGACAAACTGTCCGATATAGGGGATATAAAGGCGGATGACTTTTTTCTTCTTGCCAAAGAAGGAAAGACAGTCACAGTCGGGGCGCTTTGGAACAGACAGAATGTCAAGCAGTATGTGCTTAAGAAATGTTCGGGGATATATTCGCTTCTTAGGCGCTTGAATTTTCTTATCTCCCGGCTCGGGTATATAACCCTTCCCGGGGATGATGAGGCGGCTGACTGTGTTTTTATCGCATTTCTTCTTGCGGAAAATGATGATGAGGGGTATTACAGGGAATTCCTTAACGCTCTGTTTAAGGAAGTCCCGGAACGTACCGTTCTCGTTACGGGGACGGATACGGGCAATCCCAAGTATCCCGTGCTTGACAAAATACGCGGGATATCGTTCACGAGCGAACTTAACGAGGTGATCATGACAAATATAGACGGCAGGGAGCCATATCACTTTGATCCCGGTAACCTTGAGGTTGAGTGTGCGCTGCTGTGATCCGTTTATGGAGATGACGAAATATGGGAATGGGAAATATTACGGATTATGTAACGGAATACGGGGACAGGACGCTTGACGAGCTGCCGTTTAATGAAGTGGATTCACTCGTGCTGTCTCAGTTTGCATATCTTAAGTTTGATAAGCTTTTAAAGACTCCGGATCACTCCATGACGGTAAGAGAGATAAAGGACAGTCCCGAATATGATTCTCTTTTTACCGATACAAGATTTGAGAAGGTTAACAGGGGCCTTATGGAGGCGATGGTATCCGGCAGAAGGTTTTCAAATGTCAGGCTGTTTGAGTATGTAAATATCGTTGATGCCCAATGGGAGATCCAGTTTTCGGCGGTAACCTGCATTTTTGAGAACGGGTTCGTATATGTGGCTTACAGGGGCACGGATGAAACGTTAACGGGCTGGAAAGAGGATTTTAATATGGCCTTCATCACCCCGGTCCCGGCTCAGACCAAGGCAGTACAGTACCTAAATATGGTATCGTCAAAGACAAGGTCCGAAATGACTCTGGGAGGTCATTCCAAGGGCGGGAACCTTGCGGTATATGCCGCCATGAAGTGCAAGAGTGATGTAAGGGAAAGGATACGGCTCATCTATTCGCATGACGGTCCCGGATTTGCGGAAGGAGTCCTTGACAGTGATGAATTCACGATGATAAAGGACAGGATAAGGAAGTCGGTACCAAGATCCTCCATAGTCGGTATGGCCCTTCAGACCCAGGAAAGATACGAAGTGATAAGATGCAGGCACTTTGGCCTGCTCCAGCACGATCCGTTCAACTGGATAGTTGACGGCACGGAGTTCAAGAAGGCGGACAGCATACACAGGCATACCTATGTGGGCAATGAATCCGTAAACCGCTGGGTCGGAAATATGGATTACGAAAAAAGACAGGAGTTTGTTGAACTTCTGTATGAGATAGTGAGCGGCTCGGGGGCTTCCGACCTTAACGAATTCGTTGCGGATCCCGTCGGGATGAGCAGAAGGATGATAAACACACTTGAAACGATGGATGAAAAGGACCGCAGTATTTTCAAGGAAATAGTCGGTGAACTTTCTTCATCAATAAATGCAACGGTAAGGGAATATCTGGCCGAACAGATAGAAGAGGAGAAGGAGAAGTATTCGAAGATATTCGAAGCCGGCTCCGATAAGCTTAACCGTTATCTGGATAAGCTTATCGAAAAACTGTCTTAGATAAGGTCACTTAACTTTTTCCCGTAGAAGAAATCGTGCACCATCTTATCATATTCCTCCCACATGGGAAGTGTCTGGCAGGACTTTCTCCTCGGGCAGACGTTGGTCTTGTCGGCAAGACATGCAACCGATGAAAGAGTGCCCTCCATCAGTTCGATTATCTCACCTATATTATATTCTTCCGGCGCACGGCACAGCTTGTATCCGCCGCCCTTGCCGCTGGCACCCTTTAAGAGTCCTCCGGCCACCATATCCTTAACTATTATCTCGAGATATTTTTTGGATATTTCCTGCCTTGCCGCTATGTCCTTAAGGGGTATATAGTGCTCGTCCTGATTCTGGGCAAGGTCTATCATAACGCGTATCGCGTATCTTCCGCGTGTAGAGATCATTTTTCTTCTCCTTTGATTTTTGCCTATTATACCGCAGGGTTAATGGGTAAATCAAGTCCCTTTTTAAAAAACCTATTGACATGGTAGGTAAGTAGTCGTTATAATACAGTCAATTAACCTGGAGGTGATAACGTGATATATGCAGATAATGCCGCGACCACCAGAATGAGTGAGACGGCAATGAAGACAATGATATCGGTAATGAAGGAAAACTATGGTAATCCGTCGAGCTTATACGGCTTCGGACAGAGAGCCAGGGAGATCCTCGAGGAAGCAAGAGAGGATATAGCAGGTGTGATAGGAGCCGGCAGACGGGAGATATTATTCACCTCCGGCGGGAGCGAGGCAGATAACCAGGCGATCCTTTCGGCAGCCGCTCTTGGAAAAAAGAACGGAAAGCTTCATATAGTATCTTCTGCATTTGAGCACCATGCGGTACTTCACACCCTTAATAAGCTTAAGAAGGAAGGCTTTGAGATAACACTTGTTGATGTGCATGAGAACGGACTCCTTATCCCTTCCGAGGTCGGAGAGGCGATAAGGGACGATACCTGCCTTGTTACGATAATGTATGCAAATAATGAGATCGGAACGATCCAGCCCATAAGGGAGATAGGAGTGATCTGCAGGGAAAAGAAGGTCCTCTTCCATACTGATGCCGTACAGGCTGTGGGACATATCCCGGTAAATGTCGTGGATGACAACATCGATCTTCTTTCGGCATCGGGCCATAAGTTCCACGGCCCCAAAGGTGTCGGTTTCCTTTATGCGAAAAAGGGCATAAGACTTACAAATCTGATAGAAGGCGGCGCCCAGGAGAGGGGGCTTCGTGCGGGTACGGAGAACGTTCCGGCGATCGCAGCCATGGCAAAGGCCCTTAAGGAAGCTGCTGCGGGAATGGATAAAACATCGGGGGAACTCATAAAAAAGCGTGACCGCCTGATAAAGGGATTAAGGGAGATACCGCACTCTGCGCTAAACGGCGACGAAAAGAAGAGACTGCCTTCGAACGTGAATTTTTGTTTTGAGGGTATAGAGGGAGAGTCACTCCTGCTCCTGCTTGATGATAAAGGGATACAGGCATCATCCGGAAGCGCATGTACATCCGGATCGCTTGATCCTTCCCATGTGCTCCTTGCGATAGGCAGGGTACATGATGTGGCGCACGGGTCTTTAAGACTCAGTATAGGAGAGGATATAAGTGATAAGGATGTTGACTTTATCATTTCGTCGGTAAGAGAAGTGGTTGAGTATTTAAGGAGCTTCTCGCCTATCTGGCGTGATCTTGAGTCGGGAAAGAAACAGCATATTTTATAGGAAGAATTTGGAGGAAGGATCATGGCTTTATACAGTGAAAAAGTAATGGATCATTTTCGCAATCCTAGAAATGTCGGAGTCATAGAAGATGCGGACGGCATCGGAGAAGTCGGGAATGCAAGATGCGGCGACATTATGAAGATGTATTTAAAGATCGAGGACGACATCATAAAGGATGTGAAGTTTGAGACCTTCGGATGCGGAAGTGCCATAGCATCAAGTTCTATGGCGACCGAACTTATAAAGGGGCAGCCCGTGAGTGAAGCGATGAAGCTTACGAACAAGGCAGTGGCGGAGGCGCTGGACGGACTTCCGGATTATAAGATGCACTGCTCGGTCCTTGCGGAGGAAGCCATACAGTCGGCGCTTAATGATTATGAAAAGAAGAGATCAAACGGGTAAAGGGATCAAAAATGCAGTTTAATACGAAGCTTTTACACGGAAAAACATCCCGGGGATATGCATCGCGTGAGATGCTCCCGCCCATCTCTCAGGTCAGTGCTTTCAGGTACGAGAGTATGGAGGAACTTGAGAAGGTTTTTGCACATAAGAGCATGGGGTATGCATATACGCGCATCGGAAATCCTACGATAGCCGCCTTCGAGCAGAGGATAAGCGAACTTGAAGGAGGCGTGGGTGCTGTCTGCTGCAGCAGCGGGATGTCTGCCATCGCGTCTGCATTGCTTGCGGTATGTGGAAGCGGTGATGAGATAATAACCTGCAGCGGTCTGTACGGTGGGACAATAGAACTGTTACATGATCTTGAAAAGCTTGGTATCCATACCGTTTATACCGCTGAGATGAACGGCGACTCGATAAGGCCGTTCATAAACGAAAGGACTAAGGTGGTATTCGGTGAGCTGATCGCCAATCCCTCACTGAAAGTCATGGATGTGGCCGGGACGGCTGCGGCGGCCCATGAAGCCGGGATCCCGCTTTTTGTGGACGCAACGACGGCAACCCCATATCTGGCCAGGTCTCTGTCGATGGGGGCGGATGCAGTCATTCATTCGACTTCCAAATATTTAAACGGGGGAGGTAATTCGATCGGCGGCATCATAGTCGACGGCGGTAAGTTTAAGTGGGATGCGGATAAGCATACTGCACTTTCGGATTATAAGAAATACGGACCGATGGCCTTTTCCGTAAGGCTTCGTAACGATATATGGGAGAATATCGGCGGCTGCATGGCCCCGATGAACGCATTCCTTAACTATATAGGAACCGATACGCTCGGACTTAGGATGGAAAGGATCTGTGATAACGCCGATAAACTTGCCCGTGCACTTTATGAGATTGAAGGGATTAAGGTCAATTATCTGACTCTCCCGGATCATCCGTACAATAAGATCGCCAAAGAGGAACTCAGAGGCCTTGGGGGCGGTATATTAAGCTTCCGGGCCGGGTCTAAGGAAAGGGCATTTAAGATCATCGATTCGCTGAAATATGCGATGATAGCAAGTAACATCGGCGATCTTCGTACGCTGGTCATACATCCCGCATCGACACTGTACAATAAGACAGCCGTGGAAGAGATGAATGCAGCAGGTGTATATGAAGATACCGTAAGGGTCAGTGTGGGCATAGAGGATGCAGAGGATCTGGTGGAAGATTTTGTGCAGGCTGTAAAGTCGGTCTCCCGGTAGAGGCCATTGACGGTATCATATGGAAGATGTTGTTTGGTTTGACAATGATGAATATGAACTCATGAGAGAGCATTTAAGCCGTGCATATCCCTGCGAGGGATGCGGAGCACTGCTTGGGTATAAGGACACACGGCGGATTAATATGGTAAGGCCCGCTCGGAATACACTTTCCGGAATAAGTGCGGCTGAGGGCTACCGCATAGATGCCGGTCAGCTCCGGCAGATAGAGAACGAGGCGGAAACAGCCGGGATGGATCTGCTTGGCTTTTATCATTCACATCCGGACAAGCCCGCAATATGCTCGGATGAAGATATTAAGCATGCTGTACCCGGTTTGATATATGTGATCGTATCGGTGGATGAGAAGGGCTGTACGGAGACGGCCGGTTATATAAGAATGCTCCCGGATAAGTCCGGACAGGATACCTGTACAAAGGCGGTGCGGCCGGTGATCATAATTGGAGGACAGAAGTAAATGAAGGTTTATATATCGGCTACTTTAAGGGGATTTTTCGGAAGGAACAGTTTCGTGGAAGTTTCGGGGGATGATATTAAAAGTATCCTCAATTTCCTGACCGATGAATATCCGGATTCAAAAAAGGTGATATTCAATGCAGACGGAGGACTTAACAGCTTTATAAGGTTATATGTCGGGGATGAGGACAGGAGTGAACCCGATCAGTGGTACAGAAAACTAAAACCCGATGATGAGGTACTCCTGCTACCGTCGATCGCAGGAGGTGCGCCTTCGGATAATCTCATACCGGATGAACGGAGGAAGGAAGTCGGTCTTGACGATCAGGAGGTTGAACGTTTCGGCAAACATCTTCTGCTAAGAGAGATAGGAGTCAAGGGCCAGAAGAGGATCAAAGCGTCAAGAGTCGTTGTCATGGGGGCGGGGGCGCTGGGTTCGCCCGTTATCCAGTATCTTGCGGCAGCAGGTGTCGGAACGATAAAAGTGGTCGATGATAATGATGTTTCTCTTGAAGACCTTCAGAGTCAGGTAATACACAGTGCCCGTGATGTTAAGCGTCCCAGGGTGGCATCGGCACGGGATACAGTCAGGAACACCAACAGGAACATAAATTTTGAATCGGAGAATGAAAGGATCAATGCCGACAACATAGTATCCATGATCGACGGCTACGATCTTGTGATAGACTGCACCGGCGATCACAGGTCCAGATATCTTATAAACGATGCCTGTGCACTTCTGGGCATACCCCTGGTATTCGGGGCGATATACCAGTATGAAGGCAGGGTCGGCATCTTCAATCTTAACGGAGGTCCCTGTTTAAGATGCCTGTTTCCCGAACCGCCTGAGCCGGGGCTTGTCCCGACATGTGCGGAGGGCGGCACGATAAGTCCGTTGCCCGGAATCATCGGGAGCATCGCAGCAAATGAAGCACTTAAACTGATCATCGGGATAGGAGAACATCTTGACGGCAGGCTGCTTACGATCGACAGCCTGTATCTCGGATCCAGGATCGTTAAGGTGAAGAAGGACCGTAAGTGTCCGATATGCGGGGCAGATCCCTCGATATTCAGGGTTGAGGATTTTGATTACGAGGAATTCTGCCATCTTAAAACTGCGGAAGATGAGATCCCTGTCGAAGGATTCACTCCGGAGGAACTCGCCAGGCGAATAGAGGACAAGGATCCCATGACCATAATCGATGTACGTGAACCGCACGAGCGCTCGATAATGCGTTTCCCGGATGCGATAGTGATCCCGATAGGCCAGCTTGCAAGGAGAAAGGATGAACTTGATCCGGATAAGGATACGGTCTTTGTCTGCAGGGAGGGCAAACGAAGCATCCTCGCGATCAATACGTTAAGGGAAGCGGGGTATAACGGCCCGATGTACAACTTAAAGGGCGGTATAGAGGCGATGAAGGATATCATGTTTTCGCACGAGGGCGCATGGCTCTGATATATATTTACGATGGATACGTCTGTCAGGAGCAGACTATCTAATAGAAAATGATCAATCATAAGACAGGAGGAACTGAAATGGCAAACGAAACAGTTAAGAAAGAGGGGATCAACGCGCTTGATTCTCAGGCGGCCTATAATCTTGCGAACATTACCAAGACCAAGCCCCAGTTTGGAGCACTCACCCCCAGATGGCTCACCAAATTCCTTGAGTTCAAGGGGCTGGAGACCGGTATCTACAGGGTGAACAGGGTGGTTGAAGGCGAAACCCCGCTCGACGTGCTCTGCTCCCAGACGAAAAAGTCAGACATAATTCCGCAGGGATATGTTGAGTATGAGACGAAACCCCGCGAATATGTCCTTAATTCGATCTCAACGATCATCAATGTGAACACATCCGTGGAGGATGTTTACAGTGTACCCTACGATCAGGTCCAGGAGCAGCTCGGACTTGCGATCGAGTCTTTAAGGGAGCGTCAGGAGAGCCAGCTGATCAATAATGATGATTACGGCCTTTTGAAGAACGTGCCTGATTCCCAGAGGATCCAGACACGCAACGGTGCACCTACGCCCGATGATCTTGATGAACTCATAACCAAGGTATGGAAGGAGCCCTCATTTTTCCTTGCTCACCCCAGGGCTATCGCAGCATTTGAGAGAGAGTGCACGAAGAGGGGTGTACCGCCTGTAGTTGTAAACATTGCAGGAGGAAACTTCCTTACATGGAGGGGGATCCCTGTGATCCCTACGGACAAGCTCCTGGTTGACGGACTTAAGAATCCCAAGTCCGAAAGCGGAAAGACCAACATCCTTCTCATCCGTACGGGTGAAGCAAAGAGGGGTGTTGTCGGATTATTCCAGGCAGGACTCAAGAACGAACATTCAAGAGGACTGTCGGTGCGTTTCAGAGGCATCGATGATAAGGGAGTGGCATCTTACTTATTATCTCTGTACTGCTCGGCTGCGATACTTGCGGATGATGCGATAGCGGTGCTTGAGGATGTAGAAGTAGGTGAATATTATGATTACGATTGATAATCCTGACGGCATCTTAAGCGCGGGAGAACTCAGTATTCTTGCAAATGAGATGTTTCCGGATCTTACGGAAGGTGTATACGGTATTCCCGAGACAGATATACCGGCAGCATCCGTTCCCGAAGTGAATATACCTTCGACCGGCACGTATGCCGGAACGGCCGGAGAAATCCCGGGCTTGAGCACACCGGTGACAGAACCGTTTGATTGGGAGCACCCTTTCGCTTACGGCGGGGGATACACCGATCAGTATCTTCAGACGGTTGAGGCGGTAAGTGCTCCGGAGGCGGAAATGATCCCCGGTATGGGGGATATACCCGTGCTTACCGGTGAAAAGAGCGTGAGTTATTCCCCGACAGTCATGTCTCAGGCGCAGGCGTATGAAAAAGGCCGCAGGATAGATGTCCCCACATCGCTTGGAGGTGACAGTGTCAGCGGCGATGCCTCAAAGGCAGCCCCCGCTTCGTCGAGGAACGACCAGATAAGGATAGGCAGCAAGTCGCTTGCCCAGATCAGGGATGATTTTCCAATCCTCAAAGAGCAGATAAACGGCAATCCGCTGATATGGCTCGATAACGGAGCGACCACGCAGCGTCCAAAGGCCGTTATAGACAGACTCTCGTATTATTATGGGCATGAGAACAGCAATGTGCACAGGGGTGCCCATACTCTGGCGGCAAGATCGACGGATGCATACGAAAAAGCAAGGGATATCGTGCGCGATTTTATCGGTGCGCCTTCATCTGATGAGATCATCTTCGTGCGAGGCACGACCGAAGGTATAAACCTCGTGGCAAATGCTTATGTAAAGCCGATGCTCGAACCCGGAGACGAGATCATCGTCTCGATCCTTGAACACCATGCGAACATAGTTCCCTGGCAGCTGATAGCCCAGGAAACGGGTGCGGTGATAAAGGTTATACCCTGCGATGAGACCGGTCAGCTCATACTTCATGAGTATGAGAAGCTTTTCACAAAGCGGACCAGATTTGTTGCGGTGACCCATGTGTCCAATGTGCTTGGAACAGTCACTCCGGTTGAGGAGCTCATTGCAATCGCACACAGGCACGGAGTACGCATACTCATTGACGGAGCCCAGTCGGTGGCACATATACCGGTGAATGTATCGGCGCTTGATGCGGATTTCTTTGTATTCTCCGGACATAAGATCTTTGCTCCGACGGGCATAGGAGCGGTTTACGGAAAGAAGGAACTGCTCGAGGCAGCCAGGCCTTATCACGGCGGCGGAAATATGATCGCGGATGTGACTTTTGAAAGGACGATATATAATCCCGCCCCGAACAAATTCGAAGCCGGAACGGGAAGCATAGCCGATGCTGTCGGTCTTGGCGCGGCGCTTTCCTATCTTACCGATATCGGCATGCCCTGCGTTTACCGCTGGGAGCATGAACTTTTAACATATGCCATGAAAGAGATGAAAATGGTAAAGGGACTTCATCTTATAGGGACCGCACTCAACAAGTCATCGGCATTGTCATTCAAGCTTGACGGATATTCGGATGAAGAGGTCGGAAAGAGGCTTGACAGCTACGGGATAGCTGTTCGCACGGGACATCACTGTGCGCAGCCGGTTCTGCGCCGTTTCGGATATGAAAGTTCGGTAAGGCCGACTATCGCGCTTTATAATTCTCCGGATGACATTGATGCACTGGTTAAAGTATTAAAGACATTTGCTTAAAGTAATGCCTTCATGTGCTGCCGGATGGATCCGGCAGTACATGAGGATATAAGGAGAATACCGGTGAATGAGATAATAAGGGAAGAAGAGATAGATCTTATCGTCAAAAACATATTTGAGGATTTTGAAGGAAAAAAACATATCGATGAGGTCAATATATATAACAAACCTGACAAAGCAGAGGTTCATGAACTTATAAGAAATCTTTTCAGGATAATATTTCCGGGTTATTTCAGGGACCGCTCTTACAAGATATATAATCCAAGGAACAGTTTTGCCGTCATCATCGAGGATATATTTTATCATCTGAGCAAACAGGTGTATCTGGCCCTTGATTACTGCAGAAAAAGGGGAACCCTTACCGATGATGAAAGGAAGCGGGAAAGTTACCGTATCTGCAAGGCATTCTTTGCCAGGATACCAAAGATACGTGAGTATATAGAGACGGATCTTTCGGCTGCTTATGACGGGGACCCGGCAGCGGGATGTTATGAAGAGATCATTCTTGCATATCCCGGCCTGATGGCGATCACGGTGTACAGGCTGGCCCATGAGCTGTATCTTGAACAGGTGCCCGTTCTTCCGAGACTCATGACGGAATATGCGCACAGTAAGACGGGCATAGACATACATCCGGGGGCGGCCATCGATAAATATTTCTTCATAGATCACGGTACGGGGATAGTTATAGGCGAGACGGCGGTCATAGGCAGAAATGTCAAGATTTATCAGGGTGTCACGATAGGAGCTCTTTCCACAAGAGGCGGGCAGAGACTTTCCGGCAGGAAAAGACATCCGACCATATGCGATAACGTTACGATCTATGCCGGTGCATCAATCCTCGGAGGAGAGACTGTCATCGGTGAGAATGCCGTCATTGGAGGAAATGCATTCATCACCTGTTCCATCGATGCGAACACAAGGGTCAGCATGAAGAATCTTGAGATGGAATACCGGACAGACAAAAACGAGATAAGAAGTGAAGAATTAAGCCAGAGCGATGAGTGGTACTACATAATTTAAGAGAATAAACACTACAGGAGGGAAGATCATGAAGATCACTATAGCTGGAGAGAAAAAAGAAGTTGCGGACGGGATCACGGTCGCTGCGCTTATTGAGCAGGAAAACGTGGAAACTCCGGAATATGTGACTGTATCGGTAAATGAGGAGTTCATCGATAAAGGCAGTTTTGACAGTCATGCTCTTAACGAAGGTGATGAGGTCGAATTCTTATACTTCATGGGAGGAGGAAGGCTTTAATGGCTTTTACAAATGAACAGCTGGAGCGTTACTCAAGACATATCATATTAAAGGAGATCGGCGTAAAAGGGCAGAAAAAACTGCTCAATGCAAAAGTCCTCATAATAGGTGCCGGAGGACTCGGAGCACCGGCCGCACTTTATCTTGCCGCTGCCGGCGTGGGAACCATAGGCATAGCGGATGCAGATGTTGTCGATCTGTCCAATCTTCAGAGGCAGGTCATACATACGACACCCGATATAGGGAAGAAGAAGGTAGAATCAGCCGCAGAGACCATGCGTGCGATCAATCCGGATGTGATTGTGAATACCTATTATCAGTTCGTTAACAGTACAAACATACGCGAGCTTATAAGGGATTATGATTTTATCCTGGACGGGACAGATAATTTCCCCGCAAAATTTCTTATCAACGATGCATGTGTGATGGAAAAAAAGCCCTTATCACATGCCGGCATCATACGGTTCAAGGGGCAGCTCACCACGATAATCCCCGGCGAGAGCCCCTGCTACAGATGTATATTTAAGAATCCGCCCCCAAAGGATGCGGTCCCAACCTGCAAACAGGCCGGAGTCATCGGAGCCATGGGCGGCGTGATCGGTTCGCTTCAGGCAATGGAGGCGGTAAAGTATATAACGGGTACGGGCGAACTGCTTTCGGGATACCTGCTGACTTATGATGCGCTTAAGATGGAATTTCATAAGATAAAGCTTCCTCCCCGCGGAAAGGGATGTGCCGTATGTTCGGATGAACCGACGATAACGGAGCTTATCGATTATGAGCAGGCGGAGTGTGAACTGAAGCAGTCCAAATGATCTTTCTTTGGATGCTGCTGCTGGAACCACATATGATAGTTGAACGGAGAATATATGAAGATAACGATAAAGCGCAGCGATTTTGAAATGATATATGAACACTCTCTTAAGGAAAGCCCGAACGAAGCCTGCGGACTGATAGCGGGAGTCGATCGCAGGGATGGCGTGCGGGAAATATGTAAGGTATACATACTGACAAATACCGATCATACCAGCGAGCATTTTACGATCGATCCGCATGAACAGCTCAATGCGGTAAAGGATATGAGAGCAAGAGCCCTTAAACCGCTCGGAAACTGGCACTCCCATCCGGCGTCACCCTCGCGTCCGTCAGAGGAAGATAAGCGGCTGGCCAATGACAGCAGCGCGAGTTATCTGATCCTTTCGCTCATGGAGGAAGAAAACCCCGTTCTTAATGCATTTCATATTGAGAAAGCAGAAGGAGAGAAGACTGTACGAAAAGAAGAGCTGATCGTGATCTGATGATAAAACAAGTATTTTGCGGGGACCCGCAAAAGGAGGAAAAAATGGCTGAGATAGATATTAAAGTTGATGATACTGTTGATATTACGGATGTGAACTGTCCCGTGACCTTTGTAAAGACCAAGGTCGCTCTTGATGAGCTTGATGAGGGTCAGGTACTTCAGGTCCACTTAAATGACGGTGAACCGGTCAATAACGTGCCAAGGAGCGTTAAGGAGGAGGGCCACGAGGTACTTAAGCTCGTTGATAATGAGGACGGAACGTTTGAGTTATACATTAAAAAGGTAGGGGATTAAAATTTTTTTAAAAACCTATTGACACAGTAGGAATTAGGGTGTATTTTATTACCATTGAATCGAAAGGAGGCAGGACAATGAGAAGCTTATATATGAATGGCTGTTGTATGATGTGTATGTGTCGAATGCTATTCTCCCGGGCTGATGTAAGGCTTAGGCGTGTATGGCTTCCGTGTCATGCACACTGTTAAGATCGAGTCTGAGCCCGGGAGAGATCCCGGGCTTTTTTGATGCCGGGACATAAAGGACTCGGAGATAAATGTAACAGTAACGATACGGAAAGAAACAATATATCATAAAAGAAAAGAGGGAAATATTATGAAGAAAAAACTACTTAGGAATGTGTTAAGGACAGCACTGGCTGCAGTACTCACCGGAGGACTTCTCGCAGGGTGCGCAGCAGGCGCAGCGGCTCCCGTCCAGAGTACGGCCCCTGAAACAACGAACGATGCAAACAGGATCTACAGGACGCTTGATGAGATCAAGGCAAGCGGTGAGATCAACATCGGAGTATTTTCCGATAAGAATCCGTTCGGATATGTGGATGAGAACGGACAGTATCAGGGATATGACGTATACTTTGCCGAAAGGATAGGAAAGGATCTGGGAGTTAAGATCAATTATGTTTCAACCGAGGCTGCAAGCAGGGTTGAATATCTTGAGACAGGCAAGGTCGATATAATACTTGCAAACTTCACGGTAACGGAAGAAAGGGCCGAGAAGGTTGACTTTGCCCTTCCTTATATGAATGTTGCACTCGGAGTCGTTTCGCATGAGGATCATGTGATCGAGAGCCTTGATCAGATAGGTGCCGATGAACAGGTGATCGTTATATCCGGAACCACGGCCGAGACGTATCTTGAGAAGAACAACCCGGAGATAAAGCTTCAGAAGTTTGATACATATGCAACCGCAAAAACATCGTTTGAGAACGGAACAGGCGTTGCATGGGCAAACGACAATACAGAGGTCATAGCTTATTCGCTTGAGAACGAGGGATATGTTGTCGGCATCCCTTCACTCGGAAGCCAGGATACGATAGCTCCCGCCGTAAGCAAAGGAAACAGCACACTTCTTGACTGGCTTAATGATGAGATAAAGGCACTCGGAAACGAGAATTTCTTCCATGCGGATTATGAGGCCACTCTTATCGACACCTACGGAAAGGATTATGAGGATACGCTCGTAGTTGAGGGAGGCGGAGACACCGCTGTCGTTGCCGCACCTGTTTCAACGGGAGCCGCTTCCGATCTCGACATTCCGGACGGAAACGGTGAGGTTATAAAGATCGCCGCTTCTCCCATACCTCATGCGGAGATACTTGAAGAAGCAGCAAAGATTCTTGAACAGCACGGATACAAGCTTGAGATAACTGAGTTTGAAGATTATGTTCAGCCTAACCTTGTAGTTGAATCAGGTGAATTTGATGCAAACTATGTAGAGCATGTACCTTATCTTAACAGCTTCAATGAGGAGCAGGGAACCCATCTTGTCGATGCCGGCGATATCCATTACGAACCCTTCGGTATCTATCCCGGTACCAAGAAGACTCTCGATGAGATCGCAAAGGGTGATACGATAGCGATCCCCAATGATACCACCAATGAGGCAAGGGCACTCCTTCTTCTTCAGGACAACGGACTGCTTACGTTAAAGGACGGTGCCGGACTTACCGCCACGGTTAACGACATCACCGAAAATCCCTATGAGATCAAGTTTGTCGAGCTTGAAGCGGCTCAGGTCGCAAGGGTCGTCAGTGAGGTTTCATACGTTGTACTCAACGGAAACTATGCTCTTGAGGCAGGATATTCCGTAGGACATGATTCCATAGCTTATGAGGCAACGGATTCGGTCGCGGCCAAGACCTACGTTAATATCATCGCGGTATACGAGGGACATGAGAATGATGCAAAGATCCAGGCTCTCGTCAAGGTATTAAGGTCTGATGACATCAAGAAGTTCATCGAAGACACTTATGACGGAGCAGTGGTATTCTTTGAAGGTTAAATATCTCCCGGGAGGGCATAAGCCCTCCCGGATATTTTTCCGGGCCGGGTTCACAATCCATGCTTTTCGTGTATAATGGGGATTGAAATTTTAATATGAACGGCAGGAGTTTAATATGAGTGAGATAGAGATCAAGAACCTGACCAAAAGGTTTGAAGCGGGAGGCCATGAGATCGTTGCGCTTAATGATGTCAGCCTCAGTATCGAAAAGGGTGAGATATACGGGATAATAGGTATGTCCGGGGCCGGCAAGAGTACGCTGGTCCGCTCGATCAATTATCTTGAGGTACCAAATGAAGGCCGTGTACTCATAGGCGGTACCGATCTCTCAAAGCTTTCGGAAAAGGAACTCAGGATAAAACGAAGGGATATAGGCATGATCTTTCAGGGTTTCAATCTGCTTGAGCAGAAGAACGTGATCGATAATGTCTGCTTTCCTCTTGAGATATCCGGGATGCCGAAGAAAAAGGCAAGGGAGAAGGCAAGGGAGCTGCTTGATACGGTCAATCTTTCCGATAAGGAAAAGTCATACCCGTCACAGCTTTCGGGCGGACAGAAGCAGCGTGTAGCGATAGCAAGAGCACTTGCGACAAATCCGGATATACTTCTGTGTGATGAGGCAACGAGTGCGCTCGATCCCCAGACCACAGAGTCGATCCTTTCTCTTCTTAAGGAGATAAACGAGAAACTGAATATCACGATCGTGGTCATAACTCATCAGATGTCCGTCATCACCGATATCTGCAGCAAGGTTGCGATAATCGAGAACGGCCGTCTTGTTGAGGAGGGACTGGTTGAGGAGATATTTGCTTCACCGAAGACGGATGTGGCCAGGGAGCTTATCGCAAACAAAAAGAGCAGGTATTCGCCGATAGACAGCCTTAAGTCGGAGCGTGTGATAAGGATAGTCTTTTCCGAAAACTCTGCATTCGAACCCGTGATATCCAACGTCATACTTAAATTCAACGCTCCGGTAAACATCCTCGGCGCCGATACGAGGAACGTCGGCGGCAAGGCCAAGGGTGAGATCCTTTTGGGACTGCCGGATGATGAGGATATCCAGAATCATATAATCGCGTATCTTAAGGAGAGGGGACTTTCCGTGACGGAGGTGAGGGAAGGTGTTTGATCAGAAGATAATAGAAATGCTGCTTGAAGGTATAAGGGACACGCTGTATATGACTCTTGTTTCCGCGCTTATGGGATATGCGGTCGGACTGCCTCTTGGCGTTGTCCTGAATGTCACAAGGAGCGGCGGCCTTAAGCCAAACAGGATAATATACAGGATCCTTGATATATTCTGCAATATAATAAGAAGTATCCCTTTCCTTATCCTGCTTATACTCCTTATCCCGTTCACAAGGGCGTTAGTGGGTCAGAGTTACGGTTCCACCGCTACCATAGTACCCCTTGTCGTATGTGCCGCGCCCTACATCGCAAGAATGGTCGAATCGGCGCTCAACGAAGTCGATGCCGGAGTTATCGAAGCCGCAAGGGCCATGGGTGCAAGCAATATGCAGATAATATTGAAGGTACTGCTTGTGGAGGCAAAGACTTCACTGGTTACCGGCGCCACGATCACTACGGGCGTGCTGCTGGGATATTCGGCAATGTCGGGTACCGTCGGCGGAGGCGGTCTTGGTGATATAGCCGTACGTTACGGTTATTACAGATGGAAGACGGATATAATGCTCGTGACCGTAGCATTGCTCATAATCATATTCCAGATCATACAGAATCTCGGAATGAAGGTGGCTTCCGGGATCGATCACAGGAAGAAATAGGAACAGTTCATGGATACAGGAGCCCTTAATTCATATCTTCCGTTATATGTCCGGGCATTTTTCCTCACTGTAAGGATAGGATGGACGGGAATAGCACTGTCGCTGGCAATAGGTATTGCCGGCGCCTTTGTGCTGCATTTTAAGGTTCCCGTGCTCTCTAAGGTAATAAAGGCTTATGTTGAGCTTTTCAGGAATACGCCTCTGCTTGTCCAGCTCTTCTTCATATATTTCGGCCTTCCGAAGGCAGGGATCGCGATACCGGCCGAAACATGCGGTATTTTGGGACTCGGACTGCTCGGCGGAAGCTATATGACCGAGTCTTTAAGGAGCGGACTTGATGCCGTGCCGGTCTCCCAGACTGAGAGTGCACTTGCGCTGGGATTTACCAAGCGCCGGATATTCATGTATGTGATCCTTCCTCAGGCGGTGATAAGCACCATGCCTGCGGTAATGGCAAATATAATCTTTTTACTCAAGGAGACCAGTGTGTTTTCGGCGATCAGCCTCATGGATCTTATGTTTACGGCAAAGGATCTTATCGGGCTGTATTATGATACAACGGAGTGCCTTTTCCTGCTCGTTGTATTCTATATGATAATGCTGCTTCCGGTATCGATGCTCGGAAGTTTTGTTGAGAAAAAAGTAAGGTTTGGTATTTACGGAGATCAGGTATGAGTCCGGTTATCGAAAGCATCGGGATCGATGTGCTGTTCAAAGGAAATAATATGATGCGCCTCTTATCGGGACTTATGGCAGCGCTTAAGATAAGCATGATATCCGTTGTGCTTTCCATTGTCATAGGTTTGGTCCTCGGGATGCTCATGACACTCAATAAGCCCGCGATAAAGGTCGTATCAAGGATATATCTTGAAACGGTACGGATAATGCCTCAGATGGTGCTTTTGTTCATCGTGTATTTCGGCGCCACGAAGGCAATGGGGCTGAATCTTTCGGCCGAGACTGCGTCGATCATCGTTTTTACGTTCTGGGGGAGCGCTGAAATGGCAGATCTAGTCAGAGGCGCCCTGATAAGCATTCCCGTCATCCAGTACGAGAGTTCATATGCGCTGGGGATGACAGGGCTCCAGACATATCTTTATGTGATCATACCGCAGACGGTGCGGCGATTGCTGCCGCTTGCGATAAACCTGATAACACGTATGATAAAGACGACAAGTCTTGTCATGATGATAGGTATAGTTGAAGTTCTAAAGGTGGGGCAGCAGATAATCGAAGCCAACAGAAAGTCGTCCCCGAATGCCGCATTCGGCGTATTTGCAACGGTATTCCTGTTGTATTTTATCGCGTGCTGGCCGATAAGCCTGTTGTCACGGTATCTTGAGAAAAAGGCAGCCTGATAAGGAGGAAGATATGGATCCGATACTCACAGTGGAGCATCTGCATAAGGAATTTGACGGATATACCGTGCTTGATGATGTGAATATGACGGTAAATCCCGGCGAGGTCGTTGTGATCGTCGGGCCTTCGGGCTGCGGAAAGAGCACATTTTTAAGGTGCCTTAACGGACTTGAAAAGATCGAGGACGGGAAGGTCCTGCTTGACGGGAAAATCATAAACCCCACGGGTGTCGATATCGCAAAGGACCGCCAGAAGATAGGGATGGTATTCCAAAGTTACGATCTTTTCCCTCATAAGACCATACTCCAGAATATAACCCTTGCGCCTGTCAAGGTTCAGGGAAGAAATAAGGATGAGGCCGTCAGGGAGGCCGTCAGCCTGCTTGAGCGGGTCGGACTCTCAAATAAGAAGGATCAGTATCCCAGGCAGCTCTCCGGAGGACAGAAACAGAGGGTGGCCATAGTGCGGGCATTGATAATGCACCCCGAGATACTTCTTTTTGACGAGGTGACTGCGGCGTTGGATCCCGAAATGGTGCGCGAAGTTCTTGAAGTTGTACTGTCGCTTGCGAAAGAAGGAAGGACCATGCTCATAGTAACGCATGAGATGGCTTTTGCCCGGGCCGTTGCCGACAGGATCGTGTTCATAGACGGCGGAAGGATAGTTGAAGAGGGCAGGCCCGATGAGTTCTTTACGGATCCCCGTACGGAACGCGCAAGACGCTTCCTTGACTCTTTTGAATATTGATACGGGAGAGTCATAAATTTATTCTTAAAACCTATTGACACGGTAGGCAGGTGGTGTTATTATATGGAAAACAAACGAAAGGAGATAAACGAGATGAACGGTATCAGGACATATGCACAGGAAAATGAGATTATGTGTTGTTGCCGAATGCAGAACTCCCGGGTAAGTAATACGGCGGGGGCTTATGTCTTGATGCATCAGCCCGATAAGATCTAAAGGATATTGGATCCAGTGAATGCCGATTACCCGGGAGATGAATAAGCCCCGGGATTTTTTATGCAGATAAGGCTCATGTACCCGGCGGGGACGGATACGTAAGAAGCAACTGACATTTATATATTTCAGATAACAGAAAACAAAGGAGAGAAAAAATGAGCGATTACAGATTTGAAACACTTCAGTTACATGTAGGACAGGAAGAGGCGGATCCCGCAACCGATTCGCGTGCGGTACCCATCTACCAGACGACTTCATATGTATTCCACAACAGCAAACACGCAGCGGACCGTTTCGGTCTTGCAGATGCGGGAAATATCTACGGAAGGCTTACGAACACCACGCAGGATGTCCTCGAGAAGAGGCTTGCGGCACTTGAAGGCGGAAGCGCAGCACTCGCACTTGCTTCGGGAGCGGCTGCCATAACCTATACGATCGAGGCACTTGCCGCAAACGGCGGACATATAGTAGCCCAGAAGACGATCTACGGCGGAACATATAACCTTTTCGCACATACGCTTCCCCAGTATGGCATCACCACGACTTTTGTTGATGCACACGATCTTAAGGAAGTCGAAGACGCGATTCAGGATGACACAAGGGCGATCTATCTTGAGACTCTCGGCAATCCCAACAGTGATATACCCGACATAGATGCGATAGCAAAGATCGCACACAGTCACGGGCTTCCGCTCGTTATAGACAATACTTTCGGAACACCTTATCTTATCCGTCCGATCGAGCACGGAGCGGATATCGTTGTCCATTCGGCGACCAAGTTCATCGGCGGCCACGGTACCACACTGGGCGGCATAATAGTTGAATCCGGAAAGTTTGACTGGAAGGCAAGCGGCAAGTATCCCAATATCGCAGCACCGAATCCCAGCTATCACGGAGTATCATTCTATGATGTTGTCGGCCCTGCCGCATTCGTAACCTATATCCGTGCCATTCTTTTAAGGGATACCGGCGCAACGATCTCACCGTTCAACGCATTCCTTCTCCTTCAGGGAGTTGAGACCCTGTCCCTCAGGCTTGAGCGCCATGCGGAGAATACTAAGAAGGTTGTTGAGTATTTGAGCAAACATCCTCAGGTTGTCAAGGTAAATCATCCTTCGCTTTCAGATCATCCGGATCATGCGCTTTATGAGAGATATTTCCCCAACGGCGGAGCGTCCATCTTCACTTTCGAGATAAAGGGCGGCAAGGATGAAGCATGGAAGTTTATCGACAACCTCGAGATATTCTCACTTCTTGCGAACGTTGCCGATGTGAAGAGTCTTGTTATACATCCCGCTTCAACCACCCATTCGCAGCTTAATGACGAAGAACTTCTCGATCAGGGTATTAAGCAGAATACGATACGTCTTTCCATCGGAACGGAGCACATAGATGATATCATAGCCGATCTTGAGAAAGGATTTGCTGCCGCAAGATAAGAAAAATACTGTACTATATCAGCCTTTTGTAATAAAATCATATTGCTGTAACGAATTGAAGGCCCTGCCGGTCGTTGGCGGGGCCTTCTTTGAACGCGGGAAGATGCACAACGTTTATCGGTCTTTGGAGGCGGTAATGGCAAGGGCACTGATGATCCAGGGGACTATGAGCAATGTCGGAAAGAGCCTGATCACGGCCGGTTTATGCCGGATATTTACTCAGGACGGCTATAAGACTGCGCCGTTTAAGTCCCAGAATATGGCGCTTAATTCATATATCACCGCAAGCGGCGGTGAAATCGGTCGCGCACAGGCCGTGCAGGCTGAAGCATCAGGGAAAAAGCCCGATGTCAGGATGAATCCTATCCTGCTTAAGCCCACCACGGATACCGGATCCCAGGTCATTGTAATGGGGTCTGCGGCCGGTAATATGAGTGCTTCCGAATATTACCGTAAAAAGACGGAGTATATCCCCGTCATCCGTTCGGCATACGAAGGTCTTGCTGCCGAAAACGACATTATTGTCATTGAGGGTGCCGGAAGCCCTGTGGAGATCAACCTTAGCAAGAATGACATAGTGAACATGGGCATGGCTGATATCGCAAACGCTGCGGTCCTGCTCGTCGGAGATATAGACCGTGGCGGAGTGTTCGCGCAGCTTGTGGGGACTATGGAGCTGCTTGACGAAGCCCACAGGAACAGGGTCCTTGGATTCATAATAAATAAGTTCAGAGGCGATGTTTCGCTGCTTGATCCCGGGCTTACGATGCTTTCTGAAAAGACCGGGAAGCCGGTGCTCGGCGTCGTTCCCTGGTCTGATCTCCATATTGAAGATGAGGATTCCCTTTCGGGAGAGTCACTCTTTAAGCCGCGCATAAGTGCAGGCCGTTATAAGGCGGATATAGCTGTCATCCGGCTTAAACGAATATCGAATTTCACGGATACAGCTTCGTTTGAGACCGATGAGGATGTATGTATAAGATATGTAAAGGAACCGGAAGAACTCGGCGATCCGGACATGATAATAATACCGGGGAGCAAGAATACGATAGATGACATGAGGTTCTTAAGGGAGAGCGGCCTTGAAGCGGCGATCCTTAAGGCAAATTCACACGGAGTCATTGTATTCGGCATCTGCGGCGGATACCAGCTCATGGGTCGGAAGATAACGGACGGATCCGGGACCGAAGGAGGCGGAAGCATCAGGGGGATGGGACTTCTTCCCGTAGAAACCGTATTTGAGACGTCAAAGGTCACAAGGCAGACAAAAGGCCGGACACTTGACTTTAACGGAACGTTTGAAAGATTATCGCATCTTCCCGTAAACGGATATGAGATACACATGGGCAGGAGCTGCCGCTTAAACGGGGACGGATCGGATTTTGCAAGGACTGACGGGCCGGAGGGGTGTGTAAAAGGCCGCTGTATCGGTACATACCTGCACGGGATATTTGATGATACACCGTTTAAGGAAGCCGTGATCGATATGCTGTTTGACATAAAGGGGATATCGCGCCGCGATAAAAGGACCTTATCCTACGGGGAATACAGGGAGGAGCAGTACGATAAGCTTGCGAACGTACTGCGACAAAGCCTTGATATTGATAAGATCTACAGGCTGATCGAAGGAACCGGGATATAAGGTAATATTAATATGAAGGAAATTGAAGGATTAAGATACGGTGATCTTTCGCCGGCCGAAATAGAAAAGAAGAGTTTTGAGATGATCCGGGAGGAGCTTGATAAACGCGGCATTGTTCTTGAAGAGGATAAGGCACCGGTGGTGATGAGGGCTATACATACCACCGCCGATCTTGATTATGCCTGCAACCTGTGTTTTTCGGAGAATGCAGTGGATGAAATAACGGAAGCGATACGCAGCGGTTTTCCCATTGTTACCGATACGCAGATGGCAAGGTCGGGTATAAATATGTCGCGGCTTAAGAACTTTGGCTGCAGTGTCTTTTGCTATATGCAGGATGAAGATATCGCCCGGGAATCGGCAGGGACGGGACGTACGCGTGCATATCTGAGTATGGACAAGGCAGCAGGGCTTGGAGACGGAACGGTATTTGTTATCGGAAATGCCCCTACTGCGCTTATAAGGCTTTATGAACTGGTCAGGGAGGAAGGTCTTAAGCCGGGCGGGATAATAGGAGTTCCCGTAGGCTTCGTAAATGTTACGGAGGCCAAGGAACTGATCATGACTCTTGACTGTCCTTACATAGTGGCAAAGGGGAAAAAGGGCGGCAGCAATGTTGCGGCGGCGATCATAAATGCGCTGGTAATACGTGCCCTGGGATGATATGATAAAAGCCAAAGTATCAATGGAGGGAGGAGCATATGGAAAAGGGGATACTGACCGGTATAGGCGTCGGCCCGGGAGATCCGGAACTGATGACGATCAAGGCCGTAAATGCCATAAGAGATGCGGATGTGCTCATCCTTCCCGCTTCGGACCGTGCGGGCTGCCGTGCCTATGAGATAGCAAGGCAGATATGTAATGAGATCGGGGAGAAGGAATGCATTTTTGAACCTTTTCCGATGAGCATGGACAAGGAGGAACTGCATAAGTTCCATGAAAGAGTGGCGCTTAAGATCGGAGAGGTCCTTGATGAAGGCAGGAATGCCGCGTTTTTAACGATAGGTGACCCGAGTGTTTATTCGACGTTTGGCTATATAGCAGCGCCGGTCATTGCCGCCGGATACAGGGTCGAGAGGATAAGCGGCGTAACATCCTTCTGCGCGGCGGCAAACCGTCTCGGGGTAACCCTGTGCGAGGGAAAGGAAAACCTCCATATCCTGGCCGGCTTTGACGATGAGAAACTGCCGGATGACGGTGATACAAGGGTCTTTATGAAGGTGTCAAAAAATATTGCGGCGCTTAAAGATAAACTCATCAAGTATGAGGAAGACGGCAAAGGAAGGGTATATGCCGTAAAAGACTGCGGGCTTCCCGATGAAGAGGTGTTTTATCCGGCAAAAGATATCGCAGACGATACGGGATACATGACTGTCATTATCGCCGCCAAGGCCGGACCCGACAGAAGACAGATTAAAGATTTGGAGTAAAGATGGCAGGAAAAGATAAAAAGGTTAAACATGTCATAATCCTGGATGATGCAAAAGATGAAGATGAGCTTTCGGATGAGGAACTTGATGAGCCTGTGAGAGTCAGGAGAAAGACAGACACCGGTCCTTCTTTGGATGATGACGAAGATGACGATGAAGAGTCCGCTCTGACGGAAGGCTTGACGGCGGGGAAGAAGAAAAAGCGCATGAACCGCCGTATCGCAATACGGCTTTTGTTCCTTTTGGTATCACTCATTATCCTCGGGGCAGTGGTGATATTTGCCATGACGGGGGTTGGAAATGATTACAGGACTCCGGTTGCGGTATATGAAGAGTATCTTAACAAGGACGGATATTCGAGTGAAGATCTGGCTGCGGCATACGGGAACGGGCTTGCGGAGCGCGGCCTTAGGAAGTTAAGGAAGAAGCTTCGCCAGAATCAGGCGTATATGGACGATCTTTATTCTTCCATGGACGAGAGCCATGCGGTCTATGAGGATAACCGCGCCAGATACGGGGACGATTTTAAATACCGTGTGACCATCAATATCGCGGAGCCGCTCAGTGCATCCCAATGCAATTCATATACGGCTGATTTTGCCGGACTCATGAATGACATAGGCCGTTCATGGCTGGCGGGAACAGGTGATGCCAAGGTGACTTCGGCGCTTTTTGACCTGACATCATCCCTTGAAGATGCCAGGGTTACCAGAGGCTACAGGCTTTACTGTACGGAAAGTGTCACGGGAACATCAAAGGACGGCCCCGTGAATGAGGCGTTCCCCATTGAGATCACGGTTGTAAAGATCAAGGGCCGGTGGATAATGTGGGACGGTATTTATGATATATTCAGGATGGCATATTAAAGAACTTACGGAATACCATAAACTGTAAAGAGGACATACGGATGAGTGAAACTAAGACGATAATAAGGCTTGACGGAGTAAGGAAGAGTTATGACGGCAAGGTAAACGTGATCGAGGAGCTGAGCCTTGACATAAATGAGGGGGAGTTTGTGACTCTCCTCGGCCCTTCCGGATGCGGCAAGACAACTATACTCCGGATGATCGGAGGCTTTGACAGGCCGACTGACGGTAAGATACTGCTTGATGATAATGATATATCACTGCTTCCGCCAAATGAGCGGCCGGTAAATACGGTTTTCCAGAAATATGCCCTGTTCCCTCATCTTAACGTGTATGACAATATCGCTTTCGGGCTCAAACTCAAGAAACTCGAAAAGGATGAGATAGACAGGAAGGTAAAGGAAGTTCTTGAACTCGTCGATCTTGAAGGGTTTGAAAAGAGAAGTGTATCAACCCTGTCCGGAGGACAGCAGCAGCGCATAGCGATCGCGAGGGCTGTTGTAAATGAACCCAGGGTCCTGCTGCTTGATGAACCCTTAAGCGCGCTTGATTACAAGATGCGCAAGGAGATGCAGCTTGAACTTAAAAACATGCATAAACGCCTCGGGATCACATTTATCTTTGTCACACACGATCAGGAAGAGGCACTTACCATGTCCGATAAGATCGTGGTCATGGCAGACGGGAAGATCCAGCAGGTCGGGACACCGGAGGAGATATATAATGAACCGGCCAATGTGTTTGTTGCGGACTTTATCGGAGAGAGCAATATCTTCAACGGAGTAATGAGCGGCAGGAGAAAGGCATCGTTTGCCGGTGCGGAGTTTGAATGCGTGGATGATTATGAACCGGGTAAGAAGATAGAAGCGGTGATCCGTCCCGAAGATGTCTCTGTGGTCGGTGAAAAGGACGGAATCCTGACAGGAGAGGTTACAAGCGCCGATTTCAAGGGGACTTTCTATGTTACATTCGTCCAGTGCGGGCAGTATGAGATGGAAGTCCACTGCCTTGAGCATTACAGGCCCGGTGCTGTTGTCGGCCTTACGGTCCTGCCTGACAACATACATATCATTCCTTATGATATGACCATTAACAATTTCCTTGGATTTATCGACGGGTTTGTCGACGGGAAAGGACTGTACCTTGTATTTAAGGATTTTGCCATGTTCGTGGACCAGCATCGTATCTACCCGGATTCAAGGGTATCAAAGGGACGGCTGCTTGATGAGAACGGTGAGTTTATAGATTATCAGGGTAAGGAAGTCATTGCTTTTTATCAGCCCGAGGACGGAGATATGTCCGATGATGCCAAGGAAGGCGATGTGGTCGGAAGGATAGTTTCTTTCTATTATATAGGCGACCATTACAGCTATACAATAAGGACCGATAATGAGATCGATTATGTGGTAGATGACGAAGATCTGTGGAACCAGGATGATAAGGTCAGCGTCATCCTGCCTAAGAAAAAGATGAAATTCCGTCTTAAGCAGGAGGATATGCATTGAACAAAGTGACTTTTGACAGGAAGCAGCTCGCTGTTCCGTACTTTATATATCTTGTGCTCTTTGTGGTCATGCCGCTTCTGGTAGTGCTTTATTACGGGTTTACAGATGCGGAAGGTCATTTGTCGTGCCGGAATTTCGCGGAATTCTTTACAAACGGCAAGACTATGGGAACGCTCGTATATTCGCTTGTGATCGCTGTTGTAGTGACGGCCATCTGCCTGCTGCTTGCATATCCCGTGGCATATATCCTTGCCAAGGGAAGTTATGCGAGGAAGCATGCGTTTCTTATGGTCTTCGTGCTCCCCATGTGGATAAACTTTACGTTAAGGATAACCGCACTTAAGGAGATA
Source organism: Lachnospiraceae bacterium (assembly GCA_024692905.1). Classification (GTDB taxonomy): domain Bacteria; phylum Bacillota; class Clostridia; order Lachnospirales; family Lachnospiraceae; genus UBA2868. The sequence continues at coordinate 40,493 of JAILLY010000066.1, read as the reverse complement.
CTCACCGTGCTTGAGGGCAACCTTGCGTATCATCCCTTTATGAACACGGTGATCTGTATGGTTTATGATTTTCTGCCGTTTATGATAATGCCGCTGTTCAATGCCCTTACCAAGCTGGATAAATCCATGATAGAAGCGGGGCACGATCTGGGGGCGACCTTTCCGCAGGTATTGTTAAAGGTCATACTTCCGCTGTCGGTCCCCGGTATCATAAGCGGTGTGACCATGGTATTCCTCCCTGCGATGACCAATTATGTCGTACTTGATATGGTTTATAACAGCACGTATATCATGGGAAGCCTTATCGGCAGTTATTTCAATTCATACGACTGGAACAACGGATCGATCATATCCGCGATACTGCTGATGCTAATCGGCTTCTTTACGGTATTTACCGATAAAGTCATACTCGGGAAGGAGGAGGAGCGCATATGAAGAAATACGGGCAGCATATCATCATCTGGCTTGTGCTTGCGTTTTTATATCTTCCGATCCTCATACTTACGTTTTACAGCTTTACAGGCTCCGCCATGATAGGTTCGGTAAGGGAATTCTCAGTTAAGAATTATGTGACTCTGTTCACGGAGCCTGAGCTCCTTGAGATGATGTTCGGAACGTTGTCGCTCGCCATCATTGTAGCCGTCGTTTCCGTGCTTCTTGGTACCGCCGGAGCGGTGGGCGCCTTTTATTCACGCAAAGGGATAAGACGCACCATTGAGATATTCAACGAAGTTCCGGTGGTCAACGCTGATGTTGTAACGGGTTTTTCGATCTGCATATTCATGATCGTACTTCTCCATATGGATAAGGATACCTATATCCCCCTTGTCATCGCTCAGACGGCGTTGTGTACGCCTTTTGTGTATCTGTGCGTGATGCCAAGGCTTAAGATGATGGATAATTCGCTTTATGAGGCCGCGCTCGATCTTGGCTGCGATCCCGTGCATGCCCTGAAAAAGGTTGTGATACCGCAGATAATGCCGGGAATAGTATCCGGTTTTATGACGGCGGTTACCCTGTCGCTTGACGATTATTTTATAGCAACATACTTAAAACCCGCGACTTTCGATACGATCAGTACCTATGTCGTAAATGCGACGAGAGGTGCGCAGACCGATATCAAGACCGCACTTTGGGCATTGTCTGCCGTGATGTTCGTGGCTGTTGTCGCCGTCGTTGCCGGTGCCAATATAAGGGCAGGAAAAGAGGAGGGCAGTGTAAGGGTATGAGAGGTCATCTTATAAAAACAGCGGTCATATTCATGCTTATGTCTCTTGTCCTTTCGGCTTTAGTTCTTAACGGCTGTAAACGGGCAGGCTCCGATACGGTTACGCTTTGCGTATGTAACTGGGAAGAATACATAGATGAAGGCGGATGGGATGAAGATGAGACCATCGAATTAAGTGACGGGACTTCGATAATCGGCGAAGGGAGCCTTGTGGAGGACTTCGAAGAATGGTATCTTGAAACCTACGGAATACCCGTTAAGGTCGAATATTCAACATTCGGAACGAACGAGGAACTGTACAATCAGATCACGATCGGAGATGTTTACGATCTCGCATGTCCGTCGGAATACATGATAATGAAGATGATGCGTGAAGGGATGCTCGAACCGTATTCTGACGGATTCCACGATCCCAAAGCTCCCGGAAATTATTATTCGTACGGAGTCTCACCTTATATAAGAAATGTCTTTTCCAGGCTTTCCATCGATGGTGAGAGGCTTGACAAATATGCGGCAGGATATATGTGGGGTACTCTCGGGATCGTATATAATCCCGAAGAGGTGACCGATGAGGAGGCTTCCCATTGGAATATCCTTATAAACAGGGACCATTACCGCCGTGTTACGATAAAGGACAGTGTGCGTGATGCATACTTTGCCGCAGCTGCGATAAATTACTATGATGAGATCACCGATGAGGATTTCATAAGATCCGCAGATTATCATAAACGGCTTGCCGAAATACTTAACAGGACAGATCCCGATACCGTGCAGGCGGTAGAGGATATCCTTATCCGGGCAAAGGACAACGTTTATTCCTTTGAGACTGACAGCGGAAAGGCGGATATGGTGACCGGAAAGGTGGTCGCAAACGAACAGTGGTCGGGCGATGCGGTATATACTCTCGACCAGGCAGAGGAAGACGGCTATGAGCTGTGCTATTCGGCACCCGCGGAAGGTACCAATCTGTGGTTTGACGGCTGGGTGATGCTGAAGAAGGGCATAAACCGGGATGAAAGAAAGAGGCATGCGGCAGAAGCGTTCGTAAACTTCATGAGTATGCCCGAAAATGCGGTCAGAAATATGTATTACATCGGATATACCTCTGTGATCTCCGGAGGAGAAAGCCCCCTTGTATTCGATTATCTTAAGTATAATTATGAGGCGGAGGATGAAGAAGAGGATACCATTGAATACGACAATATAGGCTATTTCTTTGAAGAAGATTCAGATGAGGCGAACGAAAAATACACGGTGACGGTGCCGGAAGATCAGGGCAGAAGGCAGCTTTATGCGCAATATCCGCCCAAAAGCGTTGTGGACCGTTCGGTGGTCATGGCCTGTTTTGATGATGAGAGTAATGACCGTATTAACCGGTCATGGACGAATGTCAGGTGCTTCGATCTCGGAAGGTTCTTTAACCTCCGAAGATGATCCCTGTCCGCCCTGGCTTAAGTTCCAGCGGCGGTAGAAGATATAAGCGAGTATACATGCGGCCACGGAGAATGCGAATATGAGTATGAACGATCTCAGATCCGACCGGTAGGCCGCATTCCCCATAAGAGTGCTTATCAGTATCGAAGGCATACGGCCGATCGATACTATAACAAACCATTCCGCAACGGATATGTCACTTAAGCCGGCTATATAGCAGAACTGGTCCTTGGGAGTGTTCGGTATCATAAAGGATATGAACATGAACAGTTTGAGTTTGGGACGGTTAAGTACGGATTCGTATTTTTTGAACTCATCGTTTTTAAAGAAGATCCTGATGATCTTCATCCCGAACCGCTTGACCAGAAGGAATACTATCATGCTGCCGAGAGTATCACCTATCAGGCAGAGTACGGTTCCCCAGAATATTCCGTATGAGTAGCCGGCTGCTATGTTTACCGGTCCGGCCGGGATCACGGAGATGACGACCTGAAGCACTTCGAGGCCTATGAATATCAGCCATCCCGCAGGACCGAAACTGTGGATCCAGGAACGGAATGTTTCCCTGTCGGCCATCATGTCAATAATGGGTTCCCCGAGATAAAGGACGAGGGCCGTAGCTACGGCCACAACGATGAGCAGTGAAATTGAAGCGATCCAGAATTTTTTGGATCTTAGCAAGTCTTTGATCATTATATTTCCTCTTAAAAAACATATTTATAATAGTATATGCATATTTGCAAGTCAATAAATAATTGTTGACACGGTGAGGTGCAGGGGCTATTATTCGTATGATAAGGTCTTGGTTTTGTGCATAAACGGAGGAAGGGCACTGATGGATCCGAAGACATTACGGAAATATGCGATCTTTTGGAAATACAAGTTAGGCAAGCTTTTGCCGCTGCTTATGTTCATGGCAGCCTATCTGTTTCTTTTTTCCGTTATAGAAAAGGCCGATCCGCCGTCATATCTGTATACATATATGCGTATAGACAGGCTGATCCCGTTCTGTGAATATTTTGTCATTCCTTATTTCGCCTGGTTCCTTATGATACCCTGTGTATGCATATACCTACTTGTCAAGAAGGAGAGCGAATATAAGAGGATCAGTTATATGCTTGTATTCGGAATGAGTGTTTTCATCGTATTTTCGCTTATCATACCGACCAAGCTGTATCTTAGGCCTTCATTTGTTCCCGATAATAACGTGTTCTGCAGGATGGTCTCATATCTGTACACGATAGATACTTCGACAAATGTATTTCCGAGCATTCACGTATATAATACCTGCGTAGCAATGCAGGCGGTCATGAGGAGCAATACAAGGTTGTTTAAGAAGCCGCTGATGCGTGTGGCGATCGATGTTCTTTCGGTCCTTATCATCCTGTCGACGGTATTTATCAAGCAGCATTCCCTGCTGGATGTTGTCGGAGCTTTGATCCTTTTCGTACTGGCAGACAGGCTTGTGACCCTTTATGAGTCCGAAGGCAGCCTCGCCAAAGAACATGTTTTATATAAGGAAAGAGCTTGAGTTCATATATTGTTAATTGAAAATTTACAAATCGTTCATAATTACAATATATTGACATAACATCATACGCAAGATACAAAATATTGGAATTATGTATACCATTCTTTAAAAAACGTCCCGTTCGAGGACGTTTTTTTGCTGCTCAAAGGCGCTTAAAGACTGGAAAAGATAAGCCTTTTCTGTTAGAATTATCCAAAGTGTACGAAAGCATGCACATCATATATTATGTTAACCAGAATCCAAAATACAGATCTGGAGGGGATCGGATTATGAACATACCTGCTAAGAGGATAATAAAAGGAATAATATGTATGCTCGCCTTTGCGGCCGCCTTCATATTCGCAAATACGTATTCGGCATTTGCTGCGGATGAGCAGTACGCAGATTATAAAGGAAAGATGGTCATCATCCTGTCAGATCCGCAGAATGACGGCAAGGAAGTGCTTGATACGGTTGAGGAACTGAGAAAGGTTTATGAAGGGATAGGAGCCGAGGTCATTTCCGCAGACGTAGAGCTTTCGGACAACGGTGATGCAAACGTGAATATCACAGGAGATTTAAGTGCGTTCATGGGGCTTGCTTCAGGCGACAATGATGCGGCTCTCCTGCTTGAAAAGATAGTAGCAAAGGGTTTCTCCGATGTGGAGATCATAATGGTTGAACCCGGAGAGGATATAGAGAAGTATTATCCCAGAACAGTAAATGAAGCCGGTGATAACGGTGAAACTGAAGAAAACACGGAAACGGCCGAAGAAGTGACGCAGGCCGGAGAAGAGACACAGGACGAAGAAGAGGCCGAAGAAGAGACACAGGACGAAGAAGAGGCCGGAGAAGAGACGCAGGACGAAGAAGCGTCCGGAGAAGAGACGCAGGACGAAGAAGAGGACGGAGAAGAGACGCAGGACGAAGAAGCAGCCGGAGAAGTGGTGCAGAACGAAGAAGAGGAAGAAACGCAAGAAGAATTGCCCGCAGTAGAGGAAAACGAAAACGTGGAAGAAACAAACGTGGAAGAAACCGCGGAAACCGAAAATGCAGCCGAATCCGATGATGCGGATTCAGACTCTTCCGCATCCGAGGCCGATGAACTTCTTGCACAAGCCCGGGAAGAAGCTCAGGCTATGCTGGATGAAGCAAACGACCAGGCTGAGCAGATACTTGATGATGCAAATAAGGAAGCGGAGGAAATACTGTCACGTGCCGGTGAAGAGGCTGAGCAGATAGTAAACAATGCCAGGCAGGAAGCCGAGCAGGTATTAAACGATTCAAAGGAAGAAGCTGAACAGATAGTAAACGACTCAAAGGAAGAAGCTGAACAGATAGTAAATGAATCAAGGGAAGAAGCTGAACAGATAGTAAATGAATCAAGGGAAGAGGCCGAACAGACGGTAAATGAATCCCGGGAAGACACGGATGATCCCGGCGAGGCGGTTGAATCCGCCGATGCGGATAACACATATACTGTTTCAAAGGGTGATTGTTTGTGGAAGATAGCTCAGGAGAAACTGGGCGACGGCAGCAGATGGGTTGAGATATATGAACTCAATGCCGGGATCATAAACAATCCCTCGCTTATCGACATAGGGCAGGTATTCATACTTCCGCCCGTATGATCCCATTGTAAAAAGATATAAAGATACCGGGTTAAAGGGTCATTATCGAAAGATTTATCCGACAATGCGGATTGCCCCGGAGCGGTCCTTATCGGATATAATGTATAAGGATATGCATGTATTCAGAAGTTCATTCGCTTCTGTATCTCATCGGAAACCTTGCGGCCTTTGAATATCACGGTCCCTATAATGGCTACGAAACCAAGCATCAGACATATCGTCCATAAAAGCCCCGGCTCGGGATATTTTAGCTTTAGCACGGCATATGCTATGATCACCAGAAGGATATTTCCCAAAAGATATACAAGCGCGTTTTCCGTGGTGTCTGTCATCGTAAATACAAGATTTGCAGCCAGCGACGCACATAACAGCGATGGTGTGATGATATAGGCCGAGACCGGGAGGAATCCCAGGAACCACCCGGTGACAAGGAGAAGGATGCACAGATGGAACGTGCTTATGCTTACCGTTCTCGATACCACGAAAGGCCGTTTCATATTTCCGGAAAGATCCATCTCGAACAGTATGAGCCACAGAGCAAGAAGCAGGCTGTAATGCTTTCCGTTGTTGAGATCAAGAAGAAAGTCAAGGGAAAGCGCGATCGTTGTAAGTGCAAGTACTATGAAAAGCTGGAGTTTATATGCGAATGCCTTTACCCTGAGCCTTCTTGGGGAAGGCCAGTTGTCGGGCGATGCTTCTCCGGAGAGCATATTCTGGCACAGCGGACAAGTGTCCGTATTTCCGCCGATCATTATATTGCAGTTATTACATTTCTTCATCCTACCGTATAACCTCAGTTGCATACATATACATATTGCTGTCTTCGATATTCAGTGAACTAAGCAGGCGACGGATCGTCCCGGTCCCGGAGTAGGCGCTCGTTATCCCGAGCACAAGATCGTTTCCGTAACTCGTGACCGTGATGAACAGATTATCCGTGCTGCAGAAATCGGTAAAACCAGTAATGTACTGTCCGGTATTTTCGGGCATGGTTATATGTCCGAGATTGGAGAGTACCGCAGTCACCGTCCGGTTTTCCATCCAGGAGAAAAGCCTTACGACCGGCTGCTTGATAAACAGCGGCACCATCCTTGTAAGGAAGAAACTTTCGATGCTCTGGTATCTGTTCATCTGTTTCTTTATCAGTTCGGGACGCAGGCTTGATTTAAGCTGCAGATCGAATTCCCTGCAAAGAGCTTCAAGAGTTTCGGTTCCGTCAAATATATGCGAAACATCAACGTTGTTGAAGAAATTCCGCATGGTTTCGGAAGGAAAGTAGTTGCGGAGGTTGACCGGAATGGAGATCGTGACCGGATCCTTGCGGTGCCGTATGGGCATATCGGAACTTATTGCCAGCATAAGCTGTGCCCCTATGTAACTTGTAAGGCTCACTTTAAGCTCCCTTGCCTGTTTGAGAAGACCTGCCGCCTCCATGTGAACCTCGTAATATCTTAACTGATTGTACGGAAGCATGCGGCCGGGTATACGGAAGGCCTTCTTTTTCTTGTTGAGTATGGTATGCGGTATCGGCCCGCTGCTGTCATCGTAGAAGTGGTCGTAGCTGTTCTGCTCCCTGTCATCGGAGGAAGCGGTATCCCCGAGCGAAACCTCATCGAAGCGTCCCGAATGTTTCAGTTTAAGATAGTTTAACACAAGAAGCTTCAGGAAAAGGAAAGCACCGTTCCCGTCGCTTATGGCGTGAAACATGTCCACATTTATCCGGTCGCGGTAATAAGTCACAAGATAATGAAGGACTCCCTTGTATGCACCTCCGTACAGGGAAGGGCACGGGGCGGATTCCTCCTTTGAAACCTCGGGTGTTGCGTCAGTCTGCTCAAGATAATGCCAGAAAAAGCCCCTTCTTATCCTGACCTGGAACTGGGGGCGCTGTTTTACCGTGAGTTCAAGCGCCTGCTTAAGTATTGCTTCGTCCACGGGTTCCGTCAGGATACAGCTCACGCGGATGGAACGCGGATTTCTTTTGTTGTGTGCGGCAAGGAATACCTTGGCCACGTTGTCGAGTCTGTACCAATTTTCATTCATGCCTATAGGTTATCACAAATGGTCACGAAATAACAAGAAAAAGATCACATATTTTTGAATTATGTAAACCAAAATCACAGACCCTTACATATATGACAAAAGCAATATATGTAGTATGCAAAAAATGAGAAAACACAATATTTTGTATTGATAATCTGCCGTTTAGGGATTATTATGGTAGGGATGGAATATTAACGGCATGTTTACAGGACTAGCATGTAGAGGGAGGTTTTTTATGGAACAAAAGGGTACGCAACCCATCAGAAATGCCAAGTTATTAGGCAACGTGCGTCTGCTGATCCTTGGTCTGCAGCATATGTTTGCCATGTTCGGTGCCACTGTTCTGGTACCGATCCTTGTAGGAGGATACTTCAAGGATGCCACGGGAGAACCCGTCACAAGAGGGCTGACCGTTGCCGTAACGCTGTTCTGCGCCGGTGTCGGAACCCTCATTTTTCATGTATGTTCCAAGTTCAGGGTACCGGCCTTTTTGGGATCCTCATTTGCTTTTCTCGGAGGCTTTTATACGGTAGCCAATCTGAATATGGGAAAGTTTGCGGCAATGGGAGCCGATGAGAAGGCGGCTTACGCATGCGGCGGAGTCGTTATCGCAGGATGCCTGTATTTCGTACTTGCGATCATAATCAAGCTTGTCGGCATTCACAAGGTTATGAGGTTCCTGCCTCCCATAGTCACGGGCCCGATCATTATATGCATCGGACTTTCGCTTGCCGGTTCCGCCATATCAAATGCATCATCCAACTGGTTCCTTGCGTTCATAGCACTTGCGGTGATAATCATATTCAATATCTGGGGCAAGGGTATGTTTAAGATCATCCCGATCCTCATGGGTGTTGCGATATCGTATGTATTTGCGCTGGTGCTCAATGCCGTCGGCGTTACAAATCCCGACGGAAGCGCACTCATTGATTTTTCATCGGTGGCCGGCGCGTCATTTGTCGGCATACCTTCATTCCAGATATGCAAGTTTGATATCACTGCCATACTGGTAATGGCGCCGATCGCCATTGCCTCCATGATGGAGCATATCGGAGATATGTCAGCCATTTCGGCTACGGTAGGGGAGAATTTCATTGAAACACCGGGTCTTCACCGGACTCTGACGGGTGACGGCCTTGCAACAGCCGTCGCAGGACTTATAGGAGGTCCCGCAAATACCACTTACGGTGAGAACACCGGAGTACTGGAACTGTCGAAGGTATACGATCCGCTCGTTATAAGGATCGCCGCGGTCATGGCCATAATTCTTTCGTTCGTTCCCAAGTTTTCCGCGGTGATCTCAACGATGCCGACCGCCATAATCGGGGGCATATCCTTTATGCTTTACGGAATGATATCCGCGATCGGTGTAAGGAACATAGTAGAGAACAGGGTGGATCTTACCAAGTCCAGAAACCTTATAATCGCCGGTGTGATCTTTGTATGCGGGCTGGGCTTCTCGGACGGACTTACCTTCAACCTGGGATCGACCTCGATCACGCTTACCGCTCTTGCGATCGCTGCCATCGCCGGTATCGTTTTAAATGCGATACTTCCCGGTAATGACTATACCTTCGGTGCAAATCCCAAGGGCGACCAGAGCCGCGGGGTTTACATAACCAGCTCCGATGATGAAAAAGACAAGAAAGACGAATAGAGTACTACCGTTTACAGGAGGCTTATATGAATTACGAAAATGAAGAGAACATAACCATTTCGACGCATCCCCTGATCCAGCACAAGATCTCGATGCTCAGGGATAAGAATACCGGTACGAACGAATTTCGCAAGCTCGTCGAGGAAATAGCCATGCTTGAAGGCTTTGAGGCATTAAGCGACCTTCCGATGGTTGATGTCAGGGTTGAGACCCCTATAGAGAGCTGCGACACGCCGATGATCGCCGGAAGGAAGCTGGCGCTTGTGCCGATCTTAAGAGCCGGTCTCGGAATGGTGAGCGGAGTGCTTGCGCTTGTTCCGACTGCAAAGGTAGGACATATAGGAATGTACCGCGACGAGCAGACTCATGAGCCTCAGGAGTACTACTGCAAACTGCCGAGCCCGATAGAGCAGAGGACCATAGTTGTAATGGATCCCATGCTCGCGACCGGCGGTTCGGCCGTGGATGCGATCGACCAGATCAAGTCGCACGGCGGCGTAAACATCAAGTTCATGTGCATAATCGCGGCTCCGGAAGGAGTCAAGCGGCTGCATGAAGCGCATCCGGATGTCCAGATATATATAGGGCATCTCGACAGGGAACTCAACAAGGATGCATATATCTGTCCCGGACTCGGGGATGCCGGAGACAGGATATTCGGGACCAAATGATCGTCAGTGACGTACGTACCGTAACGTTTTAACATTGACGTACAGGCAGTAATGATATTACAATTATCCGGTAGGTCCGGTCACAAATATACGCCGGATCCGCTGAAAGGGGAACAGAAATGCAACAGTATTTTCAGCCTGAGATCGAAACGGCTTCAAGGGACGAGATCGTCAGGATACAGAACGTAAAGATCGTAAAACAGGTGAGGCATGTATATGATAATGTCGCATATTACAGGAAACTTATGGATGATAAGGGGATAACCCCGGAGGATATAAAGAGCATTGATGACATCCAAAAGCTGCCTTTCCTTAAAAAGGATGACTTAAGAGAATGTTATCCGTACGGTCTTTTGGCCACGGATCTTAGTAACTGTGTAAGGATCCATTCCACATCGGGTACAACCGGAAAGAGAGTTGTCGCATTCTATACCCAGCATGATATCGACCTTTGGGAGGAGTGCTGTGCCAGGGCGATAGTCGCTGCGGGCGGGTCAAAAGAGGATGTTGTTCAGGTATGCTACGGATACGGGCTTTTTACCGGCGGTTCCGGGCTTCATGGCGGCTCACATAAGGTCGGATGTCTGACTCTGCCCATGTCTTCGGGCAATACGGACCGCCAGATCCAGTTCATGATGGATTTAAATTCCACGATACTGTGCTGTACCCCGAGTTATGCGGCTTTTATAGCAGAATCACTTAAGGAACGGGGATACGGGCCTGGGGATAATAAACTCAAGGCCGGCATATTCGGTGCGGAACCCTGGACCGAGGAGATGAGGACCCAGATCCAGGACGGACTCGGGATAAAGGCATACGATATATACGGACTTACCGAAACAAGCGGCCCGGGAGTTGCGTTTGAATGCAGTGAGCAGACCGGAATGCATATAAATGAGGATCATTTCTATGCCGAGATCATAGATCCGGAAACGGGCGAAGTGCTCCCGGAGGGTGAGAAGGGTGAACTCGTATTTACCGCTCTTGATAAGGAGGCATTTCCGCTGCTCCGTTACAGGACCAGGGATATATGTATACTCACCAGGGGCAAATGTTCATGCGGACGTACACATGTCAAGATGTGCAAGCCTATGGGCAGGAGCGATGACATGCTCATCATCCGCGGCGTGAACGTATTCCCCAGCCAGATCGAAACGGTGCTTTTAAACGAGGGCTATACTCCGAATTATATGATCTATGTTGACCGCAAGAACAATACGGACACCCTGGATATCGATGTTGAACTTTCACCCGATCAGTTCTCGGATAATATTGCTGATATGCAGGATATGGAGAAGAAACTGGCGGCCTCGATGCGTACTATGCTCGGTATAGGGCCCAAGATCCATCTCGTTCCGCCAAAGACCATTCAGAGGAGCGAGGGTAAGGCGGTAAGAGTTATCGACAACAGGAAGCTTCATTGAGTTTTTGATATATTCCGGGAGGGACATATGGCAGTCAAACAGTTATCAATCTTTATCGAAAATAAACATGGCAGGCTGAGCGAAGCCATAAAGAGGATATCGGAATCGGATGTCAACATAAGGGCATTAAGCATTGGGGATTCCAGTGATTACGGTATCGTCAGGATGATAGTTTCGGATCTTGACAAGGCCAGGAAGCTGCTCGGTGAGGATATACTTTCCAAGGTAACGAGCGTTGTCGCCGTCAAAATGGACGATAAAGGCGGTGCGTTATACAGGATATTGAGAGTTTTGGAGGAAGCCGAGATCAATCTTAAGTATACATATGCATTTACGTCCAATAAGCAGTTCGGGGCATATGTCGTACTAAGGGTCGATGATGTGGAGGCAACGGAGAAACTGCTTAATGAGAAGGGCTTCATGCTTGCTTCGGACGAGGAGATAAGTTCATAATATACAGGGGGCCGTCGACCGGTACAGAGGGGTAAAGATATGGGAATTCTGAACATTTTTAAAAAAGGGAAAAAAGATGCGAGGGAAGATGAACTTGACGAACTTAAGGATGAACGGTTCGGAGAGTTTGACGACGGGATAGTCGGTGAAGTTGAGCATGGCGGGCCATCCGGGAGCAGCGTTAAGGATGAGGATAAGGATGCTCCGGTGAAGTGCTCGTTCGTAATGGGCGTACTTGGCGTTAAGCCTGTCCCGGATACGGGCAATATCGCGGTTTCCGGAAACATAAAGGGAAATGTTACCCCGAATATGATCATAGGAGCCGTCAATTTCGGTGACGATGACAGGCAGGCGGTGATGACCACCATAACCGGTATACAGGTTGATGAGCAGATGGTCGATTCGGCTACCGATACGGCCGTAACCCTGATACTTGAAGATGCAAGGGAATATGATATCGGAATAGGAACCGTACTCTATACCAGGGATATGGGTGAAGATGCCATACATGATGCGTATGTCGGCGCACTCGGCGATGCATATGTGAAGGAACGTGCTCTCAGGCTGACTGTTGAGGAGATGCAGCACCTAAGCCTTACCGACTGCGCGGAGATATGGCGCCTCAATACCTGGTATTCGAACCATGCGGGCAAGGATGAGGAAGAGGAAGTCAGGGAAGAGCGCAAGAAGAGGCTTGACAAGCTGATCGCCGCGATGTGCGAAAAGATAATCAAGGCCGATGAGATATATTATGTTCATGACAAAAAGACCGGCGAGGCGCATCTGTTCTCACAGACAATAGACAAGGGTGACGGATCTTATATATGCACTCCTCCGAACATACTTATCGTTACAAGGGCTTACAGAAGGCATTACAGAAAACTTTACGGCAATGACAAGCTTGAGCTCGCTGTAGTAAGGAACGGGGATGATAAGAAGGGCATAGGCAATTTCCTTGCCGGCAATTTCTATATAAACGGTGCATGCGGAGCCGCGATAAATGTCGTTCAGACATCGATCGCCGCCGGAATGCTCGTAAAGAAGCCGGATCATAAGGGAATACCGGTCACCAATATACCTGTCACGAATCCCGATCTCGTCAGATGGATGCTCCTTATAGGACAGATGGATGCTCCGGTGGATGACAAGGATGATTCTGCCCTTATTTTCAAGCTTTATTACAGGTTCATGGGCATGGAGATGACCAAGGCCAAGCTGATAATCCCGATGAAACATGACGGGGGAGCCGCGGAAGAGGCCGGCGGCGAGAAGGCTCTTGAGAAGGATATGAAGCTTGGTATAGCCACCATGAAAGGCAAAGGCGACAGGGATGCCGTTATCATGTATACGGACTGGCGCAGGCTCAGGTCGGAATACGGCAGGGAATGGGACGGAATGATACACACCGTAGGCGGACTCATAGGTAAGTTTGACTGTGCCGTCAATCCCACCAGGTTCCCGGCAGCAGGTGTTTATGTGACCGGACCGATGTATGAGAGTATGGTCAGGATGGCGGGGCAGGAAAAAAAGGATGACTGAGAAGAAGGATCAGGCCCACCGCTATTTTGAAAACAGGGAATGCAAATATTATCCCTGCCATAAGGGGCTTGATGATATAAACTGTCTGTTTTGCTACTGTCCCCTGTATTTTATGCGGGACTGTCCGGGGAAGCCCGTGTTTACCGAAAAGAACGGGAAACTCAAGAAGGTATGCACCGGATGTACTTATCCGCATGAAGCCGGGAATTATGAAACTATATTAAAGACAATTAAGGAATACAGATACTGGGAATGAATTGATGACAGTGCTGCCGGAACGCCGGCAGCATTGCTTCGTATAAAGGACAGTTGAAAGGAATAAGTGATGAGAAAGCGGTTTGCGTGCGGAATGATCGCGATGATATCGGCTGTTGCCGTGTTTTGCGCTCCGTTGTCCGGATGTGCGGGCACCGGGGATGTGACAGAGGATGATATGCCTTCCGAAGAGACAGCTGCGGAACGGGCAGCTTCGGCACAGGCGGGGAACTGGACGGATGCATCCATAAAGGAAAATGCACTTTCCGCAAAATGTCCCGATGAAAAGGATGATTATTATTTCGCGGTCAATTATGACTGGCTCAGGGAAACGGATATAAAAGACGGCCATTCATATGAAAGTCCGATGCTTGCGGCTGAACAGAACACAAGGCAGAAGGCCATGGGATTATTCTCGGGGGAGGAGATAAACAGCCATGATGCGGAACTTATCCGTTATCTGTATGAAACGGTGACAGATTGGGAGAGGCGAAACGAACTTGGCGTGACCCCCGTAAAGAAAACCGTATCGGACATATCGGGGATCGGGACAATGGAGGAACTTACCGCATTTATCTGCGATCCCGCAAGGAGTAACTGTGTCGACACATTTGTGAGTGCAGCAAACGTTCCCGGTCTGAACGACCCTGCCAAGTATACGGTTCGTATAGGAAATGACAGGCTCCTTTTGGAGGATGCGGCGGAATATGCGGTGCTCACAGAGACCGGAAACAGGATTTACGAAGCAAAAAAGGAACTCTTCACCACACTTGCGGTCCGCCTGGGGCTCGATGAAGAAGGGGCCGGCGCGATATATGATTCGGTACTGGCTCTTGAGGAGCAGATCGCATCTGTATCGATGAGTGCAGCGGATAAGCTTTCCGACGATCGATTCTTAAAGATGAACAATGACTATACACCGGACGAACTTGCATCGGTGGCGGGTGACTTTCCTGTCATACCCTTTGTCAATGGTTTCGGATATGGTAAGGCGGAAATATTTTCCGTAAACGAACCTGATGTGCTGAGGAAACTGAATGAGCTGTATAAACCCGAAAACCTTGCTGCGATCAAGAATTACATGCTGGTGCATTATCTTATATATATGTCTGACAAGCTTGACAGAGAATGCTATGAGGCATATGTGAGGACACAAAACACACTGTCGGGAGCGGCGGGATATGTTTCGGATGAAGAGATGGCATATGAAGCCGTACTTAAGTTCCTGAGGGTTCCGCTTGAAAAGACGTATCTTGAGAAATATGACTGTTCCGGGATGAAGGAGGATATAACCCGTCTTTGCGGGGAGATCATCCCGGGATACAAGGCCATGATAGAAAGCGAGGACTGGCTCAGTGAGGAAATGAAGCAGCGTGCTGTCCGCAAACTCGAGGCGGTAAGGATAAATGCGGTTTATCCCGATAAGTGGAAGGATTATTCACATCTTGTGCTTGACGGGCTTGATTATCCGGGCTGTATCCGGGCGGTAAATGAATATGAACTGGGGCTTGATACGGCGCTTACCGGATGTGCCGTGGATCCCGGACTGTGGGATCTTAACATATTGCAATGTAATGCGTTTTACGATCATCAGACCAATTCCGTAAATATTCTCCTGGGTATGCTTGAGGGGGAATTCTACGATGAGGATATGAGCAGGGAGGAACTGTACGGAGGTATAGGAACCGTGATCGGCCATGAGTTAAGCCATGCCTTTGACTTAAGCGGAGCCCGGTTTGATGAGAACGGAAGACTGGGTGAATGGTGGACGGATGAAGATAAGCATGCGTTTGAACTGAGGGAGGCTGCACTGAAAGCGTATTATGACAGCATGGTCCCGTTTGAAAACGGCCGGGTCAGCGGTGAAAATGTCGTAAATGAGGCTGCCGCCGATATGGCGGGTGTGAAAGTCATGCTGATGCTGGCAAAGGAGCATGATCATTTTGATCACGACGCGTTTTTCAGAAAATACGCTTCCATATGGAGGGTTGTCTCTCCGTATGAAAGGGAATTATACCTTCTTTCAAAGAGCGATCATCCGCTTAATTATCTGAGGGTAAACGCCACATTACAGCAGTTTGATGAGTTTCTTGTCACATATCAGGTCGGTGAAGGCGACGGAATGTATATTTCTCCTCAAAACAGGGTAAATATTTGGTAGGTTTGCTTTGTAATCCGGTTGACATTGTGATATGCTTATAAGAGTGGCAAATATGAAGTTCGTATTTCGGCATAGGGGGTCGTAATGAACAAGTATGTATATGGACCGGAGGAACTGTCCTTCGTTGAGAGAAACTGCGTTCCGTACGCTGTTTTCCAGTTTCTGGATGAACGTGTCGTGACGGTCGCGGTCACGTCAGGTTTTGCGGAACTGTTCGGTTATGACGATACGTCATCAGCCTGTAAGTTAATGGATACCGACATGTACAGGGATGTACATCCGGATGATTCTTCAAGGCTTGCAGATATTGCGGTATGTTTTGCGCTCGGTGATGAAGGCGAAGAATATGATACGGTGTTCCGCGCAAAGATAAGGGGAGAGTACAGGATCATACATGCTTTTGGAAGGCATATCTATCCCGAGCCGGGTTTAAGGCTTGCAGTTATATGGTTTTCGGATGAAGGAGTATACGGCGAATCCGGAGAAGTCAATCCGCATTCGCTGAACCTTGAATACCGTTCCATGCTTAACAGGGGCAGCATATATCATGAAATGAATTATGATTTTCTCACCGGACTTCCCAGTATGACATATTTCTTCAGGCTTGCAGATGCGGGCAGGAGGCTGATGAATGAGAAAGGGCTGGAAACGGCTCTTGTATATGCCGATATCAGCGGTCTTAAGTATTTTAATAAAAAGTACGGATTTGCCGAAGGAAACAAGATCATCACGGGTTTTGCAAAGATACTTGCCGGCTATTTCGGTAATGAGAACTGCAGCCGTTTCGGTCAGGATCATTTTGCGTTTTATTATAAAGCCGAAGGACTTGAAGCTGTATTGGACAGCGTGATCGAGGATTGCGGCAGGATCAACGGAGGCAATACGCTTCCCGTAAGGTTTGGCATATATCTTGATCCGACGGGGAATACCGAGGTCAGTATTGCCTGCGACCGTGCCAAATATGCCTGTAATTCGCACAGGGACGATAACCGTTCATACTATATCAGGTTTGATGATTCGATGCTTGAGATGGAACTGAGGCGTCAGTATATTCTGGATAATCTTGACCTTGCGATCTCCGAAAACTGGATCCGGGCATATTACCAGCCCATAGTACGAGCCGCGAATATAAAGGTATGCGATGAAGAGGCGCTTGCCCGGTGGATAGATCCCGACAAGGGACTCATATCGCCTGCTGATTTCATCCCGATACTCGAGGATGCAAAGCTTATATACAGGGTCGATCTGCATATGGTGGATCTTGTCCTTGCCAGGATGCTGGAGCAAAAGGCTGCCGGACAGCCCATAGTGCCGGTGTCGGTTAATCTGTCAAGGACGGATTTTGAAACCTGCGATATCGTTGACGAGATATGCAGAAGAGTTGATGATGCCGGGATCGGGCGCGATAAACTGACAATAGAGATAACCGAGAGTGTTGTCGGTGATGATTTTGAATACATGAAGGCAAGGATCGAACGGTTCAGGGAACTTGGGTTCAGGGTCTGGATGGACGATTTCGGAAGCGGATATTCATCGCTTGATGTGCTTCAGGATATTAATTTTGACCTTATCAAGTTTGACATGAGGTTCATGCGGCAGCTTGACAAGGGCCAAAATGCGAAGATAATAATGACGGAACTGCTCAAGATGGCTGCAGGGCTCGGCATAGAAACCGTCGCCGAGGGAGTTGAGAAGGAAGAACAGGTCGAGTTCTTAAAGGAGATCGGCTGCACCAAGCTTCAGGGCTTTCACTTCAGCAGGCCGGTTACTTATGAAGGGTCCAAAGACATATACAGGAAAGATATCGAGATCGGTTTTGAAGATCCCAAGGAATCGGATTATTATACCTCACTGGGAAAGGTTAACCTGTATGACCTTAGCATAGTAGCAGGCGAGGGTTCGGGTAAATTCAAGGATTATTTTGATACGGTGCCCATGTCGGTAATAGAGTCAAACGGTGACAGCATCAATGTGGTAAGATGCAACAGGTCATACAGGAAATTCGTTGGCCGTTATTTCAATGAAATAGAACTCGGGACCAGGCTCAGACTGCAGAAGGATTACAGCGAATACGGTGCGGATTTTCTTGACAGGCTCAAAAAATGTGCAAAGGAACGCTTGAATACCTTTGTCGATGAGCCGATGTATGACGGCTCCACCGTCCATGCGTTCATCCGTCATATAGCGGATAATCCGGTATCGGGTATTTCCGCCTGTGCGGTCGTAGTACTCGGTATAACCGGGACGACAGCGGCAAAGGCTTAGCAAAGGAACAGGGTAAGTGACTGATAAGCTAGATCCCAAATATATGAAAAGAGCCATTGAGCTCGCAAAAAAAGGAGAAGGTTATGTAAACCCAAATCCCATGGTCGGGGCTGTGATCGTAAAGGGCGGACGGATCATAGGTGAGGGATATCATGAACGGTTCGGGGCTTTGCATGCCGAGAGGAATGCGTTTGCGTCGCTGACAGAAAAGGCGGAAGGAGCCGATCTTTATGTGACTCTCGAACCATGCTGCCATCACGGCAAGACTCCTCCGTGCACGGAAGCCATTATAGAAAACCGCATAGGAAGGGTAGTGATCGGTTCGCGCGATCCCAACCCCCTTGTTGCCGGAAAGGGAGCGGGGCTGCTCCGTGAAGCCGGTATTGAGGTTACGGAGGATTATCTTAAAGATGAATGCGATTCCCTGAATCCCGTGTTCTTTAAGTATATAACCACCCGTATGCCGTATGTGGTGCTCAAATATGCTATGACAATGGACGGGAAGATCGCAACGGTGAGCGGGCAGTCAAAGTGGATCACTTCCGAAGCATCGAGGAACGAAGTCCAATACATGCGGCACAGATATATGGCGATAATGGCCGGGATCGGGACCGTGATCGCGGACGATCCGATGCTGAATACAAGGGTAGACGGATTAAGGAGTCCACTGCGTGTTATATGTGACTCGAATCTCCGGATAAGTCCGGATTCAAATATAGTTAAGACCGCATCGGAGTATAAGACGGTAGTCGCATATTGTTCGGACGAAGGATCAAATGCCTCCCGTCTTGAAGCGATGGGGGTCAGCCTTGAGAAGATGCCCTCAAAGGACGGACATATAGATATGAAGGCATTGCTCAAAAGACTGGGTGAACTTGGGACAGACAGCGTTATTGTAGAGGGCGGAGGCACGCTTAACGACAGCCTTTTAAGAGACGATCTGATCGACAGGGCGGAGGTTTTCGTTGCGCCGAGGATGTTCGGCGGCAGTACGGCACCGACGCCGGTGGGCGGAAAAGGGATCGCCGATATAAAAGGTGCCCCCGGATTTGAGCTTGAAAAGGTTACATGCCATGGGGCGGATGTGCATTTAAGCTATGTAAAAAAGTGACCAGAGACAGGATGAGGATATGTTTACCGGTATAATAGAGGAACTTGGAACAGTCAGAGAATTGAACATACAAGGCAGCAGCGGCAGTATCACTATCGCGGCCCGCAGGGTATTGGAGGGTACGAAAACCGGGGACAGTATCGCAGTTAACGGGGTCTGCCTGACTGTGACCGGTATCGACAGTGCCGGATTTACCGCCGATGTCATGCCCGAGACATTCAGACGATCATCACTATCGGTCCTGAAAAGGGGCAACCGGGTCAATCTCGAACGGGCAATGGCAGCAGACGGGCGTTTCGGAGGACATATTGTTTCGGGACATATTGACGGCACAGGTACGATACGAGATACAAAAAGGGACGGAAATGCCGTTTGGGTAAGCATTTTTGCGGATGCGCCCATACTCGGCCTTGTCGTGGAAAAAGGTTCGATAGCGATCGACGGGATCAGCCTTACGGTGGCTGCAGTGACGGATGCATATTTTTCGGTATCCATAATACCTCATACAGCCGGTGAGACCACCTTGCTTGATAAGCGCGCGGGAGATCCCGTCAACCTGGAAACAGATATAATAGGAAAGTATGTGGCGAAGCTCACCGGAATAAGACAGAGCGTGAATTCTTCATCCGGAGGTGTTACAATGGAGATGCTTAAGGACTTTTTTCACTGAAAGGGCTGTGATCGTCTATGGACTATGAATGCAATACTATAGAAGAAGCGATAGAGGAGCTCCGCGCAGGAAGGATCATTCTTGTAACGGATGATCCCGACAGGGAGAATGAGGGTGACTTTATATGCGCCGGGGAATTTGCAACGGCTGAAAACATAAATTTCATGGCGACCGTCGGAAAGGGGCTTATCTGTACCCCGATCAGCGATAAAGTTGCCAAACGGCTGGGATTCCCACAGATGGTATCCGAAAACACCGATAATCATTCGACGGCATTTACTGTTTCCGTGGATCATATAACCACCACTACCGGAATATCTGCTGTTGAGAGGTCATTTACAATACAGAAGTGCTGTGATGACTCTTCGGTCCCGGGAGATTTCAGGCATCCCGGTCATGTATTCCCCCTTACGGCAAGAAAGGGCGGCGTTCTGGTCAGGAACGGTCATACCGAAGCGACCGTGGACCTTATGAGGCTTGCCGGTCTTAAGGAGGTCGGTGTATGCTGTGAGATCATGGATGATGACGGTACAATGATGAGGACACCGAAGCTTAGGGAACTGGCCAAGGCTCATGATATCAAGTTCATTACGATAAAGGATCTTCAGAGTTACCTTCATGTTCACGCAAAACATGTTGTAAGGGAGGCATGGGCCGATCTGCCGACTGAGATAGGGATGTTCAGAATCGCCGGATATGTGAATGATATCACGGGTGAACATCACGTGGCTCTTATCAAGGGAGAGATCGGAGACGGAGAGAACGTTCTTTGCCGCGTGCACTCCGAGTGCCTTACCGGAGATGTATTCGGATCCAAACGCTGTGACTGCGGTAAACAGCTTGAGCAGGCCATGCGTCAGGTAGAGGCCGAGGGCAGAGGTATCATCCTGTATATGAGGCAGGAGGGCAGAGGTATCGGTCTTATAAATAAACTCAAAGCTTACGAACTCCAGGAGGAGGGGTATGATACAGTAGAGGCGAACATCAAACTTGGATTTGCACCGGACCTGCGGGAATATTGGGTTGGAGCACAGATCCTAGCAGATCTCGGAGTAAAGTCAATGAGGCTCCTTACCAATAATCCCGATAAGATATACAGTCTTGAAGGATTCGGGCTCGAGATAAAGGAAAGGGTCCCGATAGAGATAGAACCGCAGAAATATGATGCATTTTATATGAAGACAAAAAAGGATAAAATGGGACATATATTTAATGATATAAAATTGTGATATAATATAATAACTTAGATCAGGAGGTTTACAATGAATAAGATCAATTTGGTTGAAGGAAAGGTTGTAGCGAAGGAAGGCATGAAGGTCGGGATCGTCGCTTCGCGTTTCAATGAGATCATAGTAAACAAACTTCTCGGGGGAGCGGTCGACGGTCTTGTACGTCACGGGGTTGAAGAAGAGAACATCACCGCGGCATGGGTGCCCGGAGCTTTTGAGATCCCGGTTGTCGCTGACAAGATGGCCTCATCCGGGAAATATGATGCTGTTATCTGTGTCGGTGCGGTGATCAGGGGTGATACCACGCATTACGATTATGTATGCAATGAGGTTTCAAAGGGTGTTGCCCAGGTTGGATTAAAGAGCGGTATACCTGTCCTGTTCGGCGTGATCACCACCGAAAATATCGAACAGGCTATAGCCCGCGCGGGAAGCAAGGGCGGAAATAAGGGTTATGACTGTGCTCTCGCTGCCATAGAAATGGTAAATCTGATGGAACAAATATAAGGCCGTATATACGGATTTTAGTATTAACGAGGACTCTCCGGAAGAAGGACCCTGATCGGTTTTTCATCCGGAGAGTTTTTTTAAAACCGTGATCCGAAGAAAATAAAACGGCTGGAAAATGCGTTGGGAAAATCCCCGCAATACTGCATGAATACTGGGACGGTTCGGGTTTTGAATTTTGCGTTTTTTATAAGAAGGACACCCTTAAAAACATCCATCCGAATATACGGAAACAGGGGGGGATAAAGGCCGCCTGAAACAATGACGGCCCGCTCCTTTTGGAGGCGCCGGGATTCCTCCGGTCAGGTTTTTAAAACGCGATCCTGCGCGGTAAAATAACACATCAAAGTGACATCAAACAGAAAAATCACGTTTTCTGACATTTTTGCTTTACATAATACGTCGGAAGAGTTATAATTACTCTTGTGATTTTAAAATCTTGCATTTAAAATTACGGAAAACGATCTTTTATATCACAAAAAGCTTATGAAAGAAAGGAAAACAGACATTATGATGAGACATGAGATGTTCAGGACATTGACCAAGGTTATGACAGGCGTTGCAACATTCGCACTCGCCGGTTTTGTATTTATAGTTCCCGCCAAGGCGGATGCTATTTCGGAAGGCATGGCAGGTTATGAAAAAGGACTTGCATATCTTCAGTCAATACAGCAGAAGACTGTAGCGGCAGCGATCGCACAGGATGCGGCAGCTCAGGCCGATCTTGCCAAAGGCGAAGCTTACCTTGATTCAATATTTGCATCAACCGCGGCAGCGGCGGCAGCAAGGGATGCACAGGCTGCGGACGGACTTGCAAAGGGCGCTGCATATCTCCAGTCAATAAATGAAGCAACAGCCAAGGCAGCTGCAGCAAGGGATGCACAGGCGATCGACGGACTCAACAAGGGCGCTGCATATCTCCAGTCAATAAATGAAGCAACGGCAAAGGCAGCAGCGGCAAGGGATGCACAGGCGATCGACGGACTCAATAAGGGTGCCGCATATCTCCAGTCGATAAATGCAGCAACGGCCGCTTCGGCATCATTCAGGGATGCGAAGGCAGTTGACGGAGCCGTTAAGGGTCTTGCTTATCTCCAGAAAGTAAATCCCGCACTTGTTCCGGCAGCAGAAGCTGATATAGCAAAGGGTCTTGCTTATCTCAATTCCATAAATGAAAAGACAGTAGCTTCATGGACGGCAAGAGATGCCCAGGCAGCAGCGGCAGGAGCAAAGGGTCTTACATATCTCAACGGTATCAACGCAGCAACGGTAGCCGCATGGACAGCAAGGGATGCACAGGCGGCAGCGGCAGGAGCAAAAGGACTTACATATCTTAACGGCATCAATGTGGCGACGGTAGCAGGTCAGCAGTATATAAAGGCTCAGGCAGCAAGCGGGGCAGCAAGGGGGCTTGCTTATCTCCATTCAATACATGCAAAAGTCGGAGCACCGTAAAGATCGTTTTTCGTTTTCATAATATAGAGATATATCACAGGGAAGCATGATTGCTTCCCTGTTTTTATGACTTGACGCTCATAAGCCCTTAGAATATAATGATAAATGGTGCGCGGAGGTTTTATCCCGTACGGGGGATGAGGATTACGCGCTGTTCCGTATTTAAGGAGAATCACATGATCAAGAGCATGACAGGCTTCGGCCGCGCCGAGCACTGCGATGAGAAACGTAAGATCACGGTTGAGATAAAGTCAGTCAACCACAGATATCTGGATGTAAATATCAAGATGCCCAAGAAGCTGGGTTTTTTTGAAACATCTATCCGCAATCTTCTCAAGGAATATATGCAAAGGGGCAAGGTGGATCTTTATATGACCTATGAAGATTTCGCCGAGGATAATTTTTCCCTGAAATACAACCGTGATATCGCGGCCGCGTATCTTAGATACCTAAACGAGATGGAAAAAGACTTCGGGATCGAGAACGATATCCGCATATCCGTATTATCCAGATACCCCGAGGTGTTCACTCTTGAAGAAATGGAAGTGGACGAAAAGGAACTGTGGAGTGATATGGAAGCGGTGATCCGGTCGGCATGTGAAGCGTTCGTGAAGTCACGCCTTGATGAAGGGGAAAATTTAAAGAACGACCTTATCGGCAAGCTTGACGGAATGCTTAATTATGTTGAGGAGATAGAGAAGAGGGCTCCGGCGATCATAGAGGAATACAGGCAGAAGATAAAGGATAAGGTTTCGGATATGCTCTCTGATGCATCGATCGATGAGAGCAGGATTCTGACAGAGGTCACTCTTTATGCCGACCGTTCCTGTGTTGATGAGGAACTTGTAAGGTTAAGGAGCCATATAAAGGGAACGGTTGATACTTTGAATGCGGGCGGAAGCGTTGGACGAAAGCTTGATTTCATCGCGCAGGAGATGAACCGTGAGGCAAATACGATCCTGAGCAAATCAACCGATCTTTCAACATCAAACGTGGCGATCGATCTAAAGACAGATATTGAGAAGGTAAGGGAACAGATCCAGAACATAGAGTAACGGGGTATCAATATGAAAAAAGGTACTTTGCTCGTAATTTCGGGTTTTGCCGGATCGGGAAAGGGAACCATAGTAAAGCGGCTGCTTTCGGAATATGATACTTATTCCGTATCCGTATCGGCCACTACAAGGGCTCCGAGACCCGGGGAAGTTGATGGAAAGGATTATTTCTTCGTTACTAAGGAGAAGTTCGAAGAGATGATCGCTGATGATGAATTTCTTGAGTATGCCCGGTATGTCGATAATTATTACGGAAGCCCCCGCGGGTATGTCGACAAAATGCTTGATGAAGGCAGGGATGTCATCCTTGAGATCGAACAGCAGGGTGCACTTAAGGTCAAGGCCGGGCGGCCGGATGCGCTTCTTATGTTTGTGATGCCGCCGAGTGTACGGGAGATATACAACAGGCTTAAAAAGCGCGGGACCGAGTCTGAGGAAGTGATCATGAAGCGCATGCACCAGGGGGCCAGAGAAGCGGATGTCATTGAGAAATATGATTATCTTATAATAAACGATGACCTCGGGGAATGCGTAAGAAATGTCCATGAAACCGTCTGCTGCTCCAAGTATGCGGCGGTTCGGAATAAAGAGCTGATCGACAGGATCAGGTCGGAATTTAATGATTTTTTGAATGTCTAGGAGGAAGAGATATGTTACATCCGTCATACAGTGATCTTATGAAGGTGGTAAACAGTGAGGTTGAAGAAGGTGAACAGCCCGTAGTTAACAGCCGTTACTCTATAGTCATGGCTACGAGCAAGCGTGCAAGGCAGCTTATCAACAATGCCCCCACGCCTATTGAGGGAGCTGCCGAAAAGAAGCCTTTATCCGTTGCGATAGAGGAACTTAATTCCGGAGTCGTTAAGATAGTCGGAGAATAGAACCATATATGAACGTACTGTTTGTTTCGCTCGGCTGTGACAAGAACCTTGTGGATTCGGAATACATGCTCGGTTCGCTGAGAGACCGAGGATATGATTTTACCGATGATGAAACGGAAGCCGATGTCATTATCGTAAATTCCTGCTGCTTCATAGGCGATGCCAAGGAGGAGAGTATAAATACCATTCTCGAAATGGGCAGGTTAAGGACCGATCCGGATGAAAGATGCAGGGCACTCATAGTGACGGGATGTCTTGCGCAGCGTTATGCCGATGAGATAAAAAGCGAGATCCCGGAAGTGGATGCCGTGGTCGGGACCGCCTCATACGACAGTATCGCGGAGGTTACAGACAGGGTACTTAACGGGGAATATGTCAGGGAATTGTCTGACATTGACCGTCCGGTGCCGTCAGGACGCAGGATAATGACCACGGGCGGATACTATTCATATCTTAAGATCGCAGAAGGCTGCGACAAACGCTGCACATACTGTATCATCCCGGCGATCAGGGGCCGCTACAGGTCCGTTCCCATGGAAAGACTAATCGAAGAAGCGGCGTTTCTTGCATCGGAAGGCGTAAAAGAGCTTATACTTGTCGCTCAGGAAACTACTTTGTACGGTATTGATATATACGGCCGCAGGATGCTGCCCGATCTTCTTAAGAAGCTGTGTTTAACAGACGGTATAGAGTGGATAAGGCTTCTTTACTGTTATCCCGAGGAGATAACCGACGAACTTGTTGATGTCATGAGCAGCGAACCGAAGATATGCCATTATATCGATATGCCCATACAGCATATTTCGGATGATATCCTAAAGAGGATGGGGCGCAGGACAAACGCTGAGGGTATAAAGGAGACCATCTCGCTGCTGAGGGCAAGGATCCCGGATATAGCCATCCGTACAACGCTTATAACGGGTTTTCCGGGTGAAAGTGAAGAAGATCACAGACTTCTTATGGATTTTGTGGATGAGACGGGATTTGAGAGGCTCGGAGTATTTGCTTATTCCCGTGAGGAAGGGACTAAAGCCGCGCAGATGCCCGGGCAGATCGTTGAGGATATCAAACTGCAGAGGCTTGATGATCTTATGGAGCTTCAGCAGAAGATCGCTTACGGCCATGCACAGTCAATGACAGGCAGGAAACTTCCGGTACTTATAGAAGGACGCCTTGTTGACGAAGATGTTTATGCAGGGCGTACATATATGGACGCACCCGGGGTGGACGGGATGGTGTTTTTATCGTCCGGCAGGGAACTCATGAGCGGAGAAATTGTAACAGTCACCGTAACCGGTGCCGATAAATACGATCTGATCGGAGAGGTATGTGATGAACCTTCCTAACAAACTGACGGTTTTAAGAGTGCTGATGATACCGTTTTTTGTATTCTTCATGCTTAAGGATATTCCTGAAGGATACGGAAAATGGGTCGCGCTGGCGATCTTTGTCGTGGCAAGCCTGACCGATATGCTGGACGGAAAGATAGCCAGAAAATATAACCTGGTCACAAACTTCGGTAAATTCATGGATCCTCTTGCGGATAAACTCCTGGTATGTTCGGCGTTAATATGCCTTGCGGCTTCCGGGGCACTTGCCGCATGGATGGTGATCATCATAATAAGCAGGGAATTTATCATAAGCGGGTTCAGGCTTATAGCTTCCGACAACGGAGTTGTCATTGCCGCAAGCTATCTCGGGAAGTTTAAGACGGTGTTCCAGATGGCTATGATCATACTTCTCATAGCCGATATCAAAAACGATTATTATGAGATAGTAACGGGAACCGTGGTCGCGATAGCACTCGTTCTCACGATACTTTCACTCATCGACTATATATACAAAAACAGGAATGTATTACGGAATGATGATCATTAGACGGATCATTCCCGAATCGGAAGGGGTATTGGGATGTCAAAGGACAAGGATAAGGTTAAAGAATCAAAGATAGTACCCGATAAGACGGCTGTTTCCGGTGAAGATTCATACGACGAAACGTTACCGGAAGATGACGGGCGTTTTGTCAAGTATTTCAGGATATGCCAGATGACCGAGGATCAGGTGCGTGAAAAGATAAGCGATCTGACTGTGCTTGAAAACCCCAAACTTACCATTGAAACGATACCCGGTGAAGTCCACATTATGCTTGAAGCAACCGGCGATGGGACCAGTTCCGCCAAGAAGACGGGCAAGTCCGTGGTAAAGGAGATAAAGAACAGGTTCGGCCTCAATATATATTCGACTGATAAAGATACCACTTTGGAGGAATCCGTGGTAGATCTGCTGCGTACCAATTCGCTGGTCCTCTCGACATGCGAATCCTGTACCGGCGGTATGGTGGCTTCAAGGATAATCGATGTTCCCGGAGCTTCCGAGGTTTTCAAGGAAGGCTTCATTACATATGCAAACAAGGCCAAGAGAGCAAGGCTTGGCGTTAAAAAGAGTACTCTCTTAAAATACGGTGCGGTAAGTGAACAGACCGCAAAAGAAATGGTCAAGGGCTGTGCGGCAGTATCAAAGACCAATGTGACCCTCTCGACGACCGGGATCGCCGGACCCGACGGCGGAAGTGACGATAAGCCGGTGGGCCTTGTATACATTGGATGCAGCGTTTGCGGCAAGACCAAGGTCGTAAAGTACAATTTTACCGGAGACAGGATGCAGATACGTCTTCAGGCGGCATCTGCGGCTCTGGCACTTCTCAGGATGTGTGTCCTCGAGTATTACAGCGAGAAGAATTTCTCCTGATCTTATGTACGGATCTTATGTAAGGAATCGTGACATTGCGGGAATTTGGCTCATCTGTCCCGTTTACGTCGCATTTTATTCCAAATCCCGTAGTATTATTGACGTTAAGATCGGCAGGTATGTATTGCCGGTATCAAAATACCACTAAATTCAAAAAACCGCTTGACAAACCCGAACAGATGTTTTATATTGTATCTCGTAGCGAACGCTTGTTCGTGGCAATGCGTTCATTTTATCAAAATATCCGGGAGGGGATCCTGCGGGAGTGTAAAGGAGAATAATATGGAAAGAGAAGAAAAGCTTAAGGCATTGGAAGTAGCATTATCCAAGATAGAGAAGGAGTACGGCAAGGGTTCGGTAATGAAACTTGGCGATACGGCCAATCACATGAATGTTGAGACGATCCCTACCGGTTCGCTCAGCCTTGATATCGCACTCGGACTCGGCGGCATCCCGAAGGGGAGGATCATTGAGATCTATGGACCTGAGTCTTCCGGTAAGACCACCGTTACCCTTCATATGATAGCCGAAGTCCAGAAAAGGGGAGGAATAGCCGGTTTCATAGATGCGGAACATGCACTTGATCCGGTTTATGCAAGGAATATCGGAGTCGACATAGATAATCTGTATATTTCCCAGCCTGATAACGGTGAGCAGGCTCTTGAGATCACCGAAACCATGGTAAGGTCGGGAGCGGTTGACATAATTGTTGTGGATTCCGTTGCGGCACTTGTCCCGAAGGCTGAAATAGACGGTGATATGGGCGATTCCCATGTCGGCCTTCAGGCCCGTCTCATGTCCCAGGCGCTGCGCAAGCTTACAGCGGTAATATCCAAGTCCAATTGTACCGTTGTATTCATTAACCAGCTCAGAGAGAAGGTTGGCGTGATGTTCGGAAATCCCGAGACAACCACGGGCGGCCGTGCACTCAAGTTTTATTCTTCGGTCAGGCTTGATGTCAGAAGGATAGAGGCGCTCAAACAGGGCGGTGAAGTCATCGGAAACCGCACGCGTGTCAAGGTCGTCAAGAACAAGATAGCGCCTCCTTTCAAGGAAGCCGAGTTTGATATCATGTTCGGTAAGGGTATCTCTATGATAGGCGATATAGTAGATCTTGCAGCCAATATCGATGTTATCGTCAAGTCGGGCGCATGGTATTCATATAACGGTCAGAAGATAGGTCAGGGCCGCGAGAATACCAAGCTTTATTTCGAGCAGAATCCCGAGATACTCAAGGAAGTTGAAGCCAAAGTAAGGGAGCATTACGGTCTGACGGGTTCCGCCGGTGAAGGAACTGATGACCCCGGAGAAGAATAACGGAGGCTTTCCGCATGACTGTGACCGGTATCACGGAATACCGTAAGGGTAAGTATAAAATATATTTAAATGATCAATTCGCCTTTGTTTTATACAAGGGCGAATTGTCTGAATATGGCATTATAGAGGGCGAAGAACTGCCTGATGATATCATAAACGATATAAGGACGGAAGTTTTGGGCCGCAGGGCCAGGTTAAGGGCAATGAATCTCCTTAAGTCAAGGGATTATACCGAGTTCATGTTAAGGCGGAAGCTTAAGGAGTCGCTTTATCCCGATGATATCATAGACGATGCGGTCGGGTACGTGATGTCCTACGGCTATGTCGACGACGTAAGGTATGCAAGGGATTATGTGACGGCTCATATCTTAACAAGGAGCAGGAGAGAACTTATAAGCAAGCTTAAGGAAAAGGGAATTGATGACAGGGTCATATCCATGGTTATGAGCGAGTTTTCTGATGAGGGAGAAGAGGAGGAACTTATCGAAAAACTCATACGCAAACGGATCGCAAGGGTTACCGGATGGGATGAGGTTTCAAGGAGAAAACTGCTTTCATACATGTATGGAAAGGGCTTTCCGATCGACAAGACAGAGCGTGTCCTTGACAAAGTACTGCTTGACATAACATTATAAACAGTTTAATATTTATATGTTGTATTTTTTTAGGATTGAATAGTTACTTTACTTAAGTAAGTATTCTACATAATTGTACAATGAAAACTTTATAAGGAGGTGCCCTGTGCAATATGTTATCATTATTGCAGTTGCGGTAGTTCTTCTGGTGATCGGATGTTTTGCGGCATATAAGTTCGGATATGAGAGCAAAAGGAAATCCGATGAGGAGAAGATCGGTAACGCGGAGCAGAAGGCCCGTGAGATAATCGATGAAGCCCTCAAGACTGCCGAAGCCAAGAAGCGCGAAGGGCTGCTCGAGGTCAAGGAGGAATCCATCCGTGCCAGGAATGACATTGAGAAGGAGACCAAGGAGAGACGGGCAGAGCTGCAGCGCATGGAACGCAGGATGCAGCAGAAGGAAGAGAATCTTGACAAGAAGACTGATGCCATCGAAAAGCGTGAAGCCGGTTTCGCCCAGAAGGAAGAAGCACTTGCAAAGCAGAAGGAACAGATTTCCAAGCTTAATGAACAGCGTGTACAGGAACTGGAGAGGATCTCCGGATTGACCTCTGAACAAGCAAAAGAGTATCTGTTAAGAACTGTTGAAGATGATGTGAAACACGAGACTGCCATCCTCATCAAGGAACTTGAGAACAAGGCCAAAGAGGAGGCAGACAAGAAGGCTAAGGAGTACGTTGTTAACGCCATTCAGAGATGTGCGGCCGATCACGTAGCCGAAACGACGATTTCGGTCGTTCCTTTGCCTAACGATGAAATGAAAGGAAGGATCATCGGCCGTGAGGGACGTAATATAAGGACCCTCGAGACGATGACAGGTGTCGATCTTATAATAGATGACACCCCCGAGGCCGTAGTTTTGTCGGGCTTCGATCCCATAAGACGAGAAGTGGCACGGATTGCCCTTGAGAAGCTGATCGTCGACGGACGTATACATCCGGCAAGGATCGAAGAGATGGTTGAAAAGGCTCAGAAGGAAGTGGAGACGATGATCCGCGAGGAAGGAGAATCCGCCACTCTCGAGGTTGGTGTTCATGGCATCCATCCCGAGCTCATCAAACTTTTGGGCAGGCTTAAGTTCAGGACGAGTTATGGTCAGAATGTTCTTAAGCATTCCATTGAAGTCTCATTATTATGCGGTCTTCTTGCTTCCGAGATCGGAGCGGATGTGCGTCTGGCCAAGAGGGCCGGTCTTCTGCATGACATAGGCAAGGCAGTTGATCATGAGATGGAAGGTTCGCACATACAGCTGGGTGTGGATCTGTGCCGGAAGTATAAGGAGTCAGCAACGATCATTAATGCGGTTGAAGCACACCACGGTGATGTTGAGCCGCAGTCTCTTGTTGCGGTACTGGTTCAGGCAGCCGATACTATCTCGGCAGCCCGTCCGGGTGCAAGAAGAGAAACATTGGAGACATACACCAACAGATTAAAACAGCTTGAAGATATCACAAATTCCTTTAAGGGAGTCGATAAATCTTTTGCTATTCAGGCAGGCCGAGAGGTCCGTATAATGGTAGTTCCTGAGCAGGTAAATGATGCGGATATGGTATTGCTCGCCAGAGATATCTCGAAGAAGATCGAAGAAGAGATGGAATATCCGGGTCAGATCAAGGTAAATGTTATACGCGAAAGCCGTGTGACCGACTTCGCGAAGTAGATTAAAAGAATAACCCCATGCCGTACGGCATGGGGTTATCTTTTTAGTAGCGAGAGAGAGACTTGAACTCTCAACCTCCCGGGTATGAACCGGACGCTCTAGCCAGTTGAGCCATCTCGCCACATTATATTCGGGTCAGACCCGCTTTGCTATTATACTCATCATTTATATTCATTGTCAAGGGAAATATTAAATCGTATAAATTATAACTTTTATTTATCGAAAATACAGTATATAATATAATAACAGACTTTAGGGTAGCGTAATTATGACAAATATTTGGGAGGTTCCGGCATGAAAAAACTTATATTGATGTTAACTGCAGGGATTGTCTGTATCGGTTTGGCAGCTTGTAATACTGAACAGCTGGATCCGTCAGTCATTTCCGATGTTACCCGTACGGTTGACGAGGTTTCGGATTCGGTTGAAGAGATAAGCGGATATGTCGGAGAGATAAGGGAATCCGTTCAGCAGGGAATAGATGAAGCCAATGCGGTTATGGAATGGTATAAGGCTGACGCATGGGCCAATAACCCGTGGATAAGTACTCCCGTTACCGAAGATGAGGTTGAAGGACTTATAGAAGCCGGCCAGCAGGAGGTTAATTCGTATATAGGTGAAAATGCAGTATATGACGTTCTCAGCGCCGACGACATGGAATTTTTCAATGTATATTTCAATGATGAAAGCGTGAACGGTTTTCTTCTGAGTACCTATGAGAGGCCCGAGGCTTGCGATGTTATGGAGGTGTTCAGGAGGGATACCGGTGTCATGGAGGAACTCGGCCGGGAAGATGATAAGGATGGATATGTTGCGAAGATACCCGAAGATGCGGTAAACGATGCTCTCTTTAATACTCTTGGCATAAGTAATAAGGATCTTGACCAGCCGGTAAGGTTCTCCGGAAAGACGGGCAACAGAGCATTGTATATAGATGAGATGCTTAATACCGTGGATCTTGTATGTGACGGCGGATTCTATTATAACGATATCTACGTTGTCATGATGCGAAAGGTTGGAGACGATCTTCCGTTTGCGCTGACTGTGCTTGAAAAGGATGATAATGGCCAGGTGAGGATATCCATGAACTATTGGAGCGATGATATGGAGGATGTGAACTGGGACGGTTCCTTCCTGTATGATCTTTATGATATGATGCAGGATTCGGACATCAGGAATATCATGAGCATTCCCGGACTCGGCGGACTTGATGTTTCGCTCGGTTCATCGATCGATATTGATGCACTGGCTGATGGCCAAAACAAGATAAAAGGAATGATAGTCGATGCAAAGGACGGCGCACAAACCTATATGCAGCAGTTTGACGGCTATGAGATATACTACAGCGATCTGGATCCTTCATCGGTAGAAGATTATGTTGTATCCCAGATAGATGTTACATCGGGCGGATTTACCACGGCTGAAGGCGCAGGTATCGGCACGAGTGTTTCGGAACTTGAGGAGATCTACGGCGAAGGCATAGTTACGAGGCTTGCAGGAGGACGTGAGCAGGTCGTTTACGAGCGCGGCAAGTACAGCATGATGTTCTTTATTGATAAGGCGGGAGAAGTTGAAGAAATGACTATTTTCCTGACAGATATGGCCAAATAGTTTTGAACGGACGGTAAATATGCGGGTTGGAATTGGTTATGATGTTCACCGCCTTACAGAAGGCCGTGAACTGGTGATCGGTGGTGTAAAGATTCCTTATGAGAAAGGATTGCTGGGACATTCGGATGCGGATGTCCTATTGCATGCCATAATGGATGCCCTTTTGGGTGCAGCCGCACTTGGCGACATAGGGAGACACTTTCCGGATACAGATGATGAATATAAGGATGCTGACAGTGTCAAACTGTTAAGGCGCGTCGGAACGCTTATAGAGGATGCGCATTACATCATTGACAACATTGATGCGACGGTGATAGCGCAGAAGCCGAAGATGAGCCCTTATATTGAGGATATGCGCAGATGTATTTCAGAAGCGCTCATGATAGAGGTTTCGCAGGTCAATATCAAGGCCACGACGGAGGAAGGGCTTGGCTTTACAGGAAGCGGTGAAGGCATATCCGCCCAGGCGATATGTCTGCTAAGTTCGGTACGTGATTCCATGTCCTATGGGGGAGCCTGCGGCGGATGCGGCACCTGTCCGCGGATTGACGCAGCCGGGGATTAATGATCACGGAGATAAACAGATGGGATTTATTAAGAAGATCAAGGAAGAAATAAGAGTCATACGTGAAAGAGATCCCGCCATCCATTCATCGATGGAGGTTTTTCTTTATCCCAGTTTCAGGGCAATGCTTCATTACAGGCTTGCTCATAAGTTTTATAAGGGAAAGCATTATCTTCTTGCAAGATATATCTCACAGCGAGCTGTGAGAAAGACCGGAATAGAGATCCATCCGGGCGCATGTATCGGGACCGGGTTTTTCATCGATCACGGGAGCGGTGTCGTTATCGGTGAGACTACGGTGATCGGAAATGACGTGACGCTTTATCAGGGGGTGACTCTCGGAGGTACCGGTAAGGAGACGGGTAAAAGACATCCGACGCTTGAAGATAATGTCATGGTCTCGGCCGGAGCCAAGGTTTTAGGGTCGTTCACCATAGGCGCGAACAGCAAGATAGGAGCAGGTTCTGTCGTACTTGAAGAGGTTCCGCCCAACTGTACCGTTGTCGGTGTCCCGGGAAGGATAATAAGGCGGGGGAATGAAGTTGTTATACCGCGGGAGACCATGGATCAGGTTCATCTGCCGGATCCTATAAGCGACGATATCCGCGATCTTAAGAAGATGAATTCGCTCCTTGCAGACAGGATCGCCGAGCTTGAAGATGAGATGACACGGCTAAAGAATGAACATTAATAACAAACATTAATAACAAACATCATCAAATGAGGTCTTTATATGAAGATATATAATTCACTTACAAGAAGGGTTGAAGAGTTCATACCCAATGAAGAGGGCAGGGTATCCATGTATACCTGCGGCCCCACCGTATATCATTTTGCGCATATCGGAAATCTGAGGAGTTATATCTGTGAAGATGTTCTTGAAAAACTTCTCAGATATTCGGGCTATGATGTCAAGCGTGTTATGAACATTACGGATGTGGGACATCTTTCTTCCGATGCGGATACCGGCGAGGATAAGATGCTCAAAGGTGCCAAAAGAGAGAACAAGACGGTCATGGAGATCGCAAAGTTTTACACCGATGCGTTCTTTAGTGACTGTGCAAAGCTTAACATCAAGACTCCGGATGTGGTAGAGCCTGCGACGAACTGTATTAAGGAATTCATAAATATGATAGAGGGACTCCTCGAGAAGGGATATGCATATAAGGCCGGGGAGAACGTGTATTTCGATACCTCCAAGCTTAAGGAATATTATGTATTCGGCAATCAGAACGAGGACGAGCTTATGGTCGGCGTCAGGGATGACGTTACCGAGGATGTAAATAAGCGGAATAAGAACGATTTTGTATTGTGGTTCACCAAGTCCAAATTCGAGGATCAGGCACTTAAGTGGGACAGTCCCTGGGGTGTCGGATATCCCGGATGGCATATCGAATGCTCCTGCATCAGCATGAAGCATTTGGGAACAAAGCTTGATATCCACTGCGGCGGTATAGATAACATGTTCCCGCATCATACTAATGAGATAGCACAGAGTGAATCATTTACAGGTCATAAATGGTGCAATTACTGGTTCCACGTTCATCATTTGAATGATGAGTCCGGTAAGATGAGCAAGAGCAAAGGTGAATTTCTGAC
Source organism: Lachnospiraceae bacterium (assembly GCA_024692905.1). Lineage (GTDB taxonomy): Bacteria > Bacillota > Clostridia > Lachnospirales > Lachnospiraceae > UBA2868. The sequence goes on along the minus strand of JAILLY010000066.1, from coordinate 5,179 downwards.
TGTTTCGCTGCTTGAGAGCAAGGGTTACGATCCTCTCGTTTACAGGCTCTTTGCCCTTCAGTCTCATTACCGCAAGCCGCTGACATTTTCGTTTGAAACGCTCGACCAGACCGCGGCCACATACAGGAAATTAAAGAACCGCATCGCAAATATCGTTGATGAGGGAAATGTGGATGAGGCTGCATTAAAGGAATGGCATGAAAAGTTTGCGACGGCTGTTGGTGACGACTGTAATACCGCAATGGGGCTGACTCTTTTATATGACGTGATAAAGTCAGATCATAACGGTGCGACAAAGCGCAGGATAATAGAAGATTTTGACTACGTATTAAGTCTTGACCTGCTTAAGAGTAAAGAAACAGAGGCGATCGATGATGAACTGACTTCATATATCGAAGCCAAGATCGAGGAGAGAGCCGCGGCAAAGAAAGCAAAGGATTTTGCAAAGGCCGATGCGATAAGGGATGAGCTTGCCTCAAAAGGCATAATCATCAAGGATACGCGTGAAGGGGTCATCTGGAGCAGGGGTTAGGATGGAGATCGGCATTCATGATAATATAAGAGAGCAGTTTGCGCTTAATGAGATCGATCCTTTAAGATATTCGCCTCTTGCGCTGGCTTTTATCGGTGACAGCGTATTCGACCTTGTGGTCAAGACGGTGCTGGTCGAAAAGGCGAACTGTCCGGCAAATGTGCTGCACCGCAAGACGAGTAAACTTGTAAAGGCACAGTCACAGGCTGTTATGGTCAGGTCATTTCTTGACAATGATATCCTTACCGATGAAGAGATCGCAGTCTATAAAAGAGGACGGAACGCCAAGTCGCCGACTACTGCCAAGAATGCATCGGTATCTGAATACCGTATGGCTACGGGACTTGAAGCCCTTATCGGGTATCTGTATCTGTGCGGCCGGAACGGGCGGCTGGTCGGGCTTGTAAAGGCGGGGATTTCCGTGATAACGGAGTTGTAGAACATGGCATTTGAAGAAGTATTGATAGAAGGCAGAAATGCCGTTACAGAGGCACTTAGATCCGGCAGGCCGATAGATAAGCTGTATATACTTGACGGCTGTCAGGACGGACCTATATCGACAATAAAGCGTGAGGCTAAGAAAAGTGAGGCGATCATAAAGTTCGTAACAAAGGATGTTCTGGACAGGATGAGCAGCACCGGACATCATCAGGGTGTGATAGCCCAGACGGCCGCATATGAGTATTCAAGTATTGATGATATCTTTAATGCTGCTTCAAAAAAGGATGAGCCCCCCTTTATCTTCCTGCTTGATAATATAGTCGATCCGCATAATCTCGGAGCTATAATAAGGACTGCCAACATATGCGGAGCACACGGCGTTATTATCCCCAAGGACCGTGCGGCGGGACTTACCCCCGTGGTTGCAAGGACATCGGCCGGAGCGTTGAATTATACGCCTGTTGCGAGAGTCACGAATCTGTCGAGGACTATTGATGAGTTAAAGAAGCGGGGACTCTGGTTTGTATGTGCCGATATGGACGGCGAAGTAATGTATGACCAGAACCTTACCGGACCGATAGGGCTGGTGATAGGCGCGGAAGGTGAGGGAGTAAGCCGGCTTGTCAGGGAAAAGTGCGATTATGTCGCATCTATCCCGATGAAGGGTGATATAGGATCGCTTAATGCTTCGGTTGCTGCCGGAGTACTTGCATATGAGATAGTAAGGCAGAGACAGTTTTTGAAGAAACCTGCATCATAAGAACGGGATAAGTCTCATGAATAACGGAAAATATGAAGGATTACCGGATGTTGAACTTATAATGCTTAGTCGTGACGGGAACAGTGAGGTTACCGACTATCTCATGGAGAAGTACAAGGACCTCGTAAAAAGCAAGGCCAGGTCGATGTATATTCTCGGGGCTGATAATGACGATCTTATCCAGGAAGGAATGATAGGTCTCTTCAAAGCCGTAAGGGATTATGATTCAGGCAGGGATGCGAGTTTCTATACGTTTGCCGATCTGTGCATTTCAAGGCAGATCTATACCGCCATACAGAGTTCACGCAGTAAGAAGCATATCCCGCTTAACAACTATATCTCCCTGTACAGCAACGGGGGAGATGAGGATGATGAAGCAAGGCTTGTTGATGTTTTAAGATCCGCAGCCGACAGAAGTCCGGAGGATGTTGTTATTGACCGGGAGAATGTCAAACGTCTGGAGCGGAGGATCGATGAGAGCTTAAGTTCCTTTGAGAAGCAGGTACTTGACCTTTATATTACGGGAATGTCCTATTCGGGCATCGCGGCCGTGCTCGGGAAGGATGAAAAGTCAACGGATAATGCCCTTCAGCGACTGAAATCCAAGATAAAGAAGATAATAAGAGAGGATATAGGGTAGATACGGTCATGAATTTTATAAAAAATCTTGACTATCAGATATAATAAAGATATACTATCAAGGTGTCATTTCGCTGCTATAGCTCAGTCGGCAGAGCGCATCCTTGGTAAGGATGAGGTCAGCAGTTCAATTCTGCTTAGCAGCATAAACACGAAAACCCTTGAAAACACTACGTTTTTGAGGGTTTTTTCTTGTTGAATTATTGGAGCATAATAGAGGGATTTTCTCTGTTTTGGGTGCATTTCACCGAGATATTTTCCGTAGTACGGCTTGAGGAAGTTCAAACCCGGGTAGGTCGGGAGTGATATCCCCCACACATTGAGGACATGATTCATTGAAATGTGCAAAATGTGCATAATGGGCGTGACCTTATATGATTCGTCTTTTCTTAAGAGAGGTTACACCAAAAATGCACAACATGCCCATTCCCATGGATTTTAAGCCCGGTATATATTATAATATTAAGATAGCCCATTGTTTATATGATGTTGAAAAAGAGGAAGACAGTCATGAAAAATATAAAAGAAGCATTAAGAATGAGATTGGCGATCGTACTGGCAGCAGTGCTTATGGCGGGTTCGATCCCTACGGGGGTTTATGCGGCGGAAGAAGATGATATCCTGTTGTCCGTTGATGAAGCGGAGATTGAGGAACCCATAAATGAGGAACCCATAAACGCAGAACAGGCCTGTGATGATATATCTTCAGAGGATATACCGGAAGAACAGGCCTGTGATGATATATCTTCAGAAGACATACAGGAAGAAACCGGAGATCCGGAAGATATAACAATGTCTGTCGAAGAACCTGATCAGGAAGAAGTAGTCCGGACCGGTACAAATGCGGAAAAATGTATTGGTACAAACGGGGTCGGAAGTCCGGTTCTGGGATATCGTTTTGATCCGAACCTGTCTACCTCTGAGAATAAACTCCATGATACTCCCTGGTCGGGAAGTTATGTTTATTATGGGAAGTACGAATATGCGCTTTCATCAGAAACAAGTGAAGTCAGGCCGGTGAAATACCGCGTGCTGGATCCGCGTACGACAAGGTTCAGCGGTAATGATAATACGACTATGATGCTGCTGGATTGCGATACGATCCTCTGTCAGGAAAAATTCTACACGGATTGTACTTCGGAAGGGTGCAATAAATGGGCAAACAGTCCCATCAGGACTTATTTAAATGGGAATGAATTTTACGGAAATACGAATATTTTCACAGCTCTCGAAAAAAACACGATCGCAGTAAGTAAAATAGCGACACATCATCTCGGATCTTATGGGAACAACGTTGCCGTACCTATGCACGGTCCGACAGCAGCCAATTTCCAGGTATATACAGCGCTGGAAGGGGATCATGTTTTTCTGCTGGATGCGGAGGATCTGTCAAATACCGCATATGGATACACAAATGACACGCAGGGTAAAAACCGGGATAAAATAGCCCCGGGGCTGAGTGATTATCATGGGGACTACTGGACCCGCTCGGCTCAGCATGTTTCGGATAATATCGCATACAGGGCCGGATATGTCTGCGGGAATGTGGAGCAGCCGGTTACCAATTATGACCTGAGCGGACTGCTGAATGTAAAGCAGACAAATGATTCTTGCGGCGTAAGCCCGGCATTTAATGTGGACCTGAGCAAAGTTGTATTCTCATCGCCGGTCGCATCAGAGACCGCCAGTCATAAACTGACCCTTCTGGACAGCAATTTCGTACTTAGCGTAAACGAGGGTGCGGTAGAGAAGGGGGATGATGCGTATACGGTCAATGTCAGGTATACCTTGTCGTATGGAAGCAACGGTAATACCCCCACACAGCTATCCTATGTAGTGACAAACGGAACATGGAGTAATACCGGCGGCTGGAGTGCGGATGCCGAAGTCCTGCAATATGGAAAAGTTATCATTGATGATGGTACCATTGTTAATGGGACCGGAAGCTTTTCCATAGCCGGAACAGGACTGAGCGGTGTATGGGGCAGTGGCTATCATGTATATCTGGTGGCGGAAGCTGTAAATACGGGTTACGATACGGATTACGCCGGTGCTCCTGTTGAGGTCAAGGCTGTCGCTGCAGATGCGGAAGATGTTACCGTAACCTATGACGGCGGGGGGCATGGCATCAGGGTATCGGTCGCCGCTCCTCAAAACGGAGTGAGTGTCAAGTACGGAGAAACAGCGGGCAGTTGCAATCTGATTGTATCACCGACAGTTACGAATGCTAACGAAGACAGTCCTAAGACTGTCTATTACGAAGCCTCGGCAAGCGGATACCTTACGATGAAAGGCTTGGCAACGGTCACGGTCAACAGAGCACCGCTTACCGTAAAGGCAAAAGACCATACCATTACCTACGGGGATGCGCCGGCAAATAACGGTCTTGAATATAGCGGTTTTGTTAACGGGGAAACGGAAAGTGTTTTAAGAGGTGTGAATTATACATATACGTATTCACGGGGAAATGATGTGGGTGAATATGAGATCAGACCCGCGGATACGATCACGGCGGATAATTACGCTATCACTCCCCAAAGCGGCAAACTGACCGTTACTGAGAGGGAGGCCGTCTTAAGCTGGGGCAATACCAGCCTGACCTATAACGGTCAGATTCAGGCTCCGACGGCAACGGTGACGAATTTATACCCCGGCGACAGTTGTGTTGTTACGGTATCCGGCGGAATGATCGATGTGGGAAGCAACTATATGGCAACTGCCGGCGGCCTTTCCAACACAAATTATAAGCTGCCTTCGGATGTTACCAGGAGCTTTCAGATCGTGGCAGCCGATCCGGTGGTGGAGAT
>JAILLY010000020.1 GCA_024692905.1 Lachnospiraceae bacterium | reverse complement strand
CGTATCGTATATCCCCCGAATGCCTGATCAAGTACAGTATCATAAACATAGAAACTCAGTCCGTCCTGCGGCATGCTGTAGTTATCGTATCCCTTCATGCTCTGTCCGTTCCTCATACCGTTCACCCTGACAAGATTCATCATCATATCGGAGTTCTCATCCGTATACCGTACAAAGGCAAGCCTTCTTGCCCCATCGGCCACTGTCATCTTTACATCCTTATCATACGAGCGGGCAGCACATTTGCCGGACCTTAATACAAAAGCTCCAAGTTCCTTGAACATATCCATCTTAAGTCCGAGCCCTTCGATCGCCGGGAGGAGCGAAGCATCGGACAATCCACCGTATCCTGCGGGTATCGTGCAGAATACGACATATTTATCATTGGAAAGGAGTTTAAGATACTCAGCACTGTCTCCGTTTTTGGCTGCCTGCTCTATATCAAACTTAAGATTATCCTGGCGCTGAATGAGCGCATCCGCATCCCATGAAACATATCGATCGTCCCCGCGATGATCCGTAAGTTCATAGTTATCCTTAAGATACTTTCCAAGATGTCTCGTGAACTTTCCGTTACCGCTTCGGTTAAGGTGAAGTACCTCTGCGATATCCGTTTCAAAATCAAGTCCCATCTCATCATAAAGCTTATTATAATCAAGATACGGGATACCGTATTCATCCGCTATATCAAATATCGTATTATACTTGGCCTGCTCATCGGCCGTAACCACATAAGGCGATGAGATGAAAAGAAGCGGGATACCGTTACCCTGAACAAGATCTATGATCATCCGAAGGTACTCTTCTTCCTTCTCGGACAGTTCACCCCGCTCTGTAACACCCGATATATCAGGGGTTTCATAGGCAACTATCGTCTCCCTCGGATCAAAGCCCTTATAATTTACGGAACAGTCATTCTCGACGAAGTCCTCCTCGGTAAGATCAACGTACCTTCCGTGAGTCGAATTAAGCGGAACTAAAAGGCGCGGGAATGACTGTTTCAGGGTACTTGCCTTTATGGAGTCAAACCTGTTCTTTCCGTATCTGATGCCATAGTTATTGGTTATAAACCAGTTCTCCGGCTGGATATCGACAGGCCTTATTCCCGGAGTTGTTATATCGAGAACTATAACCTTGGGGGTCTGATATCTTAAAGCCTCTTTTATATAATAATAACTGTTCCAGAAAGGCTGCTCGGCACCCGCGAGATCATAGCCGGAAATACCGTATTCATCCCACAGTATCCCGGTATTTACATGACAGAATATATGCGAACTCCCAACGAACAGGGCATCGACCGTCCCTTCCGGCTGAAGATAAAAAGACTTCATCTGCTCGATGCCGTCCTCCGACTTGATAAGGAGCACACGGTCAAGAACCGCGACAGTCGTCGTGAATACGGCTGCTATGATGATCATGCTTATGATGCACTGTATGAACCTTTTTCTGCTTACACCTCTAAACAATCACAAACCTCCGGTATTTACCATCAAAACCTTCCGTATATAAAGTCGGAAGAATTATACTCCGATCCGTAATATCCCCACGTTATTATCATGATAAAGAGGATAACGAATAACGCAAGCCTGAATACATAATTCTGACTTGAAATAACCTTCCTGCATTCATCCATGCACCCGGCCTCTGCCTTACCTTCCCTTATCTCCCTTCGGTGTTCGATCACGGATACCGTAAGGAGTATAAGGAGCGAGAACAGAAGTATATGAAACTCATGCTCGTTAAGTCCGAGCTGATAGATCGAACGGTCAAAGAAGATCCACGGATTGAACAGTGAAAACGCACTCTTCCACATTCGCAGTCCTTCCCTTAAGGTCTCGGCCCTGAAGAACGAAAGCCCGAATATGAATATGAAGAAGGTCCTTACTCTCTTGAATAATGTATAACTGAACGTCTCTGTATTGATATGCAGAAGAGTCACGAGCCACGCAAGGATGGGTTTACATAATTCTCCAAGTATTATGATGACACCCATATACAATCCGACGCCGAAAATATAATTCCAGCCGCCGCCATGCCATAAACCGATGAGAAACCATGATATAAGGAGCCCGAGATACTGCGGGATATTATACTTCTTCTCATAACCCTTGCCGAGCTTCTTCTTACAAAACTTACGCAGCTTCCTGAAGGCTTCTGTCTGCTGCACGGCATAAAAGACATATGACTTAAGCCACTCTCCGAGTGTGATATGCCATCGTCTCCAGAATTCGGCAAGACTCACGGAATAAAAAGGCGTGTTGAAGTTTTCGGGAAGATATATCCCGAGTATTTCCGATAAGCCGAGTACTATATCCATAAGCCCCGAAAAATCGGTATACAGCTGGAACGCAAAGCAGGCCGCCGCAAACGGGATATAGAATCCCGGATATATCTCATAGCATCCGTATATCTCATTAACAATCACAGAAAGACGTTCGGATATGACAAGCTTCTTGAATATTCCCCATAATACCCGTTCAAGTCCGCTTATAAGACGGCTGTAACTTAAGTTATGCCTGCTGCCCCAAAGCTTGCCATCCATCTGCTCATACTGGACTATGGGGCCTGAGGTCATCTGCGGGAAAAACGATGCAAACAGAACGAACTTGCCGGGGTTTTTCTGGACCTTAACCCTGCCCCAGTAGACATCGGTTATATAGCCTATAACAATGAGTGCAAAATATGATATCCTCGGAGGGCACAGCCGTTCAATGATGTTTATGTAATGATAGGCAAGAGAGGCATTGGCCTTATGCCCGAAAAGATGCGTGATCCATTCATATATCCCGAAAAAGAATCCGGAATACTTCATAACCATAGGCATCATAACATCGAAGATAAGCGCCGTCCTGAATGCAGCCTTGGGATGGGCTGACTCTTCCGTCATCTTAAGTGATGCAAGGTAGTTCACGCTCAGAAATAATACGAATATAAGACACTGAACAGTATCGGCGTTTTTGTAATAAAAAAACAGTCCCGCAGCCAAGAGCCAGACCCACTGGATCTTTCCCGGGAGCAGATAATAAACCACCGTCACTGCCAGGAAAAAAGCAAAGAATTCAAGAGTGATCAAAGACATAAAATCCCCTCCGTAACCACAACAGAATAAGTTTAAAAGAATTATCATCCGATGTCAACTTATAGTGCCTCTTACAAAGCCTGTCGTCCTTATCTTGTGGGTATGGCCCGATTCTGATAGAATATAGAAATAGTATGATCGGAGGATAAGGGATGAACGAAAAGAATACCAGAAAATACATTGCAGTTGTTATATATATATTACTGACGGCTGCTCTTCTTATATATTTCAACAAAAAAAGATCCGAGGAATACTCATATTCATATGACTTTAACCGGTTTTCACTCGACGCGGGAACGCGGCCCGAAGACGGTTCTTATCTTTCCATTGACGAATCCTCCGGGTTTTCAAACGTATTCTCCGCCTCACCCGGAACCCAGTTAAGAAGCGGCGATTATTTACTTTCGATCGATTATTCTTCGGATTCGGACAATACAGTCCATTATGCCGCAAACAGCAATACCGAGGATTATGTGACTCTTCCGGCAGGACAGGATAATATCACAGTGCCTTTTTCCGTATGGCCATCGAGTGATAACTTCAGGATCTGGCTGATATATAAGGGCGCCGGGACTCTTACGATCAATAATATCAGTTTATCGTCCTCACGTCCTATCTACACGGATTATGAATACTTTATGCTGGTCACTGTATTGATCGCTCTCCTGCTTCCGGTGCTTATTACGATACTTAAGAAACATTTTAAATTCGGACGTGAACAATGGATAATAAGCGGGATACTCAGCACCGTATGCATCCTTGTATCCTTCCCGGCTTTCTACGACCATATCTGGATGGGCACGGATACAAGGCCGCATCTTATGCGCATCGATGGTGTGAGCACAGCTATAACGGCTCACAGGATCCCGACTGTCATATATTCAAATTACTGCAATGATTACGGAGAATTAAGCTGTATTTATCCCGACAAATTCCTTTATCTGCCGGGGCTTCTGCGCAAATTCGGCGTATCTTTGCTCGCATCGCACGGTACCATGCTTATTATCATAAATGCCGCGGCACTGCTTATCATGTTTTTCTGTACCAGGCTTATAACCGGATCTGCCAAAGCCTCGCTAATTTCAGCTGTAATATACTGTTTCTTCCCTTACAGGATGTATGTTATGTACGGAGGCGGGCAGGCATTCGGAATGGGGCTGTCCATGCTGTTTTTCCCGGTCATATTTGCATCGATGTATGATATATTCTTCCTTAAAGGAAAGCGGTGGTATCTGCTTTCAATAGGCGTAACAGGACTGTTATTCTCACATATATTATCGCTCGCACTCGGGATCATAATATGCACCATAACCGCTTTATTCTGTATTATCATATCGATCGTAAAAAGGCATGAGAGAAATATCAGGGAGCCTCTGCTTTCGATCATAAAGGCGGCTCTTCTGACCGCAGTACTCGGGCTGTCGACCATCGTACCGTTTTTGTATTATTACGGAAGCGGACTTAACACTAAGAGTATGAAGCTTGATTTCTTTGCAAGTTTCAAGCCGCTCATATCCGATCTCATCTCCGGAAACGGTGTATATCACCTGATTCTTCTTGCCGTATGCATACTCCTGGTTGTGATCAAAAAAGCCGGGAAGCATATCTACTGCAGATATCTTCTCATTGCAGGATTTGTTCTGTATTTTATGTCAACCAAACTCTTTCCGTGGGGTCTTATCAAAAAGATTGGATTTATAGCCGACAAACTGGGAATGTTCCAGTTTGCAGAAAGGTTCATGCTCGCCGGGACGGCTGCGATAAGTCTCGGAATCGGTATGCTCATTTCGGATATGATGCAAGCCTCCAAAGCATCATCAGCCGATGCAAAAGATGCTCCGTCTTCAGCTTTCAGGATCAATCCCGCGATGACCGCACTCATGATATTCTGTGTGATCGCCGGCGTCTATACCGCTTATCAACAGACAAGTGCGTGCGATATTAGCGTATACGACCGGGCCACAGGAGATATATATTATAAACAGATAGGTTATCTTCCGGCCGGCAGCAAGGTTGAATACTATCAGTCAAATGTTCCCAACTGCTATGACTGGGACAGCGTTAACAATATCGCCTATATAAAGAACGGAACCTCGATACATTATGAATATACCTGCCTTACGGATGATAACTACATGGAATTTCCTTTGTTTTATTACAAGGGTTATGAAGCTCATGACGCTAATGGGAACCCGCTTCCCATCATGATAAGCGATCACAACCGCATAACAATAGGGCTCGTTAAAAGTAACGAGCCCCAGGTTATAGATATTGAATTTAAGATGCACCCGGCGTTCCGGGTATGTGCCCTGATCTCATTGATCGGATTGCTGGGCCTTATTACATTCCCATTCCGCCCATTCCGCCGGCGGGCATAGCCGGAGCACAGGGCACCGGAATCAGTAACGGACAATTATACTCTTTATGTACATGTTATGACGCCCGTCCTCACGGTATAAGTTTTTGTTGTTTTCATCCACATCCTTAACCGTCTCATCCGTACATATGGCTATTCTGTTAAGACCTTCATGCATGTTTGTTGAGATAATGGCCGTTGCAATGTTATCACTTATCGTAAGATCGTCTTGATAAACTCCATTTACTGTAATATAGTTCTTATAACCCATATCCTCAGCCAGATCGATCACAACTTCATGAGGCTTATCCGGTTCGTCGATATAAAGATAAAAATCCGATTCGTTTCCTACGCACCAGGTAGCATTTTCATTAACAAACAGCCAACCCTTCCCAAGATTTCGGAAATTTCCGGACTCATTATACCTGAACACGGTATTATCTCTGTACGTATTAAGTTCCTTCATGTCGGCCCAATATTTGAGCGAATCATCGATATAAAACATGCGGTATGCTTCATCAAGCCGGGAATGATCCATACCTTTCATAAAGATGCAGATATATCCTATAAGCAGGAACACTACCAAAGAATATATGAGTATCTTCATTTTTATTGTACTATTTACCGTTAAGTCATCTTTCATTTTCTCACCATAAAAGACTGTTTGGTGTCACCCATTGTTCAATAAGGACCAGTTCGAATGCAAAAAAACCTGCAGCAACGACGACTTTAGCAACCTTGTTCATCTTAGCGTACTCTTCAGCAAAACCAAGTACCAAACTGAATGATCCTATCATAAATCTGGGCATTGACATAAAACTTGAAGATCCTCCCATGAGCAGAACAATCACAGGTATGAACATTTCATCAAAATTTTTATATCTTACTATCAGATATAATATCAACAAAAAAGAAACAAAGGTAAAAAGCCCCAGATAATCCGGTGGAAAATGATCCCGAAAGCTGTGAACCAATACATTAAAGAATCCCTTATAGTCTCTTCCCCATACCTTTTGGACATGAACAAAAGCAAAACCGTCACCGGTCTTATGGATAAGGAAAAGGATGTATGCAAAAATTCCCGCCGGCACCATTACCGTCCCCAATACGAGTTTCTCATTCTTTAAATTGGAAATGATGAAATCACCGACATTACCTTCCTTTCCCTTCTCCTTAACATAGACCATGATCCTCCATATAAGAATCGCAAAAACAAACATAACGCCGGTATTTCTTGTCGCAGACAAAAATGCACCGGAAATTCCCATAAAGATGTATTGCTCTTTTTTCATAAAGTAAAAAGAGAGGACGAGAAAGAACAGATAAAGTGCCTCAGTATAGGTTATCGTATAATAAAATGCATATAACCCCAGCGACATGAACGTAATAAAAGCATAGGCTACCTTTATTGATCTGCGGGTCAGCATGATATATTTATAAGCAATATATTCCGCAAGCAAAAAACATACATTACTCACGATGGTTCCTATCAAGAGTATTTCAAGTTTAAAATGAAGAACCCTATATGCTACGGCGAGCATGAGCGGAAAGAGGGGAAAGAAAGCCCACGTTGTGGCCCCGTCGTAATTCCATGGAAACTGGCCGTTTAAGAAGCCTTTGGCATATCCTTCGTACCACTCTGCATCCCATATATTGAACCCATGGATACAGTTCATAATACTGCCGTCTCCGTACATGCCTCTGTAAATCAGGTACATGATCGTACGTGAGACGACAAACATAAGCATAATATATAATATGATACGTAAATCTTCCGACTTAAGTACCCGCTCTTTCATGTGCAGATCATCTCCCACAATGTTTATTCTAAAAAATTCTATCATCGGTTGTAATTATTTTCAACAGATCTTTTGCCCCTGATATGGCTTTTACCTCAACCCCGAAGCAGATTTAGCTCAACCCTCTTAAGTATCTGAGGTAATACCCTGACTGAATTAACCGAGAAACGGATCCTGAGGGTTTCAATCAGTTCTTTTATATCACTTTCCATAAGTTCGATACTGCCGCAGTAAATGCACAAAGCCGCATCAGCGATCTGCCTGCTTATGCTATCCCTCTGGATCAGCAAACTGTCAATAAGGATTGAAATATTGGAGAATACATCATTCCCAAAAGAGGTAAAGGAAAGCTGCTGCAGGGAGGAAAAAAGTTCAATATCCGAAATATCAAGATCAGAGGTATACAGGTCCTCGAGGTATCGGTTCGAGATACCGATCAATGCGTTATTTATATCGACTGCCCTTACCATAAAGCCATCAGCGTCATACCTGACTGCCGCAACATTTAGCGGAAATGTCCTTACACCGCGCATTATGAACAGATTTATTGAATAATTATCGCTGCCTTCGACATGTGATCCCACGGAGTCCGCAAAAACATAAACAAATCCCTCGCGTTTGATAAACAGATTTTGCCTGGCCAGGCCACCTTTATTGTTTTCGTGAAAAGATACCACGACTTCTTCGCCCTTCGTAGCATCCACTTTTATATAGACCGATATCCTGTAATACTCATCCAAAACACAGATGGCATTATCAAACTTCTCCTGACTTTTGAATTCACTTATCATATACGGCTGGATATGAGACAGATAGTCCTTTATAAAATCAAGCTTGTCAAGTCCGATAAAATCAAGATATCTGTATAAATGAAGATTCAGCCCCGATGCATGACTATCCTCATTGATGGTAAGGCGTGACAGCCTGGCCAGCTTTCTCAGCCTCCTGGCAAGATTTTTCCGTATCTGAAATTCTTTATCGACAATGCCTTCTGTCGGAATGGCGGCACTTAGCATTTTCGAATCGTCAGGTTCGGTTTCCCCGGATGATGATCGCAGCAGCACATCCATATAAGCCATAAGCCTTCGCTGCATATCCGGTGAAAGATTCCTGTATTTTTCAATAAGCATCACCGTACCGTCATCCGCAATATAGTCCGTATCTGCGGCATCCATCCCAAGCAGAGATTCCACAGATACGCCCAGTGCCCTGCATATCGCCGGCAGCTTATCCGCCCCGGGGTTAAGATGTTTCCGCTTCCAATCGCTTACCGTACTCTCGGATATGCCTGTCAGTCCGGCAAATTGCTTCTGGGACATACCCCTGTCCTTCATTAATATGAATATCTTTTCCCATATCTTCATAACTGATGCCCCCTTTGGCGAGAACCGTTCAATACGACATGTCGGATTCGACTATTCATATTTTACTTTATGAAATAGGATTCGTCAATCAAAAACGAGACATGCCATTCGCTTCACTGCGCCAGGCTTATTCGCTACGCTGCGCTTCGCTCATATCCGGCTGTCGTCGGATTAAAGCATAAAAATAACCACCGGACTGTGTGCAAGCACACATCCGGTGGTTATTTTATGCTTTAGCCTGTCTCGTAGCTACGCTTACATCATGCCGCCCATGCCGGCGCCTGCGGGCATTGCGGGAGCGTCTTCCTTGATATTGGCAACTACGGATTCCGTCGTAAGGAATGTTGATGCAACGCTGGTCGCATTCTGAAGTGCGGACCTCGTTACCTTTACGGGATCGAGGATTCCTGCCTTGACCATATCAACATATTCACCGGTAAGAGCATCAAAGCCCATGCCGTCCTTGCTTTCCTTAACCTTGTTTATGATGACCGATCCCTCAAGGCCGGCATTCCCTGCTATATGGAACAGAGGTGCCTCAAGAGCCTTGATAACGATATTTGCACCGGTCTTCTCATCGCCTGAGAGTGATTCTGCAAGCTTGGCAACCTTCTTCTGTGCGTGGATATATGCCGATCCGCCGCCTGCGATGATGCCTTCCTCAACTGCTGCCCTTGTTGCTGCGAGAGCATCTTCCATACGGAGCTTGGCTTCCTTCATCTCGGTTTCGGTAGCCGCACCGACACGGATGACTGCTACGCCGCCCGATAACTTGGCAAGCCTCTCCTGAAGCTTCTCACGGTCGAAATCGGAGGTCGTCTGCTCGATCTGGAGCTTGATCTGTCCGATACGTGCATCGATATCCTTCTTCTTGCCTTCGCCGTCAACGATGATCGTATTCTCCTTCTGGACCTTGACCGATTTAGCCCTGCCGAGCTGATCGAGAGTAGTCTCTTTAAGGTCAAGACCGAGATCATCGGATATAACCTGACCGCCGGTGAGGATCGCGATATCCTCAAGCATTGCCTTTCTCCTGTCACCGTATCCGGGAGCCTTAACGCCTACTACCTGGAATGTTCCGCGCAACTTGTTAACGATAAGCGTGGTGAGTGCCTCGCCTTCGATATCCTCGGCGATTATAAGGAGCTTGCTTCCCGACTGAACGATCTGCTCAAGGAGCGGGAGTATATCCTGGATATTTGATATCTTCTTATCGGTAATAAGTATGTAGGGATTTTCGAGGTTGGCTTCCATCTTATCCATATCGGTTGCCATATAAGCCGAAATATATCCACGGTCGAACTGCATACCTTCAACAAGATCGAGCTCGGTGAGCATGGTCTTTGATTCCTCAATGGTGATGACGCCGTCATTTGAAACCTTCTCCATGGCATCCGCTACCATGTTTCCGACTTCGTCATCGCCTGCTGAGATCGCAGCGACCCTTGCGATATGTTCCTTACCCTTAATCTTGCTTGACATCTTGGCGATCGCATCAACAGCTTCCTGCGTTGCCTTCTTCATACCCTTCCTCATTATGATGGGGTTGGCTCCTGCAGCAAGGTTCTTCATGCCTTCATCTATCATTGCCTGGGCAAGTACGGTAGCCGTTGTGGTACCGTCACCGGCCGCATCATTTGTCTTGGTAGCTACTTCCTTAACAAGCTGTGCACCCATGTTCTCGAATGCATCCTCAAGCTCTATCTCCTTTGCAATGGTAACACCGTCGTTGGTGATAAGGGGCGCACCGTAACTCTTATCGAGTACTACATTCCTTCCCTTGGGTCCAAGCGTTACCCTTACTGTATTGGCAAGCTTATCAACGCCTGCCACCAAAGCCTCGCGGGCTTCTGCTCCGTATTTGATCTCTTTAGCCATTTCTGATTACCTCCTTACTTAACTATAGCAAGAATATCGGACTGCTTAACGATGATGAACTCCTCATCACCGAGCTTGACATCGGTTCCCGCATACTTGGAATAGATCACCTGCTGTCCGACCTTGACTTCCATCTTTATCTCCTTGCCGTCAACAACACCGCCGGGACCTACTGCGATGACCTCGGCCTGCTGCGGCTTTTCCTTGCTCTGGCCCGGTAATACGATCCCTGACTTGGTCGTCTCTTCAGCTTCAAGCTGCTTAAGTACTACTCTGTCGCCTAATGGTACTAACTTCATTATGACTCGCCTCCTATTTGATAAATATATACATTATTTTCATTCTTGTTAGCACTCCGCACACATGAGTGCTAACACAGATATTATAATAACCCCATTGATGTATGTTGTCAACAACAAAATACAAATAAACTATTGACTTTGGGAAATACCAAAACCGGGCTTTTAAGGCTTGATATTGATAGAGATCGCCGGCTCACTCACGTTTGCTTCGATATCCCTTGTGGTCGCTTCGGGCCACTCCGGATTGCTGATCGTAAGCGTGTACATGCACGGCAGGAGCGGTGCGATGTCGGCACTCTGGCCCGCGTTGACCACCTGATCCGAGAAACCGGAAATGGATACGGTGGTATTATCATAGCCCATGTTTACCACGAACTTGATAAGCGGGAGCTTGACAACATAGGCTTCGTCATGCTGCGCCGAATACTTCTCATCGGAAAGTTCGGCCATTAATGCCGATTTCTTGTCAGAATTGGCTGACATATATGAAATGAAATGACTGACGACGGACTCGGGATAACCCTTAAGATTGCCGTTCTCATCTTCATATGCCATCTTACCGCCTACGGATTTGATATCTCCGGAGCCGATCGCGGAATCGAGCTCCGATAAAAGATCCTTATGCGATCTGGGTCCGGAAGTCCCGCTGTCAAGAACCATTGCAGCTCCCGTCACCTCGGAATCAGAAACCGGATATGAAGAATCATCCTGTGCATCCGAACCGGTATCAGACGTATCGGAACCCGTATCAGAGTTAAACGGATCCTCACCTATCGCAGTGGGTGCAGGCGGAACCTCCGTCCCGTCCTCATCATAAAGCGTCTCGGGTGCAGGTGTACCCGCACCTGTGAGCGATCCTGCCACTGCCTTATTATATGCATTTAAGAATATCCCCGAATATGTTGTCATATCCGTGGGTATATTATATGACCTGCGCGATGAACCATGACCCTTACCAAATGCAATGAGCGCAATGATCAGGCATAGCACGAGTATCGCACCGAATATAAGGTGTGATGCTCCGGATATGCCTTCGATAACGCCGCTCGGGATCCTGAATGATGCAAACTTTTGCATCATGCCCTCACCAAACTGCTTAAATCCCGCACTGCGGTCCGCCGTCAGATCCTTCTCTATCGAAAGACCATGGCGTTCCTTTCTGTCCGGTTCATTATTATTACTGTTTATCCGGCCTTCGATTCCCTTCGCAAGCCTTGCACTTATATCATCGGTATTCATACCGACACTGCGCGG
Organism: Lachnospiraceae bacterium; assembly: GCA_024692905.1. Taxonomy (GTDB): domain Bacteria; phylum Bacillota; class Clostridia; order Lachnospirales; family Lachnospiraceae; genus UBA2868. The sequence goes on along the minus strand of JAILLY010000020.1, from coordinate 25,523 downwards.
ATTCCTTCCGGCCGGTCCCTGCATAGGCATTCCCTGCGGCGGCATCCCCGGATTCACCGGACCGTTTGTACCCGGCCGCTGCATTCCTCCCGGCATTCCCTGCGGCGGCATCCCCGGGTTCATCGGACCGTTTGTACCCGGTCGCTGCATTCCTCCCGGCATTCCCTGCATAGGCATCCCCTGCGGCGGCATCCCCGGATTCATCGGACCGTTCGTACCCGGTCGCTGCATACCCTGATTTATCCTGCTGGTATCGTTATTGTAATCCATAAAAGTATCTCCCAAACCCCTTAATACTCAAAAAACTCCCCATCTATCACAGAATAACACATTTTGACTTAAAAATACAGAAAAACTTATATGCAAACCATACCGCGCATGCGATCAGAGAAAAAACAAATACCACGGTATACACTCTGTCAACCTCAAAACCTACATGGAGTTCCTCTTCCTTATCCGATGCGGTAAGATATACCCTTACACGGTTATGCTCTCCCTTTTGTACAAGAAGCGGTGCTCCGGTTCCGTCATGTGCCTTATAACCCTTATAATAAAACAGGGGGAATTCCATGTACTGTCCCTCGGCATGAGCGGTATAGGTACAGTCAATATGTGTATATCTCTTGGAATATGAGAATGCCTCGACAAGATCATAATCGGAAAACTCACCCGTATCCGTATCATACCACTCCGTGAGCGTTCCGCCGGGAAGATAATCCTCCATAACGGTGTTTATCTCACCTGACACCGGATCGTCAAAGAGCATCGGTCTTGAATAATAAAAATATGCGCTTATTATCACACCGATCGCGAGAATACCGGTTATATGATAAGCCGCCGCCCTCCTTGCCGGTGCATCATCCTCATACGGACACAAACAAAACGCCGCTGCGAAAGCAACATAAGGAACAGCCGCAAAATGGAACCTTAAAGGATACTGCATCATTGAAAGGAAACTGTCCACGATACTGATGTTCTCAAAAAGGAACCAGGGAAATACAGGCAGGGCAAACAACGTAAATATAAATCCTCCCGCAACCATCAGCCGGGCAGTCTTTGAAATATCCTTCCTGCGTCTTATAAGGGCACAGCAGAAGATCAGGATCAAAAGAGCGATGACATTTAGCGCTTCACGATCCCACTCCACATCAAAATGATAAAAATCAGTCCATGCAAGGGCTCCCCTGTTCCAGTCGCTGAAATAATAACCCGCAAACGGCAGAAGCGTTCCGGCAGACAGGCAGACAAACAGAACGGCTGCCTTTATAAGGGAAACAAAAACCCCTTTGGCGAAGAGCTTTCTTATATGGAGCAGGATGCAAGCAAACATTATGATGACAGCAAGCACAAAACCGAGCACATGAGAACATGCAAGCCCCCAGAGTCCGGTCGCGACAAGCCCCCAGCCCTTCCCTTCCCTGTTCAGGGTCGTAAGTATACCGGCAGCAAGCAGCGGCAGGAAGACAAGTGCAAGTCCCATACCGGCGCCCGCCCCAAGCTTGAGCATCACAAAAAGCCTGAAGGGCTCTATAAGATAGAACACCGCGGCAACCGCACCGCATTTCCTTGAATCGGACAGCCTGAAGGCGCTAATAAACACAGTGACGGCCGTCATTATGTTTATAAGTACCATAAAGAAATTATATGCCGTGGGAACCGATATATTAAGCACCCGCAGGATCGCAGGTATATATAAGAACAGCCCCGGCTGCAATGCAACAAGTTCGCCGTACTGATTGGCATAATTAGGTCCTATAAGGACAGGAAGCTGCCCGTCCTTAAGGCCCTGTGCTATCGCCTCTATACGCTTCATGTGCCCCTGGGTATCTGTCTCATAATAATCCCCTCTTATAAGAAAAGGTATGCTGACCGCTGTCACCACTATGGCCATAAGTCCTAAATATGACAGTTCCCTCCATGTCAGGTTAAATCTGTTGAAATTAAAGATGATGATCACGGCGGTCAGGCATAAAACCGCTGCGATCAAAGCAAATAAAAGATAATCCCTGAAGATATGCCTTCCTGAGATCATCCTTACCTCATTCACGCAGACATCCCCCTGACTTTCGTTAAAAAATTTAAGCTTGCCCTTATCGGTACCATGGGGAAGGATAAGGCGGCCGTCCGTTACAGTCTCCGTTTCACCTGCGGTTGCGGGGAGTGTTATATCAAAGACACAGTCATTATTCCCCTGAACGAGCACCCTTGAATCCGTCGTGGATGAATAGGTGATCAAAAGCGTATATCCGCCCTCAGGCAGGAAGAACGGCCTTGTTGCAAAATAAAAATCATCCGATGCTCCGGCAGAACGTATCCCGCCGTCTTCAAGCACCGCCGACTTAAGTTCGCAATCTTTAAGGTCAAAACTATATACGTCTGTCTTCCTGTACTTGATAAAGCATACGGAAAGCACAAAAATAAAGATCAGACACACAAGCGGTATGCCCAACCTTTTCTGCCGTTTGCTCAAAACTATCACTTCATCAGGTTTCATAAAAACCTCCGTTATTTCCGTTCGTACAGATACTCCTTACGGGCATCATCGACCATCCTTTTCTTTTTGAAGAACATATTAAACAAAAGCAGGACGGGCAGGCATAAAAATATCTTGGCAAATATACACATCCCGCAATACTTTACTCCGTCCAGAAGAGAAAATCCCAGATCTGCATCGTTAAAATACAGGTTGACAAGAGGATACAGGCATACCCATGTGATAATGGCGATGATCGTCTCGATGACCGCGTAGTCTATAAGACGCATGCCGTTAAACTCTCCCGAATTTACCATGAACCTGTCACTGTAATGACCGGTGATCATTCCTCCTATGGAAAGAAAAACAGCCTCATTTATCAGGATCGGCTCGTTCATGACCACGCCGTATATAAGACATGCGGCAATAGGCATAAGTAATCCGGCGGCCATACCGTAGATTGCGGATATCACTACCACAAACGCAGAACACGCTTGGATGACCCAAAGGCCTTTTATTGGTCCTCCCATATCAGACCATGCATTGATCGATATGATGATCACCGTTCCTATTACGATCGCTATTATATTTCCCGCATCGAATTTTTTTACTTTGTTTTCCATAACAAAAATATTACCACAACATATGTATCATTATCAACATATTACCGTGTCCGCAAGACGCACCGAATATATGATCAGCTCACCGACGGGCATCGAAAGCAGTGCCGAGAGCGCCTTACCGTAATACTCAAGCTGCACATGATAACGGTCCTTTAATTCCTGCATGTTCCCGACCCGGTCCGTCTTATAATCCACGATCACTATCCTGTCATCTTCAATGAAATATGCATCTATTATTCCCTGTATGAGCATCCCTTCATAGCTGAACATGAACGGCTGCTCGCGGTACAGCCTGCCTTCAAGGAAAGCCTTCTTCATCCTTGCCGCCAGCGGACTGTTCACGAACCTGCTTATGCTGTTGATACCTACACAGTCCGCAAGTTCCTTCTCCATAAGCCCCCGGGCCTTCACCTGTTCCATAAACCCGCGGATGTCCTCATCGCTTCCGTCACTGTTATAGTCCCATATCTCAAAGACCCTGTGTACTGCCGTTCCGTAAAGCGTAGGCGGTATCTCCTTCTCCTGCTCCCTGATAAAATCAGGTATATATACTTCATCCACGGTGTCAGGCCGGCTGACTGTCCCTGACTTATTGAGATCTTCATCCATGTCTGAACCTTCTATAAAAAGCCCCTCATCCGGCAGTTCCTTATCCTCGTTCTCATGCATGAACCTCCGCTTAAGCTCGGTAACGGAGACCTTCTCGAACATGTTCTTTTCGTTCTCATACGGATAGGCAAAAGCAAACCTCTCCCTAAGAAGTTTAGTCAGCGCATCTTCTTTGCCCTCATCGTGCTGGGCATTAAATATCTTCCTTAACTCCTCCCTGCTCTCTTCCGCACTGACGGCTTCCCTGATACCGGAATCGATCAGATCCGCCGCATTTACTGTAGTAACTTCAAGCGAGGGTAAGCCCTTATTGTTCAGGCCGTAAATAAGAAGGTCGAGATAACTATTGCATTTATTGACACTAAGATAGCTTCCAAGGGCCTTTTCCGTATCGTTGACTACTCCGGTCATTATCAGTTTTTCCTTTGCCCGGGTCATCGCAACATACAGGACCCTCTCTTCTTCCGCACGTATCTCGAAATCTCTCTTCCTTGCAAGAGCATGTTTTAAGATCGTTTTTTTCTGTACCCTCCTTACAGGGTCCGAATACGGTAAACCTATACCGAAATCTATGTCGGGGAGGATCCTGGCTCTTGAGTCCATAAAGTTATATACCTTTTTCATTCCGGCGACAAAACATACCGGGAATTCCAGTCCCTTACTCTTATGTATGGTCATGATCGCGACCGCATCGGCGTTTTCATCAAGAAGCCCCGCTTCACCGTAATCAACATCGTATTTCTTGAGCATCTCAATATATCTGACAAAATGGAACAGCCCCTTGAAGCTGACTTTTCCGTAATCCTCAGCCTTCTTAAGCAGCATGTTAAGGTTTGCCATCTTGCGTTTCCCCGAGGGAAGCGAACTTATATATGTTCCGTAATCCCCTTCGATGATCTCAAGCAGCAGTTCATATACCGGCGTATATTCGACTTTATCGCGAAAATAACGGTATCTTTCAAGAAAAGCTACGGCCTTCTTTGCAAGCCTTATCCTGTCTTCATCCTTCTCACCGTTTTGGATGGCAGCTTCACACATTTCTACGGAATGATAGAGGTATTTTGCCGGGTACTTCATCTTAAGAAGTGCAAGTTCCTCATCGTCAAAGCATCCAAGCATTGATCTTAACACCGCTGCCATCGGGATATCCTGGAGCGGATTATCGATAACAGTCAGATAATCGAGCAGGATGGATACCTCGTAGGCTGAAAAGTAGCCCATCTGGCTTGTAACATATACAGGTATTCCCTCTTCCGTAAGTACTTTTCCGAACCGGTTGTCCCATCCCTTTGCCGTACGCAGGAGGATGACGATATCCGAATATCTGAGCGGCCGCACATGATCGGGATCGTCTTCTGTAGGATCCGAAACGGTCTGCTCTTTCATGAGCTCATGTATCCTCTTTGCTATGACCCGCGCCTCAAGATCCTTATCATCCGTCAGCTCCTCGGAACCTATTATGATGAGTTCGCTGCCCTTATTATCCGATCCGGGATAGTGTGCACCGGGATTTAACCTTGCGGCCTCATCATAATCGATACCGCCCAGTTTCCTGCTCATTATCTGCGAAAACAGCTCATTCACGGTATCAAGCACCGTGGTGCGGCTTCGGAAATTATGGGTAAGATCTATCCTTAAGATCCCCGGATCTTCGTACTTCTCCACAAACAGCTGGGGCCTTGCAAGCCTGAAACTGTATATACTCTGCTTGACATCACCGACCATGAACAGGTTATCGGGCCTTGCGATATGCTTAAGAAGCTCCTCCTGTACGAGGTTGCTGTCCTGATATTCATCAACGTATATCTCTTCAAAAAACTCCCTGTATTCCCGTGCCGTATTTCCGTCCGCCGCGGCGAGTATGCTTATGCAGTAATGCTCAAGGTCATTGAAATCGACTACCTTTTTCTCGCGCTTTATAAGATCGAATCCCTGCCTTACCTCCCTTGTCAGCCTGACAAGTTCTCTGACTACCGGTGCACATGCCTTTATCCGTATGACCTGCTCACTTTTTTCGACCGAAAAATCCTCCTTTTTCAGTTTGTCGACCATGAACTTATAGTTATTTCTTATATTCTTTACCAGTTCCCGGATCTCGGGATCGATATCCTGTCCATCCTTCGGAGATCTCGGTATCCTGTCCCACGAAATATCGGAAAGTGCCGACTTAAGTCCGTCATATCCGTCATGACCGTGCAGTTCCTCCAGCTTTTTGATGTCATTATCTATTGTCTCCGCATACATATACGGACCGTCCTGCGCAAGACTTAATCTCCCTGCAAGTTCTGCAGACCGCAGCGCATCTTCAATGACCAGTATGGCATTATCATTGATCACCTTCATCCAGGGCTGCCCATCGATATTATCTTCAGTTATCCCGTCATATGCCCTGATGCACGTTTCGAGCCATTCATCCGGATCCGGATAGCTCATGGAAAAGTCATACAGGCTTTCGAGCACTCCCTCAAGCGCATAGTCACTCCTGCCGGGCGACAGGCATTCCGTCAGATTGATGAATCCTTCACTGCCTTCCTCATATGCCTTTTCGATCACGGATTCGATCACACCCTGCTTAAGCAGCCTGCATTCTGCCTCATCCGCCACTCTGAAATCGGGATCTATACCTATCTCCTGAAAATGGTCCCTTATCACGTTAAGACAGAAGCCGTGTATGGTGGAGATCCTGGCATTATGAACAAGCGCAGACTGCCTTATCAGATTCCGGTTCAAAGGATCCTGTGCCTTCTTCTCTTCGATGGCACGGAATATCTTATCCTTCATCTGCGATGCTGCCGCCTTGGTAAAAGTCATGACAAGCATCCTGTCAATATCGACAGGATCGTTATCATCAAGGATCCGGCGTATGATCCGCTCAACGAGCACGGTAGTCTTTCCCGAGCCCGCAGCCGCGGATACAAGCATCGTTGCTCCTCTTGTATCAATTGCCTTCTTCTGTTCCGTCGTGAATCCCATTTTCTTTACTGTCCGTTTCCTCTATCCCGAGTTTTTTCTTTATAAGCTGAAGGATATGTTCCTCTTTTGAATCATGGTCTTCCCTGTCCGTCAGTTCCTCATCGGCATGCACCTCTTCCCTGTATGTGCATATCCCGGAATAATCGCAGTATTCACAGGGGCTTGCTTCCTGCTCGTACTTCTTATGAGGCTCTATCTTTATGTCTCCGTCAAGTATTCCGCGCCCCATCCCGGCTATCTTTAGGTTTACATAATCTGATATGGCCCGGAATTCGGCCGTACTCGCCACACTGCTGTATCTGTCGAAACTTCCGTCACTTTTGATTCCGACAGGGATCACTTCCGATTTATTTGTAAAGTCCTTATCTATAAGCCTGTATATGCTCTCATCGCTGTTTACAAGCCCGTTCATCTTAAGCCGGCTGCGGATCTTTTGGTCGATCTCCTCATCAGTTAACGGCTTACCATCCTCCTCATCAACCATCGGATCATCGATATGATAATACAGTATGGCTGCCGGTACCGCTTCCCTGCCGTATGTCTTTGAAACATACTCGCTTGCGGCGTTTAAATATACAACAAGCTGAAGATCAAGTCCCGTGTATATCCCGGCTAATTCAAATTTCTTATTGCCGGATTTATAATCGATGACCTTGACATATACCTTATCGTTCTGCTCACATACATCCAGTCTGTCGATACGCCCGATGAGATGCATCTTCTCCTCATCCGACAGGCTGATATTAAGGGATTTATAGTCATTCACCGATGAAAATGAGAACTCGAATTCACCGGGTATAAAGCTCCCCTTTTTAAGCTGGTCTGAAAGAGTATCAACCGTCCTCTTGGTGATACGCTTCATACGGTTTATCATATATTTCGTCCTGAACGATCCGTACAGTGCACCGTAATCCTCCCGGGCTATCGTACGCATGACCGACTCTTCAACGATCGCATCGGAATCCGCCTCACTTATATCAAACCAGGTAAGCCCTCTTTCATTAAGGATCGTGGAATAAGCTAAGAGGGTATCATGAAATATTGACCCGACATCCTTTGCCTCGAACGAAAACATCTCCCTCTGCTTAAGCGTGAGGCCGTACCTTAAGAAATGACTGTATGCACATTTTGCATACATCTCAAGCCTCGTGATCGAACAGGTCAGTTCCCTGCCGTAAAGAGCCTGCGCTATGGCCTTGCCTATATGATCCTTTCTCTCAAAAACACCCTTTGAGAACGCAGCTTTAAGCAGCATTTCTATCTTTGACCTGTATTCTTCGTTATCGGTATATATCTTAAACAATGAATGGATGTCCCCGGTCTTTTCCCCGGCCGGATCCGCTATAAGATCGCGGAGTTTAACGGCAAGTACTCCGTATCCGTTCCCCACGCCGTATACCCTGTTGCCGATGCTCTCATCGGGCTGCTGTATCACGATACGGGGAAACATATGCCTTATCGTTTTAATAAAATACGAAGGCGGGATCGAATCACCGTCGCGGGACAGCTTGGCATATGATATGTACAGATACTTCGAGGGCTTTGTGACGAGCATATACAGATACAGCCTCTGCGTGTATGCCTGTTCCCTTAAGGTAGGTGCCAACTCGACACCGTCATCCTCTTTTAAGAACTCCCTTTCCATATCCGAAATGAGGCCGCCCGATCCGGAAGTCGGCGGGATCACTCCGTCGTTTACTCCCATGAAGAACAATACCTTAATATCCCTCAGCCTGCTCCTTGTTATATCCCCGACCTGAACATAATCATCGCTTCCGGGTATGACACCGGTCCTGATCTCGGCAAATCCGGCATCAAGAAGTTCCGCATACTCCTTAAGCGTGACACATTCCTCCGGCAGGAGGCTTACCATCTTGTCAAGCAGCACACAGACCTCTTCATATATGTTTCCGTATTCCCTTGCCCTCACCCTGTCGCCGTAAGACTCAAACGCTTTCCTCAGCCTTTCCGCATTCATGGCAAGCGATCCTCTTGTCATATAATGGTAGAGTGCAGTTGAAATGACCCTGACATCAAATACCTTTACGTTTATCCTTCCCGATTCATCATCATCCCCGAGCCCCAGTTCACGGATGAACTCTCCTATATCGTTTACGGCCTTTTCCCTTAAAGCGTCAAGTTCCTTAAGCTCATCGTTATCCATTCCCGAAGGCTTTTTTATGAACCTGTTTTCCCACAGGCTTCTGCCTTTGATCCCGTATTTAAGGACATAATTCTCAAGCCTGTCAACGGCATCCCGGTCAAAGTCATTTAAACCCGTACGGAAATAACGGAACATGGCTTCATAGGTATAATTATCCGTTACTATATCAAATACCGATCTTATATATTCTATGAGCGGATTTAACAAAACCGGCACTGTCCTGTCGGCAAAATAAGGGATCCCGTACTTATCAAATGCCCTTGCGCATACACTTGAATAGGTATCCATATCACCGCTGACAACGGCGATCTCCTTATAGCGGAGCCCTTCCTCACGTATCAGCCTTTCGATCCTGACTGCCGCCTCAAGGGCTTCCTCGTAAGGATCGGTACCCGTAAAGATGCGTATCGAAGGACATTCATCACGATATGTCTCCTCTCCCTTCCTGAAAAGATTTCTTTCAAGATGGATAAGATCCTTACGCATGATCTCAGGGGCGACCCGGGAACCGTCCCGGTCATACATAAATCGGGCCGGCGCTTCTTCGGTTAACATAACATCTGGAAGGCGCTCTATTGCATTTTCCCTGCATATCTTTTCAAGTGTTCCGATCGTCTTATGACTAAGGGCAAAGAGACCGGTCTCGGATGTGTCCGGTTCACGGGACACATCATCAAGGAGTGTTATATAAACATCCACGCAGTTTTTAAGAAGAGCCTCTATGAGTTTAACCTGAACCGGCGTGAAACCCGTATATCCGTCAAGAACGATCACACTCCTCTTAAGCCTTGCCGAATCCGGCACGGCATCGCTTACCTTCTGGAGTATCTCCTCTGTGGTTATATATTTCTCACTTATATATTTAAGGAATTCGGAATAAAGAAGCTTTATATCTTCAAGCTTTGCATGCAGTATGCCTCTTCCCTCACTCTTCTTTATAAGGCCGTCAAGCTCTTTATCGCCTATACCGTACTGCATGAATTCGGATATGACTGACTTTACCTCGCTTATATAGCCAAGTTTACCGACAACACCCGACAGGGCGGTCAGTTTATCCTCATTCTTATATGCCATATGCCGCAGTATCAGATTCTTTCCGATATCATCGATCGCGGCTCCCATGGCGCGAGAATAGCCCACCTCCTCGAATACGCGTCGAGAAAGGAGGGTGAAACTTAATACATCGATATTCAGTATTCCCTTTCTGGGGTGCATGGAAATGAGCTGCCTCTGGGTTGCGAGGTTATACTGCTCGGGCACAAGGATAAGATAGTTGAGTTCCGGGTGTTTTAAGGACTCATCTATAATATGTTTATATAGCTTATGTGATTTGCCGCTGCCCGAGCAGCCTAAGTACATCTGTAATGCCATATTTTATGATCAGACTGAAAACAATAAGTCGCCGTAGGTCGGGAAAGGCCATATATCCGACGGCGTGTTCACTTCCATCTCATCGCAGAAGCCGCGCAGTTTATTCATCGCCGGGATGATCTTATCCTTATAATATGAAGCATACTCAAGCTTGTTGCCGTCAGACGACGGAGCCTTTGTAAGCAGCTTCTCAAGCTCGTTAACCTGGGCATAGGCCTTATCCTCAAGATTGGAAAGCTTTCTTAAAAGATCCTTTTCCATCGAATTTTTAAGGATCGGGTCTACCGTAAGCTTAAGGCTTAATGACTTTGCGAGGCTTGAAACATATCTGTTCACGGCCGGAAGTATCTGGCGTCTTGCCATCTCTATCATGGTCATGGCTTCGATATTTATCGTCTTGCCGTATACGTCAAGCTGGATCTCATATCTCGAAGTGATCTCAGGTTCGGTATAGATACGGTGTCTCTCAAACAGATCGATATTCTTCCGCGCAAGTACGGTCGGCATTGCATCAACGGTTGTCGGGAGATTAAGCAGTCCCCTCTTTGCGGCTTCCTTCTTCCATTCCTCGGAATATCCGTCACCGTTGAATATTATCCTCTTGTGCTTGCTTATCGTGCGCTTGATGAGATCGTTCAAGGCTTCGGTAAAATCATCCGCCTTCTCAAGCTCATCCGCAAACTGCTTAAGTTCCTCAGCTACGATCGTATTTAATATCGTGTTCGGCCCGGATACCGACATTGAAGATCCGCAGGAGCGGAACTCAAACTTATTTCCCGTAAACGCAAACGGTGATGTGCGGTTCCGGTCGGTAGTATCCTTGGGGAAAGTCGGAAGGACATGGACTCCTATCTCCATCTTTCCCGCTCCCTGGTTCTTATATGAGGTACCTTTCTCAATGCATTCAAGTATCTCTTCAAGGTCATCGCCAAGGAATATGGACATTATCGCAGGAGGCGCCTCACTTGCGCCCAGACGGTGGTCGTTTCCGGCAGATGCGATCGATACGCGCATAAGATCCTGATATTCATCGATAGCCTTTATTATCGCAGTAAGGAACAGAAGGAACTGCGCATTTTCGTGGGGTGACTTTCCGGGCTCTAAAAGGTTTACGCCCTCGTCCGTTATCATTGACCAGTTATTATGCTTGCCGGATCCGTTAACGCATGCAAACGGCTTCTCATGAAGCAGGCAGATCATGTTATGGCGCTTGGCCACGTTCTTCATGATCTCCATCGTGATCTGGTTATGGTCTATGGATATATTTGCTGTATCATAGATGGGTGCCATCTCATGCTGGGCAGGTGCCACCTCATTATGCTCGGTCTTGCTGAGTATACCGAGCTTCCACAGTTCATCGTTTAATTCCTCCATATATGCCTGGACCCTCGGAAGTATGGCCCCGAAATAATGGTCGTCCATCTCCTGGCCCTTGGGTGCCATGGCTCCGAAAAGCGTCCTGCCGCAATATATAAGATCCTTACGTTTATTATAAAGATCCCTGTCCACAAGGAAATATTCCTGCTCGGGACCGACAGTGGTCGTTACCCTTTTTACGGCATTATTGCCAAAGAGCCTTAATATCCTGAGTGCCTGCTCGTTTAAACTCTCCATGGATCTAAGGAGCGGTGTCTTCTTGTCAAGTGCCTCTCCGCCGTATGAACAGAAGGCAGTAGGGATACATAAAACTCCGTCCTTAACAAAAGCATATGAAGTCGGATCCCAGGCGGTATATCCTCTTGCCTCAAAAGTCGCTCGCAGTCCTCCTGACGGGAAGCTTGATGCGTCGGGCTCGCCCTTTATAAGTTCCTTGCCCGAAAACTCCATTATGACACGCCCGTCACTCTGGGGTGATATGAAGCTGTCATGTTTCTCCGCGGTTATCCCCGTAAGGGGCTGGAACCAGTGGGTATAATGCGTGGCTCCCTTCTCTATAGCCCAGTCCTTCATGGCTATCGCCACGACATTTGCGATCGAGATATCAAGATCTCTTCCGGCTTCTATCGTCTTCTTAAGCGACCGGTATATGTCTTTGGGCAGCTTGTCGCGCATTATCGCGTCATTAAAAACCATGCTTCCGAATATCTCGGGTACGTTGCTTCTCATGAATTTCTCCTCTTGAACAAAAATTTATGCGAATTAAATTATATTCCTTCACCGCTTTTTCGTAAAGCGGATGTTTCCCTTACGCTCCGTATAAAAAAGCTTAGAATATCGCGCCTGACACGGTGGCCGATACTACTCCCATTATCACTCCGGCGAGTGCGACTCCGAGCATTACCGCGACGATGCTTTCCTTAAACTTCATATCAAGGATCGATGCAGCAAGCGTTCCCGTCCACGCTCCGGTACCCGGAAGCGGTATACCTACGAACAGAAGGAGCGCAACGAACAGTCCCCTTCCGGCCTTGCTCTGAAGCTTCTCACCGCCCTTATGTCCCTTCTCGAGACAGAAGGTAAAGAACTTGCCGATGACTTTTTTGTCCTTACCCCACTCAAGTACCTTCCTAGCGAAGAAAAAAATGAGCGGTACCGGCAGCATATTCCCGACGGCGATTATCACATATCCGAGAACAATATTGAACTGCTCCGGATTCATGCTCTTAAACCAGTATGCTATCGGTATTGCTCCCCTTAATTCGATAAGAGGGATCATCGAGATTATAAAACAACCGATATATTGTGTTAATGTGTTTGCCGTAAATGCATTTGCGATGTTCTGTGCAAGTGAGCTCATTTTACTATCTCCCCAAGTGCCTTTATAAGTTCTTTCATGTCCTCGTCGGTGCCTATCGATATCCGCAGATATTCGCTTATCCTCGGCTTATTCCAGTGTCTTACATATATCTGCCTTTCACGGAGCTTTGCAAATATCTCCTCTCCGCTTATCTTCTCATGACGCGCGAATATGAAATTGGTCTTTGAATCCCCGAATATAAATCCGAGTTCCTTAAGCTTCTCCTTGGTCCATTCCCGCGTTTTAATGACTCTTTTTACGGTTTCATTAAAATACTCCGTATCAAGGACCGCAACGGTGGCAAGTTCTATCGCGGGATAATTCATGGTATAGGAATTGATCGAAAACTTTATATCCTTAAGGTATCTTATAAGTTTCTCATCACCAAAGGCCGTGCCTATCCGAAGGCCTGCGAGCGAGCGTGATTTGGAGAAGGTCTGGACTATCAGGACATTATCGTATTTTTTGATGAAAGGAAGGCAGCTCTCCCCGCCGAAATCGATATACGCCTCATCTATTATCACAACCGAATCCGGATTTGCCTTAACTATCTTCTCAAGCTCTGCCGGATCCAGGTACTCTCCTGTCGGAGCATTGGGATTGGCAATTACTATACCGCCGTTTTCCGTATCAAGGTAATCATTTATATCTATGGAAAAGTCATCCTTTAACGGTATCATCCTGTAAGGGAAACGATGGACCTGTGCCCAGACATCATAGAACGAATAGGTTATATCCGGAAAGATGATAGGCTTATCCGAATTGAAAAACGTCATAAATGCCGTAAAGAGCACATCATCCGAACCGACTCCGGCAAAGACGTTATCAAAAGTAAGTCCGTCTCCTTGCGGGAAATACTGCTCATTATATACCCTTACGATCGCATCCACCAAAGGAACCGCATCCATATCAGGGTATTTCCTTAACATCGAGGTCACTCCGTCGAGTTCCTGCTGCGCAAGGTCATATATCCGGGTCGCGACCATCGGCGAAGGCGGATACGGATTCTCATTCGTATTAAGCTTTATCACCCTGCCTTTAGGCTGCTCTCCCGCAGTATAAGGCGTGACTTTTCTTACATTATCTTCCCAGGACATCATATACTCCTAATCTGCCGCAAACGGCATTTTTATCGTTTATCAAACACCGGACGGCAACGCTCTTTTATCTTGTGCGTATGCTTTTCCGGTTTACTGCGGTGCATATACGGGCTGTCCGTCCTTAAATATATTCCCGTCAAACACAAGGATCGTGCTGTCTTCAAACGGTATCTGCTCAGATGCGTTCTTAACGAGCGTATCCTTGACCGTATCAAGCCCGTCATTACCGACTACAACGAAATATCTTGAAACTCCCGGCTGGTCCTCATAGCAGGATGCCTCCGACTGATATCTTACTATACCGTAACTGCCGTCCTGATCAAACGAGATCATCGACATCCTTATCCTTGAATCCGTCAGTACATCCATAACATCAGCGCCTCCCCAAAGGCCCGAGTATCCGTAAGTAAGCCCGTTCTCATCAAGCACCTTCGCCATTCGGACATAGCCGTTTAAGGAAGGATCCGAAGGAAGCCTGTAAACGGAAACCGGGATAGTAAGAAGCGCCGGGAATATGATGAGCAGCGCGATATATACAAACCTTGCGGCAAAGCCCTCCTTTATCATCATGTAAAGGAAGCAGGCTGAGACCGCAAAAGCCATGCAAAGAAGAGTACACAGCCTCCAGTTCGTATTGGATACTACCGAAACCCCGTAGGTTATATATGTGATGATAAACAGCACCCAGTAATCAAGCAGAAGTATCCTTACAAGGCGGTTCTTCGTCTTCCTGTAAAAGAAAAGCGCGATGACTGGGATGATGAGCAGCATAAGCCCAAGCATCAGCCTAAGCATTATGAAGATGCCGTCCGTCGACAGCATCGGTGTACCGTCATATACGTCTCCTGTGAGCAGAGTCACGAACCTTACGATAAAGCCCTGCTCCTTCCACATCCACTGATCATGGGCAAGAAGGGATGAAAACTTCTCTTCATAACTGTTATCAAAAAAAGGCTGGATGCGGTATCTCTTGTATAAGAAGCCGGCTCCTCCTCCGGCAAGTATACCCGCAAACCTTATAAGCGGAAGTTTTATGCCCAAAAGCGTTAACTTTTCGGGATCAAGGAGCCTTTCAAGCACGATCGCACCCGAAAGGGGGATCATGTAAAGCAGCACAACGGAAGAGCCGTTCATGCAGCATAAGAAACACCATATAACAAAAACCGCGTAATAAATCTTCTGCCTGCGGTCAAACTTATCAACCCTTAAGCACCCTGTCTTATCAAGAAGGATCAGCGCAACAAAGGTGAATATAAGGGCGATCGAATAATGGATCACATGCCCGAAGAAAATGACCCTGGTATTTGCGGATGAATTCATAAGGATGAGAAGGAGTCCCGTCAGGAAAAAGCTCCTTTTGTATGTCATCTTAAGTGCCCTGAATCCGAATACCAAAGCGGCGGTCATGACGATCACGAACAAAGCCATGCCGAGCTCATGCGCAAGATAGGTGACCCCGAACATCATTACTGTAGGGATCATCAGAAGATATCCGCTGAACGGTATTATGTAAACATACCAGTAGCTACGGTCTATGAAAGAATTACTCTTCACGGACGCCGCAGCCCAGAACAGGGTATCCGTATGATCTATGTTATATACGACTATCTCCCTTGTGAAGATATAAAACAGTGCGAGGATAAGGCCGAGCGCGAAAACGGCTGCCGAAATTATAAGCCCTGCAAGGTCTTTTTTGCTGTTATTACTTGTCATCCGAAAGCGATCCCTCCGATCCGTTTCCTTCCTTGACCGGCCCGTATAAAGACATAAGGCATATGCAGTATGCAAATACGGCGACGGTAAGGTTACGGTAGGTCATAAATGCATGTACGCAGGCATGTTCGATCGTCACAAGATACCATACAAAGGGTATAAACATCACACATATCAGCATCGGAACATATCCGGCCCTTAAAGCGCGGCGTTTCTTAACGATCCCGTACAGGACGAACAACACCACCGCAACAGTATACAATATAAGGAGTATCCTGTATATATCATTCTTATACATGAAGAAATTAAGCGACAGCGCCTGACCGTAGCTTAATCCTTCTTTCTGCGCCCCGCCGGCCGACCTCGATGAAACGCTCGTTACAGTATCGGTGATCGAAGAAAAACCGTAGAAGGGTATCGAAATAAGAATCTTGGATATCCACATGAGCGCATAGCCTGCAAACCATGACAGGCCGCATGATACGAAACGGATGAAGGCATCCTTAAATTCCTTACCCTCCTCCGATTCCAGCATCAGCCATCCCGCAAGCGGTATACCGAGCGTAAATACGGGATATGTGAGAAGATCCATATAACTTGTGAGTATTCCGGTCAGCATAAATAAATAAAGCCTTCTGTCACCCTCTTTGATCCTGTCATAGAAAAGTATGATGCAGGCAAGGGAGCCGAATCCTATATAAAATACCGTTGAATACTGCATCGCCAAAGGCATGATAACGGGTGTCAGGAAAAAGTACATCATGAGCACGGCAGGAACGTATCTTGTAAGCTTTCTGCGTATGAGTCCGTAAAGCGTGATAAAGACAAGAAGCATCTGCCCCATGACATTAAGCATGCGTATGTCGGAATATGAAAAGAATATGAGCAAAGGCTTTAATACCACGAGGAATCCGTGCCAGTATCTTACATAAGTGACCTCTCCGTCAGGCTCTTCATCGGCAAAGAACGCGATGAACGCCTGCGCGGGGCTTAAGCCTTTATATGTATACTGATGGCAGGCGACCGCCCTCCTGAAGACATTCTCATCATTCGTATGTATCGCGGTATTTAACATTGCGCCGTCCGTGAACACGTCAAGGCGGCTCCCCGGATATCCGGTAATCACCTCGGATAAGTCGGCATCATCCTTCCTTATCGCACCGACGGAATTCCCGGGTCCTTTCATCCTCGAAACCGGGATACAATATACGATCACGAGCAGGATATATCCGGCTGCGGCCGAGGCCAGCAAAAATAATAACAGTTTTAACAGCGTCCTTACGGTCTTATTCATGATCAGACGGTCATCCTTCCTGTTCTTCGGATTTCTTTACGGCAACAATGAATATCCTCTGGGATTCACCCGTGGGCTGGTCTTTTGTCTCGGAGTCTCTTACGAGCAGCACATCAAGCCCTGCCTTTTTAAGGAAAGAATGCATCTGTCCCAGAGTATATCCCCTCTGGTAATGTGTCTCGAGGTAGCGCCTGAACAGATCGGGTTCATCCTGCTTTACAAAGATGCAAAGGTCGTATTCATTTATGCATTCATTCTCATCATAGAAGTTATCCCAGATGAATGCGCAGTCCTCGGCATTCTCGGCTATCGTCGTATTGCCTATGACTTTCTCATATTTATATATGGTGTTAAAGTCAAACATGAACAGTCCGCCGGGATAAAGGAACCCGGCAACGAGACTGAACGTCCTTATGACATCCTCATCGTTAAGGAGATAGTTGACGGTATCGCATACAGAATAAACGGTCCCGACCGTCGAATACAGATCAAGATCCCGCATGTCCTGATTAATGTACAATATATCGTACTCTTTATCGAACCTTTTCTGCTGGGCTACATCCAGCATAGCCTCGGAGATATCGATACCTATCATGTCGTATCCGCGCTTATACATAAGTCCGGTAAGAGTTCCCGTTCCGCACCCTAAGTCCACCACAAGGTTTTTCTCGGATTCAAGCGCTTCTTCTTTGGTCAGGTTATCCTCACCGGACGTATCCCCGTGATCGTGATCATGATCGTATCCGCTGACAGAGCCGCCGGTTCCGTCATGTCCGACCGGCCTTGATATCCCGTGCTTTTTTATCATCTCATCGAGGATATCGCACCACTCGGTGTAGGGAATGTCATCCATCAGTTCATCATAAACATATGCAAGGGCATCGTAAGCCCCGTCTTCTCCTTTTCGGTTCATGTGTTCCCTCATTTAAGGCCGTACTCTGCCGCCAGCTTCTCAAAGGCAGGCATGGAACGGATTATGGTTTCATATGCAACACAATATGCGATCCTTACGTAACCGGCGCATCCGAAGGTGCTGCCGGGAACGATGAGGATATTATATTTCTTCGCCGCAGCGACGAATTCCTTATCATCGTCAACCGGAGTCTTCATGAAAAGATAGAACGCTCCTTCCGGTTTCTGACAGGTGAATCCGAACTTTATCAGTCCGTCATACAGCGCATTGCGGTTCCTGTCGTAATAGGATATATCCGTCTTCTCGTTTATGCATCTTGCCACCACCCTCTGCATGAGCGAGGGCGCATTTACATATCCGAGTATCCTTGTTGCAACTCCGGCGGCCGCGAATATATCACCATAGTCATCAACTTCGGAGGGGATAACAAGATATCCGATACGTTCCCCCGGAAGCGAAAGTGACTTTGAATATGAATACCCGACAAGCGTATTTCTGTAATATTTAGTGATATAAGGAACTTCGATATCTCCGTAAACAAGCTCCCTGTAGGGCTCATCGGATACTATGTATATGCTCGTACCGAATTCCTTCTGCTTCTTTTCAAGGATCGAAGCGATCGACTTTATCGTCTTTTCGGAATACACGACTCCCGTAGGATTGTTGGGCGAATTTACGATAACGCATTTGGTCTTTTGGGTGATCGCGGCCTCAAACTTATCAAGCCTTGGCTGAAAGTCAGTCGTATCGGGTTCAACTTCAACGAGCACGCCGTCATAGTTAATGACATAATTCCTGTATTCCCCGAAATAGGGAGCGAAGGTGATCACTTCATCACCCGGATCGAGCAGTGTCTTAAACGCCACATTAAGTCCCGAAGCCGCGCCCACCGTCATGATGATGTTGTTCTCATTAAATGAGGTTTCGAAACGCTCATTTAACGACTTTGCGATAACGGCCCTTACGTCCTCATATCCGGCATTGCTCATATATCCGTGGAGCTTAAGCGGGTCTTCATTCCTTACTATATCGACTATCGCATCCTCGACCGCTTCAGGCGGAGCAACGTTCGGATTACCGAGTGAAAAGTCATAAACATTCTCGGCTCCGTATTCCTTCGCAAGCCTCTTTCCTTCCTCAAACATCGCGCGTATCACCGAGCTCCCCTTGACGAGCCCGACCATCTTTTTTGAGATCATATCTTATCTGCCTTTCTTATTTCTTTTCTATTCGCCGTCCGTATCATCATCCGCGTTACCGGCCGCATCCTGCGCATCCGTAACAGCCTCATAAACCTTATCCGGTATCTTGTCCGCAGTGTTGGTCATGAATATCTCTGCCATGGGAGAATCAGCCGGGAGAACGAGCGTCTTGTTCCCGCCCTTCATGCTCTCCTTGGCCGCATCCAGCGAACGGACGAAACTGTAGAAATCACTCTTGTCCTTATCGTTATATGCCTGGGAGAGTATCTTCATGTATTCGGCCTCACCCTCTGCCCTTATCTTCTCGGCTTTGGCCTGTGCTGTCGAGCGCATTATCGAAACTTCCTTATCGGTCGTGTTCTGTATGATCTTGGCCTGTGCCTCACCTTCCGCGGTATACTTTGCGGCGATATTCTCGCGCTCCGAGATCATTCGTGTATAAACGGCATTCTTGTTGTCATCCGGAAGGTCAAGCTTCTTTACTTCGACAGTCATGATCTTTATGCCGTACTGCTCATAAACGGTTCCGATATGGTCCATTATCTCTTCGGTCAGTGACTTTATGTTAACCACCTGCGTCGTTTCCTCAAGGACAATATCATTGCCCTTTACCTCATCCTCGGCCTGGGCATTAACGATCGTCATCTTGCCGTCACGGCTCCTTATGACCTCATCCTGCGTCATGTTTGAAATGGTATTCTTGGTCGCATTATATACCAGGGTATCTATACGGTTCTCGGCATTCGTGACCGAATAGCTGAGCGTCTGCGCAAACTTGAGCGGATCGGTCACGCGCCAGAGCACGTAACTGTCAACGATCATCGACTTCTTATCCGAAGTAATTACATCCGATGCCGGAAGATCGTAGATAAGTATCTCCCTCGGTACGGTATCGATGGATTCAAATATCGGGATCTTGAAGTAAAGACCGGAGTCCGATATGATCCTTACGACACGTCCGAACCGTCTTACGAGCTTGTATTCGTTTTCATGGCATACAACAAGACCGGATGAAAGTATCAGCAGTATGAGCACTGCTATTATCCATCTTGCCGCGCCTTTTGTATTTTTATCCCTTACGGGCTTTCCGTCTGAATTGAACCTTTCTGTCTTTTCCATGTCGCACCCTCACATCAATTGAATTTATCGAGAGGCATTACCTGCTCGATCGTATTTCCGTCAGCACCCTCGATGATTATCTTCATCCCCGGAAGAACGTCTTCCATGGTCTCATAGAACATACGCTCCTTGGTGACCGCGGGATACTTAACGTATTCGTCATACATTGAATTGAAACGGGCTACCTGGCCTTCAGCCTCGTTTATCCTTGCCTGCTTGTCGGCTTCGGCGTCCTGGATGATCTTATCCGCTTCGGCCTCGGCTCCGGGTATCTGCTCATTGCGGTACTTATTGGCATTGTTAAGTGCCGTTTCCTTACCCTGCTTGGCGGTCTCGACGGATTTGAACGCCGTTATTACCTCGGCCGTGGGAGGCTCGGCATCCTGAATAGTTATGTTAACCAACTGTATGCCTATGTCTATAGAATCAAGCTTCTCAAGGATCATGTTCTTGATGTTTGACTGTATCTCATTCTTACCCGTTGTGAGCACGGCATCTACACCGTATGAACCGATCGTCGTCCTTATGCAGTTCTGGGCGATATTTGCAAGTATTATCTGCGGATCCTCGGATGCGTACAGCGCCTTTACCGGATCCGTCACCCTGTATTCGGCATAAAAATCAACGTGTATGAAGTTGTAATCCGACGTGATCATCATGCTGTTATCGGCTCCCTCGGCACCGTTGTAGTTAAGCTCCGAATCCGAGGAATAGCCTATCGCAAATCCCTGTATGGTCGTGTTGACCTTCGAGACAGTCTGGATGATGGGGATCTTGAAATGAAGTCCCGACTGGGTCACAGCCTTGGGAACGCCGAAGGTACATACCACGGCCTGCTCTTCCTCCTGGATCGTATAGAACGAACCGGCGATCACCATTATCGCAACAACGATAAGGACCGCCGCAGCGATCCTTTTCCCGGTATTTTTCATCTTCCCTCCGGAATTTAACCCGGAGATATTCTCTTTAAAGTCGTTAAAAGTCATCTGCTCCTCCTTATTTATCCGGCAAGCTCAGTCCATGTTCGTGGAAAAGAACAGTGCCGTCATCCTGCGCATAAGTTCAAGAAATACTCCGTTCTGGACACCCTCCGACCAGACCGAACCTTTGGACCGGCCCCGCATGATATAACTGCTTAAGATGCCCTTGAACAGATCGATATCCTTAAGATGGGCGTGCTTTAAAAGCCTGAGCTCATCCTCGACCGATCGTATCCTGTAGCGCGTGTATACATATCTGTAATTCCGGTCCATGAGCTTCGTCTTTCCGGCATCCTTAACGAATGCAAGAAGAGTCGAATCATAAACAGGTATCTGCATGAGTTTATATGAGTCCTCCTCGCCGTCATAATAGCTCTGAACCTGCTTGCCGGACTTCTTCTCTATCCAGTTCATATACTTTGAGAGAAGCTCAACATCGGACATATACTCATTTCGGATCTTAGTGCTGAGTTTTTCATCCTGATTATCCATACACCCTCCTGAAGAAATATGTTATAATTCCAACGGTCCTTATAACGGAAAACGGGGACATCCCGTATAGCCGTACTATCCCGGACACCCGATCATATTTATTGAAAGTATAGCATGAAACGGATATAAGAGCAAAGCAATGGCAGGATCATCGGAAAAAAAATTTAAAGAAATACTCATATACCCGGTCTTTTTGGCAATATCCGCAGCCTTCATATCGGTCTTTGCCATGTGGATGAGCCCGTTGTACAGTCACTGGTACGGGTGTGATGCGAGTTTTTTCACTCTTGTCGGCCGCGGGATATTAAACGGACGGGTGCCATACAGGGACTTCTACGATCTGAAAGGCCCGTACTTCTTCTTCCTTCAGGCACTCGGCCAGCTGATACACTCCGGCAGGAGCGGTATGTTCCTGCTTGAGATCGTCTCTCTTTTTGCATCCCTTGTCCTTATATATAAGACCGGGCGTCTGTTCATATCCGTCAAAAAAACGGTTGCTGTCATCGTGCTTTTCCTGTGGGCTTACGCCTCAATGCTCTGGGGCGGCAACTGTCTCGAAGAATTCAGCCTGCCGCTTAACCTGCTTGTGATGTATCTTATCTTAAAGGAATATGCGGGAGAGTCACACGTGTCACGGGAACATTCGGAAAACGGACCGGACGGTCTTCCGGAGCCTTCCGGAAACATGGCGGAAGATACGGCGAAACGTTCCCGAAGCCTTAGCCGCACGGCATTCATTTCGGGGCTTTGCTTTACGGTAATGGCCTTTTCAAAGATAACCACGGCAGCTCCGCTTGCCGGTCTTATGCTCGGCATCGTCATACTAAATATCATCCGCCGCTCATTTAAAAATCTTGCATATTTTATCCTCTGGTTTGTTACCGGAGCGATGTGCGCGACCGTGCCGCTGCTTATATACTACGGCATTAACGGATGCATCTTAAAGATGCTCTCATGCACCTTCTTACTCGGTCTCAAGCGGTCTTCGGATCTTTCGCATGCATTTACCCTTGAAACAGAATCAAGGCTTGCGGGAGTGACTTTTTCGATCGTGTTTATCCTTACCCATCTTATGACCGCGCGCTTACGTAAGCACTATAAGTTTACGGAAAAGCTTAAGGATGAGCATGCATTCGAGCTCGGGATCCTTATGTTTCCGATGTGCCTTTTTACTTATGCGGCGCTGCATCTGGGTGACTTTTTCATATACTATTACATAACCGGAGTTCCCTGCATCGTGGCGGCGCTCATATTATTCCTTAAGCTCTACGATCCGCTCATCTTCCTTAAGGATCTGCGTCAGGGCCTGTGCTGGGCATTGCTTATCATATTTGCTTACAGCTTCACCAAAGAGAGCATGAACACGGTCCAAACGTTTGCAAACCGCGGACACGATACCTTCCACGAAAGTTATTATAATGACTGTCTTAATATGGGAATGCTGATACCCGAATGCGACAGGGACAGCGTGTTCTCGTTTGACATCGACATGCAGTGGTTTGAGATAAACGGGATGATGCCCTGCAACAAATATGTGGTAAACCTTCAGTATTTTATCGCCCTCGATCCTCCGATCGAAGACGAGCTTCTTGATATGCTTGATAACGATCCGCCCAAGTGGATCATATGCAGCAACACCCTGCCCGATTATCTTCCGGTCATGGATGAGGCGGTGCGGCTGCGTTACGACTGTATCTATCAGACGGATACCGGGCTTGTATACCTTAAGAAAGACTGAGGACCGCGGATGTTTTAGGTATGCTTCATATGCATCCGGTCAGCCCGGGTAAATATTTCCCGTATGCATCATATGAGGCTTCGGATCAGTTCATCAGCGCTCTGCCTGCCGGTAAACACTTCAGACTGAAAACCCAGCGCAATTGCCGCGTCAACATTGGCCTTGGTATCATCAAGGAAAAGGCACCGTGACGGATCAAGGTCATACATGCTTATAAGCAGCTCATATATCTCCTTTTCGGGCTTCGTCAGCTTGACTTTATATGAAAGTATCCCGCCGTCGGTGAGCGGTATGAAATCAAGTTCCTTCGCACACTGGGTGGCACCTATCTCGGAGAAGTTGGAAAGGTATAAAACCCTGAGTCCCATGTCCTTTAGTTCCTTTATCCAGGCCTTGGTATAATCCATCTGCTTAAGCATCCCGACGATGTTTTTATATATCGTCCTGATCTCATCCTCTATTCCGGGATCGCTCTTAATAAACAATTCAAGGATCTCGTCAACCTCAAGCACACCCCTGTCGAATTCGTTCCATGCAGGGCTTAATACGCTCGCCTTTGCGACCCTTTCGTTTATTGCTTCATCGTATCCGAAGCTTTCGATGAATTCCTTCCAGCAGAAATCGACAAGGACGTTACCTATGTCGAATATGACTGTGTCGATCTTACTCATAAAACAACCTTTCTATCTCTTTTCTGCCGGCGTTTATCCGGCCCTGTATCATTTCGGGGCTCCCGCCGCCCTTTGCACCCAATTTATCCTTAAGTTCGCTGAGCAATGCAAGCGGGTCATCACCGCCTGCGTTAAAACGGTATCCTTCATCATCGCTGCCCGCGAACACTCCGATCCTGCCCTGCCTTTTTTCCTTTAAGACATTATAGATGTCCTTCATCGCTTCCGGGGGAAGGCCGGGTTCTCCAAAAACACATTTTATTTTATCATCCGCGATGACCTTATCGATCACGCGGAGAGCCTTCTCATTTGCAAGCCCGGCATTAAGGTCCGCAACCTGAAACCTGTAAGAATCAACCAGTTCGGGTACATTGACTATGTCGGTCGACAGGCTTTCGGCCACCTTTTTCAGTATGTCATGCTCCTTATTGATATATAAAAGAGCGCGCCGTCCGCAAAGTATCGATATCCTTATCCCGCCCTTCCAATTGATGACGGAAATGACCTTTATGATGCCAACCTCACCCGTCCGGGCAACATGCGGTGCACAGCATGCACATACATCGACCCTGGTCTTATCATCCCCGACCGTGATCAGCCTCACCTGGCCTTCTATCTCTATCTTGCTCCTGTAATCGATATTTTTAAGTTCATCACGGGAAGGATAACTGTCCTTTACCGGGAGGTTCAAGTATATGACCTTATTGGCTTCTTCCTCCATCTCAATGACTTTCTCATAACTAAGCGTTCCGTTAAGATCGAGAGTCACAAAGCCCGTATCGCTTAAATGAAAACCGACGTTATCGAATCCGAAGGCATTATGTATAACGCCCGTTAGGATATGTTCGCCTGTGTGATTCTGCATGCGGTCATAACGCATGTCCCAGTCAAGGCGGCATATCACGCTGCTTCCTTCCTTTATTTCATCACTGAGGAAATATACCGGACTGCCGCCCAAAACGGCCCCTCCAAGGAGCTTTATTGCGGCATCCTCATCGTAAGTCCCGTCGTCGTATGCGGGTATTACAATGCCTGTGTCTGCATTCTGGCCGCCCTCCTCGGGAAAGAAGATCGTATCCTCAAACGTTACGCAGTGCCTGCCCTTATCGTCGGTGTACGATCCGGTCACGGACGTGGTCACTTCTTTTATGTAGCTGTCGGTTTCGTATAGTTTACTCATTATATATGTTTATTTCCGTTATCCAAAGCGTTTTGCCGGGGAACCGGATGCAGATATGCGACGGTTTACTCATCTTCCTCGGGCGGAACTTCCACCTCAGTGGGTTTGGGGGTGGGTGTAGGCTCTTCCTCCTCGGGTTCCGGCGCCTCGGTTGGCGCTTCTGTAGGATCC
>JAILLY010000135.1 GCA_024692905.1 Lachnospiraceae bacterium | reverse complement strand
CATTTTGTAAATGACTGCATGCATGAACAGTTAAACAGCAAAAGCATCAAATATAATTACCATCAGGCAGACGAAAGCATACTCGAAGGCGTATTCGCAAGAGGCGACAGGAGACTGTCAAAGGTACTTTTACTGGCATATAAGAAGGGATGTCTTTTCGACGCGTGGACCGAGACTTTTAAGGTCGAGCCCTGGAAAGAAGCTTTTAAAGAATGCAATATAAGCACGTATTTCTATTCATCCAGGGAACGTTCACTTGACGAAAAACTCCCATGGGATATGATCGATATCGGTGTGAGCAAAGAATTTCTGAAAAGAGAATGGAACAATGCAAGGAATGAGACCGTGACCCCGAACTGCCGCAGTTCCTGTTCCGGATGCGGTGCGGCGGTTTTCGGTGGAGGCGTATGCTATGAAAGTAAGGATTAAATTTTCAAAATCCGGTGTAATGAAATACATAGGGCACCTCGACATAATGCGGTATTTTCAGAAGCTGTTAAGAAGGGCGGATATACCTGTGGCATATTCACAGGGCATGAGCCCGCATCAGATCATGTCATTTGCAATGCCTCTCGGTATCGGGCTTGAGAGCGAGGCCGAATATGTTGATATCGAGATAACCGATAAAATATCCTCGGCAGAGGCCATTGACAGGATGAACGCACACAATGTTTGTGGCATCAATATCCTGTCCTTTAAGATGCTCCCCGACAATGCGGTAAATGCAATGGCGAGTATATATGCGGCACTTTATGATGTCCGTTTCAAAGAAGGGCATGAGCCTGATTTTTCATGCATTGACATACTTAAGGAAATGTACGGTAAACCGGGCATAAATATACTTAAACAGACAAAGAAAAGCGAATCGGTCGTTGATATCAAGCCCGGTATCTTTTCATTTGAAGGTGATGACACCCATATCTTAATGTGTCTTTCCTGCGGTAGCAGGTTAAACATAAAACCCGGGCAGGTAATGGATGCGATCTATGCAGCAAACGGAAAGGAAGCCGGCAGATATGCATTTGCGGTTACAAGGAAGGAAATGTATACCCTTTTTAACGGGGGCATGCTGAGTCTTGATGAGATCGGAACAGAAATAATATGAACCGGAACACGATCGTTCTTACAAAATATCATAATGCACTGCTTTATCTTAACACCGGCCAAAAGGAAACTCTGGATCTCCAGCTTTTTTTCGATTCCGATGAGTCGCCGGGCAGTATATATGTCTGTGAGATAAAGGACGTGGAAGAAAACATCGGTTCATCTTTCATCAATTACGGGAGCAATAAAAAGGGCTTCTTAAAAAGCACGGCATATAAACCCGGAACTCAGCTTCCGCTGCAGCTTAAAAGCATTCCTGCCTCGGATAAGGCTCCCGTATTTTCCGACAAGCTTACGCTTCACGGACTGTACACCGTGGTGACCACTGCCGACAGGAAGTTTTGCATATCCGGAAAGATCGATAAGAAGCGTAAAAAGGAAATGCTGCTTGAGTACGGCACATTTCTTAAGGATCTCGAATACGGAGTGACCTTAAGGACGAACAGTCAGGATGCCCCGATCAAGGATGTGCTTTGCGAAGCGGATGCGCTGGCCGGGATACTCGATGATATAATATCAGAATCAAAGAGCCGGACACCGGGAACCGTTCTATACCGGAATCAGGACGGATGGATCGACTGCTGTCTTACAAGCACTTTAAAGTCTGTTTCAAGAGTCATTACCGATGACAGCGATATATTTGATACTTTAAACGACACCGTACTTGACAGGATGAAGGAAATAAAACCGGATATATATGCAAGCCTCTATTCCGACAGGATGCTTCCTCTTCATAAACTGTACTCTGTCGAAGCAAGGCTCAAAAAGGCACTGGATCCAAAAGTTTGGCTTCCTTCCGGAGGGTTTATCATAATAGAGCAGACCGAGGCCCTTACAGCCATAGATGTAAATACCGGCAAATGCTCGCTTAAGAAAAACAAGGCGGAAACCGTATTAAACTGCAATCTCGAAGCTACAGAAGAAATCTGCCGCCAGTTAAGGGCAAGGAATCTGAGCGGCATCATAATAATCGATTACATCAATATGGATAATGACACGCATTTAAAACAGGTACTGCAAAAACTCAAAACATTGATCGCAGCGGATACGGTAAAAACGGATTATCATGATTTTACCGCACTCGGTCTTGTTGAACTTACAAGGCAGAAGATAAGGGAGCCTCTTGCTGCTCAGATGAAGAAACTGCGGAAATAAAGTACAAACCGGAGAATGATATGGCAGAGTTATCACCGATGATGAAAAAATATCTCGAGACCAAAGAAGAATACAAAGACTGTATTCTCTTTTACCGTCTCGGAGATTTCTATGAAATGTTTTTTGACGATGCCAAAACAGCTTCAAAAGAACTCGAACTTACTCTCACCGGCAAGAACTGCGGACTTGAAGAACGGGCCCCGATGTGCGGGGTTCCGCACCACGCAGTTGAAACCTACCTTAACAAGCTTATTTCCAAAGGCTATAAGGTGGCGATCTGCGAGCAGGTTGAAGATCCGAAGTTGGCAAAAGGTCTTGTGAAACGCGAGGTGACAAGGATCGTAACTCCCGGCACCAACCTTGATATGCAGGCTCTTGATGATTCAAAGAACAATTATCTTATGTGCGTTTCCTACATCGCCGACAGATACGGTCTTTCAGCCTGTGACATCACCACAGGCGAATTCAGGTCTACGGAAGTTGACAATGAAGGAAAACTTCTCGATGAAATATTCAAATATTCCCCCGCGGAAATAATCTGCAATGAAGCATTCCTTGTAAGCGGAGTTGATATTGAAGATATCAAATACCGGCTGCACGCGGCCGTATATTCGCTTGAAGCATGGTATTTTGATGACGAACTCTGTATAAGGAGGCTAAAAGAACACTTTAATGTTGCCTCAACCGACTGTTTTGGACTCGGATCGCATGAATGCGGTCTTATAAGCGCCGGGGCACTCCTTACATACCTTTATGAAACGCAGAAAAATTCACTGTCCCAGATAAGAAACCTTACCGGTTATGATGTTTCAGAGTTTATGATCCTTGATTCGTCAACAAGAAGGAACCTTGAGCTTACCGAAACGATAAGGGACAAACAAAAGCGCGGCTCCCTTCTGGGCGTACTTGACAGGACAAGGACAGCTATGGGCGGAAGAACGCTGCGTTCTTTCCTTGAGCAACCTCTCATAGATAAAAAAAGGATAACCGCAAGACATGATGCCGTTGAAGAACTTTTAACCAATGCGATCACAAGAGAGGAGATAAGGGAATATTTAAACCCGGTTTACGACCTCGAAAGACTTATGAGCCGTGTTGTATACGGTTCGGCAAATCCGCGTGATCTGCTCGCTTTCGGAGCTTCGCTGAAAATGCTCCGTCCGATCAAAGACCAGCTTTCGGGTTTCAAGTCCGAAATACTCATAAGGCTTTATTCGGACCTTGATACTCTTGATGACCTGAATGCCCTCATATCATCTTCAATATCCGACGAACCCCCGCTCCAGATAAAAGAAGGCGGTATCATACGGGAAGGGTATAACGAGACGGTCGATTCATTAAGGACGGCCAAAACGGAAGGCAAGAACTGGCTTGCACAACTTGAGGCAAAAGACAGGGAACGCACGGGCATAAAAAACTTAAGGATAAAGTATAACCGTGTGTTCGGATATTATTTTGAGGTGACCAATTCGTTTAAGGAGATGGTCCCGGATGATTATGTAAGGAAACAGACGCTCGCAAATGCGGAACGTTATACGAACGATGAGCTAAAGTCACTTGAAGATACCATATTAAATTCCGAGGAAAAGCTTTTTTCTCTTGAGTATGATCTTTTCTGTGAAGTACGTGATTCTCTTGCCGGGAACATAGAACGCATCCAGAAAACCGCCTCGGTCATAGCGGAACTTGACGTTTACGCATCACTTGCATATGTGGCCGAAAAGAACAGATACTGCCGCCCGGAAATGAACGAAAAGGGAATAATCGATATCAAAAAAGGGAGGCATCCCGTTGTTGAACGAATGCTCAGTTCGGATATGTTCATCAATAACGATACCTATCTTGACAACGGCAAGAACAGGATATCGATAATCACCGGTCCCAACATGGCAGGAAAGTCAACATATATGCGTCAGACTGCTCTGATCGTGCTGATGGCCCAGATAGGATCGTTCGTTCCCGCCCAGAGTGCGGATATCGGTATCGCAGACAGGATATTCACACGTGTGGGTGCGTCCGATGATCTTGCCAGCGGTCAGAGTACATTCATGGTCGAGATGGCCGAGGTTGCCAACATACTCAGAAATGCCACCAAAAACAGCCTGCTCATACTGGATGAGATAGGGCGGGGAACCTCAACCTTTGACGGACTGTCTATCGCATGGGCAGTGGTTGAGTATATCTCAAATCCAAAGCTGTTAGGAGCCAAGACACTTTTTGCCACACACTATCATGAGCTCACGGAACTTGAAGGCAAGCTGGACTCCGTAAATAATTACTGCATAGCCGTCAAGGAACAGGGTGATAATATTGTCTTTTTAAGAAAGATCGTCAAAGGCGGGGCTGATAAGAGTTACGGTATACAGGTCGCCAAACTGGCCGGTGTGCCCGAACAGGTCATCGAACGTGCAAAGGAGATCGTCGAAGAACTCTCGGATAATGACATAACTGCCAATGTAAAAACCATCGCAGAAAAGAAAGAAGAAAAGAAAAGCCGCGTAAAACGGCTCGACGAAGTCGATCTTAACCAGATGTCGTTATTTGATACGGCCACTGATGACGATGTGCTCAACGAACTCAAAGAACTTGATATTAATAATATGACACCCATGGATGCCTTGAATACTTTGAGCAAATTCAAGAACAAACTCACAAACAGATGGAGTTATTAAATGATGGAGAGAACGATTCAGGTACTTGACAAAGATACGATCGACAAGATAGCGGCAGGAGAAGTCGTCGAACGCCCCATGTCCGTCATAAAAGAACTTGTCGAAAACTCGATCGATGCAGGCGCCGATGCCGTAACGGTCGAAATAAAGGACGGAGGGATTTCCTATATAAGGGTTACCGATAACGGCAACGGGATCAAAAGAGAGGATGTGCGTTCGGCTTTCTTAAGACATGCCACGAGTAAGATCCGTTCCATCGAAGATCTCATAGATGTATCAAGCCTCGGCTTTCGCGGTGAGGCTTTATCCAGTATAGCAGCCGTATCAAAAGTCGAACTCCTCACAAAAACAGATGACGAATTTTCCGGTACCAGATACATGATAGAAGGTTCAAAGGAATTAAGTCTTGATGATGTCGGTATTCCCGATGGCACAACATTCATAGTAAGGCATCTTTTTTACAACACTCCCGCAAGACGGAAATTCTTAAAGACTCCCCAGACCGAAGCCGGTTATATATCGGATTTTATGGAAAAGATAATGCTGTCGCATCCGGATACCGCCTTTAAGCTTATAGTAAACGGAAACACGAGGCTTCAAAGTTCGGGCAACGGCGAAGTAAGGGATATAATATACGGTCTTTACGGACGCGATATGACCGGAGCCCTGCTGCCGATCGAAGTATCGGACGGAGATATAAGTATAAAAGGATTTATCGGCAAACCCGAGACCGCAAGAGGGAACAGGAGTTTCGAAATATATTATGTCAACCAGCGTTATATTCAGAGTACAGTTATAAGAAGAGCACTCGACGAGGCATACAAACCCTACCTGATGCTCCACAAATATCCGTTTGTGATACTGTATCTTGACGTTTCACCCGAACTCATCGACGTAAACGTCCATCCCACCAAGAAAGAGATCAGGTTCCTTGAGGGCGGGCAGCTATATGACCTGATCGTTTCCGGTATAAGGGATACACTGTCGGAAAGAGAGCTCATTCCCGATGTGAGCAAAGCCCCGGAGAAACCGGTTCCGTTTAAGATCCGGGACACCGCAGACATAAGGCCTGAACCCTTTGAAACAAAGTCAATAGCCGGATTTAATGAAAGAAGCGAATACCGTATCCCGAAAACAACGGCTTTTGACGATCCGGTCGTTCCATATGCTCCTGTGACTCATGATCACATCCGGGCTGCTGCCAAGGTAAATGCTGCCAACGTCACTCCGATCCTGCCTGACGCGGAAAAAGACAGCGCTCCTGTACAGCTATCCATGTTTAAGGACGGGTTCTTAAGCACCGAAGGGTTAAAACGCCATCGTATCATCGGTCAGGTATTCGATACATACTGGATCGTCGAGATGGACGATAAGATGTATCTGATCGACCAGCACGCAGCCCATGAAAAGGTGAGATATGAGCGTATCCTTGCCCAGGAAGCGGGAGGCGGAGTTCATTCCCAGATGATCGATCCTCCGTACATCGTTACTCTCAGTACGGCCGAGGAGGCTGTCCTAAAAAAATATGCGGAGAACTTCAAACGTATGGGCTTTGAGATCGAACACTTCGGAGGCAATGATTATTCGGTCCACGAAGTCCCTGCCGAGCTGTTCGGGCTCAGGGAGGACGAATACTTTCACGAGATACTTGATGAACTTATGAATGATAAGCAGTCAGCCAACATAGATGCGGTCGATCACAGGATAGCAACTATGGCATGCAAGAGTGCGGTAAAAGGAAATACGCGTCTTACATTTGCGGAAGCAGGGGCACTCATAGATGAACTGCTGACTCTTGACAACCCGTTCAACTGCCCTCACGGAAGACCTACGATAGTTTCTTTTACAAAGAGCGGTATAGAGAAAATGTTTAAGAGGATAGTCGATTAAGATATGGACGAAACCCCGAAAAAGCTTATAATACTTACCGGACCGACATGCACCGGAAAAAGTGCGCTTGCCATACGCCTTGCCAAACACCTTGACGGAGAGGTTATCTCAGCCGACTCCATGCAGGTATACAGACATATGGATATAGGCACGGCAAAACTTAATAAAAACCAGATGCAGGGTATAAGGCATCATCTTATCGATGTACTCGATCCCACCCGGGAATATGATGTAACAATGTTTAAGGAAGGCGCAAAGGCCGCAGCGGATGATATATATGCAAGAGGCAAACTTCCGATCCTTGCCGGCGGCACCGGCTTCTATATCCAGGCATTCCTGTATGATATCGACTTTTCCGACAAAGCAGGGACACAATACAGAAAAGAACTTGTAAAGTATGCCGCCGACTTTGGGAATGACCGGCTTTTTGATATGCTTAAGGAAGCAGATCCCGAGGCCGCATCATACCTGCATCCGAACGATATAAAACGCGTGACAAGGGCTCTTGAATATTATCATGAGACCGGTACAAAGATATCTTCACATAATCTTAAGGAACGCTCAAAACAGTCATCCTATAACTACCTTTACTTTGTACTGAACATTCCGAGAAACGAATTATACTCAAGGATAGATAAACGTGTTGATGAGATGATATCCGCGGGACTTGTCGATGAAGTGAAACGTCTTAAGGATATGGGTGCAAGCAGGGACATGGTATCCATGAAGGCTCTCGGTTATAAGGAGATACTCGATCATCTTAACGGAGATATAAGCCTTGATGAGGCTGTAAGCATCATAAAACGCGATACAAGACATTTCGCCAAACGCCAGCTTACATGGTTTAAGCGCGAAAGAGATGTCATATGGATAAACAAAGAAGAATTCGGATATGATGAGGACCTTATTACCGGGCATCTCATAAATATGATAGATAAGGCCTTTCAAACCGATAAAGAAGGAGAAATATGAACAATATCGCAGATCTTTACAGGGAAATGGACATAGACTCCGATGTTCTCGGACTATCTGACAGGATCATCGAAGGACTTAAGGAACGTTTCAAAGCGATCGATGAAACGGCTGAATACAACCAGCTCAAGGTGCTTAAAGCCATGCGTGAGTGCCGGGTTTCGGAAGCATGCTTATCCGCATCAAGCGGTTACGGTTACAACGACCTCGGAAGGGATACGCTCGAGAAGGTCTATGCCAATGTATTCCATACGCAGGATGCGCTTGTGAGGCCTCAGATCACCTGCGGCACACATGCACTTGCGGTTGCGCTCGCAGCAAATACGAGACCCGGAGATGAGATACTTTCACCCGTCGGAAAGCCTTATGACACCCTTGAGGAAGTGATAGGGATAAGACCCTCATGCGGTTCTTTGGCCGAATACGGGATAAGCTATCGCCAGGTCGATCTGAAGGATGACGGTTCATTTGATCTCGACGGGATAAAAGCCGCAATAAATGAAAAGACTCATCTTGTCACTATACAGCGCTCAAAAGGTTATCAGACAAGGCCCACCTTATCGGTAAGTGCCATAGGAGAGCTCATATCTTTTATAAAAGGGATAAAACCTGACGTGATATGCATGGTCGATAACTGCTACGGCGAATTTGTCGAACGCCTTGAGCCATCAGATGCGGGAGCGGATATGGTCGTCGGTTCACTTATCAAGAATCCGGGCGGCGGCCTGGCACCTGCCGGCGGATATATAGCCGGAACAAAGGAATGTGTGGAAAGGTGTGCATACAGGCTTACCTCTCCGGGACTCGGCAAGGAAGTGGGCGCTTCATTGAACGTGCTCCCGAGTTTTTATCAGGGGTTTTTCCTTGCTCCGACCGTAACGGCAGGCGCATTAAAAGGCGCGATATTCGCAGCCGGTATACTTGATGCCCTGGGCTATAAGGTCTTCCCCGGGCCGGATGACTCAAGACATGATATAATACAGGCCGTGACTCTCGGATCTCCCGAATGCGTTATCTCATTCTGCCGTGGAATACAGGCGGCTGCCCCCGTTGACAGCTTTGTTGTTCCCGAACCATGGGCAATGCCGGGATATGATTCCGATGTTATAATGGCCGCCGGGGCCTTCGTTTCGGGATCATCCATCGAACTTAGTGCCGACGGGCCGATAAAAGAACCTTATACCGTATATTTTCAGGGCGGACTTACTTTCGAACATGCCAGATACGGCATCATGAGGGCAGTGCAGCAGCTTAAGAATGACGGTATATACACGGATGCCGTTTTGTGGTAGAATATCTATATGTTGTGCCCGTTACAACGCGGCATACCATAATTTGAAACGATCTTCGGAGGACAACAGTGGCTGCAAATGCTTTCGGTATCGATCTGGGTACCTACAACATAAAGATATATAACGGTTTTAACGATACGATAAGCTCTCAGAAGAACATGATCGCGATACAGAAGGTTATGAACAAGAAGAACCTTTTCGCATACGGCGATCATGCCTTTGAGATGTTCGAAAAGGCTCCGCAGAACATAACCGTATCATTTCCCGTGATAAACGGTGTGATCGCGGATATCAACCATATGCAGATCCTTCTTAGGAACTTTCTTAATGATGTGACTCAGGGCAATCTGCGTGCCGCCGACTATTATATCTCGGTTCCTACAGACGTGACCGAAGTCGAGAAGAGGGCATTTTTCGATCTTGTCAGGGAATCAAACGTAAAGGCGCGAAACATCTTCATCGTTGAAAAGGCCATTGCGGACGGTTTCGGACTTAACGTGGATGTTATCAATTCACAGGGCATACTTGTTGTAAACATCGGTTATGAAACGACCGAGATATCCATACTCTCAATGGGCGGTATCGTCTTAAGCCGTCTTATCAAGACGGGCGGCAAGAAGTTTGACGAAAGCATAAGGAACATCATCCGTAAGGAGTATAATCTGCTTGTCGGGATCAAAACGGCCGAAAAGGTCAAGATAGCACTTCCCGAACTTGAGGAATCCGAAGAAGACGCCATCGTATACGGAAGAGATATAGTAACCGGTCTCCCGGTCGAACGGAGTATACCTACCAATCTTATCGAAAAGGCAA
Organism: Lachnospiraceae bacterium; assembly: GCA_024692905.1. Taxonomy (GTDB): domain Bacteria; phylum Bacillota; class Clostridia; order Lachnospirales; family Lachnospiraceae; genus UBA2868. Next base: position 67,163 of record JAILLY010000135.1, on the reverse strand, counting down.
TGAAGGAAAACTTCGAAACCATTATCGACAGCGTAAGAGTCATACTTGAGCGTACTCCGCCCGAACTCGGTGCGGACATATACAAAAACGGGATATTCCTTACCGGCGGATCGGCAGGTATCGGTGACCTTCACGAACTGATCGCCGAAAGCACCGGTCTTAAGGTCAATTTCTCGGTTAACGGCGAGGAGAGTGTTGCATACGGATTGTCCCAGATAATCAAGAACGAATCGCTCCGGTCCGTGGTTTATTCTATGCAGGATTTTAACGGCTGACCTTAATCTTGGGGAAAAGCAATGGGAAGAAGAGGATACGGAAGGAATAAGATCTCCATTCCGAGCAAATATATATTTCTTATTCTTACAATTCTATGTGTTGCAATGATGCTTCTGTCATTCACTACCGATTTCATAAGCGGCCCGTTTGAAACGGCGGCCGGTTATGTTATCGTCCCTTTCCAGAAGGGCATAGGCTCGGCAGGTGCCTGGCTTGACGGCCGTTCGGAAAACATCCGCAGGATAAATGAACTGAATGAGGAGAACAAGGAATTAAAGTCACGTATTGACGAACTTACCATAAGGGTGAACGACCTTCAGCGCGACAAATATGAGCTTGCAGAATTAAGGAGCCTTTTCCTTCTCAACGAGCAGTATTCCGATTACAACAAGGTCGGGGCAAGGGTTATCGGAAAGGACACAGGCAACTGGTTCTCAACATTTACGATAGACAAGGGCAGTAAGGACGGCATTAAGACGGATATGAATGTCATGGCGGGTTCCGGCCTTGTAGGGATAGTCACCAATGTCGGACCGAACTGGGCTCAGGTACGATCGATAATCGACGATACTTCAAGCTTAAGCGGGATGGTAATGTCAACCTCAGACAACCTTATAGTATCAGGCGACTTAACGCTTATGGATGACGGATATATCCGTTTTTCCCAGCTCATAGACGAGGCGGATGCCGTTACACAGGGTGATCAGGTGGTCACTTCGGCGATAAGCAATAAATATCTCCCCGGGATATCGATCGGTTATATCACCGAGATCAGGCTCGATCCCAACAGTCTTACCAAATCCGGATATATAACCCCTGTCGTTGACTTTAAAAACCTGAGTACCGTTCTCGTTGTGACGGACCTCAAGGAGGATCTTAGATAAGATGGTCAGAAAGCTGGTAGTCTTTTTAATGATAATCATCGGATACCTGCTGCAGACTACTTTGTTCAAAGCAATATCACTCGCAGGTATAGTTCCGAACATACTGCTCATCATCACCTCTTCATTCGGTTTCATGAGAGGCAAGAACGAAGGCATGCTGATAGGGTTTGCCGCCGGGCTGCTCGTGGATATCTTTTTCGGCCAGATGCTGGGATTCTATGCCTTTGTTTACATGTTCATCGGTTTCCTGAACGGATTTTTCAGACGTATTTTCTATCCCGAGGATATCAAGCTTCCCATGATACTGATAGGCGCAAGCGAACTGCTTTACTGCTTCATATGCTATATCTTCCTGTTCCTTTTGCGCGGCAAGATGAGGCTTGGATATTATTTCGTTCATATAATGATCCCTGATATCGTATATACGATACTTGTGACTCTTATAATATACAAGGGGATACTGTTCGTTAATGAATGGCTTGAGACATACGAAAAGAGGAGAGCATAGTTTTGCTTACCGATATTAAGGAATGGATAAAAAATATAATATTTTCAAGGCTGTTCCTTCTCGTTATCGTTATAGGTGCGCTGTTCTTTGTCCTTATACACAGACTGTTCGTACTCCAGATAATAAAAGGTGAGGATTATCTTAACAACTTCACCCTTACGATCAAGAAGGAGATATCACTTCCGAGTGCACGCGGCAATATATACGACCGCAACGGTGTGCTTTTGGCATATAACGAGCTGGCATACTCCGTCACGATAGAAGATAATTACGAATCCTCATCGGATAAGAACCAGCGGCTTAACGACGTCATCATAAGAACAGTCAATATCATCGAGAAATGCGGCGATGAAGTGAACAATGACTTCAAGATCATCCTGAACAGATACGGCGGCTACGAATTCGCAGTATCCGACGTAAGGCTTCTTCGGTTCCTTGCAGATGTATACGGGCATACCAAGATCGATGAACTGACCACAGCCGAACGTAATTCCACCGCCGACGACGTCATATCATACCTGTGCAGCAAAGAACGTTATCAGATCGGCAGCGTGACATATGATGAGAATGATAACCGGGTATTCAATGCCATGGAAGGTTATACTCCCGAAGAGATACTCAAGATCATCACCGTACGCTATGCCATGAACACAAACAGTTATCAGAAATATCTGTCGACCGTAATAGCTTCGCAGGTAAGCGACGAAACAGTCGCGGCGATAATGGAGAACAGCAATGAGCTTCAGGGTGTCAGCATAGCCGAGAACATGTTAAGAAGATATAACGATCCCCAGTATTTTGCGCATATCATCGGATATGTCGGAAATGCATCGCAGGAGGATCTGGCCGAGCTGAGCGAATCATCCCACAACTATGACATAACGGATACGGTCGGCAAGGCCGGCATTGAAAAAACCATGGAAGAGTATCTCCAGGGCACAAAAGGCCGTGACGTTGTTTTCACCGATAACGTCGGTAAGGTCCTTCAGGTGGATTCCCATGACGATCCCGTAGCGGGCAACGATATCTATCTGTCGGTTGATGCCGATCTTCAGAAGGCCGTATATAATATGATAGAGCAGAAGCTTGCGGGTATACTCGTCACAAAGATCATCAATATGAAGGAGTATAACAACAGCGAAGTCAAATCCTCCAACATGATGATCCCGATCGATGATGTTTATTATGCACTTATCAACAATAATATCATCAACATAAACGAATTCGGAGAATCAAATGCCCACACTTACGAAAAGCAGGTCAATGACGCATTTACCGCAAGACAGGCCGAAGTCATAAGCGCACTTAAGACAGAACTCTTAAGTACCGCGACTCCGTATAAAGAACTTGACAAGGAAATGCAGGTATATGAAAGCTACATAGTAAGCAGGCTGCAGTCATCATCCATGAACGTCCTGATGAGCGATGCCATAGACCGGGAAGACAAGACGTATATTAAATGGACTACGGACGAAACGATAAGCCTTAAGGAATACTTAAATTACTGCCTTTCTCAGAACTGGATCGACTTTTCCAAGTTCAGCACCTACAGCCAGTATTCGGATACCTCCGAAGTATATGAAGGGCTTGTGAATTATATCTGCAGTGAACTTATAAATGACAACGGGTTCAGTAAAAAGATATACAAATACATGATCCGTGATAATTATATCTCGGGAAAACAGCTTTGCCTCATACTGTTTGAACAGAGGGTGATCTACGGTACCTCGGCCGAAAAAGAAGCTCTTGAATCCGGCGCCAAAACGCCTTATGAGTTCCTTATAAACAAGATATCGAACATAGAGATAACTCCGGCCCAGCTCGCTCTCGATCCCTGTTCGGGATCATGCGTTGTGTTAAACACCGGCGGAGAGGTACTGGCCTGCGTTTCCTATCCCGGATACAATAACAACCGGCTTACCAATACGATCGATGCGGATTACTATGCCTCTCTTATGAATGATCTTGCAAGTCCCATGTATAACCATGCGACCCAGCAGATGACGGCACCCGGTTCAACTTTTAAAATGGTATCAGCCGTTACCGGCCTGTCGGAAAATGTCATAAACCTTGGCGAACCTTTATCCTGCCGCGGCATTTATGAGATCGAGAGTCTTAACCTCGAAAAAAAATGCTGGGTATACCCGGGAGCGCACGGCGGACTTGACGTTGTACATGCGATAGAAAATTCATGCAACAGTTTCTTCTACGAAGTCGGATACCGCTTAAGTACCTCGCTTCATACGGAGGTTTATAACGAGCAGAGGGGACTTGACAAGCTTAAGATATATGCCGATATGTTCGGGCTTACAGAAAAGACCGGGATAGAGATGGAAGAGAATGAACCGCAGTTTTCGGACACTCTGCCTATCGACTCTGCGATCGGGCAGGGATCCCATAACTATACAACCATCGGACTGGCCCGTTATGTCGATACCATCGCAAGCCGCGGGAAATGCTATAATCTGACTCTTATAAACCGGATAGAAAAGTCTGACGGCGAGGTTGTAAGGAGTTATAATGCGGACATAAGGAATAACATGGAAATACCCACCGAATACTGGGATGCGATACAGACAGGAATGCACCTTGTTGCGCGCAAGACAAACGCATTCAGGAATTTCCCGATAAGCGTAGCCGGCAAGACGGGAACAGCCCAGACGTCGTTATCAAGGACAAATCATGCGCTTTTCGTCGGATTTGCACCCTATAACGATCCCGAGATCGCGATATCGGTTCGTATAGCTTACGGATATACATCCGCAAACGCGGCGGCTCTGGCCGGCGATGTAATGAAGTATTATTTTAACCTTGAAGACAAGGATGTGCTAATAAACGGAATAGCAAATGTTGACGAAAATCTTGAAGTAATAGAGGATTAACGGAGAAATGAACAATACGGTACTTATTAAAAGTTTTAAGAACGGAATAAACATAAAGCTGGATCCCAATGCGGACTTTGAAACGATCTATGACGAATTCCGCGAGAAGCTGACTGCATCCGCCAAATTCTTCGCGGACGCAAGCCTCGTGATCTCTTTTGAGGGAAGGGAACTTACGGATGAAGAGGAGATACATCTTTTAAGCCTGATATCAATGTGCACGGATATAAAGGTATCCTGCATAGTCGGAATGGACGAACGAAGGGAACTCCAGTATATCAAGGCCGCAAACGGCATGTCATCCTCCGCCCGTGAGAGCAATGCAAGGTTCTATAAGGGAAGCATAAAGGCCGGAGAAACGCTCGAAACCGATTCAAGCCTGATCATTCTCGGAGATGTGAATCCCGGAGGAACAGTCAATGCATCCGGGAACATAGTCATACTCGGAACACTCTACGGACATGTTCATGCCGGCTGCTTCGGCAACAACTCAAGCTTTGTCACGGCACTTGACATAAAACCCACCAGGGTACGGATAGGAGATCATTCGGAGGCGATAGGCATGAAGTCGGGTATACTGCTTAAGAACAAGGCTGTCCCGAAGATCATATATGTCGAAAACGACAGGATAACCGCAAAGGATCTTAATGCGGGGATACCTGATACCATTATGTCTTAGGAAAGGCAGGATATGTTTAAGATTCTCTCAAAATACAGCATAAAAAAATATAATTTCTTTCTTGTATTCCTTTCGATAACGATATCAGTTATAGGTATACTGCTTATAGGGTCTGCCAAGTCCGAACTTATGGAGCGTCAGATCCAGGGCCTGATCATCGGTCTTGTATTCATGATACCCATTTCGCTCATCGATTATCATTTTGTACTGAGGTTTTACTGGCTTGAATATGTACTGGCACTTGTACTCCTTGTAGCCGTGTATCTTTTCGGTGACAAGGGCGGCGGCGCATCGCGCTGGTTTACTCTGTTTGGCGTGCGTTTTCAGCCCTCCGAACTGGTAAAAATCTTATTGATTTTATTTTATGCACAGTTTATTATGAAACATGAGGAGAAACTGAATACATTTCGTATGCTTATATCCTGCGTCGTATTGATCGTTCCCCCTTTTGTTCTGATCTACAAGCAGCCGGATCTTTCAACAAGTATAATGATACTTGTGATATTCTGTGTTCTTATGTTCCTTGGGGGGCTTAGTTACAAGGTGATCCTGGTAGTTGCGGCTGTTGCGATACCTTCGGCCGTCATCCTGCTCAACATGATCTTAACGCCCGGTCAGACGATCGTAAACGAATATCAGCAGAAAAGGCTTCTTGCATGGATACAGCCCGAAAAATATGCATCCACGGAAGCTTATCAGCAGCTTAACTCGATAACCGCCATCGGCTCGGGTCTGCTTCAGGGTAAGGGACTGAACAATAACGTCATAAGCTCTGTAAAGAACGGAAACTTCATTTCCGAAGCGCAGACGGATTTCATCTTTGCCATAGCGGGAGAAGAACTCGGTTTTATCGGATGCTGTGCCATAATAATAGTATTGTTCCTTATAGTGGTACAGTGCATCTGGATAGCCGTTCATGCTGACGACCTGTCGGGTCGGCTTATTGCGGGGGGCATGGCCGGTTTTATAGGTTTTCAGACATTCATAAACATCGGTGTAACAACAATGATCCTGCCAAACACAGGTCTTACGCTTCCTTTTGTCAGTTACGGGCTTACGTCTTTGGTCACCATGTTCATTGGGATCGGGCTCGTTTTAAACGTAAGGCTTCAGTCGGATAATTCGTTGTATTGATCCGGTGATATCGGAGGTATTTCATGAATATTGGTTTGATAGCTCACGATTCAAAAAAGAAACTCATGCAGAATTTCTGTATAGCATACAGGGGGATCCTGAGCAAGAATACCCTTTATGCCACAGGGACAACCGGACGTCTGATCGAAGAGGTCACGAACTTAAGCATACATAAATATCTTGCGGGACATTTAGGCGGCGAACAGCAGATAGGAGCCCAGATCGAACATAACGAGATCGACCTGATGATCTTTCTGCGCGATCCGCTTTCTCCCAAATCACACGAGCCTGATGCAAGTTATATAATCAGGCTTTGTGATATACATAACATACCGCTTGCGACCAATCTCGCTACTGCGGAACTTCTCATCAAATCTCTTGACAGAGGGGACATGGAATGGCGTGAAATGTATAAATAAACCTTTATCGCTGATGATGATCATCATTATAACCGTAATGCTGGCCGGCTGCGGGAGGTCCGGGTATGAGATGCCCTATGATTATAAGACCAGAATGTCGGCTTTTACTTTCAGTTCATTCAATTCAGAAGATACGGCAAGCCCCTTTGCCTCCGGTATATGTGTCGCGGATCCCGCGGATAACGAGTCAAACTTAAGCGGAGTCGCCGCTGCCGGTCTGTTCGATATTAATTCCAAATACACCGTATATTCCCAGAATGTACATAACAAGCTCTATCCGGCAAGCCTTACCAAGGTTATGACAGCTTTATTGGCCCTTAAATACGGTCATCTTGAGGATATGATAACCGCATCCTCAAATGTCAGGATATCCGAACAGGGCGCTCAGGTCATAGGGCTTAAAGAAGGTGACCGCCTGACTCTGGACCAGGCCCTGCACGCCCTTTTAATGTATTCCGGAAATGATGTGTCGATAGCCATCGCCGAGTATATCTCGGGCAGCGTTGATGAGTTCTGCTCGCTCATGAACAAAGAAGCAATGCTCCTTGGCGCGACCAATACCCATTTTGTGAACCCTCACGGGTTATCCGATGAAGATCACTATACCACGGCTTACGATCTGTATCTTATCTTCAATGAAGCATTGAAATACGAAAAGTTCAGGGAGATAATCTCCATGTCCGAATATACAACGAGTTACAGTGACCGTGACGGCAATCCAAAGACAATGAACTTAACAAACTCCAACCTGTATCTTACTCAGGAAAAGCCTTCACCGGACGGCATCAGCATTATCGGAGGCAAGACCGGTACGACAAATATGGCAGGGTCATGTCTTATACTCCTTTCAAACGACCAGAAGGGAGATCCGTACATCTCGGTCATACTCAAGGCTGATGACAGGGATACCCTGTACGGCAGGATGAACACCATGTTTGAAGAGATCCCGGGCATTTATTAGCGGTTGTTTTTTATGCTTAAATCAACTATAATTAAACATAGCTTTTATAACATCAAAGGAGGAGATCACAATGATACAATTGATCGTTGGCGAAAAGGGGAAGGGTAAGACGAAGCATCTGCTTGAGAAGGTAAATGCCTCGGCCAAAACGAGCAACGGAAACATTGTTTACCTTGACAAGAACAGTAAACACATGTATGAGCTCAAGAACAAGATTCGCCTGATTAATGCGTCAGAATATCCCATTTCATCGGAAGATGAGTTTGTCGGATTTGTATGCGGCATCGTCTCACAGGATCACGACCTGGAGCAGGTATACCTCGACAGTTTCATGGATGTAGCGTATATTAAGGACCGCAAGAGAGTTGAAGATGTAATAAAGAAGCTTGACAGGATAAGCGAGCAGTTCAAGGTTGATTTTGTGATAAGCGTAAGCCTCGACAGCTCCGAGCTTACCGATTATCTTCAGCCCAAGGTGATTGTTTCTCTCTAATCGCAACATCGATCATTCGAATCATAAAGCCTCGGTCATCGGGGCTTTTTGGTTGTTTACAAGGGGCAGTATATAAGTGTCGGACACAAGGAAAGAGAATAAAAAGATAAAAAAATACCGTCCTCCGATCAATATCAATCTCGGGTTGATCATCTTCGGTATCATTTTTGTTTATATGGTTGTCGTTGTGGTCTCGTATTTCAAAAGCGAGCATATCGCTCCCTATGAGGTCACTATGGGATCGTTGGCAGTAAACAACAGGTATACAGGCGTGGTCCTGCGAAACGAAACGGTAGTTCCCTGTGAGCATTCGGGGTATATAAACTACTATGCAAGGGAATGCGAAAAGGTTGCCAAAGGTTCCATGGTATACACGGTCGACGAAACCGGGAAGATAAACGATCTTCTAACGAGTGATACAGGCGAATCCGTGACTCTGTCCAAGGAGGATATGGCAGAGCTTAAGACAGAGATATCTTCATTTTCAAGCGGATTTGACCCGGTAAATTATACGGATACCTATAATTTCAAATTCAATATAGAAGGCACCGTACTGAAGATAGCCAATTATAAGGTACTTTCAAGCATAGACCGGTATAAGAGCGGAGACTATGCCGATAACGTGAGCTTCGGTTACGCTCCGGCATCCGGCGTCATAGTATATTCGGTAGACGGATACGAGGCTCTGACCGAAGAGGATATGACCCGCGAACTGTTAAACGGTACGGACTATGATAAGAAGCAGTTTTCAAACAACGACCTCATATCGCAGGGTGACCCCTCATATAAGATCGTGACGGAAGAGGAATGGTGTGTACTTACAGAGATAGACGAGAGTAAATGCAAGGAACTTGAAGACGAAGAATATGTCAATGTACGTTTCTTAAAGAACAACTATACTTCGTGGGCCCGTTCATCCATCCTAAGGCAGGACGGAACCATATTTTTAAAGCTTGAATTCAACAATTCAATGATCAGCTTCGCTACGGACAGGTTCCTTGAGATAGAACTCATTTCAGGCTCGGACGAAGGCTTAAAGATACCGAATTCAGCCATCGTTGAAAGAACATTTTACCTGATCCCGACAGATTATCTCACATACGGAGCAAACGATAATGAGGCAGGGTTCTTAAGAGAAGCTTTCCTTGAGGACGGGTCTCCCACGACAGAATTCGTCAAAACGACGATCTATGCCTCTTATGACGACATGTATTATGTTGATGAATCAAGCTTTATGATAGGAGATTACATAATCAAGCCGGACAGTGACGAAAAATACCCGATAAGCAAACAGGGACGGCTTACAGGTGTTTATAACATAAACAAAGGATATGCTGATTTCAAACAGATAACGGTACTGTACAGGAACGAAGAATATTCCATCGTAAAGTCAAATACGCAGTACGGGCTGAACGTATATGATCACATTGTTTTAAAGGGCGATACTGTAAATGCAAATGACTTTATATACGAATAAACGACTGTATTTTTGAAAGGAAACGATCATGCTCAGGGACAACCTTATACAGGTGAATGAAAATATCGCAGAAGCAGCTAAAAGGTCAGGGCGGGATCCTTCGGATATCACTCTTATCGCGGTAAGCAAGACGAAACCCGTTTCCATGATAGAGGAAGTTTACTCACTCGGCGTACGCGATTTCGGCGAAAACAGGGTGCAGGAGCTTGTCGGGAAATATGACGTCCTTCCTCATGATATAAGATGGCATCTGATAGGCCATCTTCAGACCAATAAGGTTAAATACATAGTCGATAAGGTATATATGATACACAGCGTTGATTCGCTAAAGCTGGCAGAAGAGATAAGCAGGGAGGCCAAAAAGCACTCGGTCACGGTCAATATTCTCATAGAAGTGAACGTATCCGGCGAAGAGAGCAAGTTCGGAGTATCACCGGATGAACTTGAAGATCTTATAAGAAAGGCATCTGTTTTACCCGGTATCAGGATCCGCGGTCTGATGACTGTGGCACCATATGTTGTGGATTCTGAACAAAATCGGGCAATTTTTGTCAAAATGAAGCAATTTGTTGTTGACATAATTCAAAAAAACATTGATAATGTATATATGGATTGTTTATCCATGGGTATGTCCGGCGATTATATCGTCGCAGTAGAAGAAGGGGCTACGTACGTACGAGTGGGAACATCCATATTTGGTGAGAGGAACTATAAATGATCATTAATAAGGAGAGTGATTCAAATGGCATTTTTTGACAACTTACTCAAGTCTATGAAGTACAATGACGAGGATTTTGATGACGAGGAGTACTTTGACGAAGAGGACGATTACGAAGAGCCCGCACGTCAGCGCAAATCCATCAAGACCGCGACATTGGAAGATGATTACGAAAAGGGAAACGGCAGGAGCAACAAGGTGACCTCGATAGGCGGACGCGGCTCTTCGTCCCGTAATGTAAGGCCGAGCGGAAGCGTCAATGAAGTATGTGTTATAAAGCCGACCACCGTTGAGGATTCAAGGGAGATAACTGATACCCTTTTATCAAACAGGACTGTTGTCCTCAATGTGGAAGGACTGGATATGGATGTGGCCCAGAGGATCATTGATTTCACCTCAGGCGCAACATATGCTGTTGGCGGCAATCTCCAGAAGATTTCTCATTACATTTTCATCATCACTCCGAGAAACGTTGATATATCGGGTGATTTCCAGGAGATCCTTTCGGGAGCATTTGATGTTCCGGCACTTAATACCAAATATTGATCTTATTTTTGATCAAAGATATGTTATGGGGTGGTCTTGATGACCGCCCTATAATATATTAGAATTAAAATAAAAGTATTACATTTTTCCCCTGTACGGAGGTATGCATATGAATTCCGTTATAACCATAGGCCGGCAGTTCGGAAGCGGCGGACGCGAGATAGGAGAGAAGATCGCGGAAAGATTTGGTATCAGCTTCTATGATAAGGATCTGTTAAAAAGGGCTTCAAAAGAAAGCGGGATATGTCCCGAACTGTTCGAAAACAATGATGAAAAACCGACGAGCAGTTTTCTTTACAATCTGATAACCGATGCTTATACATACGGTTATTCATCGCCCTATGTTGAAATGCCTCTCAGCCATAAGGTATTTCTTGCACAATTTGATGCCATAAAAAAGATCGCATCGGAAGGGCCCTGTGTTATCGTCGGAAGATGCGCAGATTATGCACTGAGCGACTTTACAAATAAGATAAGCGTATTTATAAACGCACCTCTTGAAGACCGGATCGAACGCGCAAAGATTAAGTATCCCGAAGAAAAGGATGTGTCCAAAGTAAAGGACATGGTTATAAAGAACGATAAGGCCAGGGCGAATTATTATAATTATTATTCAGCCAAAAAATGGGGCAAGGCCGACACCTATGACCTATGCATCAACAGCAGTATCCTCGGGATAGACGGAACGGTAGAGCATATAATCGGTTTTATTGAGAGATACGAGAAAAATGAAAAAGATCAATAAGAAATATATCCAAATTGGAATTATTGCACTGATAATAGTATGTACCGGGGTGGCGTTCAATCATTTTCTTGCCAATCTTAATCATACATCAAGCCAGAAGATCGACCTCGGAAAAACGATGCTTCCGATACTTGACGGATTTGCACTTGCATATATTCTGAATCCGCTCATGAAGATCTTTGAAGCAAGGTTTAAGCAGATATGCAAAAGACTTAAGATAAAGGAGAGCAGCGGACTTAAAAAACGCATACGAGGGGTGAGCATAGCGTTATCCCTTATAGTTTTTCTCCTGATAGTTGCCGAACTGATCCTGCTTATCGTTCCGCAGCTGCTCGACAGTATACAGCGCATAATCACCCTGTTTCCTGCCTATGTGGCTTCCTTTAACAGATGGAGCGACCAGTTCCTCGTAAAATATCCCCAGCTTCGCGAACTGCTTGAGAATTATTGGGAAAACATAACCGATTATTCCATAAAGGAGATCCTTCCGAGGATCCAGGTGCTTCTTTCAACGTTTTCAACGACGCTGCTTGGCAGTGTATGGAGCGTGGTCGTATTTATATTCAAGCTCATAATCGGCATAATCCTTTCGGTTTATCTTCTGTATAATAAGGAGATACATATAGCACAGGCCAAGAAGATGGCATATTCGCTTTTCCGTGAAGAAACCGCAAATAATCTTATAAACAATACAAGATTTGCAAACAATACATTCGGAGGATTCATCACGGGCAAGATAGTGGATTCGCTAATCATCGGCATTCTGTGCTTTATATGCACAAGCCTGATGCGGATACCTTATCCGCTGCTCATAAGCGTGATAGTAGGTGTCACAAACGTTATTCCTTACTTCGGGCCCTGGCTTGGTGCAATTCCGAGTGCATTCATCGTTCTTATGATAAATCCGGTAAAATGCTTATGGTTCCTGATATTCATACTGATCCTGCAGCAGATAGACGGAAATATCATCGGTCCCAAGATACTGGGAGATTCCACCGGACTTTCAAGCTTTTGGGTTATATTTGCAATTACGCTTTTCGGCGGATTCTGGGGTGTACCGGGCATGTTCCTCGGCGTCCCGATCTTTGCGATCATTTATGCCGCGATAAGGACATTTATCAATACGAGGCTGGAACGCAAGAATATGCCGTCATCAACCGAATTCTATATCAATTCGGATTACCATTCGGATCCTGACAGAAAGGACGAAAATAACGGCAAACAGATCCGTTTCGCATCCAGGACATTTGCCGATGTCAACCGCGAAAACGGATTTACCGATGCCGGTATGGATATAGATTATTATGCATATTATCCGTATTCGGAAGATGACGAAAACGATGACATAAAAAAAGATGATATCTCTATTGAGGTACCGGACACGGATACACCGGCTGATACAGACGGAAAAGAGTAGTCCGGACAGTATTTCATCCAAATGCATCTATGCGCAAAAGACAACTTCAGCGAACACAATATGTAGGGAGTTCACTACCAAGAGTAGTGAACTTTTTTTATTGTTAAAAAAATGTGTTAAAGAAAGGAGAATAGTGAAATGAGTATTCCTATTGTAACAAAAGTAAGGGTAGTAAGCAAGTCTACCAAGGATGGTAACAAGAAAGATGGTACGCCTACAGTATTCTATAATCTGAAGGTTGCCGATAACGTAACGTATGACTCTCAGATCGTCGGGGTTTCCGAAGAGATTTATAACGCTGTTGAGGAAGGTCAGGATGTTAAACTTGTTGGCAAGTGTGGTGGTCTGAAGGATAAGTATTGGTACTTCAACGCCATAGCAAAAGACAAGTAATATGATCATTCCTGTTCCCTACAGCAGGAGAGAGGAGTACTAATGAACATTGTATGTGGTAATTGTTATATCTTTCGTAAAGAAAAAAAGAATGATGATACGTTTGATGCAGTAGCTGATGTAATCCGTGATGGTAAATGTTCCGCTTTGATCGGACATACAACAAGAGATGTATATGTGATTCTTTATAATTGTTTCACCAGACATGCGTATGATATCTACAGAGCTTGTAAAGGTGATCATATTAATCAACTTGATCCTTGGACGGTTTCATTGTTTTTAGAGTTTTTCGGAATACCTGCTGATAACAGTTGCAGACATTTAACATTATGTCATGGTGATTTTCAAGGTTTCAATTATAAGTGATTAAAGTACTTTAATATATATTAATACTTTTTTTATTAATCTTTTTGTATCTTGTTGATAGTTTTTTAAGATGGATTGGTGGTGAATTTGTATGACAGCTATTACGGCAGCAATTACCGAAGTCATGACTCTCGTTGAGTCAATGCTTACGGCTATAACCGGCAATGCGATCCTTGTAGTAGTTCTTGCTTCAGGATTCGTACGTCTGGCTCTTTCGATGCTTCGTAAGGTATTCCGTACTTCGAGCTCACTCTGATCGTCCGGATCAGAAAAACAATCCCCGTGCGGTGTTCCGCACGGGGATATATTTTAAGAGTTGTTGATATTTTTGAGTTTATATTCAAGTTCTATTATTCGGTTATGTAGTTTAATTATTTCATCATAGCAACCTTTAGACAATTTGTGTGTTTCATATATTGCAACAATAAGATAGAAATCAAGTGCTATACCTAAGATATATATTATAACTGAAAATACATTTTGCATATTTTTCTCTCCTATGAGGTGACTTATGAAAATATTTTATTCCAATAAGATTATAACACATATTCTTTTAATTTTCATTATATCAATTCTTGTGTCGAATGAATTTGTATATAACGTATGGGCTATTCAAGATATTCCTAGTGTAATAGGTTTATATACAGATTTAAGACAGATAGAAGAAGATCTTGATTCTCAGGAAGATAATATAACATGGGAAGTATATAAATCTGCATTAAATCATTGTTTAGATAATAATGGCTTTATAAAACCTGTTGATTCTGTTCTTGTTTCTATTGCTTTAGGAAGAAAGGTTTATAAGCATTTTCATGATAAATTTACTGATTCTAGCCATTCGACTGGTGGTCATTCATTTGATATACCCGAAGAGAATTTATCTGATCAGGAAATTATAGATCGTACTTCCACATTTTTAATTGATAATACAACTTTAAATGATGATCATAGTGTTACATTTAATGACAATAGTAGAGAATTTGTAAGTGTTTTGGGTGAAGAATATCAAAATTTATGTGGTTATAAGTATGCTTATAGTTTTACATGGGCAGAGACTCCTGCGTCTACATTTTTAGATTCTTATATGTATAATGCTTATGGAAATATACTTACTGCGTTAAGTTCTTATAAGTATGTATTTTTACGTCAAAGTAGTGGTTATTACATATTTGCTACAAATCGAGATTTAGGATTTGTCTATAATGGCAAAAACACTCCCAATGGTAAATCCGCATATTATGCCATACCCTATGATAAATACTCATGGGAAAATTTAGGTTATATGCGTGATTTGGAAGATTTTGTATATTACAAATATGATGCTGATGATCATGTGTTTAAAGAGTTTGATGGTGTTCTTCCTGGCACTTCACAGCCAGGTCAAATTTTAATTTCAGAAACGCCTGAAAATGGTTTTCCTTTCAGTTGGGCTGGTGTTGATTTTTTATTATCTCGTAATGATAGTAAAATGACAAAGGTTTATAAAACATTATCTGATATGCAAGCTGATTCTGTAGGACAATTACCATATTATCTTGGTCCTCAATGGCAAGAATTTATTTCAGGCTCAGGAAACTATACTGTCGATAGCTCCAACAGTAATAATATTACCTACGGAGATATAACTACATGGATTACAGATAGTTATAATACCAACGGTCATTATCCGACAGATGATGATGTATATCGTTACATAACCAATCCCGATGATCCCAATGGTAATGGTGGTGGTAATGGAAATGGAAACGGTAATGAAAATGGTAACGGTAATGGAAACGGAAACGGTAATGGTTTTGATCTCGGATGGCTCGGGACTCTGGGTTCTGTCATCGGTGAACTAATTTCAGGAATAGGTGCATTTATAACCGGTATTCTTGGTGGCATTTCAGAAGCTATATCAGGTATATTGTCATTTCTTGGAGAAACCATCGGTTCATTGATAAATGACTTACCCACGGCATTTTTTGAGTTTATCGGTGCTATATTCTCATGGCTGCCTGAAGAATTTTTATTGGCATTACGTGCCATGTTTTTGGTTTCGATTCTTATAGGTATTATCAAACTTATAAGAGGATAGGAGAGTGGTCTTATGTTTTGGAATGTACCTACAGATGGATTTCTCGGTATATTTTCATATATTTGGCATTGGTTATTCAGTAATGGAGTTACTGTAAGTGTAAATGGTGCACCGTTCATGTTTTCATTTGGCTGGATGATGATTAGCGTTGTGATCATATTCAGTACGGTAAAGCTGATTATGGCCATACTTAATGATACGGTGTTGTAGAAAGGTGGATTCATGAATAAAAAGACAAATATTTTCAGTTTAAGGAAAAACGATCTTTTACGTATTAAGGGTATGTGTGAAGTTTTCGATGAAATGTCGAATATTATATGTCCTTGTGATGACACGAGCCCGTATGAGTGTCAGATTGCAATACAACGTTGTCAGGATCTTTTGCATTCTTTTGGTGTTAAATGGGGGTTGTGATATGGCTGATATAATAGATGGAACTATAGTAAATGTAGATGGACAAGATTTTTTTTTAGTAGGACGTAAGGATTCTGACGGTAACTATATAGGTGATTTTTCTTGTAGTGATATTGATTGGAAGGTGTAATAAATGGCATATTATGGTTATTGGACTTGTCCAGATTGTAATGAATTACAATCTATAAATTTGGATAAAGTAAGAGAATTTAATAATTGTGTATATAGAGTACAATGCTATGACCGACAGTGTGTAAGAAATTCAAGACATAGTAATCAATTATGGGGTAATAGTTATTTGGGATCGGATTCAAATAATTATACCTATACAGAACAAAATTTTTATTCAGGGTTTGGTGATACTGTTCAAGGGCATGAGAATATGCCTTTTATTGGCATTACATATGAATGCCCCTCTTGTGGTCAAACTGTTGAAGAATATGTACGGCATTTTTCTTGGGATAATCAAATATTAGATTCTCATTGTGATACCAATGATGAATCTATACAGATACCTATGGTAGATATAAATTTAATAAGTTTAACTGAACCTACACCTGAGCCTACACCTACACCTGAACCTACCCCTGAACCGACACCTACTCCTACGCCAACGCCTGAGCCGGTTCAGGGGGATTATACACAGCAACTCAATAACATTTCGTCTCAGATAGAGGGGGTAAATAGTAATGTTCAAAGTCTCACCGACACTGTTATTTCTTTTCGTGATGATTTTAACAATGTATATAACAATCAGACTGTCAGTGTAAACGGAATAATGGATAAGCCTATTTCCGATTATACGGTGTCTGAGAGTCTTATGTTGTTTATTTCATTGGCATTATTTGTTGCAGGAATTGTTGTGATTATTAAGAAAGGATTACCGCGATGGAATTAGTAAATAGTTTGATAGAATTTTTCGGCATTGATCTTATCTCCCAAGCAGCCACATTCACCGATGTCTTGAATGTATTGCTTAAAGTAGGTGTCGGTGTGTGGCTCACCCTTTTCATTTGCAAGTGCTTGTTTATGGCTTGTACTATAGGAGATAGGAGATTTTACTGATGAAGATATTGATATTTGCCCTGATTGTTATATATGTTTTATCACCTTTGGTTCGTGTTATTATTAAGAACTTGCATCTGATAGGCATATATAGCGTGGCTGATCTGATGGCATATATCAAGTACCGTAGATGGGATGATTTTAATTTATTTGGTATAGATATGTTCATCGGTATGTTTGGTCATGGTAAAACTCTTTCCATGACTCACAGAGCACGTTTGATCTATAATAAATATGGAGATAAGGTACGATTTATTTCAAATTATAAGTTGGTTGATATTCCGTATATTCCTTTGATTAATTTTAATCAGCTTGTAGATATAGGAGAAGAGGAGAGTTCTGATTATATTGGTACTGTTGTCCTGATTGATGAAGTAGAGAATGTATTAAGTCATAGGAACTTTGCCAATTTCCCTTTGCCTTTGCTTCATACGCTTACTCAGCAACGTAAAAAGAGAGTGTATATTCTATGTTCTGCCCAGCGTTTTTTTATGGTTGATAAGATATTCAGGTCGATTACTACTAATGTTATTAATTGTAATAAGTTTTGGCGT
The DNA here is from genome assembly GCA_024692905.1 of Lachnospiraceae bacterium. Lineage (GTDB taxonomy): Bacteria > Bacillota > Clostridia > Lachnospirales > Lachnospiraceae > UBA2868. Next base: position 49,155 of record JAILLY010000135.1, on the reverse strand, counting down.
TTTCAACATTGTGAATTATATGATGCTTGGGATTTAGAGAATGCTATGAATTATCGTAATATTCGTAGAAAGCAGAATTTATGGTGGTTTGTTAAAAATCAAGATTTCAATTCATATGATACTTCAGAAATGGTTAAGAAGAGTACTGCCGAGGATTTCATTTCTAATGATGAAACACTTGTCAGGAAAGGTCTTGATAGTATGGCTAATAGTGATGCTATTCTTCATAGATCGAAGCGTCTTATCCGTCAGGAAAAGACATATTTCAAAAAACAATCAAGGAAAGGATGATCCCTCCGGTAAGAGATGGAGTAGTGGTGTCACTGCTCCAACGCTCTGCCCTCGGGGTTAATGGTAATAAACAATGAGTGAAAAACCGCAAAGACTTCGTGATTTTGCCACAATCGTATATCCTGAGTCTGCTCCAGAGAATTGGCTACAGATTTTAAAGGATTTACATGTTCCCTGTTTTGTTTCACCTTTACATGATCGTGATGTTTCAGAGAATGGTAAGCCTAAAAAACCTCATTATCATGTGATGCTTTTGTTTGAGTCTTTAAAGACTCCTGCTCAGGCTATAGAGATTTTCGATCAGATAGGTGGCGTAGGTCTTGAGTATGTTAAGACACGTAGAGGATATTGTCGTTACCTTTGTCATTTAGATGATCCCAATAAAGCTCAGTATAACAAGGATGATGTTATTCAGCTCGGTGGCATGGATTATTATGAGTGTATTTCCATAGTATCTGATAAGTATGCCGTATTAAATATGGTGATATGCTTTATCAAGGATAATCATATAGAAAATATCCTTGATCTTTATCAGTACGCTATTGATAGGAATTTAATGGATTGGATTCGTATCATTCAGGATAAGAGTTTTACTATAGATTTGTTTTGTAAGGCTAATCGTGATAGGCGTAAATGTATTGCTTCAGATGCAAGTAACTTCTTTAAGAAGAAGTCATAGAAATCTCCTTCTCATGATGATCCCCAAGGCGTATGCCCTGGGGATCTTGATTATATAGCTATATGATCACCTTACCCTTTCTAATCCCCCACCAACTGTTTTTTTTATGCTTATTGTTCCCATTTCAGACCATTCAGGATGTGTTAAATTTATTACATAGCAGAGATGTAGGCCTTTTTTGATATTCTCTTCATCCATTTCCCATTCTTCATCGTATTTTGATACGAATAGAAGATTAAGCAGCTCTCCAAATTCTGTATATGAATGAATTACATGATATACAAGTACATCAAATTCCTGTTCAACGGCTCTAATTTTCTGAAGATATGGTTCTTCAAGGTAATAACATGCTCCGAGCGGTGGAGCGCTTTCCATTATATTGTTATTCATATCAAAGTCTTTGATTACAGGAAAAAATAAATCCCATTCTTTCATACGCCATAATGCTTCTTGTTTTTGTTTTGTTATGTTCATGTTTTTTCCTCCTTAATATTCTATGTCAAGATCGGCAGGATAGTAGTTATTACCTTCTGTCATAATGACTACATCATCATACTTGAGATCGTATGAGATTATTACAAATGAATTATTTTCAACGATGTTGTTAAATGTTTCTTTTCCTTTGTTGATTTCATCTATAAATCTTGCTATACGATCAAGTTCTCTGTAACCTACATTTGTTGCTATTATGTCCATGTTTCCTCCTTTGTTTGTACGCGGTGCAGCGGGTACCCTTTAGGGTGCCCGCTCATCCGCTTAATCTATGCATATATCCATACATCCAATGTTTCATTATCATGTATTTGAAGATATAACGGAAAATGATATTCATTGGCTTGGTATGCATCTATGTAACTTGGAAACGTACTGTCATTGATCCATACGTTATTATGTGCTCGTATGAAGTCTTTAAGCCAATATCTCTGTCCATTGAATGTAAATGACGGTTGCATGTCATATTTACTATCTTGATCAGGTAGATAGTGTATATCTAATGGTTTTTTTGTGACTTTTTTGTATGACTTATCCATTTTTTCCTCCTTTCTACGCAAAATGACCGCACCCAGCATAGCCGGGTACGGTCTGCAACATTTATCACCTACCGTTTAAGGTAAGATTTTATATGCGTGATCGGAGAGTACATCTAAAGGATTTAAACATGTTTCGTTTACATCCTTTACCATTTTATCCATTTCCTCTTTATCTCCGACCTTTGTAAAGAGTACTTCATGTATTGATGAAGGAAGTACATATATGACTTCTCCTTCGTTCAAATCTTTTCTGAGTGACTCCAATTTTGCGATTATCGCATATGCTCCGTTCTGATGGTCTTTGGTTGTTGCTATCCATAATTGTATTTCATCCTCTTCAGGAAGTAGATCGCCTGATATTCCCATCTGCATAAGTGCTGATCTCATTGTAAGTATCTCAACCTCTTCAGAACTGTTTGCTTCTGCTATCTTTATTACTTCTTCAGCAGATACGTTCCAATGCTTAAGCAGATTTTTTGTTACTTTAGTACATGCTTCTCCACTGATTATCTCTATATAAGGTATGATTATCAGATCATCGAATGGATATGGTGCGTGTTTATATACCTCCGCATATGTAGTATCGTTATAAAGTCTTGCACGAAGATGCTTCTTGGCTTCGTTGAAGTCCTCAATCCATATCAGGTCTCCGAAATCAGGTGTTTTCTTCTCCTCATATGTCTTAAGAACTGCTTTAGCAGCTTCATCAATACTCATGTCATCCTCATACATCTGATCAATGTAGATAGTAGGATATATGTTACTATCGTTCTTGATCGAAATACCTATTAACTTGATCCCGTTGTTTTTTTCAACTTCTTTAACTTCTCCATTTACTTTCTTTGCTATTTCCATAGCGAATTTGATCTTATCCATTTTGTTTCTCCTTTCGATTTTGGTAGGTGATTTGTTATTTTCGCTTTTTTATCCTCCTTTCTCGTAGTGCGAAAAAATGTGTTTATTAAAAAATTGAATATATAGGAATAAGCCCCTTATCGGGGCTTATCTTCCTTATCGTAAATGTAGATGATAGCGTTGTCCTTTACGGCTTGATCTAATGCCTGATTCAGGTTTTTTGCATTTTTCCTGATGCTTTTTGACCAAAAGATCTTAAGGAACTTGTTGTAATCATAATCTTCTTCAAGGTTGAATGTTATGGTTATTTCCTTTGCTTCACCTGTTAGATTCCTTAAGGAATCAAGGTCGATGCCGGTTACCTTTACCTGTGTGAGAATGTTGTTCTTGTTCGCCTTAGTTTCGATTGCATTAATTTCCAATCTTGTCATTGTCCATACCTCCTTTGGTGGCTGATTAATGTTGCGTTTTGACATTCGACTATCTGTAGTAACGGAGAGAAGAGTATATTTGAAACAAGATTGTGAAAACTGTATATTCTGCTACCCTGAGTTACCGACAGTTTTAACAATCTATTATGGGAATAGAAGCATAGTAATAGTGTCAATGCAGAAGATATGACGATATTTCTAATATCGTTATATCTACGAAATTGACGCGCTCAAAGATGGTCTAATGGAAGCAAACATTAGCCACCAAAGGGGGTATATGACAAGATTGGAAATAATCGACACTATGGCGAACAAACATTATCACACAGGTGCTTAAAGGTAACCGGTGTCGACCTAATTGTTTTTTTTTAGAAATTTATTTTTTTAATTTCGTTGTTTATATCAGGTGCAGCGAAGGGAATGACCAATTCGACCTCGAAGGAGATTTGTTCATGATTGCATCAAGTTTCTTAAGTGTTTTTCTTTTGGTCTATCAGGAATAATGCATTTTGAATCAGGGATTAGTTCATGCCATGTTTGTAAAGGATAATGCTGTCTTCACATTTACGTTAGGAAGAGTTTTAAGTCTTGATAAGGGGTTTATTTCTGTTTATATGTTCAATTTTTTATTCATTTTTTTAACGGAGAGAAATATTGGGCTCAAATCTTATCAGGGCGCGAAGTAAAATAGAATGGGGCGCGTTTTCAAGTAGGGTTGTCGAAAATAACATATTATAAATCACGTGATCCGAAACATGTATATTATTATATTATTAATATATATATGGACTACGACATATATATAGTGATCAATGATCATGAAGTATCAATTCCGACAGAATTTAATGTATTGTCTGACAATGGCTTCGAAGCTGGATCTTTTTGTCTGATAATTTACAGATGGTCTTGTGTTTGGAATATTTTGTGTTTTTGTGTTGACATTTTGAAGATAGGGTACTATAATTTGAATCAGGTAGTGAACTATGCGTAAAAGACAACTTTAACGAATTGTTTATACTGGTTTTACAGGTATTTATAACATGGAGCTCAAACGCTTGCTTAGCTACGTCCGAAAGGCCGTGGATGATTATTCAATGATAGATGAAGGCGACAGGATCGCCATAGGCATTTCAGGCGGTAAAGATTCACTTACCCTTTTATATGCGCTAAACTCACTTAAAAGATTTTATCCCAGACATTTTGAGATATATGCCGTTACGGTCGATCTTGGCTTCAATAATCTTATCCTCGATCCGATTCGCTCTCTATGCGATTTTCTTGATGTCGAATATACAATTATCCCTACACAGATCGCTAAAATCGTTTTTGAGGACCGTATGGAGACAAATCCATGTTCTTTATGCGCGAAAATGCGAAAGGGAGCTCTTAATGAACATATAAAGAAAATCGGATGCAATAAGGTAGCCTATGCGCATCATAAAGATGACGTTGTTGAAACGATGCTTTTATCGCTGATCTACGAGGGCCGGTTCCATACTTTTTCTCCCAGAACATATCTTGACCGTACGGACCTTACGGTCATCAGGCCTTTATTATATGTTAAAGAAGCCGACGTCGTAGGTTTTACAAACAAAATGAACCTTCCTGTATGTAAAAGTCCGTGTCCGGCCGACGGTAACACGAAGCGGGAATATGCCAAAAACCTGTTAAAGGCACTCGAACATGAAAATCCCGGTGTCAGGGAGCGTATGTTTACAGCTATAGTCAATTCCGGATTACAGGGATGGAACGAAAAGGTCTTACCGGTTCGTTAATTTTTTAACAGGGTAGTGTACTGACCATAATACATATATTGCTGTTTTTGTCATCTTTAATGATGAAATATGGAGAAATAAAATGGCAACGCCAAATAAATACAGGGATTATCACGAACAAAACGACATAAACAATACGACAAAATTAAGGGAACTCACTGCTACTCTCCCATCCTTTTGCCGTGAATTTTTCCTCGGTATCAAAGACACGACCTCAACAAGGACGCGGATAGCTTATGCATATGATCTCAGGATATTCTTTGAATACCTTCATGAAGCAAATCCTGTATGCAAAAAGACGCCAGTAAACGATATGAGTATCGAAATCCTTGATATGATCAAACCCGTCGATATAAACGAATATATGGATTATCTGTCATATTACGTTAAAAACGGGGAAGAATTCACAAATGACGAACGCGGAAAACAGCGTAAACTTGCTTCGTTAAGAAGTATGTATAACTTCTTCTACAGAACCGAAAGGATCACCAACAATCCCGCAGTTCTCGTTCAGATGCCCAAACTTCACGAAAAGGAAATAATACGTCTTGATATTGATGAGGTTGCACGCCTTCTCGATAACATAGAAAACGGCGAAAATCTGACAAAAAAGCAGCTTGAATTCCATAAAAAAACCAAATTGAGGGACCTTGCGCTTATAACGCTTCTGTTAGGAACGGGTATCCGTGTTTCGGAGTGCGTAGGTCTTGATATAAATGATGTTGATTTTAAGAACAACGGAATACTCATAAAACGCAAGGGCGGATATGAACAGATTGTATATTTCGGCGATGAGGTCGAAGGTGTACTCAGGGAATATCTTGAAGAAAGAAACCATATAATCCCTGAGGCCGGTCATGAACAGGCATTATTTCTGTCGCTGCAAAATAAACGCCTTGCAGTCAGGTCGATCGAAAATATAGTTAAAAAATATGCAAAAACGGTTACCACGCTTAAAAAGATCACTCCGCATAAATTAAGGAGTACATACGGAACAAGCCTTTATAATGAAACAGGTGACATCTATCTGGTCGCCGATGTGCTCGGACATAAAGATGTAAATACTACCAGAAAGCATTATGCGGCTCAGGATCAAAACCGTTTAAGGGCTGCAGCTAATGCAGTAAAACTCAGAGAAAAATAAAAAGCAGGCGCATCGTGAGGGGATCAGATGCGCCCGTGTGGAACAAATATATGTCATCATCCCCGTGCCGGAGAATTCACAGGGACGAAACCTCGGTATAATACGGTACGGTAAGCCAGTTCCCGGCGATAAGCACATCATCCTCATCAAGATGATTTATGACCTCCACCTCATGCATATAACAGCTCATATCAGACCATTCATCCGAGTAATACTCCCCGGATATCGAAGTGAGCGTGTCGCCGCTTGATATAACAACGGATTTAAACCTCTTAACCCTTGCATCGCTGTCAGTCCTTGACTTGGCGAACGTAAAACTCGTTCCCGATACAATGAGTATAAATGCGATCAAAAGACATGATAAAAACAGTATCCTGTAATTACGCCTGACCTGCTTCCTTCTCCTGATGCATACCATCCTAACATATTCATTTCTGTTAATACTTCTGCTGTTCATACTGATCACTCCCCGAAATCGAACATTAGTTACGAACACCTGTTTGCATTCATTATACGAACATTCTTTCGGAATGTCAATACTGTTTATTATAAAAATCGAACATTTTTTCTGCCGGTCATCAAGGTGCAAAAAAGACCCGTTATGCATCAAATACATAACGGGTCTGTATATAATCGTCACCGATTAAATTACACGCGATATCCGGATGCGATCCTTAAGCTACAAGGAAGAACTTGATCAGGAAGATCGCAGATAAAACGTAGGTAAGAGCTGATATCTCATCCTTCTTTCCGGTGAAGAGTTTAATGATAACATATGATATCAGAGCGAGACCTATGCCATGTCCGATCGAACTCGAGATCGGCATTGCGATAAGCATGATGAATACCGGTACACACTGGGAGATATCATCAAACTTAACTTCCCTAAGTCCCTGAAGCATAAGGATACCTACATATATGAGTGCCGAAGATGTTGCAGCCGCGGGGATTATTCCTGCTATAGGTGCAAGGAAGATGCACAGGAGGAACATAACGCCGGTCGTTATGGCCGTAAGTCCTGTCCTTCCGCCTGCCTCAACGCCCGAAGCCGACTCGATAAAGGTCGTAACCGTTGAAGTACCTGTGCAGGATCCGACCAAGGTACCTACCGCATCGGAACTGAGTGCCTCACGCATGTTGGGCATGTTGCCTTCTTTGTCAACCATACCGGCCCTTGATGCAGTACCTACCAAAGTTCCGATCGTATCAAACATATCTATGATACAGAAGGTTACTATCAACGTTATGATCGTAAACCATCCTATCTGTACAAATCCGCCGAAATTAAACTTAAACAGCGTCGTGGATACCATATCTCCGAAAGGAGGAACAAATGTTGCATTTGAAAGTGCCGCAAACGGATTGATACCGAGGAACAGAGCCTCACCTATCCAGTATACAACGGATGCAATGAGCATTCCCAGAAGGACCGCCGCCTTGATACCCTTGTGCGCAAGGATGATTATCGCAAACAGGCCTATGAACATCGTGACTACCGTAAGGACCATGGTCCCGTAGCTTTCACCCATTGAATCCTTGAGAAGCTTGGGGGTAAGCGATCCGAAGAAATCAGCCATTACATAATGAGGATTTCCCTCTCCGTCATAAATGCCCACGTTGGAACCGAATCCTATGTTCATTAGCATAAGACCTATGGACGGTGCGATACCGAGCCTGATCCCGAGCGGGATGGCCTTAACGATCTTCTCTCTGATATTAAGAAGCGATAAGATAAGGAAAATAATACCTTCCAAAAGGATGATGCATAATGCCGCCTGGAACGATTCAACATATGAAAGTCCGGTGATGGCTACTATATTGGTAACGACTATGGCAAAGAAACTGTTAAGTCCCATTCCGGGTGCCATTGCGAACGGCTTGTTCGCATAAAGTGCCATACACACCGTACCAACGGCGGATGCAATACAGGTTGCCATGAAAACACCGTTCCACAGCGGTGAACCCACATCAAAATTCGTAAGCAGATTGGGATTCAGGGCAATGATGTAAGCCATTGTCATGAAAGTTGTAAGTCCCGCGATGATCTCGGTCCTTACGTTAGTACCGTTTTCCTTGAGCTTAAAAAATTTCTCCATCAGATTATCCTCCTTCGTGATCTGGGGAAGTTTTCCCCGACATATTAACAATACATAATTTTTGCGGTTCATGCAATACAAATGTTGATAAACGGGACCCGAACAGTTTTTCGGAATATATGTTTGCATTTTCGGTCACGGCATGATATACTGATTGTGATACAGAACATAAGTTTGCATATCCAGACAAGGAGGAATCATATGGCATACGGTAAGATAACCGCCAAACAGCAGGAAATACTCGACTATATCAAGGAAGTGACCCTTAAGCGCGGATATCCTCCCGCAGTCAGGGAAATATGCGATGCGGTAAAGCTTCGTTCCACCTCTTCGGTCCATGCCCACCTCGAAACTCTCGAGAAGAACGGATATATAAGACGTGATCCCGCAAAGCCAAGGGCGATCGAGATAATCGACGACAGTTTCCAGACGGTACGTCAGGAACTCACCAGCATACCTGTTGTAGGTCAGGTTGCCGCAGGAACACCCATACTTGCCGAGCAGAACATAAACGGATATTTTCCTCTGCCCATGGACATTGTTCCAAACAGCGAGGTATTCGTCCTCAACGTCAAGGGCGACAGTATGATCAATATAGGTATCATGGACGGGGATCAGATATTTGTCGAATGCTGCAGCACTGCACATAACGGAGATGTTGTTGTAGCTCTTATCGATGATTCCGCAACCGTTAAGACTTTCTATAAGGAAGCCGATCACATAAGGCTCCAGCCCGAAAATGACAACATGGATCCGATAATCGTCAAAGACTGTATGATAGTAGGTAAGGTATTCGGAGTATTCAGAAGGATGTAGCCTATATGGCTACATCCTTTCCGTCACTCCATATTCGTTCCAGATCATAAAAGCTTCTGCTTTCTTCATCAAAGATATGTATGATCACATCACCGTAATCCATTAATATCCAGTTCGCCGTATCATATCCTTCGGTCTGCCTCGGCATTATCCCTTTCTTTGCAAGCTTATTTCTTACATTCTCACACATTGCCTGCAGCTGGTTTACGTTCTTTCCCGTGGCTATTACAAAATAATCGGCCATTATGCTGATCCCACTGATATCGATCACGACAGGATCGGCCGCTTTCTTCTCATTAAGTGCATTTACGGCTTCAAGTACCGTATTGTATGCTTCAGTCATTTTCAAATGTTCCCTTTCCCCTTGTAATATTCATATGCCCTTAGAGCTGCCTCATCGACATCGCCGCCGGTACGTTTAAGATATCCTATCGTTTCCTCAAGTATCATCATCATAGCCTTATCAAGTGATGTTTCGTTAAAGGCCGCTTCTCTTATCTCACCAAGCCTTCCGAGCCTGTTTCTTGATGGTTCGATATAATCTGCAACAAAAACTATCTCCTCAAGCAAAGTCATATTTTCTTTACCGGTAGTATGCCATCTGATAGCGCTCAGTATATCCTCATCATCTATACCATACTTATCCTTTGCAAGAAATGCGCCATACTTTGCATGGAGCAGGAAACCGTGGTCTCTTTCAAAATCACTTATCCCGATCATGTTTTTTTCGCAAAGCCTTAATAATTCCTCGTCATTATAGCACTTGGCACAGTCATGCAGTATCCCGGCTATGTGTGCCTTGTTTATATCCTCTTTGTACTTCATGGCGAGTGACGCTGCGGTCCCGGCAACACCGACCGAATGAACATATCTGTGCCGCTTTAAGTTCTTATCCATCTTTCCGTAAAGCGAATATATGAACTTCTCATCCAAACGCTCATCATTCATCATAGTAAACTGCACTCCCATGAGTATAAAATCCGTGTTCACATATCAGACGTTCCACACCCGCCGGAACATAGTATCTGATACCGGCTCCTCTTGATACCCTGTCACGGATCATGCTTGACGAGATATCTATATCCGGAGTATCAAGAAGGACGATCCTTGCATTATATGTCCTGCAAAGATGATCCTTTATATCGATAAGCTTATCATCCGGTTCGTGGCCCCTCGGAGCCACCACAAGTACACAGTTATCGAAGATCATCTGAGGTTTATACCAACTCTCGATATTATATATGGAATCCTCCCCGATAATAAAATGGAATTCATTTTCGGGATACATATCATTCAGTTCACTGAGTGTTTCCGCCGTATAAGTGTTTCCTGACTTTTTTATCTCATGATCCGAAGATTCAAAATGGTCGTTTCCGGCTATTGCTTCATCAATAAGCATCATCCTGTCAGAAGAAGGCAGTATGACAGAAGCATCCTTAAGATAGGACCTTCCGGTAGGCATAAATATAACCTTCTCAAGGCCAAGAGAATCATATGCGTTTTCGGCAAGTATAAGATGTCCTATATGTATCGGATTAAAGGTTCCTCCGATTATCCCGATACGGCGTGTTCTCATATGCGTATGCCTTTCTTATCAGGGTCAGGTCGGTACAGAACGATCTTTCGGCCTATAACATGTACGATCTCGGAATGAGTGCGTTCGGAAATAACCTCAGCCACTTCCGAAGGTTCAGCTATACAGTTCTTTATCACGCTTATCTTTATAAGTTCACGCGCCGCAAGTGCCTCCTCGACCGAGTTGACAACCTCGGGGGAAGCTCCCGACTTTCCGACATGAACGACCGGTTCCATCGTAGATGACAGGCTTTTAAGATATGCTCTCTGCTTACTTGTCATATTAACTCCTAATCGTAGAATTCAAAAGCGTGTCCGTAAACATATACGGTATCGCCGTCATTAATACCCATATTCCTCAGTTCATCGAATATACCGTTATCCTTCATAAAATTCTGGAAGAAAGTAAATCCCTTCTCGGAATCTATATTGGTATATCCGAGCATCTTCTCGATCCTCTGGCCTTCTATCCTGTATACCTTATCGCGCGGATCATATGAGACCGTATACGGCTCATTGCCGGGATCGTTCCTCTCAACGGTGAATTCCTGTTCAAACACAACGGGTTCATCATCAAGTTCATCAAGAAGGCTTCCCACATAATACAAAAGCTCCCTGACCCCTTCTCCGCTCACTGCGGATATGGGGAACACCTTATAACCCTTAGGTTCAAATTCCTCTCTTATCCTGCTTAAGGGATCGCTGTCAGGACCACCGTACGCAGATATGGCATCGGTCTTATTAGCGGCGATCACCTGCGGCCGTTTTGCAAGATCGGCATTATATTCGGTAAGTTCTTTATTTATCGCATAAATATCGCTGACCGGGTCACGTCCTTCCGTCGATGCGGCATCTACTATATGTATAAGAACCTTTGTACGTTCTATATGTCTTAAAAAATCATGTCCGAGTCCGGCCCCGCTTGAAGCCCCTTCTATAAGCCCCGGGATATCCGCAATGACAAAACCATGTATATCATCCATATCCACAACGCCGAGATGGGGATTGATCGTTGTAAAATGATAATTGGCAATCTCCGGCCTTGCACTGGAAACACGGGAAAGAAGCGTGGATTTCCCGACATTGGGAAAACCGATAAGTCCGACGTCGGCGATCACCTTAAGCTCCATGGCTATGTCAATTTCGATGGCCGGCTGTCCCGGTTTGGCATACTTGGGAGCCTGCATCCTTGATGTGGCAAAGTGCTGGTTACCGAGTCCGCCCTGTCCTCCCTTTGCAAGGATGAACCTGCTGTTATCACCGGACATATCGACTATAATCTTTCCGCTCTCATAATCCTTAAGTATTGTACCCTTTGGCACCTTAAGTATAACGTCCGAACCGCTCTTACCCTTACGGTTGCGCTTGCCGCCGTTCTCACCGTCCCCCGCCTTGTATTTGCGTACATGGCGAAAATCGGTAAGCGTATTAAGACCGGGATCGACCTCAACGATCACATCGCCGCCCTTACCGCCGTCACCACCGTCCGGACCGCCGTCCGGTACATATTTTTCACGTCTGAAGGATACGTGTCCGTCTCCTCCCTTGCCGCTCCTTACATATATCCTGGCTCTGTCGACAAACATGGTTAAACTCCGAAAAAAAGGCCCTAAACTGTCGTTTAGGGCCTAAATGTTTACTGCTCCACAGGATAAACGGAAGCCCGTTTCTTATCCCTTCCCATTCTCTCAAACCTGAGTACTCCGTCCACCGTTGCAAACAGTGTATCATCACCGCCGCGTCCGACATTTACTCCGGGATGGATCTTTGTACCGCGCTGTCTGTAAAGAATATTTCCGGCCTTAACGAACTGGCCGTCGGCCCTCTTTGCTCCAAGCCTCTTTGATTCGGAATCACGTCCGTTCTTGGTCGATCCGACTCCCTTCTTATGAGCAAAGTATTGAAGGTTCAATTCAAACATATCCTACACCTCCTCAACTATCAGTCTTAAATAATCATCTCCGTATTTGGAAACGACTTCCCTGAGTCCAAGCAGCATGGAATCCATAAGCAGCTGTGCATCCCTGTCCGGCGTCTCTTCAAACGTCCAGCTTATCTGTTCACGGTCCGAACCCGTGATCTTATTATCAGTAAAGGCTTCAATGGAATTTGCGGTATTTATTACAAGCATTGATACCGCTGCACATACTATATCCTTTCCCATGTCATCAAATCCCGCATGACCTCTGCATGAAAAAGAATGATAACTTCCCTGCTTCTTTACGACCCTGGCAATAATCATCTTCGATCCTTAAGCATTGATCTTATCGATCTTAACCTGCGTGTATGCTTGCCTGTGACCGTTCTTCTTGTGATATCCGCTCTTTCTCTTATAACGGTAAACGATAACCTTCTTGTCGCGTCCGTTTCCGATCACGGTTGCCTTAACGGTAGCCTTGGCTACATCGCTTCCAACCTTGAGCTTATCATCGCTGACTGCAAGCACATTATCAAAGGTAATACTCTCTCCGGTCTCGACACCAAGTTTCTCAACCTTGATGACGTCGCCTTCGGAAACCTTATACTGCTTACCGCCCGTTGCAATAATCGCGTACATAGGGCACCTCCTGTCTTAATTACTCGCTGGTTTCGGTAGTGGCAGATCACCACGTTTATGACCCCGCCAAGCGGCATACTGCTATATATTAGCATGTAAATCAAGCCTTGTCAAACGTATTATTTCCTGATCCCCGAATCAATCGCTTCCGCATCGCAGTTTGATTCATGGAACCGTCTGATAAATTCGGATTCGCATTTGGCGGAATGTTCAAGCTTTAACTGGAACATATCGCTGATGCGAGCCACCGCCCTTGCTTCCTCACGACGCTGCATCGCAAGCCAGTCATTATTTATATCATCCTTAAGGATCATTCCCCGGTCATTACTTCCTTGCGTATTCACAACCCGGGGCGTAACACCCGCTCTCGCACCGCCGTATGCCTGCGGCACAGCTCTTTCACGCATGACCGACTGCGCGCGGGCATTCCGGATATCCGATCTGTTTTTTTTAGCCGAAGCTACTATGAACACCGCAAACATGATCCATATGAACATCATGAACACGGCTATAAACGATCCTGCCATATCAGTCATCACCCATTATCTTATCAATGATACCTGCTTTGGGTGCCGCCGGCTTTACAACCTCTCTTCTTATTCCCTGAGGTGCAGCGGGATGGCCCTGAGTCGCGCCCGGATGCGGCTGATCGGTACGTACCGCTGCAGAAAGAGCAGAAAGTGTTCCGGTCAGATTTGCTATCTCTGAAGGAACTATGATCTTGGTAGCCTGACCGTCCGCCATCTTCTCGGCGGTCTCAAAAGATTTAAGCTGCAGATACTGCGTTGAAGGTCTCGACTCGTTTATGAGTTTGATACCCTCGGCTCTTGCACGCTGGACGGCAAGAAGCGCCTCGGCTTCACCTTCCGCTTCGCGGATACGCTGCTCCTTTACGGCCTCAGCCCTAAGTATAGCTGCCTGTTTCTCACCTTCGGCAAGTGTGATCGCCGACTGTTTTTTACCTTCGGCCGTCAGTATGGCTTCTCTCTTCTCACGCTCAGCCCTCATCTGCTTCTCCATCGCATCCTGTATCGAACGCGGCGGCTGAATGTTCTTAACCTCAACGCGGTTGACCTTTATTCCCCATTTATCGGTCGCCTCATCAAGGATCGATGTGATCTGTGCGTTTATACTGTCACGCGAAGTAAGCGTCTCATCAAGAGTCATGCTGCCTATTATATTCCTGAGCGTCGTTGCCGACAGATTCTCTATCGCCGCAATGGGTCTTTCCACGCCGTACGTGAACAGCCTCGCATCAAAAACCTGGAAGAATACTACCGAATCAACCATCATCGTAACGTTATCCTTGGTGATGACCGGCTGCGGTTCAAAATCGGCTACCTGTTCCTTTAATGAAACTTTTTTTATAACCCTGTCAATGAAAGGCCACATAAAGTTTAACCCGGCGCCGAGAGTTGTCTTGTATTTTCCGAGAGTCTCAACTATATAAGCGCTCGCCTGGGGTACTATGCAGATACTCTTGAATATGAGTATAAGCAGAAGGATCAGTACTACAAAACCGGTTGAAAACAATGCCTGCATCTTAATTACCTCCTTATGATGATCCGTCTATCCCGGATGTATGCTCATGCTCCTTATCCTTTATCGCATCATCAAGTCCCGTCAGTGCGGCAAAAGGAGCAAACTGAGCCGCCCTGTTTCCTATCGGCATACGCGGATGCTTTGAGGAGACCGGACGCTCTTTGTCTATTATATCACGATAATCATCCGATGTGTAATCATTCATGATCTGTGACCGCCTATCTGGGAATTCCTCTCCCTTGCCGTTGCTCCCTCAAGGAAGTTGGCTCCCTTTAATATCGCATTCTTACCGTACTTCTTCTTTATGTCAAGCACGGCATTCTGTATCCTCTTTTCTTTATCAAGCCTTTCCTTATCCTCGTCTGCATCGTCGTCCATGCCGAAATATGAGAAAAGATCCATCTGCTCGTATTGACCGCGCCCGGCCTTATTCTCATCCATGACATTATTTGCGGTGATCCCTATCCTTCTTATCAGAAGATCCTTATCAACGATCCGGTCATACAATCCGATCATCGCTCCGGTTATCTCGGACGACGAAGATGTATGTCCCGAAAGTCTTACGGAACCGTGCGCATGCTTTGGTACTTTCCGCCCGTAATAGTCGGTCGTAACCTCGCCGCTGTATCCGTTTTCACCCGTACCCCTGTCAAGATTTGCCACATCGTAACCTACCATGAGAACAAGCTGGTCGGTCACAAGATGTTTGTTAACCAGATCGAGTGCAAGAAGATCCGTCATCTCCCATACGACGAGCCTTGCCTTTTCATTATCATACGGTTCCTTGAGCACCTGTCCGCTCCCAAGTGAATTGGACGACGGTCTGTATGACTTTATATCACTTATTGTGCACGGTTCATATCCCCACGCATGGTCTATCAGCAGTTCGGCATTGACACCAAACAGTGAATACAGCAGATCCTCGTTATGATACTCATCATCACGGCCCAGCGAACATCTTGCGATATCGCCCATAGTATACATGCCGTTTTGTTCAAGCTTTTTTGCGATCCCCCTGCCCACTCTCCAGAAGTCCGTAATTGGCCTGTGCCCCCATAAAAGCTTCCTGTATGAAGATTCATCAAGTTCGGCGATCCTTACCCCGTCCTTATCTGCGGGGGAATGCTTGGCAACAATATCCATGGCCACCTTACACAGATAAAGGTTTGTCCCTATGCCTGCCGTTGCTGTTATGTTCGTCAGTTCGAGCACATCCTTTATCATCCTCATCGCAAGTTCATGCGGAGTCATACCGTAGGTGTCAAGGTACCCGGTGACATCCATGAACACCTCATCGATCGAATAAACATGGATATCCTCGGGTGCGACATAATTAAGATAAATATTATATATCGCCGTGCTTATTTCCATATATCTTGCCATTCTGGGAACCGCGGTTATGAACTCAAGCTTAAGGGACGGGTCTTTGGCAAGTTCGAGCCTGTTGCTTGAACCTCCCGAAAAATCACTCCCGCCCAGCCTGCTCTTTCTTTCCTCATTGACTTTTCTTATTGCGGCCTCTACCTCAAACAGTCTTGCCCTTCCCGGGATCCCGTATTCCTTAAGAGACGGCGAAACGGCAAGACAGATAGTCTTCTCTGTCCTGCTCCTGTCAGCCACCACCAGATTTGTAGTAAGGGGATTCAATTCAAGATCGGCGCATTCGACCGATGCATAAAATGATTTAAGATCTATCGCAATATAATAACGTTCACTTTCCATTACCGGTTGTCTCTACCTGACGGGCAAACTCATCCTTACACGCCTCAAAGCATTCCATGAGCTTGGGATTGAACATACCGCACTCACCGCGTCTGATCATGTCATATGCCTCATCACAGGAATAAGCGTCTTTATATACACGTTTGGATACAAGCGCATCATAACAGTCGGCAACCGAAACGATCTGTGCCGAAATAGGTATGTCATCGCCGCTTAAGCCGTCCGGATAGCCCTTGCCGTCATACTTCTCGTGATGATGCCTGCATATCTCCATACTGATCTTCATATACTGCTCATCCCAATCCGCGGGCATCTTATCAAGTATGGCACACCCGTTCACGGTATGGGTCTTCATAAGGTCATATTCTTCGTTCGTAAGCCTTCCGGGCTTTAACAGTATGCTGTCCGAAATGGTTATCTTACCGACGTCATGAAGCGCGCTCGCCGACGTGATGATATCGACAAGATTCCTGTTGAGTCCGTATTCCGGATGAGTTCTCATGACTTCGGAAGCAAGTATATTGGTAAAGTCCTTGACCCTCCTTACATGCTGACCGCTCTCGGCATCTCGGCCTTCAACAATATTACCCATAAGTTCGATGATATCATTATTCATGCGGTTAAGGGCGATGTTCTTTTCCTCGAGTTGGGCTGTACGCTCCTCAACCATGTTCTCCAACTTCTCCTGCTGTTCCTTCTCCCTTCGGATCTCATCATCCACCCCGTGGATACCGAGGATAAATCCGAACAGCTTACCGTCAGCGATATCCGCAACGAACTTAAGCTGGTAATACATAAGCTCGCCGTTGTCTATTATCCTGAAGTTTACATAATATGCCGTTTCCTTCATAAGATGGCGGCGTATATGATTCTTACCCGTACTTCTTATGAACATCTTATGATCATCGGGATATACATACTCATTGGCGAGGATCTCGATCATGCGGTTAAAGTCATTCTCCTCATCCCAGTTTGCAAAACGTTTCTTAAATGATTCCGACGTTCTGTATGTGGTGACCGTACCTCCGTCCTTGCCTTCCGTATTCGCAACATATGCAACCCAGTCAAAGTCACCCGTCAGGCCGGTTATGACAGCATCACTCTTTAATGCCTTCTCAAGGCTCTTCATGTATTCCGTTTCATGTATGATCTCATCATTACAGTCGATGAATGCCACAACGACACTGAGAACATTCCCTCGCTCATCGATATCGGCAATGGAGACCCTGTATTCGAAATATCTTATCTCATTATCAGCAGTATGCTTACGGTATCTTATCGAATAGGATGAACGCGCCTTGAGCTTCCTGCATATCATTGGGATCGATAATTCGTCATACATCTTGGGCTTGTCATCTTCATAGACACAGTCCCTTACATACTGGCTGAACACTTCGGAGAACCTCGCTCCGAGCCTCAGCATGTCACTGTATGCACTTTCCGCGGTATCCTCAAGCCTGAATGTCTGAACTTCCTCGGTAGCTATATCAACCTTGTAAACCGACGAATAATCCCTTGCGAGTATCCCGATGACGTCGAAGTTCTGCTGCTGGTGCTGGGCTATGCCTATTATCTCCTTATTGGCCGCTTTAAGATGCTTGCTTGCCCTCTGGATACCATTTGCCCATGTGGCGATAAGAATGACCAGCACGATGAGCACAAAGATCACGATCATGAGTACAATGACTTCAGGAGTGAGCATATCTCTGATACCCTTGTTCAAAAGCTGCTTCGAATCGGAGGCGGCTTCTATGTAACGGTCCTGAAGATCATTTCCCCTTTGGGTTATGGCGATCCCCCTTATCAGGAGGTTATACAATCCCGTATCTTCCTTCCTGACACCGAGGCAAAGCTCCATCTTATCAGGAAGAGTAACGCAGTTATATTTCCTGTAATTGTTGTTATTACGGACATATTCATCAACAAGATAATCACTTAAAACGGTACAGTCTGCCGAATCGGACCTGAGCGCTTCGAGGCATTCCTCTACGGTATTATATTCGATTATCGTGGAGCTTGTATAAGTATGCTTATCGTAAAATCCCTCAACACCGCTCTTTGGCGAAGCTATGGTTGCAAAGACACCTTCCGAAAAATCACTCTTATATACAACGACCATGTCGGACTGGGCGATCGAATTGGTATTCATATAATCATTCTGCTCGGACACATACAGATATACCGGAACAGGGAAGATCACGTCGACTTCACCCGCTTTTAGGGCATCCACCATGGCGCCGTAACTGTCATAATAATTATATGAGACATCAATATCCACCGATAACTTAAAAAGGATATCCTCTATCGCGCCGTGTATGAACCCCTTACCCTCACCGGTCTTTGCATCGGTATAACTGTATGGCGGAAAATCCCTGATGGTTCCCACCTTAAGCTCATTATGGCTTTCCACCCATTTCTTCTCGCTGCTTCCGAGCCTGCTCTCAAGCTCACCCAGGGAATTATACGAGCTCTTAAGAGAATTCAAGTATCCGTAGGTAGATGAACTGATGGCGTCAAGCGAGAGGTTTATATCTTTTACAAGCCCCCTGTTCCTGCTGCTTACCCCGAGATAATAATCTATCGCGCCCATCTTTCTGCATACGATGAGTCCGGCGTTGGCAACCTTGTTTTCGGATATGATCGCATCCACCCTTCCGTCGTTTAAGGCATTGATACAGGCAGCCGTATTATCAAACACATGCAGTTTACAGTGCAGTCCCAAGGTTGATATCCATTCCTCGGCATATCCTTCTATGACTGAGGGGATACCGATATTGGCTCCGTAGTATTCGGATATCATGAAATCATCCCCGTCGAGATTTCCGGGTATGCAGAAATAATAATCCACCGAGTTCATCGGCTGGTTGGGATACAATACCTGGATCCTGTTCTGTTTTATCTCTGCCTTCTTGCTCTCATCGGCGGTTTCATTTATAAGCTTTGTGTAGTATTCCTCGGAATTGAAGTTGCTGGGCACGGCAGGCATGATATCTATCCTGCCCTGCATGAACTGTTCGAACAGCGAATCGTAATCACCGTAGATATATCTGTATTTCCAGCCCGAATAATTGCCTATGGCCTGAAGATATTCGTATCCGAATCCTTCCTTCTCCGGCGAATCGTATACCGAACCGAAATAACTGTCATCATAAAAATAAGCAACAGAGACAGTCTTGACACCGCCTTCTGTTGCTCCGTTTGCCACCATAGTACAGTCAAGGATGCTAATTGTTAACATCCCACAAAGAGTCAATATGTATATCAGTCCACGTATTGCCCTTCGCACACCGTATTACCTTTCAGAATGAAAACTTACCGTCAAAATATGCAGCAAGCTTATCTATCCCGACCCTTTCCTGTTCCATGGAATCCCTGAACCTTACGGTTACCGCGCCGTCGGTTTCGGATTCAAAATCATATGTAACGCAGAACGGTGTTCCTATCTCGTCCTGCCTCCTGTATCTCTTTCCGATGTTTCCTCTGTCATCAAATTCACAGTTGTATTTCTTACACAACTCGGTATATATCTTCTCGGCCCCTTCATTAAGCTTCTTTGAAAGAGGCAGTACAGCGATCTTTACGGGGGCAAGAGCCGGATGAAGATGGAGTACGGTCCTTACATCATTCTCTCCGATCTCCTCCTCATCATAAGCGCCGCAGAGCATGGCAAGGAACAGCCGCTCAACTCCAAGTGAAGGCTCTATGACAAAAGGCAGATATTTTATACGCTTCTCATCATCAAAATAAGTCATATCCTCTCCGGATACATTCTGATGCTGCGTAAGATCGTAATCGGTCCTGTCCGCGATACCCCAAAGCTCACCCCAGCCGAAGGGGAACAGATACTCGATATCGGTAGTAGCCTTGCTGTAGAAGGACAGTTCTTCCGGATCATGATCCCTTACCCTCATCTCTTCCTTCTTCATTCCGAGACTTACAAGGAAATCAATACAGAACTGTTTCCAGTATGCAAACCATTCAAGATCGGTATCGGGTTCGCAGAAGAATTCCATTTCCATCTGTTCGAATTCACGCACGCGGAATATAAAGTTGCCGGGAGTGATCTCATTACGGAATGACTTACCTACCTGGCATATGCCAAAGGGGATCTTCTTACGGGATGTACGCTGGACATTCTTGAAATTAACAAATATTCCCTGAGCGGTTTCCGGCCTTAAATAAACCGTATTCTTTGCATCCTCGGTCACGCCCTGGAAAGTCTTGAACATCAGGTTAAACTGCCTTATATCGGTAAAGTTGTGCTTGCCGCATGAAGGACAGGGTATATTATTGACATCGATATATTCCTTCATCTGCGCCTGTGTCCAGCCGTCAACGGACGACTCAAGCTTGATACCCTTCTCTTCGGCATAGTCTTCGATGATCTTATCGGCGCGGAATCTTTCATGGCATTCCTTACAGTCCATAAGCGGATCCGAGAAGCTTCCGAGATGTCCGGAGGCGACCCATGTCTGCGGGTTCATAAGGATGGCACAGTCAACTCCGACATTTGTCGGGCTCTCGTTTACAAACTTCTGCCACCATGCTTTCTTGATATTGTTCTTAAGTTCAACACCAAGGATACCGTAATCCCATGTGTTTGCAAGTCCGCCGTATATTTCCGACCCCGGATGTACGAAACCTCTCGACTTTGCCAGAGCCACTATCTTGTCCATTGTCTTTTCCATTTCAAAAACCTTCCTTATCTACTTAAGTACTATATATCCCACACCGACCGAATCGGATGCCATTCTGGCGTTATTATCGTCAATGACATCTATATTGGCGGTGGTATATGCAATCTTCTTCGGAGTGTTTACCACTACCGGTTCACTCACTATCACGATCATGCTGTCTGTAAGGGCTTCAAACTCAAACCTGCCGATCGTGGAGTTATCATCACGCTTCTTTAAGGTGACATCGGTGGGATAATCATGCTCCATGGCCTCCCTGACTGTCCCGTAAAAGAAATCCACGTCATTGAATCCGGCATAATCGGAATATGTGGCGAACTTCATCCTGGCGTTTGCCACGCCGTCTTTGATCTCAAGGGATTCAAGCTTTGCGCAGTCATCATCCCTGTCTGCGCAGTATGATTCTATCTCCGAGTCAATGATGTCCCTTAATTCATCTTCACTGTAATAATCCTTGTCAAACGATTCGATGATGTTGTGCCTTATGGCTCCCTTGCCGTCAATGCTGACCGTGGTTTCAACAAAAGCTTCTTTCTTCGAACACCCGGAAGCGATAACACATGTAAACATTAATAAAAACAGGCTGCCACACCTATGTGCACGCCTTATCATCGACCCTTTCACCCTGCTTCAGCCCCTGATCAGACAAACTTTACATAAAAAAGCATCTCAAATAATTATAACTAACGCTATCTATAATTTCAACATATTATTTTCCAGCATCTGAAGAGATTTAAACGGCCTGTCAACCACTCTTTTACGGTAAAGATCGCCAAGAAAAGAAAGTTCGTTTAAAACCTCTTCACTGACCGCAAAAGTATAGAGATGCTCTATATCGGAAGTGACAATATGGTCCACCGCCCTGACCGTGGCCGGTTTAAATGTCCTGTCACCCGGAAGCCCGGGATACTCGCCGTTGATCTGTACCGTTTTTATCTCATATACCGCTCTTATCAGCCGGTTGTCTATGTTTTCCCTGGTTATGGCGCGCACGGACTGGAACAGGAGCTTGAGCATCATTGTCTCGTCATTGTTTTCGTATGTATAAAACGAAGCATATTCAAGGAAATACATTCCAAGAAACGCACCGTCCGGATCGGCGCGGAGTTCTTCAAAATAATACGAGATATCGGCATCGATGAGATTATACGCGCTTCTGCCCTCATAAACCTTGAACTTTCCGAAGGCAAAAGGGTTCGTGGCAGCCAGCAGCCTGCTGTTCTGCCTTCTTGCTCCCCTGCAGAACGCAGTGATCTTGCCCGTCTCTTTTGTCAGTATGACTGTTCTCCTGTCATAATCATTGACGGGAGTGGCCTCAAGTACCATTCCCGTCACAATCATATAATCCGGCATATGATCTCCGTATCTTATTCAGTCTTTGATGTCCCGGGTATCGTACCCGAAATTTTTAAGCAAAACATCACTGTCACGCCAGTCGCGTCTGACTTTGACCCAGAGTTTGAGATTGACCTGCATCTCAAGCATCCTCTCTATCTCATACCTTGCCGCCGATCCTATCTTTTTAAGCATCTGCCCCTGTCTGCCGATTATGATCCCCTTATGGGATTCTTTCTCGCATATGATCGTCGCGTCTATATGAACTATATCCGGCTTGAATTCCATCCGTTCGATAGTGACGGCAATGCCGTGCGGGACTTCTTCATCAAGGCACTTAAGCGCCTTCTCCCTTATCATCTCCGCCGCAATCTGCCTTTGGGGCTGATCCGTGACCGTATCTTCATCATAGAAGGGCTCCCCGTAGGGAAGATATTTAAATATCTGTTCGATAAGCGTATCCGTGTTGTCACCTGTGAGCGCACTGACCGGGACCACCTGGGCAAAGTCACATAACACGCGGTATGCATCTATAACCTTAAGCAGTTCATCTTTTCCGATCTTGTCGATCTTATTTATGACAAGTATGACAGGCACATTCAAACCGTTAAGTTTTTCGGCGATACTCTTATCGGTCGGCCCGACATAAACGCTTGCTTCGACAAGCCACAGTATCACATCCACATCTTTTAACGCGGCGTTCACCGAACTTATCATATACTCGCCGAGCCTGTTTTTCGCCTTATGTATGCCCGGTGTGTCCAAGAATACTATCTGGCCCTCATCACAGGTGTATACGGTCCGGATCCTGTTTCTCGTCGTCTGCGGCTTATCGGAGGTGATCGCGATCTTCTGGCCGATGATCCTGTTCATCAGTGTTGACTTTCCGACATTCGGCCTTCCCGCTATGGCAGCAAACCCGGCCCTTACGTTCTTATTTTCACTCATACACCGCTTTCCTGCTTATCCTGATCATCCTGTTTATCCTGCTTATCATTCTCATTTTCTTCTTTTTCAGCCGGCACATCTTCGGGCTTTTTCACCATGGGAACCTGAGTATAGACAACAGGGGCTATTACCCTTTTCTCTTTCTTTGGATGTTTTTTCCTGTACGACTTATTAACAGCTTTTACGATCAGGATTATGACGATGATCACAGCCGCCCATATTATAAGAACGGGAAGAGCGATCACAAATCCTACTCCAAAGTCAAGCAGTCCGTTCCATACCTTGCGGCAGTTACTTACAAAGCCGTCAGCCATCCGTTCGATCCTCGACTTTTCTTCAACCATTACGGGTGTATACTCGATGACCTGGGTGATGCTTAAGTTTATCGTGCTGTAGGTCGCCTGATTCTTCATGACCTTAAGCTGTGAACCGTATGATTCTATCTGGTATCTTACCTCTGTAAGCCTTGCCTCGAGTGCTATTATGGTATCGAGATCATCAGCTTTCTCAAGCAGTTCGCTTATCCTGTCATACTCGGTCTGGTAGCTCTCAAGCTTTGACTGCATGTCAACATACCTTAAGGTAACATCTTCCGCGCTTGAGCTCTTCGAGAGAACATTTGACTGTTCGCCGACTTCATCAACAAAGGAATCAAGCTTCTCGACCGGGACCCTCGCGATGATATTGGCCGTCTTTCTCTCGGAACTTGAGTACTTCTGGTTCTCAAGGTTTGTACTCTCGATATATCCGCCGAGCTGTTCAACGCGCTTCTCGACATTATGCATCATACGCTCGACATCCTCGGACTCAACACTCATATATACATTCTTAATGAGCATCCTTTCGGCATTCTGATTCTTACCGCTTTCAACGTCCGCTTCGGTGACTTCACCCATATCGGCAGAGCCCGACTCAACGACCATATCGGATTCATAAGCATCATAATATTCTTCTGCCTCCGCAGGTGCAGCTTCACCTGCATAACTCTTATATGCTGCGGATCTGTCTGAAGAGCTTGAACCGCACCCTGAAAGGAGCAGGGAAAACACGGCAGCAAATAATACGATCTTTTTCTTCATCATTTTGATATCCTCCCTCAGATCATGAATACTTAAAACAGTGACTCAGTTCTGTCAAAAAGTTCCGATTCCTTATCGATAAGTTCCTCTTCACCGAGAACACATATATTGCCTTCGTTTATAACGCTTTCCACGCAGTCGGCAAGCTTTCTTATATCCTCTTTTGTCGCCCCGAGGACCTCGTCCCTTTCCTTTTGGAGGTTCTCAAAGGAATCATCCGAAAGGAAGATGCTCATGGATCTGCTTCCTCTGGCTCTCGGAGTGAGCGGGACGTCCATATCGGATATCGTTCCGATGATGTATTTCGTCATATCCCGTTCATCGGGATCAAAGCTGCGTATATAATCTACCGCACCTTTATAAACATCAAGTGTATTCTTAAGGTTTGGATCCCTGTATGAAGTCATGAACATGTCACCGGTCCTTGAATATGAGTTCATGCAGCCGTAAGCTCCGCCGCGGACCCTGACATTGTTCCATAAATATTCATACCCCATTATGACCTTTAAGACCCTGAGTGCTCCCGTATATTTATATCCGTGCCTTATGAAGTTTCCGCCTGTGGCCACATACTGTACTTTGGCGCTTGTCTTGTATCCTTCCCTGCACTGCCATGTTCCGATCTTATATCCGCTCCTGTCAACTTCCTGTGTGAACAGGTCTTTTTTAAACCTCTCGGTAAGCTCCATAAGAAGGTCATTCTGACTCTTATCCGCTATATAATCAACAAACAGGTTTTCGGGCCTGAATGTGATCATTGCAAATTCCTTAAGCTCCTTCTTAAAGGTTTCCTTACGTGCATCGAAATCATTTATGAGCCCGTCTATGAACCTGTAGAATTCTATCCCGTTTGACTTTTCAAGTATAGCCAGTGTCGGAGAACACGATGAAAGAAGCCTCGTCACGGCAACCATATGTCCCGCTGATGTCATCGCCGCCTGAAGCCTCGACTTTAACATATACAATATCTCGAGCAGACGTTTGTCATTACTGTAATCCGAGGTCCGTATCATCTCGCTTATAATATCAAACGCAAACGGGAGGCGGTCATAGAGGACCTTGGCTCTCACCTCATAGAACAGCTTGTATTTCGTGACATCCGATGAATCGGTATAGCTGTTCGCTCCGGATGCGATGCCTCCCGAATTCTCATTGATCTCACTTGTAAGATCTGCATACCCGAAATTCTCCGTATCAACATATCCGAAAACATTCCTGAATATACCAAGATAAGGGATCAGTCTTTCCGGAAGAGATCCTATATCAAAGGCAAGGGTAAGATATCCGATACCGTTCGTGAATATATCATGCGTGAGTACGGTAGTCCCGTTAAGATCAGCCTTATCATATTCAACGGGCAATGCTTCCTTCCTTATATCGGATATGGAAAGAAGCGGTATGCATCTAAGCTCCTCGGGAGTATTTGGTTCCTCCTGGTATTTTATAAGATCCTCCGTATCTTTTATAAGCTTTTCAATCTCTTCGTCCGAAAGCGAGGCTTTATGCTCCGAGAGTTTCTTTTCAAGCTTTCTGTCATTTTCGGCCGTAAGTCCTCTTTCCGGTTCAAGAACAACTATCGAGCTGTGAGGATTATCAAGAAGATAATCATTTATGAGTCCTTCGAAATAGCCCGTTTCGATCCTGTCTCTTAAAAACGCGAAGGTATCGTTCGCTTCAATATGCATAAATGGTTCGGACTCGTCATACAGCCAGCTGTCAAGGGCCTGGAGACCATACATAAGTCCTTTGGGATATGATCCGAAATCCGCCTCCCTGTATCTGAACTCGTATACGTTTATCCCTGCTCTTAACGCCTTTTTGTCAAGGCCGTTTTTGACTGCATTCTCAAGCACTTCCCTTATCGTTGACTTAAACTCGTCAAGCTGCGACGCATCGGCGTTCTTTGCTATGACCGAAAAATAAGGCTGTAATATACCGTTCTCATAGGTGCTCTGGATATCCTTTCCTATACCTCTGTCAAGCAGGGTCTGCTTAAGGACCGCCCCGGGAGTGCCAAGCAGGGTATACTCCAGTATCTGGAATGCAAGATATAATTCCCTGTTAAGACTCGTGTCGATCACGGTGTTATAGGACAGATATGTGTTACCCTCAACCGGTTCCTCACTCGTGACCGAATACTTTTGGGAAAGCATGGCGGGTTTCTCAAACGGTTTCTGCATGGCGATCGATGTATCAATATCGATACGGTCATATCCGGACAGATACTCCCTGTCAAGGTACTCAAGTTTTGATACCATGTCCATATCTCCGTAAAGGTAGATATAACTGTTTGACGGATGATAGAATTCCCGGTGGAACTTAAGGAAAGCCTCATATGAAAGCGACGGGATCACATCCGGGTCTCCGCCCGACTCATTGGAATAATCGGTGTCCGGGAAGAGCGAGTTGAATATCTCCCGGTCAAGCGTATCATCCGGTGATGAAAACGCACCTTTCATTTCATTATATACAACTCCGTTTATCGTTAAGGGAGCATCCTTTCCCTTCAATTCATAATGCCACCCTTCCTGTTTGAAGATCTCGGGCCTGTCATGAACGTTGGGATGAAAGACGGCATCAAGATAAATATCCATGATGTTGTCAAAATCCTTGTCATTACAGCTTGCCACCGGATAAACGGTCTTGTCCGGATAAGTCATGGCATTTAAAAACGTATTGAGCGAACCCTTGACAAGCTCCACGAAGGGATCCTTAACAGGATATTTTTCGGAACCGCACAATACCGAATGTTCCATGATATGCTGGACTCCGGTACTGTCTTTGGCGGGGGTCCGGAAACCGATATAAAAAACCTTGTTGTCGTCATCGTTGGAAATAAGGCATATCCTTGCTCCCGACTTTTTATGCCTCAATATGCATCCGTCGGATTTAAGGTCTTTAAGCCTCTCCTCTTTAATGACTTCATATTCTTTTAACTCTTTGACTTTTTCAAAACTCATTATCCGTTCCTCTGTCTTCAAATATGATACGAAACTTATCCTGTATTTTTATGGTTTTTATTTATCTTTTATGTACTCGATCGAATTACCTGAAATGCGGAGCGTTTCACGGATGTATTCCTCATCGGTCTCAAGCTCTGCGGCCAACTCTTCAACGGTTATCAGCCGTTCTAAATCCTCCGCCATCTCCTTAGCCTTATCATTAAGGGTGTTGACTCTCTCAAGTACCTTAAGATCAAAATCTTCAATATCAAACCTGTCCATGAGCATTGCTTCCATTGAATCCATGATCATCCTGACCATAAACTCTTCGATCTCTTCGGCGCTCTCGCAGCAGTCAAGCAGCTTTAGCCCCGTAAGGATACTGACATTGCCTTCACCCACAAGATCCTCGAGCGCAACGCCCTGTCCTTCATACAACCTTGCAACGTCCACGACTTCCTTAAGATACAGGTTTGGAAGAAGTATGGCGGCCTTACTCCTGTCGTTTATGATCTCATCAAGGATAACGCTTCTTTCTTCCTTTGACGGAATATCCATAAGATTGAGTTCCCCGATATACATCTTAAGATATTCGCTGTCTTCCTTATTCATCCTGACACGTTCGTCGGGAAACGTAGACCGGACCTCTTCAAGTTCTTTGTCGCTGTCAAAGACTCTGACCTTTTCTTCCTTAAGATAGTCAAAGATAAGGTTAAGATGGCTTTCTTCAATATTAAGCGGACCAAAGGAACGTTCAACCTGTTCCTTTGATATACGTTCGCCCTGACTCTTTGCAAGAGAACGCACCTTTATCATTACTTTTCGAAACTGCTGCTCGTCCATTTTTCTCCTGTTTATCTTACATGTTCATGTGTGAACAGATGATCCTGACAGTATTCGTAATTACCGTTGCACTTGGAGCAGAACCTGAATTCAAGATCATCACCGTCTTTCTCGGTCCTGCCGCATATGGCACATTTATGTCTTGTGATATGACTTATCCTTTTCGTTTCCTGTTTATAAGCCTGTCTCCTTCGGATCTCGGCAGGCGAAACGCGTTTATAGTTTCTGGTGCCGAAGAAAAACAGTGCGAAATTAAGGAGTGATGCGATTATCGATATCTTTGTCTCCCAGTTTCCGGCGAGGAAATCGATGCCGAGGCTGAATGCCATGAATATTGCTATCCACTTAAGCTTTACGGGGATAAAAAACATAAGCAGCATCTGAATGTTCGGATATTCGACCGCACAGGCAAAAAATATGGTCTGATACACATAATATGTAAGAAAATAGTATCCGATATGGCTTGACAGTATCTCAGGAGGATACTCTGCAGTATATCCGGCAAGATAATAAGCGGCATACATAACAAAAGCACCTATGACCGTGAAAAGTATGCCGGAAAAAATGTATACATTGAAACGGAAGGTTCCCCATGTCCTCTCGAGCGTATTACCGAATGAAATAAAGATGAGCAGCAGAAAGATCGCCCAGAAACTGATCTGGGGCGGGACAATGATCCATGTGATGATACGCCAGATCTGCCCGTGTATTATCTTATACGGGTCAAGCGTGATCAGGCTGAACAGATTAACACCCGCTGCATTTCCTGCGAAATACAGCAAATATCCTATACCGTAACCGTATACCAGGTATTTCGCCAGATTCCTGATCGAATATCTGCCGAACCTGCGCTCAAGTTTATTTAAAAATCTTTCCATTTATATCGTCCTTTGTACCAGATCGTTTCTTCACAGACAAAGATTAGTTTAGCATTTACTTGTCCAAATGTAAACACACGCCGTTTTGCGGCTTTTCGTCGGGATTGAAGTTTTGAAGCATTTGTAGTAGTATAATTTAGCATGCCGAAAACGGCATTTAAATGAAAGGTTCAGATAAGGCAGTTATATTAATGAGCAACAGTCAGATTAAGGAAAAAACATATACTCTCGGTATCGATATAGGCTCGACGACCGTAAAGATAGCAGTTCTTGACGAGAGCCATAATATACTCTTCTCGGACTACAGACGTCACTTTGCAAATATCCGCGAAACACTTAAGGAACTCATATCCGATGCGTTGAAAAAAACAGGGGATCTCACCGTTCATCCGATGATAACGGGTTCCGGCGGATTAACGCTCGCAAACCATCTTGAGATACCCTTTGTCCAGGAAGTCATAGCAGTATCCACCGCACTCAAGGATTACAGTGAAAAAGTTGACGTTGCTATCGAGCTCGGCGGTGAAGACGCAAAGATCATATATTTCGAAGGCGGTAACGTTGAGCAGAGAATGAACGGTATCTGCGCGGGCGGAACAGGTTCATTCATCGACCAGATGGCTTCCCTTCTTCAGACAGACGCATCGGGTCTTAATGAATATGCAAAGGATTACAAATCACTTTATACCATAGCTGCAAGATGTGGCGTATTCGCCAAGTCCGATATCCAGCCTCTCATCAACGAGGGTGCCACAAGAGAGGATCTTTCCGCATCCATCTTTCAGGCGGTTGTAAACCAGACCATATCAGGTCTCGCTTGCGGCAAACCGATAAGAGGACATGTTGCATTTCTCGGAGGCCCTCTTCATTTTCTGTCGGAACTCAAGGAAGCATTCGTGCGGACTCTCGGCCTCGATGAAGAGCATACTATCGCTCCGGATAATTCCCATCTTTTCGCGGCTATAGGTTCGG
Source organism: Lachnospiraceae bacterium (assembly GCA_024692905.1). Taxonomy (GTDB): domain Bacteria; phylum Bacillota; class Clostridia; order Lachnospirales; family Lachnospiraceae; genus UBA2868. The sequence goes on along the minus strand of JAILLY010000135.1, from coordinate 18,950 downwards.
CACTTAATTATAAGGAAGATTGTTCGATAAGCCTTGGCAGTCTTGATGAAAAACTGAACTCGGACATACATATGGAATTCGAGGTCGCCAGGATGGAGCCTCTGTTCTCAAGCCGCGATGAATATGATGCCTTCGAAAAACGCCATGATGAGCATTGTGTTAATACCGCAGAGCTGTCCGTATACAGAGGCAAATGTTTCCTCGGTATAGATGCAGGTTCGACCACGACCAAGGCTGCTCTCGTTTCCGAGGACGGTTCTCTCTTATACTCATTCTACAGTAATAACAACGGCAATCCGCTTGCAACGACGATAAGGGCCGTAAAGGAGATATATTCTCTCCTGCCTCCCGGTGCATCGATAGTGCATTCGTGCTCAACGGGCTATGGCGAAGCATTGATAAAAGCCGCTCTCATGCTTGATGACGGTGAAGTAGAGACCGTCGCCCACTATTATGCCGCCGCATTCTTCGAGCCCGGAGTTGACTGTATCCTCGATATCGGCGGTCAGGATATGAAATGCATCAAGATAAAGAATAAGACGGTCGATTCCGTACTTCTTAACGAGGCCTGCAGTTCCGGCTGCGGTTCTTTCATAGAAACCTTTGCCAAATCCCTTAATTATTCGGTTACCGATTTTGCAAAGGAAGCTCTTTTCGCAGAGCACCCCATAGACCTCGGTACAAGATGTACCGTGTTTATGAATTCCAAGGTTAAGCAGGCCCAGAAGGAAGGCGCTTCGGTAGCCGACATTTCCGCCGGCCTTGCCTACTCTGTCATTAAAAACGCACTGTTTAAGGTAATAAAAGTCTCAGATGCCTCATCCCTCGGTAAAAAGATCGTTGTCCAGGGCGGCACCTTCTACAATGATGCCGTATTAAGAAGCTTTGAAAAGATCGCCGGATGCGAGGCTATAAGACCCGATATCGCCGGTATCATGGGAGCATTCGGCGCGGCACTCATCGCAAGGGAGCGCTATGAGGATAACAAAGAAACAACAATGCTCTCGATCAAACAGATCAATTCACTTGAATTTACCACTTCCATGGCCAAGTGTAAGGGATGTACCAATAACTGCCGTCTTACGATAAACAAGTTCAGCGGCGGACGACAGTATATTTCCGGAAACAGATGCGAACGCGGCCTTGGCAAAACAAAGAACGAAAAAGGCCTTCCAAACCTTTTTGAATATAAGGAACGAAAGATATTCTCCTATGAACCGCTCGAGATGACCGAAGCCACCCGTGGCACGGTCGGGATCCCGCGTGTCCTTAATATGTATGAGAACTATCCGTTCTGGTTCACTTTCTTTACAAAGCTTAAATACAGGGTTGTGCTGTCACCGCGCTCCTCTCACAGGATATATGAACTCGGTATCGAATCCATACCCAGCGAATCGGAATGCTATCCGGCCAAGCTTGCGCACGGTCATGTGGAATGGCTCATAAAGCAGGGGATAAAATACATCTTCTATCCCGCCCTGTTCTATGAAAGAAAGGAACAGGCAGGCGCAACCAACCATTATAACTGTCCGATAGTAACTTCATACAGCGAGAATATCAAGAATAATATGGATGATATCATAAACGGAGATATCAGATTCCATAATCCTTTCTTAAGTTTTGAAAGTCTTAAGATAATCTCGGACGGTCTTATCGCGGCATTCGGTGACCTGCCTTCCGATGAAGTATACAGGGCTGCCTGCGATGCATGGGCCGAAATGGAAAAAGTAAGAAATGACATATATAAAAAAGGCGAGGAAACCTTAAAATACATCGAGGAAAACCATTGTCACGGAATAGTACTCGCAGGACGTCCTTATCATATCGATCCGGAGATAAACCACGGGATACCTGAAATGATAAATTCCTACGGGATGGCGGTGCTCACAGAGGATTCGATATCGCATCTTAATCCATGCGAAAGGCCTCTGCTGGTTTCGGATCAGTGGATGTATCATTCAAGGCTTTATGCGGCCGCCAATTATGTAAAGACCAGGGATGATATAGATCTGGTCCAGCTTAATTCATTCGGATGCGGACTGGATGCGGTAACTACCGATCAGGTAAGTGATATCCTTACCGGTTCCGGCAAGATATATACCTGTTTAAAGATCGATGAAGTCAACAACCTCGGTGCGGCAAGGATAAGAATACGCTCGTTATTAAGTGCTATAAAACTCAAAAAGCGCCTGCATGAAACGCGTACGATAGAATCATCTGCGTACAAACGTGTTATTTTTACAAAAGACATGGCAAGGAATTATACCATACTGTGTCCGAACATGTCGCCCATACATTTTGATATTATGGAAAAGGCTTTTAATTCCTGCGGATACAATCTTGTGGTTCCCGACAATTCCAACCGTGAAGCGGTTGATGTCGGTCTTAAGTTTGTAAACAATGACGCATGTTATCCTTCACTTATAGTTGTCGGCCAGCTCATGGATGCCATACTGTCCGGCAAATACGACACCGACCGTCTGGCAGTCATAATGAGCCAGACCGGAGGAGGATGCCGTGCGACCAATTACATTGCCTTCATACGCCGTGCTCTGAAAAATGCCGGCTATGAACATATACCCGTGATTTCCTTAAATCTCGGAAAGATAGAATCAAACCCCGGGTTTAAGATCAACTTAAAGCTTGGACAACGGCTTGCGTACGCAGCCATCTTCGGAGATATCTTTATGCGATGCCTCTACAGGATGCGTCCTTATGAACTCGAGCCCGGTTCCTGCGAAAGAGTCCATGCGATGTGGCTTGAAAGATGCCGCGACTTTGTTGTCCAGCGCCATCAGAGCTTCAATGTTTTTTCACGCATGTGCTGCGATATTGTAAAGGATTTCGATTCAATTCCTATAGATGAAGAACTCAAAAAACCCAGAGTAGGTATAGTCGGAGAGATCCTTGTAAAATACTCTCCCACCGCCAATAATGATCTCGTCTCCCTGATAGAGTCAGAAGGTGCGGAAGCGGTTGTTCCCGACCTTATCGATTTTATGCAGTACTGTTTTTATAATCAGGTGTATAAGGCAAAGCATCTTGGAAAATCCGGCAAAACATCTTTCCTGACCGAACTGGGTATAAAGGGCATTGATGCATTAAGAGGCGCTGCGATCAAAGCACTTAAAGAGAGCAGGCACTTCGAACCGCCCGTAAATATCCGGAAGATCGCAGGTTATGCGGAGGATATAGTTTCGATCGGAAACCAGACCGGTGAAGGCTGGTTCCTTACGGGAGAAATGATAGAACTTATCCATTCGGGAGTAAATAATATAGTATGTACCCAGCCTTTCGGCTGTCTCCCCAACCATGTGGTAGGTAAAGGTGTAATAAAGGAATTGAGAAGGCACTATCCGGATTCCAACATAGTTGCCATAGATTACGATCCCGGTGCCAGTGAAGTCAATCAGCTCAACAGGATAAAACTCATGCTGTCAACGGCCTTCAAAAAGCTTCAGGCTTAGTAGATCATCCCGAAGCTCGAACTGTTCTTAAGACGTTCGAGCTCGGATCTGAAGTCTTCAAGTCCTGTATCAAGCCTGTCATACTGCCCTCTTATATATATTTCAACAAGTTTGTCGCACGAATCTATAAGATGCTTGTTATCGAGCCTTGCCGACAGCCTCTTCATACCCTTCAAGCAGTATCCGATCTGCCTGTACATACCGTCTCTTCCAAGTATCTTGCAATCCTCGTAAAGATCGTTCAGCGCATCCATCGTCCTTACGACCCTGGTGCTCTGCGATGTTCCGGCACTTTTATCCGTTATCGCATACCGTCTCCATAACCACCTTGTCATTATGCCGTTAAGTTTCCTGAAGGTTATCGGCATTTCAATAAAATCATTGAAGCTCACTTCAAGAAGATCCTTATAAACATTCACGACAGGTTCAGACAATACAAATATTATGGGGACTTCCGCATAATAACTGTCTTCCATACCCCTTATACGCTTTGCGGTTTCTATACCGTTCAGTTTTTCCATCGAAGAGCGTATAAATATTGCATCATAGCACCGGTCAAGGATCATATCCAGAGCCATGCGCCCGCCAACGGCACGGTTCACGGTTATATTATAGGGCTCAAACTGTTTCTCGCATGAATCAAGGTTGTCGACATCTTCATCAACCAGCAGGATATTTGTATTGGGGTCGATGATCTTGATATCTCCGGGGCCCGGGATATCATCCTTATCCGTATTGCCTGCCGCTTCGGAAGGAGGGCTCACAACAAGCGCCGAATCATTTGAAGCCTCTCTGGTAAAATCTTCCTCGTTCATGGCAACTTTATAATTCGGAACGGTTATGATACTGCACAGTATCTCATCACAACAGTCATAAATATATTCAACGCTCATAACAAGCTTACGTTCGGTAACCGGATACAGCGCGGGAACCATAAGTCCGTCCCTTGCATCCTTGGAAAACAATGCTCTCTTCACATCATTTTCTATAACAAATATGTCCGTAAGCTTCTTTCCTATATAACGATCCTTATACAGGACAGAATTTATATCAGCGGCTTTGTTTTCATACAGAACGTTCAGTTCATCATCACATATAAATACGGCATCCGTATTGTCTTCGCGCAGGAACTCCTCAAAGTCTTCACGATACAGCCTGAAACTGCGGCTCTTAAGGTTAAGATCGCTCATGATCCCGACAGGAACGATCATGGATATGAAAAATACGGGATACCTTATTTCAAAAAACACATGAAAGATACTCTCCAGCGTTATCCCGATAAATGAAGGGATCATCGCAGCGACGCCGAGCTTTAAGAGATGTCTCTCCCTTATCTTATTATGACTTCCCCTGTAAAACCCAAGAAGATATATGGTACATGAACAGTACAATATGATCGGAGTGGCATAATAAAAGAAACGCGGCACGGCATATGGATAGAACTCTATGCCGGTCGGATTAGATTCAAACCTGAACTTGTGGAAAAAGAGTTCGATAAGCACCACAAAAAGCGCATAATAGCACAATGCCGATGTAACATGCTTAAGTGTCCTGCCTTTATAATCAAATATATACAGAGACTGGACGATCATGCACGCAAGAACGGCGGCATATGAATACCATACGATAATATAGAACATATGCCTGAAAGCGCCGAAGCTGTCGTCCATAAGATATATGATGATATAGCAGATCACCCCGGCAACATAGGCATTAACAAGCATGAAGAACCGTCTCGACCCTTCATCGTCTTTACTTAATGCCTTATGTTTATATACTATCGATACAGTGATCAAAAGGATCGCGAAAAGTACCGACTCAATTAATATCCGACTAACTGCCATATCAAAGTCCTATGCGCATGTATTAATGATGGAACAGCCTAACCCCGTTGCATACCATGGCGATACCGTAATGATCGCAGCAATCTATGACATCCTGATCGCGTATCGATCCGCCCGGCTGTACAACATATCTGACACCGCTCTTTACACCGCGTTCGATACTGTCGGAGAACGGGAAGAAAGCATCCGAGCCCAGGACTACATCATCCATACGGTCAAGCCATTCCCTCTTCTCCTCATCGGTAAGCCTGTCAGGTTTAACCTTGAATATCTTCTGCCATGCACCTTCCCTGAGCACATCCATATATGCTTCGCCGATATAATTGTCTATGGCATTATCCCTGTCTGCCCTCTTGATACCGTCCACAAACTCAAGTCCCATCACCTTGGGGCACTGACGTAAAAGCCAGTTATCTGCCTTCTGGCCGGCAAGCCTTACACAGTGGACTCTCGACTGCTGACCGGCACCGATACCTATAGCCTGACCGTCCTTAACAAAACATACGGAGTTGGACTGGGTATATTTAAGAGTGATGAGTGAGATTATCATATCATGTCTGGCCGGTTCGGGAATATCCTTATTCCTGGTCACGACATTTGTAAGGAGTGAATCATCTATCTTCACTTCATTCCTGCCCTGTTCGAAGGTGATACCGAATACATCCTTATGCTCAACGGGTTGCGGCTTATATGCGGGATCTATTTCGATCACGGTATAGGCTCCCTTTTTCTTCTCCTTCAAAAGCTCCAGTGCTTCGGGCTCATATCCCGGAGCGATGATACCGTCCGAGAATTCCTTCTTGATGATCCTTGCTGCGGAAACATCGCAAACGTCAGACAGCGCGATAAAATCACCGTATGACGACATCCTGTCGGCGCCTCTTGCCCTTGCATATGCGCAGGCTATGGGCGACAGTTCATCGATATCCTCCACAAAATATATCTTCTTCATCGTATCATTAAGCGGCTTGCCTATCGCTGCACCCGCAGGAGAAACATGCTTAAATGAAGTTGCCGCGGGATATCCCGTAGCCTCCTTAAGTTCCTTTACAAGCTGCCAGCCGTTAAAAGCATCCAGAAAATTGATATACCCCGGCTTGCCGTTTAACACCTTTATCGGGAGCTCCCTGCCGTCATTAACGTAGATCTTTGCCGGCTTCTGATTCGGATTGCAGCCGTACTTAAGTTCCAATTCCTTCATTTCCTTTGATCCCTTCCTTCAGTATCTTTCATTTATTTTTATTGAATATCCTTGACTCATAATCGCCGGAGTCTATATTTATGTATCTTACAAAAAGGGAAACCTTATTATCCTCATTAAGTGATTCCCACAGCACCTTGGAAAACTGATCGATCCCGCCGTCTATATCTATGAGTTTGGGCTCGCCTTCAAAACTCGGGAGCGGGTCGCCGTCATGCATATAGGTATGTATAAAATGTCCCTGCCCGGGCTTTGGAGATTCATATGCGAAGGTGAACCTGTTGCACGATCCGGGATCTCCGTTATTGCTCTTTAAGATGGACATGGCATAATTGAACTTTCCGTCCTCGATATGGGTTATACCGGAAATCCTCGGAGTGAAGTTAGGACCGTCAGGCTCAAATTCCCTTGACCTTAGTGACTGTTCAAAAGTCATCTGTCTGTCCATACCGTCATATATCGTATCGGTCTGGTCACCGTTCGTTACTATGGTCTTGTTTCCGAGCACGCGCACCGGCGAATAAATGATCAGTGAAGGATCGCTCAGAAGAGCCGGATCGAATGCCTGCGTCCTGATGCCGTCCTTATCTTCAACAAATATCCTGTTGCGCGAATTGGTGCTCCTTCCCATGATGAAATATGCTATCACGGCATATTGTCCGTCACGGCTCCGGCCGATCACGATACCGCGGCCGGGATAAGCATTGCTCTTAAGTTCATCCGAAATATCCAATGGTTTCATTTATACATCTCCTTTATGGTTTATCACCGGAAGTAACTGATCGTATCCGTAAGATCCGAAGCCAGAACCTGAAGCTGTGCTGCCGACTCATTGATCACTGAGAACGTGTTTCCGAGTTCGTTCATCGAAACACTCGTCTGCTCGGTGGATACTGCATTCTGCTCGGAGATTGAAGACAGATTCTGGACTATCTCTACAAGCGATTCCTTGGCTGCTTCAAGGTTCCTTACCATGTTCCTTATGGATCTTGAATTCTCCGAAACTATCATAACATTCTCTGACATCTCATCCATGTTCTGCTGCGTTGAGATTATCTGCTCACCCTGCGAGCGGAAGCTCTCATTTAATGCATCCATAGTCTTGACCGAGGCCTGCGCATCGGAAAGAAGCTTATCAACTATGGTCCTTATCTCATCGGCACTGTTCTTGGACTGATCGGCCAGCTGTCTTATCTCATCCGCAACTACGGCAAAACCTCTGCCCGCCTCGCCGGCACGTGCAGCCTCTATCGAAGCATTGAGTGACAGAAGGTTTGTCTGTGAAGCGATCGCATTGATCGCATCCGAGAATTTGACGATCTCATTGGCACTTTCGTTGGTAGCGCTTATCGTTTCTCCGATCTCGGAAATCGAATTCGAAACCGTAACGTTCTGGCTTACCATCTCCTTAAGTGCGAGCGCCGCCCTGTCACAGCTGTTCTTCATGTTCATAGACGCCTCATCAAGCGCAGCTATGTTGGCAGATATGTTATCAATATCTGCACCCATCGAGTCGGTCCTTGCGGCAGCAGTCTGAACTGATTCCGCCTGGGAAGCCGCACCTCTTGATACCTCGGAAACGGCACCCGTGACATGCGATGATGTCGTCGAAGCCTGGTCTGCATTTCCGGCAAGATCGGTTCCGGCAACGTTAAGATCCCTGGTCATATCCTTGGTCTTTATTATGACGTTCCTGAGCTTAGCCTTGAGATCTCCGAGGCTTCGTCCGATCTGGTCTATTTCAAGTATGGAACTCTTTAATGCAACATTTGATGATATATCTCCGCTTGCGGTCTTGTTTATCTCCTCGACTGTCTTGACGAGTGACTTTGAAAGCCTGCTTGCGAGGAAGGTAACAAGTACCAGTATGAGCGCAAACGAGATCACACCGAGGATGATCATCGTTCTCATATTTGACGATGTCGCCGCATATAATTCATCCTTGTTCGCAGTTACGACGAGAACCCACTCATATCCCGGTATCGTCTCGAAATTAACGACTTTAGTCTTGCCGCTTGCAGTGTCCTTGTATTCAAATTGTCCCTTTGCTTCGCCCTTATCCTTAGCCCTTGAAATGACCTCAAGAAGAACAGGTCTGGTGGTTTCCTGAGCGATCACGGTCTCAAGCTCCTCGGGAGCCGCTTCGGTATCGGTAAAAGTCACTCCGGTCTCATAATTGAGCATATACAGATTGCTGGTCTTGGACCCTGCAAGTTCAAAACTCTTAAGGAGACCTTCGAGTTCGGAATGGAATACGCCGGCTCCGACATATCCTATCATCTCACCGTCCTTTAACACGGGAGAATACATCGAAAGACATAACTGGCCGGTACCCGGAGATACTATGATACCTGCATTATATACTCCCTCAGGATCCTTCTTCATCGCATCCATGAGCTGGGCACGTCTTTCGGGATCTTCCCTTAACACTCTTCCGATCACGGGCGGGACGGAATATGAAAGTATCCTTGTCTCGGAATTTCCGACATACAGGCCTTCCCAGTTATCAAGCGTATTATAGAAGTCCATAGTATACTGCTGGACCTCGGGATAATCCGGGTAGTTGTCGGCATAAAACGCCGCCGTATTATATGATTCGTCATTGAATGCGGGAAGCTCACGTTCGGGATTCGCCGCAAGGTCTGCGGCATCCTCCAGTATAAGCTGCTCTATGGCATTATTTCTTGAATAAAGCTGAAGCTTCTGCTCTGAATTCCGGACGAACTCAAGTACGGAATTAACCTGAGCGTCCAGATATGTGGACATGTTTTCATTTATTTTATCATTCAGCATACCGCTCGAATTTACCGAAGCAAGGATGCACAGTAAAGCGATCCCGACAGCCGACATTACGGCGATCATCGTGATGATAACGGTTTTCATCTTAAATTTCTTCATGGAAACACCTCCCGACCGGATATCGTGATAGAAAGACCCATAAAAAAGTATAAAAAAATTATAACACCGTCACAAAACGGTGTCAATGCGCACAAATACAGTAAAAAAGCCGCTTCCGGTATCATGTACGGAGGAAATTTTCAAGCATTTTGACCCCCTGCGGGGTAAGTATCGATTCGGGATGGAACTGAAGCCCGAACACAGGATGCTCGCGATGTTCAACGGCCATTATCTCACCGTCATCACTGCGTCCGGTGATCTTAAGGCACGAAGGCAGGTATCTTTCCACTGCCGCAAGGGAATGGTACCGTGCAACGGACACTTCATTATCAAGTCCCCTGAATATGACAGAGTCATTGTCGATCCTGACAAGGGAGGATTTACCGTGCATCATACGCATGGCATGGTCGACGACTCCGCCGAATGCCTCACATATCGCCTGATGCCCGAGGCATACGCCAAGTATCGGTTTGCGTCCGGCAAAGAAGCGCACAACATCCTCACATATCCCCGCATCCTTCGGCTTTCCGGGACCCGGAGAGATTATGATATGGTCAGGGTTTAGGACGCAGATATCCTCCGTGGTCAGCGCATCGTTCCTTACGACTTTTATGTCCCGGTCTATAGAACCCAAAAGCTGATAAAGGTTATATGAAAAACTGTCATAATTATCGATCAGCAGGATCATCTCAGTCTTCTATCCTCTCTGCCATCTCTATGGCTGTCATAACTGCCTTTGCCTTGTTTATACATTCCTGGTACTCTTTTTCGGGTTCGGAATCGGCTACGATACCGGCTCCCGACCTTACGAATACCCTGCCGTTCTTCTTAAATACAAGCCTTATTGCTATGCAGGTATCAAGATTCCCGGTAAAGTCAATATAACCTATGGCCCCTCCGTACAGTCCCCTTTTATTATCCTCAAGTTCGTTGATGATCTCACATGCACGCAGCTTTGGAGCACCGGAAAGTGTTCCGGCCGGAAGTATGGCATCTATCGCATCAAGGGCATCCTTGCCTTCCTTTATGATGCCTTTTACAGATGAGCCTATATGCATTACATGCGAGAACCTCTCAACCGACATGTAATCATCCACACAGACACTTCCGAACCTGCTTATACGCCCTATATCATTGCGTCCGAGATCGACAAGCATATTGTGCTCGGCACACTCCTTCTCATCGGAAAGAAGCTCTTTCTCAAGTGCCTTGTCTTCTTCCTCATCCTTCCCGCGCCTTCTTGTACCGGCAAGCGGGAATGTATGAAGGACACCGTCCTCAAGCTTGACCAGAGTCTCGGGAGAAGCCCCGCACGCTTCCATGTCATCGCCGGAAAAATAGAACATATACGGCGACGGATTAAGCGTCCTCAAAACCCTGTATGTATTGAGAAGACTCCCGTCAAAATCAGCCTCAAGCCTGTTTGAAAGGACCACCTGGAATATATCGCCCTCATAGATATATTCCTTCCCTTTTTTAACCATGGAGCAGAATGACTCTTCATCAAATAAGGGCCTGTACCCGGATGTCAGACGTCCCTTTTCCACAAACGCCTCATCTCCGTGTTCTATGAGTTCCGCAATATTATCGATCGCGTTTACCGCTTCACGATAGCTTTCATCAAGATCATCCGTCCTGACATTTGCGATTATGACTATCTTCTGCCTTACATTGTCAAATGCTATGACCTTGTCAAAAAGCATAAGGTCCATATCCTTGAAATGCTCATTATCCTTTGCATCAAGCACAAGCGAGGGTTCACTGTATTTGATATAGTCATAAGAAAAATAGCCGACCAGGCCTCCGGTAAAGCTCGGGAAGCCGGGGAGCCTGACACTTTTAAGTTCCGCAAGCCGTTTCCTTAAATAGGCAGAAGGATGATCCGTATGCTCACAAAAGACAACATTGCCCTTATCGTCAGTCACCTTCAGATCTCCGTTTAAACAGGTTATACACTCGACCGGATTAAATCCCAAAAAGGTATACCTGCCCCGGTTCTCCTGACCCTTGACACTCTCGAGCATATACACGTGATCGCTGTGATTCTTAAGTATCTTAAGGACCTGTATGGGGGTTTTTATATCCGAGAGTATCTCGCGTTTTACAGGTATCCTGTCATATTCTCCTGCATATCTTGCCGCTTCCTCAACAGATGGTGTATACATGTAAGCCTCCGTTCCTCATCCCGTGGCAGATCATGCAAAAACAGCATGATCAGTCAAGAAGGATAACCTCGTTATAAAGCTCAGTCAGATCCTTCCTGCCGCTCTTGGTGTAATCGATCGCTACCTTGGGATGTCTGTTGAGGAGCCCCGTAAAAAGGTACTGCATATCGTACCCCCATTTGACTCCCTGCTCACGCATAGGATTAATGTAATTCTCAACAAACTTTATGACCGGATACAGGTTATATTTGGGGTTATGAAGGAAACCTATGAGCGACTCTATGTAGCAGTTTCCCGCTCCCCTTCCCATTCCGGAGTACGTCGCGTCAAGATAATCAGCGCCGCAGCCGACTGCTTCGATCGTATTGGCAAATGCAAGCTGCTGGTTATTGTGTGCATGGATGCCAACCTTTTTGCCGTATTTTTCTGCCGCATTGAGATACAGATCGGCTATCCTCGTCATCTGTTCGGGATAGATCGAACCGTAGCTGTCCACAATGTAAAAGCATGCGACCGGGGTCTGGCCGAGCATATCGAGCGCAACCTGTACATCGGTCTCCTGGGCCTGGGATATGGCCATTATATTGACAGTCGTTTCATATCCCTTGGCAGCTGCGTCTTCGATCATATCAACAGCCTGCGGTATGGTGTTTATATAGGTCGCGACCCTTACCATATCTATCGGGCTGTCGCTTTTTTTATGTAAATCGTTCTTGTAATCACAGCGGCCGACATCCGCCATTACGGCTATCTTAAGTCCGGTCTCATTGTCACCGACGACCGCTCTTATATCCTCGTCATCGCAGAATTTCCACTTGCCGAACTTGCTCGTGTCAAACAGTTCCTTGCTGGCCTTATAGCCCATTTCCATGTAGTCAACTCCGGCCTTTATATTTGTGATATACAGCTGCTTGACAAATTCATCGGTAAAGAAGAAATTGTTTACAAGTCCTCCGTCTCTTAATGTGGCATCAATGACCTTTATACCGGGTCTCCACCCCATCAGGTTTTTCAGTTCTTTCATGATCAGTTCCTGCCTTTCTATACACTATGAATGTCAGTATATAGCATTTAAACCTACTTTACAACACGGCTCAGGATTTACCCGTTGCTTTGACGAATCTTTCCATTGTTTCGTATGCTTTGCCCGTTTCGATGAGTTCTTTTGCCATTTCGATACCCTTGGCAATGGAATAAGCCTTGTCGGCAATATATATGGCCGCTCCGGCGTTCATAAGCACGGTATTGTACCTCGGGCCCTTTTCGTTTCCTTTCAATATATCCCTCGTGATCTGTGCATTCTCTTCGGGTGTACCTCCCTTAAGATCCTCTTTTTTGCATCTGGTAAACCCGAAATCCTCGGGAGTGATCTCATATTTTTTGTATTCGCCGTGAGAGAATTCACAGACAGCCGTAGGACCTACCGCCGTTATCTCGTCAAGCTTCTCCTTGCCGTATACGACCATGCCCTTCTTTACTCCCAGACCGTAAAGCACGCGGGCCAGCGGTTCAACAAGATATTCATCATATACCCCGAGAAGCTGCCTTGTAGGATGTATGGGGTTTGTAAGGGGTCCGAGGATATTAAACACCGTCCTGAAACCCAGTTCCTTTCTTATGGCACCTACATACTTCATCGAGGTATGATACTTCTGTGCAAAGAAGAAGCAGAATCCGGTATCTTCAAGAAGTTTTAAGCACTGCTCCGGTTCAAGATTGATATTTGCACCGAGAGCCTCGAGACAGTCTGCCGTTCCCGACTGCGATGATGCGGCTCTGTTCCCGTGCTTTGCGATCTTTATACCGGCAGCTGCCGCAATGAATGCGGAGGTCGTCGATATATTGAAACTCCCTGCCCTGTCTCCGCCGGTACCGACTATCTCAAGCGTGTCGATCCCGTTTCCGTCAACCGTGAGTGCATGCTCCCTCATTGCCGCCGCACATCCCTTTATCTCATCGATCGTCTCGGCTTTGGCACTCTTAGTGGACAGTGCGGCAAGAAATGCCGCATTCTGTGTCGGTGTGGTCGAGCCGTCCATGATCTCGTTCATCACGGTATAGGCTTCATCATAAGTAAGGTCTTCCTTAAGTACTATCTTTTCGATCGCTTCTTTGATCATCTTACATTCCTCCCTTGTTCATCTCTCTTTTGAAACGTGTTACATATTCCCGGGCTGCATCCGGATCAAAACCGCTGTCCCTCATGATGTTTATAAAGTGCGAACCGACTATCGCCCCGTCGATGATATCCTTCATAGGCACGATGTCGGAAGCTTCCCTTATACCGAATCCCATCATAACGGGTATGGACGATATCGACTTGACTTTACTCAGATAACCGATGACTTCTTTGTGAAAGTCAGCCGCCTGCCCCGTAACTCCCATCGATGAGACACAGTACACAAACCCTCTTGCTCCTTTTAATATTCCGGGTATCCTTCCCCCTGATACGGGAGATACAAGTTCTATAAGGATCGTATTGTCATTTCCCTTAAGGGAATCACGGAGAGTTTCCTGCTCCTCCAAAGGAAGGTCGGGAACAATGAGTCCGTCCACCCCTGTTTGTGCACATTTCTTTATGAATGTATCAAGGCCGTAGTTTAATATCGTGTTGTAATACATCATGAACACTACCGGCTGCTCATTCCCTCCTTTTCTTATCTTATCCATAAGTTCGAAAGCTCTTTTGAGCGATGCCCCCTTCTGTATGGCTTCATAACTTGCCTGCTGTATGACCGGTCCGTCTGCAGTCGGGTCCGAAAACGGTATCCCCAGTTCGATGACATCGGTCACACCCCTCTGGGCTTCAATGATCTTTTCCGTTGTCTCCATATCCGGAAGACCTGCCGTATAATAAGTGATAAAAGCTTTTTCATTCTTTGCTTTTAACTCTTCCATTCTTTTTTCTATCCTGTTCATAAAGCATTCTCCTTTGCTGAATAACACCTGCGATAACAGCCGGCGGATACGGACCGGTCAGTTCAAATATCCTTCGCCTCTTAAATAAGCTGCGATCGTATTTACATCCTTATCACCGCGTCCGGACAGACACACTATCATCGACTGCTCTTTACTCATCTCCTTTGCCTTCTTAAATGCGTATGCAAGAGCATGTGCGCTTTCTATTGCAGGTATTATCCCTTCTGTCTGAGTGAGTTCCATAAGCGCTTCCATGGCCTCATCATCGGTGATGGGAACATATTTTGCCCTCCCTGTATCTTTAAGATACGCATGCTCGGGTCCGACACCCGGATAATCGAGTCCGGCCGATATGGAATGGGCAAGCTGTATATTCCCGTCCTCATCCTGCAGCAGATAAGACCTTGTCCCGTGAAGTACGCCCGGTCTTCCTTTTGCCATCGATGCCGCATGCTCATTGGTATCTATTCCCTTTCCGGCAGCTTCCACTCCTATGAGTTCGACTTCCTTTTCATCGATAAAATCAGCAAACATCCCGATCGAATTCGAGCCGCCTCCGACGCATGCCATGACCACATCGGGAAGCCTGCCTTCCGCTTCCATGTGCTGCCTTTTAGCCTCCCGGCTGATGCACGACTGGAATTCCTTTACCATCTTCGGATAAGGATACGGACCTATAGCCGAGCCGATGATATAGAAAGTATCCTCGGCGGTCTTTGCCCATGTCCTTATTGCCTCGTTTGTTGCATCCTTTAATGTATTGCTTCCGGATTCCACCGAAACCACCTTTGCACCGAGCATCTCCATGCGCATTACGTTTAACGACTGTCTTTTTACATCCTCGCTTCCCATATAAACCGTGCACTCCATGTCAAACAGCGCCGCTCCCGTGGCAGTTGCAACTCCGTGCTGGCCCGCGCCCGTTTCCGCGATGACTCTTGTCTTTCCCATGCGCTTTGCAAGAAGGATCTGTCCGAGCACATTGTTTATCTTATGAGCGCCGGTATGGTTTAGGTCCTCACGCTTTAAATATATCTTTGTGCCGTATTTTTCACTTAATCTTCCGGCAAGATAAAGCGGGGTTTCACGTCCGACATACTGGCGAAGATAATAGTGATACTCTTCAATGAAAGCCGGATCTTTTATCGCTTCTTCAAAGGCCCTGTCGACCTCATCAAGTGTATTCATCAGGGATTCGGATACGAACTGTCCGCCGTATTCACCGTAGTATGCTTTTTTATTCATATTCATTCCATCCTTTCTTTCATTATGGCTGTTTCGCTCTGCCATCGGACCGCGTTCACAAAAGCAAGTATCTTATCGTGTGATTTTCCGTCATCACCCTCTACCCCTGAGCTTACATCTACGATATCCGGTCCAAACAGCTTTATGCCTTCCGCGACGTTTTGTTCATTAAGCCCTCCGGCCAGGATAAGATCTCTTCCGTATAACGGGGATGACCGGTCTCCCGCCTTTAAAAGCCTCCTGCTCTTATGCCAGTCAAATGTTTTTCCGCTCCCGAAATCCGGTGCATCCATAACTATACCCTTTATATTTTCCATGATATCCGTATGTCCTTCATAAGGCTTTAATGCGCTCCCGGCCTCATCCGTATCCGATATGTTAAGCGCGCGCCACACCGGGATATTTATGATCTTAAGCATATCCGTTCCAAGTTCTCCGTGTATCTGGATGATGTCAAATCCCGCATTCTCTATCCTCTTTATGAGTTCCTCATCCGGTGAAACAGTCACCGCAACCTTCGTTATCGAAGCATCAAGGGCCTTCATTATCCCGGCCGCCTTCTCAAAACTCACGTTCCTTTTGCTCTTTTCATAGAATACGAATCCGGCGAGATCGGCCTTTGCTTCGTTTAGATACTCCGCTTCCTCATACCTTGTCAGTCCGCATATCTTTATCTTTACCATGTCGTTTTTACTCATAAACTCTTCCATCTTGCCGCAAGTTCTTTGGGAGACGTACTCTCCATAAAGGCTCTTCCGATAAGGAACGCATCTACCCCTGTTTCTTTTAAGTATTTAACATCCTCATCACCCATGATCCCGCTCTCGGATACAAATACCTTATCTTCCGGAATATACTTTTTAAGGCGTCCCGTAGTCTTTAAGTCTATCGAAAAGTCCTTAAGATTACGGTTATTCACTCCTATGATCCTCGGATCTGCTTTAAGCGCACGGGCGATCTCATATTCGTCATGCGTTTCAACGAGCACGTCAAGCTTCAGCGCTCTTGCAAGCTCATAGAAATCTTTAAGCATCGCATCATCAAGTATAGCGGTTATAAGAAGTACGGCATCGGCCTTTATCGCCTTCGCTTCATAAAACTGATACTCATCTATCATGAAATCTTTTCTTAAGATCGGAAGTTTTGATCTTTCCCTTATCGTCTTAAGATAATCGGTATTGCCCTTGAAATGATCCTCTTCCGTCAGGCATGAGATCGCATCCGCAGACGCATTATATTCATCGATCCTGTCAAGAAGATCTATCTTCTCCGTAATGTCCCCAAGACTTGGTGAAGCCTTCTTGAACTCTCCTATTATGGATATCCCGTCCTTTTTAAGATTGCCGTAAAACAGGTCTTCCGGGCGCTCACCGTCTTTTAATTCCTCTTCTGCCATACGTCTTACTTCCTCAAACGGCAGACGTGACTTATGTTCCTTAAGACGTATTTTCTTATTCTCAACTATCGTATCTAAGATCATCTTTCCTCCGTGACTTTAAACATTCGTGAAAATCAAAAAATCCCTGCAATTGATCTTCTGTAATCAATTGCAGGGACAGGATCCATTTCCTGCGGTGCCACCCCGCTTGATGCCTAAGCATCCACTCAGTACGTACCATCATACGCCGATCCGTGTAACGTCGGATCAATACGTCTTACATACTCGGGAATCATCCCTTTCCGCTCGCCCTTAGAAGTCCATTCAGTCAATGCATTTCCTGCCGCGATCTCACCGCCCGTGGCTCTCTGTATGAAAAGAGGCATCGCTTACTCACTCTTCATCATCGGTTTAAATATCTTATATCATCGCATCTTGTTGTTGTCAATATTTTTTTTAAAGATAGCGGATCAATTCGTAAAACTCTCTCTTGTATTCATCATTGAGCTTTATCGATGAGAGCCTGTCTACCGCATCCTCAAGTGTTGCGTCTGGTGCGAAGATGCTGTCCGATGCCACAAGTCCGAACTCTGCTACCGCGCTCTGGAAGACGAAATCATCAGAGGGTGAGTATGTATAGCTGTCGAAGGTCACCGGGTAGGTTAAGAGTTCACTCTTATCGGCCGAGGGCCTCTTGAACCTTACACTCAAAGTGAGGATCTCATCGTAGCTGTGTTTCTTTTCCCTGCGCCTGAAATTATCGGCATATCTGTATTCCGTATCATTTCCGAGTGCGAGTGTGCTGTCATCATCATTCGGGATGATCTCATATAAAACAGTCAGTTCATGTCCTGCACCTATCTCGCCGCCGTCCTTTTTGTCATCGTTGAAATCACGGTCCTTCATGACTCTGTTCGCGTATCCGATGAGCCTGTAAGCTTTTACATACTCGGGATTGAATTCAACCTGGAGCTTGACATCCTTGCATACGGTGAGCATGTTTGCGCTGAGTTCATCGACCATGACTTTCTTTGCTTCCTTGACGGAATCAATGTATGCATAATTTCCGTTGCCCTTATCGGCAAGCGTCTCCATACGGTTATCCTTGATGTTACCGGTACCGAATCCGAGGACCGAAAGGAACACGCCGCTTTCTTTCTTCTCTGTTACAAGATCTTCAAGTTCATTAAGGGATGTGAGCCCAATGTTAAGATCGCCGTCAGTTGCAAGGATGATCCTGTTATTTCCGCCCTTGATAAAATTTCTCTTCGCAAGACTGTATGCGATCTGTATACCCTGACCTCCATTGGTTCCGCCCGATGCGAACAGATCGTTTATCGCATTCTTGATCTTTCTGCCTTCATTGCCGCGGGCACCGTCGAGTACAGTTTTAACGCCGTTAGCATAAGTAACGATGCTGACTCTGTCCTTTTCGGAGAGTTCATCGACGAGCATGCAGAACGCTTCCTGGAGAAGCGGGAGCTTGTCATCATCCGCCATCGATCCGGATACATCGATAAGGAACACAAGGTTCGAATCAGGTGTTTCGGAAAAATCGATATCCTCGGTCTTTAATCCCATGCTCATAAGGACAGCATCCTCATTCCAGGGGCAGGCCGCTATCTCGGTGTTAACGCCGAAAGGCTCACTGCCTTTGGGACCTTCATAATCGTAATCAAAATAATTGAGCATCTCCTCTATACGGACCGAGCCTTCGGGAAGATTATAAAGATCGTATCCGTCCATGATCATTCGCCTTAAGTTCGAATAAGATGCCGTATCCACATCAGCCGCGAAAGTCGAGAGCGGATGTGCCTTTACCGATCTGTAACC
>JAILLY010000122.1 GCA_024692905.1 Lachnospiraceae bacterium | reverse complement strand
TAAATCTGGCTGTTTTCCTTTGCCTCGAGTATTGCTCTCATAATATAGAAATCTTGTGGCGTTGTTATTTTAATATTCTCATAAGGCCCATCTATCATATGTAATTCTTTACCATACTGCTTCATAAGCGAGCATGAATCGATAGAATTATTCAGCCCGTCGGCAAGTGCCTGTTCATGAACACTAAGAATATCCTTAAGCATGAATGACTGTGGAGCTTTGGCCACTCGGGACTTCGCTCTTGTGGGTACGCGTTCGATATTCATTATCTCATCCACTATAACTATCGTTTCCGTTACAACTCCTGCAGTAATGGCTGAACCGTACTTCTTTACACACTTAATATTTTCTGATAACAGTTCCGAAGTTATTAACGGACGGACACCATCATGGATAAGGACTATGTTTTCTTCATCCCTCGATATTTCTTTAGCCGCCTTAAGGCCATTATAGATCGACAACTGTCCGGTCTCTCCCCCCGGTACTATTTTTCTTACTTTTTCAATTCTATACTTATATAACAATTTTTCTAAATATGGAATCCATTCTTCGACACATGCAATAACAATCGCATCAATCTCCTCATTGATCTCAAAATGCTCCAATGTGTATATAATGATCGGTTTATTATACATTTTAAGAAATTGCTTGGGTCTATCCTTGCTGTACATTCTGGTTCCCACACCACCAGCGAATATCACACCTATGTTCATACTATCCTTAATCTCTCCTATACACTATTCGACAATAATCTCAAAACAGCAAATCAGAAATATACTGTCTGATCATCATAAAGATCTTAAATTCATTTACTATCGTTCATAAATCATTTTCTTAAGAGAACAGCATTCCAGATAAATTTGGTGTTCGTTACAAGATACCTCTTAAACAGCCTGCCCGGATCCTGCATAAGCCTGTACAGCCACTCAAGGTTAAGACGCTGCATCCACTCGGGCGCACGCTTTATATTTCCTGAGAAAAAGTCAAACGCTGCCCCTACTCCTACCATAAGACCCGATACCTTACCCTGATGCCCTGCCATCCATATCTCCTGTTTTGGAGCTCCGAGTCCCACCCAGATAAAGTCAGGCGAAAGAGAGTTTATCTTACTTACGATCGCAGCATCTTCCTCCGCTGTCAGCGGTCTAAACGGCGGGGAATACATCCCTGCTATATTAAGTCCCGGATATTTTTCCTCAAGCACTGCCTTAAGCTTATCAAGCGTTTCACCGGTAGATCCGTAGAAATAATGTCTGTAACCGTTTGCTGCGGATATCTTAAGGACTTCTTCCATAAATCCCGGGCCTGTTGTACGGGACATCTTGTATCCGCGTTTCCTTCCGAGCGAACTTAACGGTCCGCCGTCCGGGATAGCCAGAATCGCTCCGTTCTGTATGTTCCTGTATGACTCGTCCTCATAACTCATGACAGTCGTGTGGACATTTGATACACAGATATAATCACCGGACAAAGCCTTAATGTTATCACAGGTAAAGCGCATCAGCCGGTTCATATCCAGCGCGGCTATATTTACACCAAGGATGTTCACGGTCGAAATATCACCTGTATCAGCTTTATGTTTATATCCGTCCATCCCTTCTCCTTGCAACAACTTTATATTATAAGCGAATACACCCCGACCGGTCAAACCCGGACGCCGGCATCACTGTTTCGCATAACTTATCATCGTCTCATAGTATTTCTCGGGCAGTCCTATATCGTATGACTTTCCGTCTACCAGATAACCCGTCATCCCCACGCGGGCGCGTACCTTTTCAAGTGCGCTCGTAAGCTGGATCTCACCCGCCTCAAGGACATTGTTTTTAACATTTTCCTCTATAGCATCAAACACATCTCCGGTAAGAACATACTGCCCGAACACGGCAAAATAATTCTCTTTTGACTCCTTTGTCGCGACAGCCAGATAATCCTCGGCGTAATCCACGTCCGGTTTTTCCTTTATCTCATCAAGCTCCATCACGTTTTCTTCCTCATCATCCCACTTTCCG
>JAILLY010000071.1 GCA_024692905.1 Lachnospiraceae bacterium | reverse complement strand
CCTTTCTTCGGCTCTGCCTGTACCGTATAGGCTCCGGCTTCCCTGATGCCTGCGATCTTCTTTCCTTCGCTGTCAAGGTAGGTGAACTTTACCTCACTGTTTACCGTCCCTCCGCCTTCAAGCGTCACCGCGGGTGCCGGCTTCAGGGCCTTTACGGATGCGGCCAGGACGGTGTCCTCAACATCTGCTTCCGCAAGGTCCGCGGGATTTATCGTGAAGTTCACGGTCTTGGCCGCGGTCCCTGCATAGTTTCCCGCAAAGCTTACAGTGACAGCCGCAGTCCCCGCATTCTTATTGTCTGCGTATTTAACCTTATAGTCGCTTCCCTCCGAAAGCCTGTGGATGCCGTCATAGACATGGACTTCCGGGGTTATGGGAAGGGCCGTATAGGTGAATTCCTCATCCCCTCCGAGTGTCCAGATATTGGTCTCGATCATCTCATCACCGTCTTCATCGGTTATGATCTTCTCAACCTCCTGATCTCCTATGGTAATGGTAGTTACAGTGGAACCATCATCCTTCGGTTCGGTCTTTACATCGATATCTGCCCTAAGCTCCCCGTCATCTCCTGTAAGGTCCGCAAGGAGCTGCTCTATATCTTCCGCCTCTTCGGGATCAGACGGCTCAAGCTTCGGGATAGGTTCGGTATAACTTGCCCCGCACGAACATCTGTAGGTCATGACTCCTTCCTTAAACAGAGTAGGTTCAGTAGTGACCGTTCCGACAAAAGAATGAACGTGTGGTATGGATGCAAAATTAGCCTTTACGGTCACATCCCGGTCTACCATGGAGAAGGTGGTGTTTGCACTTGTTGCGGATTCGAAGTGTATATCAGAATCATCAGTTGTCCAATTATAAAAGACATAACCGGATTCCGGGGTTGCAGAAAGAGAAACCAAACCATCACAAGATGTGCATGACGGATCAGCCTCTCCGGTCCCGTGTCCGTCGTTTGTTACAGTGATAGTATGCTCTTGACTGGCATATGTTTGTATCGCTGCGCTTGTTGCTTCAGATGCAGCTAATAAATCAGTTTCTTTGATCCTCTGATAAAATGTATAAGCTGTTGACGGACTCAGGCCTGTAAATTCCGGGCTGTCCTGCCAATCCCCATCACCGCATCTGTATTCAACACTTCTTCCTTCAGGCGGTGTGACAGTTTTAAGTGTGACAGAGTTAGCTGTAATACTATCTGCAGCCGGAATTGCCGAGAGTGGTGACGTGAAACACTTGTACCATGCATAAAGATAAAGTTTTACTAGATCATCTCCAAAGTCATCATAGACATTGTATGAAATTGATACATTTGTTTCGTGGTTATAAACAGAATCAATAGAGACCTTACTTATATCTAAACCTTGACTTGAATTATATGTATCTACTTCCCATTTATAAAATATGCCCCTTGCACTGGATTCATATAAGTCTTTTTGTGTGGCTATTTGCGTTGAGGTCGCAGGTTTGTAAATATATGTGAAGTCTGAGCCTAATAAAGCTCCATCTACTTGCTGTTTAGTTATATCAATTTTAATATCTGCTTTAACCTCATATGACGTTGCCTCCGAAAGACTGAATATAACTGTTAACACCATACACGACAACAACATAAGAAAGTATTTCATAACTGTTCTGCCTGAATTATTCATTATCTTTCTCCTTTTATGGACTTAACTATGCTTTCGCAATGATCCCTTCAACAAAAAAGTCCGCAACAATGAGCCTTGGGCTCATTGTTACGGCGTTCCCCAAACAACGATATATCCGATGAATTATATCTATGCCAATAATTACTCATCCGGTTAGCCTCTTTATATCACAATGTGACCAAAATGTCAAACATAATGCTTACTCCATTCCGGTCTGTACATCAACTATTTTGGATCATAGTATCTCCCTTTTTCCCAACATGGTCTCGTCTTACATAAACATTTTACCATACTCGGGTAATCATGCCTATTTATTATCTTGTCGTTTACAAAAAGAATTGAATACTTTCATCGCTCTCCACTCGATACATGCTATAGCATTGTCAACACTATGTTCAAACGGGACCAGTTCAACGGGATCATCCGACACAGGCTCATTTGCATGTCCGTCCCTGCAATATGACTCATATTCCTTAAAAATCTGCAGGGAATGGTCCTCCATGTGATCATTGATCCACCGGTACATCTGCGGAAAATCCTTTTCCGCTCTTTTATAATATATATCCGGCATATCGTTATCTCTTAGATAGTTTCCCTTGCCGTCATGTGATCTGCTTCCGTTAAATCCCACGGGAGCCGGCATCAGGTTAGCAAGACAGTGATGATAATCCGCCAGCTTATCAAGTTTTCTCCGTATTCCCTCGTATCCGTCAAATATCTCATCAAGGTTTGCAAGAGCATATTCTTCATCACTGCAGCGCTCATAGGACATCCCTTCAAAAAACCTCTTCAGAAAAGACCAGCAGTTAAAGATCGTATCGCTGCTTCCGGTCTCAAACGGATCGATCCCGTATAATAACTCAAAATAATCTGCGGTCTTTGACTTTCCAAAATACTTATGTTCTGCCTCATCATACCCCTGATAAATACAATCCGGATGTCTTTTGTTCCTGTTTATCCGGTACTCAAGCAAGCCCTCAACTCCCCTCTTAAGTACCGGGGGATTCTCCGGCACCAGTTCATTTCTCCTGCATATGAGCATTTCATCTTTATTCATTATCAGCAGTTCGTCATCATATTTTGTTCCGTCATGAAACTCTATTATCATATGATACTCCTTTCCAAAGACTGTCCATTGCCTGCCATCTTAATGTAGAACTACCACTTCATCATACATGGCAATAAATACATCCTCGATAACCTCATCCTCATGAAAATGTCCGAAAAACCAGAGATTATATTCCGCCTCATCTGCTATCTGCTGCAGATACCGGCGAAGCGCAACTTCTTCAAGCGACTCTTCACCATATCCAAGCGCAGCTGCGACCTCAGATGGCGCAGTGTGCGTAATGATATAGTCGACCCGATAACCGCATTTTTCCAGGTTATCAAGTCCTTCCTCATACTCCCCGCGGCTGGGTATCTCCTCCGGGAACCAGTCAACTCCCTCGGTCCTTGCATACTTATCAACGCTGCAGGCACCGCCGAATGTAAAGAACGTGGTTCCGTCTATATCATATACCTGCCCGCGCATCAGATGGATGATCTCAGGTTCAATAAAATGGACCTTTCCTCCCATCCATTCATCAACCGGATAATCATTAAGCCTCTCATGATGTTCATGATTACCATCTATAAAAAGAACCGTTACGGGAAGCTCCCGCAATATCCGTCTTGTCTCCTTTTCCATATCAGGACTGAAACCGCACACGCCCACATCCCCGCATATGATCAGATAGTCATCCTCGTCATATTCATCTTCATGATCATCGAAAAATCGCACAACCTTATCTATATCCAGTGTTCCGTGTGTATCACCCGTAATAATATATTTCGCCATAAGTCCACCTCTCTAAATTGATCATACCATAGTCCTTTGGATCAGCAGATCCCTTCCGGAAGTTTCATATCATTCGCTGCCAAAACCTGTTCGACAGTATCATTTCCGCGAATTATAGCGTCCGTAGAGATACGTAGGTTTCTCTCCGAAAAGCATTTATCATATAATGCCGTAACCTTAAGATCGATCCATTCCTCTCTGCTCCACGGAAGTTCGATCCCCATATTCCCGACACCATAATCCGTTTCGCCGTGGCCGAAAGTGACCTCATTTACCAAAAACAGACTGTATTTACCTCTGCCTCCCATACTGACCCATAAATACGGCCTGTACATATT
>JAILLY010000055.1 GCA_024692905.1 Lachnospiraceae bacterium | reverse complement strand
AAATAAAATATATAAAACCTATTGACAAAGTAGGAAACGGGTGTATAATCTGCTTCATAAACCTACTAATCCTATCAAATTGGTAGGTAAAATAACAAGCCCTCATAATGGAGAAAACATGGCAAACATTAAAACAAACATAGCCCAGCTTGTTGGACATACACCGTTATTTGAATTTGTAAATTACGAAAAGGATCATGGGGCCAAAGGAAAGATACTCGGAAAACTTGAGTATTTTAACCCTTCGGGATCGATCAAGGACAGGGCGGCTCTTAACATGATCCTGGCAGCCGAGAGAGACGGACTTATCCGTCCGGGAGACACGATCGTCGAGAACACGTCCGGTAATACCGGAATCGGACTTGCCGCATTTGCAGCAGGAAGGGGATATCATCTTACGATCTTTTTAGATCCCGGCCAGACCGAGGAAAGGCAGAAGATCTTAAAGGCTTACGGTGCAGACTTAAGACCTACGACTGATGTGCCCGGAGTGAGTGAAGCCAAGGAAAACGGGACATTCACCCTTCAGTTCTTTCAGGATGCCATACAGGCATATTGCGATGCGCAGCCGACACGCCATTATTATATAAACCAGCTTACCAATGAAGCCAATCCCGGAGCGCACTATTTAACGACGGGTCCTGAAATATGGGAAGACACTGATGGAAAAGTAGACATATTGGTTGCAACTGTCGGAACGGCAGGAACGATAACGGGGCTTTCCAGGTTCTTAAGGGAGAAAAATCCGAATGTAAAGATCGTTGCGGTCCAGCCGGATCCGGCTTCGAGACTCGGAGCCTCAGAGGATCCGCAGACTATAGGAGGGATAGCTCCTTTCGGTGATGAGGATTTCCCGGAGGAACGTAAGGTACCGTTTATATTGGGCTTTAAATATGACGAATGCATAGATGTGAATGGTGAGGATGCATACAGGGCCGGAAGAGAACTGGCTTTAAGCGACGGAGTGTTCCTGGGACAGTCGGCAGGCGCCGCATTATATGCCGCTACCGTTGTGGCCGGACGTCCCGAGAATGAGGGTAAGAATATTGTAGTGATTCTTCCGGATAACGGAATGAAGTATCTTAGTACCAATATGTACAAGGGGTGATGCTATGAATATAACAGGATATATTTTACAACGCTGGTCGCACGGACGATGTATGGCCTGAATTTTGATGGATGAAGTTAAAACAATCTGTAATTCCGAGATGATAAAGATAAAGGAGAATGATCATGAAAGTGAATAATATAAAGAGATTATTGGTTTGGGTAACAGCTTTGGCTTTGACGCTTGGAACGCTTACGGGCTGCGTGACCGGTAAGGCAGCAACTTTGGATTCCTCCGCACAGGATCAGCTTGATAAGATCAAGGCGGCAGGAAAGATAGTGGTAGGTATTGAAGGAACATATCCTCCCTTCACATATCATGAGTCGGACGGATCACCGGCGGGTATTGATGTGGAACTTGCACAGAAGATCGCCGAAAAGCTCGGGGTCGAAGTTGAGTTTGTCGACGGTGCATGGGACTCACTCCTCATAGGAATAGATTCGGGAAGATTTGATACCGTTATCAACTGCGTGGGCATAACGGAAGAGAGACAGCAGAAATATGATTTTTCCGATCCGTACTATTATGAGGCGTGGCAGATAGTAACAAGGGCAGATGATAACAGCATATCATCAGAAGAGGATTTAAACGGTAAGACCATAGCTACAAATATCACGAGTGCACATGCAAGCTGGTATCAGGAGAGGGGTGTACAGATAGCCGGTATCGATACGGGTGATGAAGCGATAGAGATGCTGCTTACGGGAAGAGTTGATTTTATAGACTGCCCTGTTCCGGTCATGAATACCTATTATGATGCACATCCTGATGTGCAGGACAAACTTAAAGTAAGTTTTGTTGTAAAAGGCGGTGAGATACCTAAGGGTATTCCGATCCGAAAGGGAGAGACAAGGCTTCTTTCGGAGATCAACAAAGCCCTGGACGAGTTAAGGGCTGACGGAACGCTCAAGGCACTGTCGGAGAAATATCTTAATGGGGATTATTCGGTTTCACAGGAAGGAAACCAGTAAAGAAAAGCCGAAAGGAAGGTTAAGGCTATGAGCGAAAGAGTGATAAATATACTCATATCTGCATTTCCTAAACTTCTTTTGTACTGCGTGAAGGTGACAATACCGCTTACGGTGATAGTATTTATCTTAAGCATCCTGCTTGCTTTGGGGACGGCACTGGTGCAGATATACCACATAAAAGTACTTGAGAAGGTTGCCAGGTTTTATATATGGCTGTTCCGCGGAACACCGCTTATCGTACAACTGTATATCATATTCTTCGGACTTCCGTCCCTGGGGATAATGATCAATGCGTATTTGTCGGCGGTCATAGCCTTTTCGCTCAACTATGCGGCATATAATTCCGAGACCATCAGGGCAGCGATAACCGCTGTCCCTGTGGGTCAGACGGAAGCGGGTTATATGATAGGACTCAACCGTTTTCAGATAATGACGCGTATAGTATTGCCGCAGGCTACAAGGATAGCGTTCCCTACCCTGATGGGATCGCTCATAGGACTGACCAAGGACAGCTCACTGGCGGCAAGCATTACGGTTGTCGAAATGTTCAAGACCGCACAGCAGATAGCAGCAAGTACATACGAACCGTTCGCACTCTATTGCGAGGCGGCAGTCATATATCTTCTTTTGTGCTCTGTGTTGACATGGTTACAGAAGAGGGTCGAGAAAAAACTTGAATGGAAGAGGCCTGATGCATCAAATACAACGCTGAAAGGAGTACCACAAAATGGATAGGAAGCCAGTGATCAGTGAAATAGATACGGAAAAAGCACCGGATCATATAAAGGAGATCATAAATGCACATCTTGCGGAAGGATATAAGCTGACGGCAGAAAAAAGGACACTGCTTCATAACGGGCCGTCATTTAACGCCGTAGAAGGCGGGTCATATGCCGTGGCAAAGGAACTTGAATCGTTCATCGGGAGAAGGGCTGCGATCTTTTATGAATTCGCGATATCCGAGGAGAATGACTGCATAGTGTGCATGACATATTACCGGAATCTCTTTAAGAAGAGCGGGATTGATATTTCGAATCTTGAATATACGCCCCAAGAAGAACTTCTGATCGAATATGGCAGAGCCATCGGACGCGATCCGAAGAATATACCGGATGATCTTTTTGAAAGGCTTAAGGCAGAGTTCTCCGAAGAGGAGATAGTCGTTATCACCGCAATGGGAGTGATGATGCTTGCCAACAACTTCTTTAACGATATTTTAAGAGTTACACCGGATAAGCTTATCGGATAATACGGAGGCACCTATGTTGGAAGTAAGAAATCTTAAGAGCAGCTATGGCTCGCATAAGGTATTAAACGGAGTTGACTTTCATGTGGACAAGGGTGATGTGATAGCGATACTTGGAAGCAGCGGCTCCGGTAAGACAACTCTCCTGCGTAATATCAGTTTCCTTACTGAGGCTGATGAGGGTACCATAAGGTTCAATGATTTTGAAAAGGATATCAGACATATTAAAAGATCCGAGATACACGAGCTTCGTTCCAAGATAGGATATGTGTTCCAGAATTTCAACCTGTTCCGCAACATGACGGTGAAGCAGAATATCCTCGAAGGCCTGGTGACAGCACGTCACATGAATAAGAATGAAGCCGATAAGATCGCAGAAGAAGTGCTTAAAAAGGTGGATATGTCAGACAGAGCGGACTACTATCCGGACCAGCTCTCGGGCGGTCAGCAGCAGAGGGTGGCAATAGCAAGATCGATAGCTTATCACCCGGATCTGATCCTGTTTGATGAACCGACATCCGCGCTCGATCCCGAACTTACAAGAGAGGTCTTAAAGATCATGATCAGGCTTGCAAGGGAAGGCATTACAATGGTGGTAGTAACGCATGAAATGGATTTTGCAAAAAATGTTGCGGACCGTGTGATCTTTATGGAAAACGGGGTGGTCGTCGAGGATGCTCCGTCGAAAGAATTCTTTAACCATCCGAAGGAAGAGGCTACAAAGAGATTCTTAAGAACTGTATTGACGGATTATGATTTTGTGATCTGATGACCGGAAAACGGTCCGGATACGTAAACCGGGAGGAAAAGAGAAGATGAAGATAGTTAATGTGGGTATATACGTAAATGATATCGAGAAGGTCAAGGCTTTCTTTGAACACTATTTTGATGCAAAGACAGAGGCGGTATTAAATGATGAGCCTAACAATTATTATTCCTATATTCTGGGGCTTTCGGAGGGAGCACTCATAGAACTCATGAATAAGCCGACGCTCGTTGACGGCGTCAAGGACCCCAACAGGACCGGGATCGCCCATATCAATATCAATGTCGGCAGCAGGGACAGATTTGCATCGATCGTTGATGAGTTTAAGAAAGAGGGATATACGATCCAGTATGAGACGTATTCTCCTGACGGGAACAGCGGAGAGATAAGGGCTGTGACGATCGAGGATATTATTCTTGAAGTAAGCTTCTAGGAACGTATGGTAAAGGGTATCGTTCCGTAAAATTGACTGCTCCTATGGGAATGGTGTAAAATGGAAACGCTTGATTTTTTATGAATATCGCCGGTCTGAGAGGATAAGCAGAAAGAGGAATGATATGTGGATATCAACAAAAGGAAAGAATGCGGTCAAGGT
>JAILLY010000048.1 GCA_024692905.1 Lachnospiraceae bacterium | reverse complement strand
CGACCCGGCCTTTCCCGGATATGGCTCTCGAAACCGTAGTCTTGGATATATTAAGAGCCCTGGCAACATCATCTATTGTAATCTTCCTGTTTTCTGTCTTCATATTCCCGCATCTCCTTAATATTTATTATATCGAAGAAGTATTTTTGCGCAAGCGCTTTCCTATACAAAGACATTTCCGTGAAAGAGATATCCTCTTTGCGTAACACATCAAGGCGTTCATACAGGATTGTGTACTGATGTTTACTCATATGAGCCTCCTTTCTTTTTTCAAGGTGATATCGTCATTGTCCTATCCAAAGGTAACCTTTTTGGAAGCGTTTACACCACACGCCGGTTTATGTTATTATCCTTATGGTCATTATCAGGGCCGGGAAGCCCTGCATAATGACCATGAACACAATAGCATCTGCTATATGAAAGGCAGCAAAATGGCACTTGACGGGTTTACGATAGCGGCTCTTAAACATGAGCTTGAAGAAACGATAACAGGGAGCAGGATATACAAGATATCCCAACCTGAAAACAACGAGATACAGCTGACTCTGCGCACGCAGGATTCGCAGCGCCGTCTGCTCATCTCGGCAGATGCCTCATTGCCTTTTTTATATCTTACGGACGAAAACAAGCCATCACCCGCGACAGCTCCGGCCTTCTGCATGCTGCTTAGAAAGCATATCCAAAACGGCCGCATAACGGCAATACGCCAGCCCTCGCTCGAGCGCATACTCATGATCGACATAGACCATTTAAATGAAATGGGCGATATGTGCAGCAAGATCCTGATCATCGAGCTTATGGGCAAGCACAGCAATATAATATTCGCAGACGCCGACGGCACGATAATCGACAGTATCAAGCATATCTCATCGGCGGTAAGTTCGGTGCGCGAGGTGCTGCCGGGCCGAACATATTTCATCCCGAATACCCTTGAAAAGTCAGACCCGCTCACGATATCAAAGGACGGATTCATAAGCCTCATAAAAAGCCGCCCTATGAATGCCGCAAAGGCCGTATATACATCCCTTACGGGCTTCTCTCCGGTTATCGCCGAGGAACTCATATTCCGAAGCGGGCTTGATTCTTACATTCCTGCATCGGAATACACGGATGATGAGATGCAGCGGCTTTACGATAATTTTATGAAGCTCACGGACTGCGTGCGAAAGGGTGACTTTACCCCAAATATAATATCCGCTGAAACCGGGCCCGTTGAATTTGCCGCAACGAAGCTTTCAAGCTATGGCAATGCCGCATCCGAGCAGGAAGAGTCAATGTCGAAGGTGCTTGAATCCTATTATGCAAGGCGAAATGCGGTCGTGCGCATAAGGCAGAAAAGTTCGGACTTACGGCACGTGGTAGCGACCCTTCTTGAACGGAGCGTCAAAAAATACGACCTGCAGCTTAAGCAGCTTAAGGATACGGAAAAAAAGGATAAATACAGGATCTACGGCGAACTCCTTAATACCTACGGATACGGTGCCGCTCCCGGTGCGCGCTCGCTTACGGCCGAGAATTACTATACCGGCGAGGAGATCACGATCCCGCTCGATCCTACGCTGAGTGCATCGGAGAATGCAAAAAAATACTTTGACAAATACGGCAAGCTTAAGCGGACCGAGGAAGCCTTAAGCGTGCAGACCGAGGAAACCGCAGCAGAGATATCCCAGCTTGAATCCGTATCTGCCGCACTCGATATAGCCACCGATGAAAGGGATCTTGCACAGATACGCCGCGAACTCGTCGAATCCGGATATATCCGGAAGGGACGCGGCGAAAAAAACAAAGAGATAAAGAGCAGTCCGCTGCATTATTTAAGTTCGGACGGCTTCCATATATACGTAGGCAAGAACAATCTCCAGAACGATCAGCTGACCTTTAAATTCGCATCAAATTCAGACTGGTGGTTCCACGCAAAGAAGATACCCGGCTCGCATGTGCTCGTAAAGGCGGAAGGCCGTGAGCTTACCGACCGAACCTTCGAGGAGGCAGGCGCACTTGCCGCATATTACAGTAAGGGACATGATCAGGATAAGGTCGAGATAGATTACGTCCGGAAAAAGGAAGTTAAAAAGCCCGCAGGTTCAAGGCCGGGTTTCGTGGTTTATTATACAAATTATTCGCTCGTTGCAGAGCCTTCTCTTAAAGGACTGACACTTATCGAGGACTGACCCAAAGGGATGCGTATATGTACAATACCGGGGGGGGAGAGCCGTGGAACCTCAAGATGCTCACGCCCCAGAGAGTTCATGTGTAAATATATAAGTTTCCTCTTTTCATGGGTATTTTGGTGATTTATAAACCCTTATACATCAGCGAGGTATAAGGGTTTCTTTATGTCCTGAGGACGACGCACTCCCCTGCTTCTTTCCTATCATATACACGAGGAACGCAAGCGCTGCCATGGTCAAGGGCGTTGCGATAAGTGCAGCACCCGCTCCCAGAGTCGCACATAATATCCCCGAGACAAGATATCCCACAAACGAAGCACCCGCAGCCGTCAACGCATAAGGCAGCTGCGTCGTCGTATGGTTCACATGGTTTGACCTTGCTCCGGCCGACGACATTATCGTCGTATCCGATATCGGCGAGCAGTGATCGCCGCAGACCGCACCCGAAAGGCAGGCTGCTATCGAGATAACGAGCATATCCTGATCATGAGAGAATACCGCACATACTATGGGTATGAGTATCGAAAACGTACCCCAGCTCGTTCCGGTCGAGAATGCAAGGAACACCGAGATCGCAAATATGATCGCAGGCAGGAACATCTGAAGTCCCGATGCGAAGTTGTTGACCACATCATGGATATAGTTTCCCGCACCCAAAAGCCCGGTGATGCCCGAAAGGTTCCAGGCAAGTATTAGTATGAGCATCGGCTCGCATACCGTGCGGAAACCGGACGGCAGACACGCCATGAATTCCTTAAACTTAAGTGCCCTGCGCGCAAGATAAAGTATGAAGGTGATAAGAAGAGTCAATGAACTTCCTATGACCATCCCGCGGGCCGAATCGGTATTCTCAAAGGCGTCCTTAAGTGACTCTCCCGCAAAAAAGCCGCCGGTATAAAGCATTCCCGCAATACATAAAACTATGAGCAGGACGATCGGGATCACGAGATTGCTTATCTTCGCATCGATCCTGCGCGGGCCGTCATTCTCATCATAGGGCACATCTCCCGAGGTGAACAGATCACCGTTCTTCGCATTATCCTCATGAACCTTCATGGGGCCAAAGTCAGCCTTCATCAAAACGATCGAAAACAGCATGACGATCGTGCATAGTGCATACATATTATAGGGGATGGTCTTTATGAACATCTCAAAACCGTTTATGTTCATGGACTCGGGAACCGAATAGGATACGGCCGCCGCCCAGCTTGAGATCGGTGCTATGATGCATATCGGCGCCGCAGTGGCATCGATGATATATGCAAGCTTGGCCCTTGAGACCTTATATCTGTCGGTTATCGGTCTCATGACCGAACCTACGGTAAGGCAGTTGAAGCCGTCGTCCACGAAGATAAGAAGTCCCATAAGAATGGTCGCGACCTGCGCGCCTTCCCTTGACTTTATCCTCTTTAAAGCATGATTGCCGAACGCCGCTGCCGAACCGGACTTGTTCATAAGTGCGATGATCGTCCAGAGGATGACAACGAATATCAGTATGCAGACATGGGAATGATCCGAAAGCGCCGCAACAAGGCCGCCCTCTTCATGGAAAAACATGGTATCGTAGGCCTTCGCGACATTTCCGTTTGCGTAGAGCATGGAGCCTACCGCGATACCGAGGATCAGTGAACTGTAAACCTCCTTGGTGATAAGCGCCATTACTATGGCTACGAGGGGAGGGAGCAGTGAAAAGACAGTCGCATATAATGCAGGTACGTATTCGCCCATTTGGTTTCCTTTCGCGGATATCCGTTCACGAGGTATTAAGGTTACGGGAACGGTTTCATGGTCACGCTTAAGATAATTTTTTCTCCATGGTGAACACGTTCATGCCTTCTTTATATTCATAAGCAACATGATCCATGCTCTTTTTCACCATGAAAATACCAAGGCCCCCGACCTTCCTGTCTTCAGCGGACAGTGTGATGTCAGGGTCCTCCTTTGCAAGCGGATCGTAAGGGATGCCCTTATCCTTAAGAGTCACCCTGACGCAGGGAACGCCGTCTGTATCAATCATCCCTGCTTCGATCCACGCGTTACGCTCCTCATCCGGGAGCGATGAGCCTTCATAAGCATAACAGGCTATATTTACAAACATCTCTTCAACGGCGACATCAAGCTGCATCTGCACCTTGGGTGAACACTGCGTTCCCTCAAGGCACGACCCGATAAAGGACAATACCTCGTCAAGCCTGCCCGCTTCCGCCGCCACACACAGTGTCTTCATGATATCCTGCTCTATTTGATCGTTAATATATCCGTGAATCCCGTAACATCAAATATGTCCCTGATGTCCTCGTTTGCTCCGGTAACGATCATGTTCCCCTGCTTGTTCATAGTCTTCTGCGCCATAAGGAGCACCCTTAAGCCGGCAGATGAAATATACTGGAGTTCGTTTATATCAAAGGTAAGCTCCGTCACGCCTTCAAGAGCCGCCTTGACCTCGGCCTCAAGCTCGGGAGCGCTGGTGGTATCAAGCCTTCCTTCGAGTGCGATTGTTAATGCGTTTCCGTTCTGATCCTTTTTGATGTTAAGCATTGCAGTTCCTCCTTGTATTTGACCGATAACAGTCATTCAATGATTCTTTCTAATTAAAACATCCAACAAATATATTAGCATATTCTAAGGTATAGAGATATATATTTTTAAGTCATTCACCAAGCCTGGTTCCGCATGCAGGGCAGAAGACGGCATCGCGCCTCTCTATCTTTTTACCGCAGTTTCCGCAGAACACAGGCTCATCAGCGGAAGCTTCCGGCGCATCCGTGAAGGCAGGAACCCTGTATTCGGATATCTCGTCCGGTATCTGCTCGGGCGATGTATAAACCTCGAAATCCGGATCGTCATAGAATTCGGGCTCTTTTTTCGTTTCCTCATCCATAATTTGATCGTCAGGTGTATATTCACCCTGCGGCTCCCCGCTATCCTCATACTCTTCCGATGAATATTCGTCAGCCGCATCAAGATCATCCGCATTTTCATCCGGTGTATCCTTACGTTTCTTGGGACTGTATTCATAACCATACATCTCGGCGATCTTCTTCATGCACTGTTCATGCGCATTCCCGTACAGTTTCTCCTGATACGCCATTTTACCGGTAAGTTCCGCGAGTTCAGGGGTTATCAGCGGATTGCCTTCCTCATTAAGCTCTTTTACAAAAGCATTGACCTGCCTTGCCGAATCCATCCGGCCAAGTTCATTCAATAAAACAGTCAGTCTGTCATTATAATCAATGGAAGGATCGTCTTCGCTGTTTAGCCCATCGTCTGTATACTCAGGCTCCCTGTTCGCGACCCGGATCTTTCCATGATCCATATATTTATTGACTATCACCCTGATGCCTTTTATATCACCTATATTTGCCAAAGGCATTTCACAGGTGGTTTCATCACTTATAAGATCTGAAATATTATTCAGTTTGTTGTCCCATCTCCTTCTGATAAGATTTGTGAACGAAACATCCTTCATTATATGGGTATCCCCGTAAATCGTCGTTATCTCAATATCGGCAAGGATGCCCTGGACTGCTATCATGCCAACCCATTCAACAGAAATGCGCAGGGCAGCACGTGAGCGTTCCCCGGGTATGATCCAGAGTTTCTTAAGCACAAACGGAAGCTGCCGGTCGCCCGGCTCTATAACAAACACTTTTTCCGTTTCCGCATCCCCGGCATAAGACCTGTGATCATATGAAGACGATGAAGGCGCCTCTTGCGAAGGTGCGCTTACCGCGTACGAAACAGTCACACCCTTCTGGAGAAGAAAGATGATCTCGGCAAATGCCCGGAAAACAAGACCGTTTATGAAGGCCTGCCCCCAGATAAAAGTGGCCATGGTAAATGCAAAATCCTCACCGAACACATGGGATTCGGACAACCTGTAAGCAATAAAAATGCCTAAAATAAAACCTCCTATCCAGGTGAGGACAGCAAGCGTATTCAGAGCTGAAGCTACCGGGTTGGAACGTGTCCCGCCCTCGGGACCGACTGTATACTTTCTCATATGTAACCTCCGTGACTTTGTCATAAGGGATCCTGTGAGACAAATATAATTCTACACCAAAAAGGCTTCCGGAACAATTCCGAAAGCCTTAAAATATCGCATATTATCATTATCTAAAGAGTCATCCGGCTTCGCCGGTCTTACTCAGTCTATGTATATAAGATCAAAGGCATAGCCTTCAAGGTCGATGTTTGCGGTAATGGTATGGGCCTGAGCATCAGTGTCGGCAAAATACTTAACATTTCCGTTCTTATCGATCGCCATGATCATAAACTGACGGCCGGGTTTTAAAAACTCGGTAGGGATATAGAGCTGCAGGACTCCCTGCTTACGATCAAACGTGTTCGCACCCTTGTATGACATCGAGAAGGAAAAGGCTTCTTTAAATCCTGCGGGCCTTGAAGAATTAAACTGATATTCGCCAAGTACTCCCTGCTTCTGCTTGCCAAACAGGGCATTGGGATCGGCGCCTCCGTTTACAAAGAAGAATGCGGCAATTGCATCGGGATTTATGACAGCAGGCTTAACATCATCATCATCATCACCGCCATTACCACCGCCTCCGGATGACTTTTTGGTATTCAGGGTGATAAAGTACGAATCTGCCTCAAGCTCCCTATTGTAGCGTTTCCTGACAGAAGTTATATACCAACCCTTAAATCCCTGATCATTTCCGGAATAATCATAAATAGTTATATCCGTTGGAAGACCGGGATTTGTATAATTACCCCAGTCACTTCCATATAAGTCCCCTCCATCATAATATTCCAATATGATACACATATCTTCCGGTCCGATTTCCTCAACGTTAACTCTTATAATATCACCGGGCTGGACCAGCTTGCCCCTTAAACTTCCAATTCTGCTTAAATCAACTTCATAATCATAATCCGCAGCCATAACCCCGGCAGCAGGAACAAATGCCGCGGCCAGAACAAACAAAAACACCAGCAGCTT
>JAILLY010000039.1 GCA_024692905.1 Lachnospiraceae bacterium | reverse complement strand
TGTGAATAAATTATCCAATATTATCACTCCCTACCACTTCTTGTCCCACAACTTGGTTTCATTGTTATATCTGTACTCTGCTATCTTTACCTTACTGGTGTTCTGATCGTAATAAAGCGTCAGATCCCAGCCGTTTTGATCTACCGAATAATTCTTGAGCGTATACCATAACTGATATGAAGGATCCCCGTTTTTATTCTTATATCCGGAATC
Source organism: Lachnospiraceae bacterium (assembly GCA_024692905.1). GTDB lineage: Bacteria > Bacillota > Clostridia > Lachnospirales > Lachnospiraceae > UBA2868. Next base: position 6,742 of record JAILLY010000039.1, on the reverse strand, counting down.
ATTGAATCCGGCATTCTGCCAAACCGCAGGATCGATCGTCGCACCGGGGAATCCGGGGTCTTCCGGTCCGGGGAAGAAGCATTCCTCATAATCATATTTTCCGCTGTTACCGTTCCTTAATTCCACCCATGAATTGTATGTGCCGTCTTTTCTGTTCTTATAAGGAACCCTTATATTCCAGAAGATACACTCGATATAGTTATCCTCGATATTATACGGATCGTTCCGGTTATTACCGTTGAATATGAATAAAGGAACTATCTTTATCCTTGAAGGCTTGGGATTATCCGGCCACTTCTCCTTATACTGGTCAAGCTCGACGAAATTACGCTGGTCCTTAAAGTACCTGAACATATAAAGGATATCTGTATTTGTATTAAATCCCGGCTGGTTCCCTGTAGGTGCGTTTATCGAATTATATGCGGTGGTACACTCCTGCCATCCGGAACTCGAGGTGGTCTCATTTCCTTTAGTTCCTCCCTCGATCACCGGTTCATAGGATTTCCATGCCGAATTGTGTGCACAAAGATACTTATTGGCATAATCATCATTATCTATGAACGAATCGGAATATTTCATGGTAAGCAGAACGGAATTGGTCCCCACTGTTACCGAAGCGTTTCCAAACCGTTTTGACGTTGATCTGTAAAATTCCTCATCATAAGGAAAGCCCCAAAAGTACCGCCTCTCCTTCGCATACTCGGCGATTCCGGGGGTAGTTGATTTCTGGAACTCCCTCGCATAATAGGTGGCATAATTACCTTCGGTGGCATTGGGTACCGGATTCAGATATACGTTTGAATATGAACCGGCCTTGCTGTACGTGATCCTGAACCTGTCGAAGGTGATATATATCGTATTACTTGTATATTCAAAATCAGATTTCGAATAACCTGCGCGCGGAAGAACGAAGCACTTATTGGCATCATTGCCTTTGGCATGAGCAATATGGCTCGTTATCTCAAATTCATAAGTGCAGTTTGGGCTCCAGTCAAACGGACACTGCCATGTCCAGTTTGCACCCTCTGAACCGCCCTGGTTCGTCGTTCTTATAAATCCGGACTGATCCATTTCTCTTTCCGCCGGCTGCCCGTCCGTCCCGAGATTGCTGAAATCCCTTTCGGTAACCTTTATCTCAACGAGTTCACAGTGATTGGTCCAGAAATCACCCGTGCCGCCCTGCGTGCACGAAAAGCCCGAAGATCCAATGACTTCATCCCCGTTTACGAGGAGCGGAGTAACGTACGGATGCCCCCTCTTTACATCGCTTTGGGGCTTGATATTATAATCGCTCTTTTTCTTATATGCCTTTCCGTTCCAGTCGGCATGAACATCCCCGTTGAATTTGGCCTTTGAATAGCCGCAGTAAGCCTGTACACTGATCGGCTCCCTGTATGCATTGGCCTCAAGGTTTCCGCTGAAGCCAAACTGTGAACTCATCTTAAATACGCAGGGATTCGACGTCAGGCTGCTAGTGTCGTCAACACTGAACCATGCAGGATATCCCGTGACCCCCCTGTAGGTTATGCCTGCGTTTATCGCAGCCTCTATGGTATTTAGCTTTGCGGTATCCGCTGTGGTAAGATTACCGGCACCGACCTTGGAAACGGTGAAGCTTATATCGGGAGTCGCCGTAAGCGTGAATGTCTCATTTACCTTAAGGTCATCCTTATATACATCATCACCTGTGCCTGCATCGATCGTATTCCCCGGTATCTCATCATCGGCATCGGGACCTGCGGTGAAAGTAAGCTCGATCGCGGAATCACGGACAACCCTGACCTCAATGGGTTCGCGTGAAGTGCCCACACCATAGATAGAGTTATCGGTCTGGCTGTACGGAAGTACGAGAAACGTTTCTGCGGTTTCCAATGGTGAAACCTGAAGCAGACCCGTGGTGTTTCCTACCTTGGTCTGTCCTGCAAGATGTCCCGATCCGGAAGCAAATGTGAACCTTACATCACCGGGGATCTCGTCACCGTTATTATCATATACATGATAACCCGTAACCCTGTCCTCGGCATCGGCGCCAAGTTCATTATATTCGGCACCAAGTGATAATGACTCACCGGGCTCCACATAAACGACCTTTTTACCTCTTATGATATAAGGGATCTTATTTGAGCTTAAGGAATATGCATCCCTGATGCGCTCCTCAAGCCTGTTGGATGAAACGACCTGGTTTCTTAAGGTTATATTGTGACTAGTCGCAAGTGTCTTACCCTGTTTTTCATATACAAGATCGACGCGTACAACGCGATTTGAAACAAGCCTTGACAGATCGACCGCAAAGCCTGTTATATATTCGGACATAAGAACATAATTTGATTCAAAAGTGGGGGCATCAAGAGTTGAGGGACCCTTGCTTACAACATCTCCGGTGATACTCGCGGTATACTCGCCGTAATACAGCTTTTCGTCACTGCGATCCCAGTAGATCTCATAAACATAGTCATAGTTATTAAGCCTTAAAAGCTTATCATGGGAAGGATCGATCTCGCTGTCCTTCTCAACCTTAGTCTCACTCGCGCCGTCCTTATCAAAATATTCGACGCCGACAGCCGTATCTATTATGAGCTCCTGCATCTGATTAAATGCGAGCTGGGATTCATTCTGCAGATTGACCTCCGCCGAATTCCAACTGAAGTTCTTGGCGCCGACCGTCATAAAACCGAATATCGCACCACCGACTATCGTAGCTATGGCTACCGCTATAAGCAATTCAACCAGAGAAAAACCCCGGTCATTAATTCTCCTAACTCTGTCAGACCTCATAAACCCTACCCCTTTCAAAGCATCAAAGAGAGATCTTACCCGTTTCCGGAACTATCGTGATCTTATACTCTGTGCCGCCGTAAGACACTGTGATCTCACTGACCTTGACAGGCTTAACGCTGTCGATGACATTGCTGTCTGCATCCTGCGTTCCTGCCGGGAGCACGTTGGCGCTCGTGCTTATCTCCTTGCCGTTCGACCGGTCAAAAGTGACCATAAATCCGGGAGTTCCTACGTCGAGAGTATATTCCGACGTATCGCCCTTTATCTTATACTTCACTACCGGCTTCTGCTTTCCGATCACTTCAACGTTCTCATGAACCCAATCGTCCGCCTTTGATTTCCGCCATACTTCTTTATAGTATTTTTTGTCAGCTCCTCTGTATATGTACAGGTAGCTCTCATACTTGCCCATGGTCTGTATCCTGCACTGGCCAACCGAAGTCTTAACGGCATTTGCAAGCGCACGCGCCTGAGAATTGCCGATATAATTGAGACTTCCGACAAGCATCCCCAATACGATCGCCATAATCGCCATACATATAACAAGCTCTACGAGCGAAAATCCTCTGTTGTCCTTCTTAATCATAAGCGCACCCGATCACTTCTTAACCCAGTTGTTAAACAATACAAGTTCTGTAAACTTAACCTTATTATTCGATACACTCGTAGAGGACTGGGTGAGTCCGTCCAGATCGTATTCGGATCCGTCTACGAAATATCTTATCGCATTCCTATCCTCGGACACTACGGTATGTGAGTTTGGATCCTCATAATTTATCGCACACTTGAATTGCAATGAATCCTTAAGTTCCTGAAGCTTTGCCTCATCGTTAACGATACTCGTTATTACCCTGTGGCCGTTCTTAACGGTTACCTTGCCGCTGGAAATGAGCAGCCCGGTGAAATCCGTATTGACATCAACATCTCCAATGACTATAAGCACCCTGACATTAGGATCGTTGAGCACATATGTGCCGGGTGATGATTCGCTTGCCTTTACGAACACGGCCTTTTTACCATCCGAAGAAGTACCGGTACCGGAAACTTCAAACCTGTACCCGTTCCAGCCCGTGCCGCTTATATTATGATTCCGGCTTATAAGGTCTTCGACTTCATCTCTTCTGATGAGATTATCAAACAACTCATTACCGAGTTCCGCAGGAGTGACGCCTTCCTTTAAGAGCTTGGCGCACAGGTTCTGCTTGGTCGTAACGCAGAGGTTGTTGACACTATCTTTATCGGCACTCTTAACCGCCATATTAAGCTGGGAATCGGTATTTGTTATTATATTTCCCGACAGCGGCGTCGTATACCCTCCCGCAGAAGTGATAAAATCAGCTTCCGTAGTGGTAGTGCCTGTCGGAACCTCAATGCTTCCGCCTGTATATACCTTGAAGTAGGTATTCATCTTATCAAGATTATTCCTGTAATAATCCTCATAATACTGACTTGCCTGATCTCCGGATATATCAACATATATATATCCAAGCTGGCTTCCGTAAGGATATACCTTCTTATATCCGCCGGGAGCAACTCCGTATATCGCAAGATCGGTAAGGTCAACATTTATCGAAGCAAGTTCCGTCTGGTTATAATCACTTTTTACAAAAGGATTGGCCATACCAACGGTATTTCCGCTTACGGTAATCGATAAGCAGTCGTCGGGAACGAGGAACGCAACCTGTTCACCCTTAACGGCAATTGACTCTCCCATTGTAATATCCACGGTATCTGAGGACAATGTCAGTGTATAAGGATCTATGGTTTCATGTGCTATGCTGACAAAGGTCCTTCCAAGAAGGGTAAATTCCGAAAGCCCCTTTACATCCACGCTGCTCCCGAGTCCGTTCACTACGACTGCACTGCTCTCGGAGGCATGAGAATCAGATATTCCGTAACCTATATATTTGCCGTTACCGTCCATAACGGCCTTGGCCTTGTTGCCCATGAGCGTAAGATCGTCTGCGACATATGTATTTACCTTGTTGGCATTAAGCTCTGTAAAGCCGCTTCCGAGAGTAATGTCATTTGCCCAGAATTCCGTTGCGTTTCCAGTATTCCTTCCGATTATCTCGAGCTTTGTATTGGCTGCGCTTGTATCGGTAGGATCCGTCTTGCCGACCTTCACATCACCTTTTGAGATAAGATGTCCGGCCTTCTGTACCGTAAGGCTGTCAAGCATCTTGATCCCGTCATCTCCGGCATATATGCTGCCGTTAACGATCGTATCGCTTCCGTTTGCAACTTCAAATTTCTTATCCGCTACGAGCGCATACTCAAAAACATCCGGCAGCGGTGAAGTCTGTGTAAACTTGATGTCCGGAACGGTAACTATTATATCCGTATCGATTATCGAAACATACTCGTTTCCGGTAGGATCGACATCTGTGTACTCAAGATGGAGACCTTCAAACTTGATGACGCTGTTACTTGGTTCGTATGAAAGCTTCTCAGCAGAATTCGAACCAAGATACCTGATCCTTCCGCTCGTCTGTTTGGTAAGTTCCACACCCATTGAGGGATCAAGGAATGTCTGCAGGTGGACAAGGCTGTACTTATACGCATTTGAGGGATCTGAAACCTCGGCGGCAAAATACTTCTGGAAACGCTGCCTGAATTCGTAATCCCTGTCCGTCAGCGAGCCGGTAGAATACTCTCTTGTAAGGATATATGCATAAGCCTTCGAAGCGGCCTTTGATGCATCTTCCTCAAGTCCCGCCTTTATCTGCTCGAACACGGATTCAGAGGTATAGAACCCCTGCTTGTTGCCCTTGTCGGTGGCTTTCATATAATAGTTTGTCATCGACATCCACATGATCGTGATACCGAGTATACCGACCATCGCAAGCGCGATGATGACAAGGACTATAGCCGATCCTCTGTTATCATTATGAAGTTTATCAATGAACCTTTTGATCGCTCGTTTCATCACATATCTCCATGGAATTAACTAATCCATATCCCCGTCTAAGGTTATCAGCCTCTTGCTTTCGGGGAATTCGCCCGTTCCGCCTCCGCTTAAATACTGCTTTATGGTCCCCGCCTTATATATCCTTATCTTTACACCGTAGATCCTGTCACCGTCCTTGGCGCCGGCAACGGAATTCCTGGCGGCGGCAAGCGATGTAGGGACAAATGATACATTTGGAAGTCTCAAGGTGTTGTCAACCGCATAATCATCGTTTTCAGCAAGAATACCCTTGCTCTTGTATCTCGGATCTGTGGATGGCATTATAAGAAAACTCAAATTTGTATCTGCATTGGTCCTGAGCGTGGTATTTGTGTCTGTCACTTTAATGACGCAAGTATATGTTGATTCGGCATTATACAGGGCATCAACATCATCCATCGTATAAACCTTGTCAACGCCGCTTTCCGTATACTTGATATCGTCATCGGCAGTTATCTGGCGCTTTACTACCGTAAATGTATACTTATCTGAGGTATTATTGACGAACTCGATCTCATCACCTGCGGTACTGTATGACGGCATATAGAAAAGATATATGTTTTCAAGTGAATTAAACCTTAAGGTATTAAGGGATGAATTCGGATATTCATCAGCCGTCTGGATGCCCGCCTGATCCTTGTATACAAACCTGTATACAACCTCCTTGTACGGGGATGCATCATTTACTTCAACGGTGATCTTACGCGAAAGGTTCCCGGGATTGACTATCGTGGAACCGTTATTGCGAAGTTCCTCCAGTGCCTTCTCAACCTGTCCGCCGGGCTCAAGGAAGAATGCATCTTTTGTGGTGTCCATGCTGCTTAAGTCGGCGAGATCCTTATCATTATGCAGTGCCGAGTTCGAAGATATCCCTCCTCCCGAGGCTTTATACTTGGTGGGATCTATCTCAATAAGGACATCAGATTTAAACGCACTTGAAGCACCCGAATCGGAAGTAACGTCAGTGATCGCATAATAGTACTTCTTCTCCCTTACGGTGGGCGATATGGGATC
>JAILLY010000035.1 GCA_024692905.1 Lachnospiraceae bacterium | reverse complement strand
GCACTCCCGTCCGGTCTTCCCATTCTTACGGCGGGCAGCGATAATGATTTCACAGGTGAGATCAAAATCGAAAATAAGACGGGGCAGACGACAATCGGCGAATACAAAACTCTCTCAGCGAAGCGTTACGGGAAAGAAATGCGCGCGGAATATGGATATGCATTTGCTTGGTCTAGAGTTTCAGCAATCGGAACGTATTTCAGTCCGGATCTTGCAACAATATTTGATACGATCAAAAATGATCCGAACAACAAGGATACCGAATATAGGATTACGGTAGAAACCGATGTCTTAGTCGGAAAATTGACGTTTCCCGGAGCATACAAAAGTCTTGAGATATCAAGTGACGCAGAGCATCCGGACAGACATACCATTTTCTTTACCGGAGATCTAACGATGAAAGGGAGTGGACAAACGAAATTCGAAAGACTTTTCCTGGATGCGAGAAATACGGCAGGTGTTTCTGCGGATTATAAGATCACCGCTTCCAATGGCGATCTGGAGATGAAAAATGTTGGCTTTAATAATCTTACCGCGATCACAGCGAATAAGCAGAACCTTGCTCTTTCAGGTGTGGAGTTTGGAAATAAACCCGTAAAGATCACGTCGAAAAACTTTACATTCACGCAGGTCGATGGTCTGATTGAATCGCTTACGGTGGATACAATAAAAGCTAACAATTTCGGCACTCAGACATTAAGGATGCTTGAAAAGAAACAGAGCAAGGTTAACGTCGGAATTGACGGCTTATCGGGATACGTACAATTCTCGTATTGTAAAGCAGACGGATCCGTTGCAGCGATTCCCAACAAAACCGTCCTGTTCTCGGTGTTTAAGGGCGACCTGTCCAAAATCTCCACATCCCCTTGCAATTACACAAGGGATGCAAGAAACAGGATCCTTGCGGCACCGTAAGGAGCTGTTAAAAACACTCACTGCTCACGGGCTGCACCGTAAAGATGTGCCCGGAATATGAAGAAAGAAAAAACACTCACCTCAGAGACGGGGTGAGTGTTTGATTCTTAATAAGTATTTCTTAGTAGTAGCATTCCCACATGCAGGGATTGTATCCTTCTGTCGGAAGTGTATCCTGAAGCTTCTTTAAAGTCGCTTCCTTTGCGGTAGCGTCTGCGTCCTGCTGCTTATACTGGGCTTCAAAAGCATTTACCATGGCTGTCAGCTCGTTGAGCCGCTGGGTGAGCCCCGGATTGGTCTTTACCTCTTCCTTTGTTGCATTTAGCAGTGCCCTTGCATCGTTCAGCCTTGCGAGTGTCGTGTTGGCGATCGCCCTTGCGTTCTTTGCGGCTATGTTTGCCTGATCGATGGTATTGATGTTGTGGAGGAGCTCAAGGTTACGTGCCTTGGGATCCACGGGCTTTTTGCTGTTCAGATATGAAGCCATCAATACGGGATTGTTCGCTATGATCGTGTTGTACATGGCCTGGTTTGCAAGCGCAGCGAGCACTGCAGCCTGATTGGCCTGAAGCTGCTTGTTGAAAGCGTCCTGACTTGCTGCTATGGCAAGAAGTAATGCCTGGTCGGCCTGACTCTGGCTTGCGATCGCATTCTGATTGGCGGCCGAGGCTGCCTGGTTAGCCTGGGCTGCGAGGGCTGCCTTGTATTCCGGCGATGATGCCAGCAGCATCAGCTGGTAAGGTGTGAGCGTGTCTGCCATGACCGGAACCACCGTCATAACGGTAAGTATAACTGTAAGGGCGGCTGTTCTTATAAGTTTCTTCATCGTGATCTCCCTTCTTTAGATAATGGTATATAAATTGAGTGCTTCCGTAATAAAGAAAGTAAAAATATTATATCACATATAACCCTGAACGACACGCTTTTTTCTGAATATTTGCTGAATTTTTCCGTTTTCACAAGCAATTCCAAAGTGAGAGCCGGCACATACAAGATATTGTATGGTTCAAGGCCTTGACAAGGGAGTGATTTTTGTATATAATCCACTTTAGTGCTTTAAACTGTAACACTTTAAAGCGAAACGGAAGTTTTTTGAGGAGGTTTTATTATGACTGTTATCTTAAGTACCGTATTGTTACTGGTTTTCTTTGCCGTTATGATCGGTGTCGGTATCTATACAAGGAAGAGTGCCACCGACGTCAACGGATTCGTTCTCGGCGGCAGGAGCGTTGGCCCCTGGCTTACCGCATTTGCCTTCGGAACGTCGTATTTCTCGGCGGTCATCTTCGTCGGATACGCCGGCCAGTTCGGATGGCTGTACGGAATGTCGGCCACCTGGGCAGGAATAGGAAATGCGCTGATCGGATCGATGCTCGCATGGAAGATACTCGGCAGAAGGACGAGGATCATGACACAGTCACTCGACGCGAAGACCATGCCCGAGTTTTTTGAGAAACGTTTCTATTCGAAGAATCTTAAGATAATAGCATCTGTAATAGTTTTCATATTCCTGATACCGTATACGGCTTCGTTATATAACGGTCTTTCAAGCCTTTTCGGTCTTGTGTTTGATATGCCCTACTGGACAGTCATTGCGATCATGGCAGTGCTCACCGGTATTTACGTTATCTTCGGCGGATATATGGCAACCGCGATAAATGACTTTATCCAGGGTATCATCATGCTGATAGGAATTACCGCGGTCATCCTTGCCGTATTGAACGGACACGGCGGACTGCTTGCTGCAACCCAGGAGTTATCCGCGATAGAATGCGAAGGCTGGGCCGGCGGAGCTTATACCTCGTTCTTGGGCCCCGACCCTCTGGCGCTCGTATTTGTCGTAGTCCTTACTTCGCTCGGTACATGGGGCCTTCCCCAGATGGTCGGTAAGTTTTATGCGATCAAGAGTGAGAAGGATATACATAAGGGAACGATCATATCAACGTTCTTTGCCATAATCGTAGCGGGCGGATGCTATTTCCTCGGCGGCTTCGGACGTCTGTATGCGGATAAGATCAGCTACAATCAGGCTAACGGCAAGCCTCTCTTTGATACGATAGTTCCGGCGATGCTTTCGACTTTGTCGCCTGTTATAATTGCCATAGTGATCGTGCTCGTTCTTTCGGCTTCGATGTCGACGCTTTCGTCACTCGTACTCACTTCGAGTTCGACTCTGACTCTTGATGTCATAAAGCCCGCTTCCAAGAACGGCATGGATGAGAAGAAGCAGGTGTTCGTTATGAGACTGTTCATCGTATTCTTCATCATAGTTTCCGCGATAATCGCGGTCGTTAAGGATTCATTCCCCGGCATTACCTTCATCGCCCAGATGATGGGTGTTTCGTGGGGAGCACTCGCGGGTGCGTTCCTTGCTCCATTCCTCTACGGCCTGTACTGGAAGGGCGCCACGAAGGCTTCGGTTGCCGCATGCTATGTCTGGGGCTGCGCAATTGCGATCATCCAGCTCATAGTAACCCTAGGTAAGATCGATGTCAGCGCCTGGGGACCGGTGCTTGGATACATCTTCAAGTCATCCATCAATTCGGGTGTTGTCGCGATGGTCGGCGGACTTATAGTCGTACCGCTTGTAAGTAAGCTCACCGCGAAAGAAGATGCAAAGAAGATCGACGAGATGTTTACATGCTTCGACAAGAAGGTCGAAGTACCCGTCAAAGAAGCTCTTGACTGATATTTGAAATTTGTATGGGGCCGGGGACCTGGGGACGGTTCTCCGGTCCCTTTTTTTGTTTTAGGGTACCAGGGGACGGTTCTCCGGTACCCGTATACATCCCGGCATAATTCCTGTATAATTAAATAGCTATTAAGGATTATTTTTTTTCAGCCCCATACGATAGGAGAGATGAAAAATTATGAAGAAAAAAATCTTAAGAAGTATTATGGCATTACTGGTATGCTTAACGCTTGCTTGCGACAGCCGGATCTATGCTGTCATGGCTGAAGAGATCGAGCTTTCGGAAACGGAAATACCGGAAGAGGAAGATGCGTTGGAAACAGTCATCCCGGACGATGAAGTTGTATTGGAAACAGTCATCCCGGATGAGGAAAATATCCCGGATGCCGGCGTGCCGGGAGACGGAGTAGAGGTTGAAGAAGAGGAAGAAGACCGGGAGCGGCTTACAGGCGAGTATAGACTATATGAGGGAGCTACATATACCCTGAAATATGAAGAACTTGACGATGACACGATCAAAATAACAGGATTTGACGGGGACGCCCGTGGTGATCTGGTCATTCCGGATACGATCGAGGGGAAAGCCGTGACGGAGATAGGTGAGGAAGCCTTTGAAGAATGCATCGGCTTTGACGGAAACCTGAGGATCGGCAATAATGTGACGACGATTGGGGATTATGCATTTAGGTTGTGTAGTGGCCTTACGGGAAGCTTGACGATCCCTGACAGCGTGACTTCGATCGGGGTTCAGGCATTTCAACAATGCACCGGCTTTAACGGAAGCCTGACGATCCCGGATAGTGTGGAAACGATTGGGAACTATGCATTTAGAAGTTGCACCGGCTTTAACGGAAACCTGACGATCTCGGATAGTGTGGAAACGATTGGGAACTATGCATTTAGTAACTGCACCGGCTTTAACGGAAGCCTGACGATCGGCAAAAATGTGACGACGATTGGGCAATATGCCTTTAAAAGTTGCACCGGCTTTAACGGAAACCTGACGATCCAGGATAGTGTGACTGCCATCGGGCAAGCAGCATTTGAAGGCTGCACCGGCTTTAACGGAAGCCTGACGATCCCGGATAGTGTGGAAACGATTGGGAACTATGCATTTAATAACTGCATTGGCTTTAACGGAAACCTGGCGATCGGAAAAAACGTGACAACGATCGGGGAAGGAGCATTTCAAAGCTGCCGCGGATTCAGGAAAGTGATCAACTGCTCAAACGCTGCATACAAACTACAGGAAGATCAGGACTGGATAGATCTGGATTCGGGAGAAGAGATCGCCGGCGGAACCGAGATCAAAAACCAAACCGTGATAAGAAGTGATTATTATGATCCTGTGGATGTGCCGTATTTTACACATAATGTTATCACGGAAGGAGCATATACCGGAAGGCTGACATATACCGGAAAGGCGCTCAAACCGATCGAAAAGGTATATTTCGGCAAAACTCTTTTAGAGGAAAAGACGGATTATACAGTCACTTACAGGAACAATACAAATGCCGGAACGGCGGAGTTTACGATCACCGGAAAGGGAAACTATGCCGGAAAGGATTCGGACAGTTTTGAGATCTTAAAAAAGAACCTGACAGATACAGACGTTACCTATACGGAGCCCGCGGCGGCAAAATATACCAAAAAGGACCAGACCCCGGTACCGAAGATCACCTATAATGGGATGAGTTTAAAGAAGGGAAAGGACTTTGAGGTCGCTTATTATGCGGATAAATTCTGTACCGAATACTGTATTCCCGGGGAACCGGCAACATACTACATAAAGATCACGGGAATTGGAAACTATACGGGAAAAAAGGTAATCCCCTTTGTGATCGTCTCCCCGGATAAGAAGCCCATGAGTGCCTTGAAGGCTGATAAGATCGCTGATAAGCCTTATGCAAACGGGGAAGCGATCGAGTTAGAGGAAGATGAACTGATCATCCGTGACGGTAAAGACGTTCTGGAAAAAGACACGCACTATACGATCGTAGGATATGCCGACAACACACTCCCCGGAACCGCAAAGATCACGATCCGCGGAATTGAAGAAGCGGGATATGTCGGAAGCATGACCGTGACATTCAATATCACGGGAACCCCGATCGGCAAGGCGCAGATCACGGGGCCGGGTGACTGTACCTACGACGGAACTGAGAAGAAGCCCGAACCGGAAGTAAAGCTTAATGGCAACCCTCTTAATAAAGGTGAGGATTACGAACTCATCTATGAGAAAGAGAAGAACATAAATGCCGGCAAAGCCAAAGTAACCATCAAAGGAAAAGGCGGTTATACGGGAAGCGTGACTAAGACCTTCACGATCAAACCGGCTGATATAAATATTGCGACGATCACTCTGGAAGGTGAAAGCCCGTATGAATACCCTTATGTAAAAGGCGGTGTGAAGCCCGCAGTTACCGTAAAGCTCGGGGAAACCGTACTTAAAGAAGGGAAGGATTACACCCTTAAATATGCAAACAATACTGCCGTAACCCCGGCCGGAGCGACAAAGGTTCCGACGGTCACGGTCACAGGCAAAGGGAACTTTACCGGAAAAGTGGATAATAAGACCTTTAAGATCACGGCAGCAAACATCGGTGACTGTACGGTCGTGGCAGACCCGGTTGAATTTAAGGATAAAGCAGGAAATTGGAAGACCAAAAAGATCACGATCCTCGGGCCTGACGGAAAGGCACTTAAAGCCGGAACGGATTATGATGATAAAACGATCAAATATTTTATATCCGATGAGGAAGACTCCGATGAGATAGATGCCGATGCGAAGCTGTATGCAGGCGATGCGGTTTATGTAAAAGTGGAAAGTAAGGGAGCATATACCGGTACCGTAAAGGGCAGTTACAGGATCGCAGCAACAGACATAAACAAACTGACGGCATCCATTGATCCCAAAGCCTATACCGGGAAGGCGGTAACACTTGCCAAGGAAGATATCAAATGGAAATCCGGCAGCACGGTCCTCGATAATGTTACGTTTGAAGTCATTGCCAGCAGCTATACAAACAATGTCAATAAAGGTAAAGCTACGGTGATCGTAAGAGGCACGGATAACTACGTTGGATACAAGACCATCACATACACGATCGGAGCAAAAGATATCCTGTGGTGGTGGAGAAACCTGTTTAACTGAAAATGGTTTAGGGTACCGGGGGACGGTTCTCCGGTACCCTTTATTTTTTGGTGATCATCATGTATAATTCTGTTGTTGAGCGGATATGGCGGAATTGGCAGACGCGCAGGATTTAGGTTCCTGTGCCGCAAGGTGTGTGGGTTCAAATCCCACTATCCGCATAGGGTATTTGAAGGGAGATGCATACCATGGATTTTAAAGTTTCAAATGATTATACGTACGAGGAATACAGGCAGTTCAACCGGGTCATTTCAATCCGTGTACTTCACCAGCCGCTTTTAATAGGGATCATATCTCTCCTTGTTTTCGGACAGGCGGCCTATATTCTTATAACCAAGGGAACGGCGGTGTTTTTACGTATTCTCCCGCTGGAGATCATCTATATCGTGATGATCGCTTTCATCATTATCAAGGCCATGGTTAACGTTAAAAAAACCTGGGAATCCAAACAGATCGCCAAGGATGCGGTCGTTACATTTCATTTCACTCCGGAAAAGCTTGAAATATCGGGAATGGATTCGGAGGGCACATATGAATATGAGAAGATAAAGCGGCGCGTTGAAACGGATACGCACGTTTATCTTATGATGCAGAGTAATCTCGGATACATCATAAGGAAGAGCGGCCTGACGCCCGAACAGCTTGAGTTTATTAGGGAAAAGTGCCCCAAGCACAGGAAGCGCAGCAAGGATACAAAAGACGTGGCTGCGAATGACTCTCCGCAAGCAGGCATTTCCAAAGAGGGAGCTGTTGAAGATACCGCTGAAGAGGAGCAGCCTCTGTTCTGCGCTGACACCGTTTATGGTCTGAAGACTTATCTTAAGTACAGTCATGTTATGTACATGCGTGTGAGCCGGTTGTTTTTGGTTCCGGTGATCATGGTGATCCTCGTGACTCTTTACTTTTATTTTGAGTTCGGGAGCTACGGGGTCGGGTATTTCTTTAAAGAGGGGTTCTGGCGGATCCTTATCATACTCTTTATCATAGACGTGATCCGTCCGGTCATGATCCTGATCGGTTGGAAGAGGAATCCTTCAATGCGGAACCGTAAGCAGGAATACAGATTCTATACGGATCGTTTCCGTGTGCAGGGATCTGCGGGAAAGTCATACATTCCGTATAACAAACTTCACAGGATAATCGAAACCCGGAGTGATTTCTATCTGATGATCTCGAGGAATCAGGGATTCGTCGTTGGAAAGAAGGACTGTCCGGAGGGTCTGGAAAGTTTTCTGAGCCAAAAATCAAAAGATATCAAAGCTTTACGCGCATATAGGATGTAGCATGGGGTCCCTTAAAGGAGATATAAAGATGAGAAGGATACTCATAACAAATGATGACGGAATAGATGCAGACGGACTGATACGGCTCGCCGAAGCTGCAGTAAGCTTCGGCGAGGTGTGGGTCGTTGCGCCGAGGCACCAGAGGAGTGCGGCTTCCCACAGCATTACGCTCAGATCGCCCATCGATGTATACCCGTATGACTTTCCCGTTAAGGGTGTTAAGGCTTATTCGTGCAGCGGCACACCGGCCGACTGCGTGCGTGTCGGCAGCCTCGGGGTAATGTCCGATAAACCGGACATTATATTATCGGGTATAAATTTCGGATATAACGTGGCAACGGACATCCAGTATTCGGCGACTGCCGGGGCGGCGTTTGAGGCAGCCTTCCAGGGCTTCGGTGCCATAGCTTTGTCCGAGCATTTCAACGGCTGCCACGAAGTGACCGACAAATATCTTCCCGAAATACTTGAGGAATATATCGACGCAAGGTTTGGATGGGGAGAGATATTAAACGTCAATTTTCCGGGCTGCACACTTAAAGAGTTTAAAGGGGTATTAAGGGACAGAAAGACCTCTCATGATTCGTTTTATCATGACCGCTATACTATAGTTAAGGAGCTTGAGGACGGCGGACTTAGCTACATGGTCGACGGTATCTATAATGAACAGGCGGAGGAGGATACCGATTTTCACGCTGTTGTTGAGAATTATATCTCGATAGGGGTTGTAGGCAACGTAGGATGATATTATACTGAATAATGAAACGAGGATACCCCGAAGGAGTGACAACCCCTTACCCTCTGCAGATTACCCGGGCCAAATGTCCCGGACAAGCAGGGCATTTAACCCGAACAACCGCCACGAAGAAACGTGAAGTCATTAACCCCATGAAAGAACGAATCCTTGATTACAGAAACCGCATAGATCTGCTCATCGAACAGGACAGCGCCGAAACCGACTGGGAGGAGGTCTTAAACGAGCACCTTATCCAGATCGGATTCTTTCAGCATGAAAGGCTGATCCATCTTATCGTGACTGTGCTTTTTGCACTTCTGACCTTCATATGCGTCGGCACCTATATCATATCGGGAGCCGTGTATGTGCTGGCACTCATAGGGATATTGCTCGTCCTGCTCGTGCCATATATCATGCATTATTACCTGCTTGAAAATGAGACCCAGAAAATGTACGGTCAGTACGATGAGATACTTAAACGCATCAGGAAAGAGAAGACTGGCGGGAGTGATGTGCCTGCTTGACCTCATACATCCGCTTGTCTGCTTCATGTGTTAATTCTTCCAGTTTTTGATCATCGGTTATATCATTTCCGCTCGCATAGGCGATCGAAGCTTCTATAGGCATGGGAAAGTCATTCGCGCGGATGAATTCCATTAAGTAATCCCGTATATTCTCCTGCTGTTTGTCGAGCATTGCATCGGACAGATAGTTCCCGATCACGGTAAACTCATCCCCGCCCATACGCACCTTTATATCCGCCTCGTCAAAGTTGGCAAGGATCGCATCCGCAAGTGCCCTTATAGCCTTGTCACCGTAACTGTGCCCGTAGGTATCGTTTATCCTTTTTAAGTTATCAAGATCCATACACATCACGAATATCCGGCTGTTGCCGCCTTCGTAAAGGGTCGGCAGGAATTCGGTATATCCGAAACGGTTATAAAGCCCGGTCAGTGCATCCCTTACATAAAGGTCGCGCAGCTGCTCGTTCATCGTGTCGAGCGCAACACGCTGTTTTATGTTAACCAATGAAAGGGAGATGTTATCCATAAGGCTTCGGTGGCCGCCTGTTGCGATGAACCCGGAATCAAACGGCATGACACAGTAGCCGAAGGTCTGGGAATCGAAATGCACCGCAGCGAATATATACATCTTTTTTTCATATGAGCTGAAGGCAGACGGCAGGAGCGATACCGTTGTATCGATATCCTCCGTGGAATCCTCCATGCAGGCTTTCATTATCCTTGAGAACGGTTCCGTGGCATCAAAGCTGTCCGTATTGAAGAAATCCTCATTAAGGCACAGCGCATAGGACGGTATCCCGAGTGTCTTGACCGTCCGGAATATCGACTGGCGGAATTCGCGGAGCCCGGGAGTGGACAAAAGGATCTTCCTTGCGGTGTCAAACCTTGCGGCATCATCCTGCCGTTTTCTTGCCGAGGTAAGGATCTTAAGGTAATCCATCCTTAAGTTCCTCGTGCTCATCCCGCAGCCGCAGCTTTCGTTCGTGACAACACGTCCGTTAGTAAAGTGTTCATATACGAGCCTGCCGCTCTTTATCATGTTTATGAGGCCGTCCGCCGCATCGTATCCGAGCTTGGTCCAGCTTCTGTTTATCGAAGTGATCGAAGGGATAAAGTCCTGGCCGATGCTGACATTGTCAAATCCGGTCAGCCTGAAATCCTCGGGACACTCATATCCGTCCCTTGCCGCTTCGCTGCAGTATCCGTATGCCATGTGGTCGTTCGCGCAGATCACGGCATCGGGAAGATGAAGCCCTAATGCGCGAAAATCCCTGTAAGCCTGGATCCCGTCCTCTATAAGGAAGCGGTAATGCCTGATACGGTTGTAATCGATCGGTATGTCGTGTGCGGTAAGACAGTCAATATACGCCTTGTATCTAAGCTGGTTTTCCTCGTTCGTTGCCGGACCGCCCACATAATTTAAGGTGCGGCACTTGTGGTAGGTAACCATATGCTCGACAATGTCGTACATCGACTGGTAATTGTCTATCCCGAAGAAAGGAATGTCGTCAACATGCTGGTCTATGGTAAGGACCGGCTTGCCTGACTGTTTGAAACGGTTCACGTATTCCGAGATCGCCCTTGTCGCATCCACGCTGTTGAAAACGGCGATCATACCGGCATAATTATCCGGGCTCGGGAGCGAGAATATTTCTCTGTCAAGGATATAAAAGTTTTTCTCGATTATGTCATCGTAGGCATTGAAGATGTGAAGGCATATATCTTCATTCTCAAGCCTGCGGCCTATTCCGTTGACCAATGCAGTCAAATACTCGCTGTTCCACGTGCTTGACAGCATCTGAATATACTTAGGCATCTTATACCCCTCAGGTTTACTGCTTAAAAGTGTCGCTAAATGCGATAAAACCGACAATGAAATCGTTTTCGCAACATTCCCTTTTATAATATCATAT